>NZ_CP026538.1:3632142-4237500 GCF_004135975.1 Solidesulfovibrio carbinolicus | reverse complement strand
GAAAACCATTGGGATGACTTGTGGATAGGGGTGAAAGGCCAATCAAACTCGGTGATAGCTGGTTCTCCCCGAAATATATTGAGGTATAGCCTCAGGCAGGAAGGACGGAGGTAGAGCACTGAAAGGGCTAGGGGTCTCACCAGATTACCAAACCCTATCAAACTCCGAATGCCGTTCTTTTATTGTCTGGGAGTCAGACTCTGGGTGCGAAGGTCCAGGGTCGAGAGGGTAAGAGCCCAGATCGACGGCTAAGGTTCCCAAATCCATGCTCAGTGGGAAAGGAAGTGGGACCGCTCTGACAGCCAGGAGGTTGGCTTAGAAGCAGCCATCCTTTAAAGAAAGCGTAATAGCTCACTGGTCTAGTGGTCCTGCGCCGAAAATGTAACGGAGCTAAGCATGGTACCGAAGCCTCGGGCCTATCTTAACGATAGGCGGTAGGGGAGCGTTCCCGGACGGGATGAAGGCAGATTGTAAAGTCTGCTGGACTAACGGGAAGTGATAATGCTGGCATAAGTAACGATAAAACGGGTGTGAAACCCGTTCGCCGTAAGCCCAAGGTTTCCTGGGTAAAGTTAATCTTCCCAGGGTGAGTCGGTCCCTAAGGCGAGGCCGAAAGGCGTAGCTGATGGAAAACAGGTTAATATTCCTGTACCTGTTTGTGTGTGCGACGGAGGGACGCAGGAGGGTAGGTCAGCCGGCTGTTGGAAGTGCCGGTGCAAGCGTGTAGGCTTGGAGAACAGGCAAATCCGTTCTCCTTCAAGGCCGAGACGTGATGCCGTGTCTTACGACTGAAGTGACTAATCCCAGGCTGCCGAGAAAAGCTTCTAAGTTTAGCACAAGCAGACCGTACCGCAAACCAACTCAGGTGGGCGGGGAGAGTATCCCAAGGCGCTTGAGAGAACTCTGGTTAAGGAACTCGGCAAAATGACCCCGTAACTTCGGGATAAGGGGTGCCCCCTATGGTGAAGCATTTACTGCATAAGCCGCGGGGGGTCGCAGTGAAACGGTGGTGGCGACTGTTTACTAAAAACACAGGTCTGTGCGAAGTCGTAAGACGACGTATACGGACTGACGCCTGCCCGGTGCCGGAAGGTTAAGGGGTGGAGTCAGCGCAAGCGAAGCTCTAAACCGAAGCCCCGGTAAACGGCGGCCGTAACTATAACGGTCCTAAGGTAGCGAAATTCCTTGTCGGGTAAGTTCCGACCTGCACGAATGGCGTAACGATCTCCACGCTGTCTCGACCAGAGACTCAGTGAAATTGATGTGGCGGTGAAAATGCCGTCTACCCGCGGAAAGACGGAAAGACCCTGTGCACCTTTACTATAGCTTGACATTGGAGCTTGGGCAACCGTGTGTAGGATAGGTGGGAGGCTGTGAAACCGGCGCGCCAGCGTCGGCGGAGCCATCCTTGAAATACCACCCTCGGTTGTTTAAGCTTCTAACTCGGACCGTTAGCCGGTTCGAGGACATTGTCTGGCGGGTAGTTTGACTGGGGCGGTCGCCTCCCAAAGAGTAACGGAGGCATGCAAAGGTTCCCTCAGGCTGATTGGAAACCAGCCGTCGAGTGCAAAGGCATAAGGGAGCTTGACTGCGAGAGAGACATCTCGACCAGGCACGAAAGTGGGCCTTAGTGATCCGGTGGTCCCGAATGGAAGGGCCATCGCTCAATGGATAAAAGGTACGCCGGGGATAACAGGCTGATCGCATCCAAGAGTTCATATCGACGATGCGGTTTGGCACCTCGATGTCGGCTCATCACATCCTGGGGCTGGAGCAGGTCCCAAGGGTTCGGCTGTTCGCCGATTAAAGTGGTACGCGAGCTGGGTTTAAAACGTCGTGAGACAGTTTGGTCCCTATCTTCCGTGGGCGTTGGAGAATTGAGAGGGGTTGTCCCTAGTACGAGAGGACCGGGATGAACGAACCTCTGGTGCACCTGTTGTCGTGCCAACGGCATCGCAGGGTAGCTATGTTCGGAAAGGATAACCGCTGAAAGCATCTAAGCGGGAAGCCTGCCTCAAGACGAGTTCTCCCTGAAGGATCCATGTAGACTACATGGTTGATAGGCCGGATGTGCAAAAGCAGCAATGTTTGAGCAGACCGGTACTAATAGTCCGTTCGACTTGATTTTTGCCAACTCGAATCCCATCCCTTATTTTAACTTATATATTTGTCCTGGTGGTCATAGAGGAGGGGGTACACCCGACCCCATTCCGAACTCGGAAGTTAAGCCCTCCTTCGCCGATGATACTGCATATTCTTGTGTGGGAAAGTAGGTCGCCGCCAGGGCTACTTTTCAAAAGCCCCCGAATCGAAAGATTCGGGGGCTTTTTTTATGTCGTGGGGGCGGGAAGGGGGGAGGGACCACGGTCACAGTCACTGGAGGGTACGCGGACGCGGTCGGGGCCACGACCAGGGATACGGACGAGGTCAGCGTAGAGGTTTGCTTTTCTGCCGGGCAGCAGGCAAGAGGACGTGAGGTGCGCGGCCGCCGTGCGAGGCCTCGGCGTGCCATACGCCAAACGCTTGAGGGAGAACCGGCACGAACATGCAGACCAGATGCGCTTTCGTCTTTGCCACTGACGCCAACTATTTCTTCCTGGCCAAGGGGTTGGTGCTGTCCATCGAGGAACGGATGCGGTCGCTGTTTGATTGCTTCGTCGTCGATATCGGCCTTGACGACGCGGCCAGGGCCTGGTTTGCCGCCCACGGCGTCGGAATCGTGCGTTTTGACCGTAAACGCCATGTCTTTTTTCTGCCGGAAGAACATTTGCCGCCTTATGCCGACGCCCAGCTGTGTCGCCCATTTTTGCGCGATATGCTGCCGGGCTACGACATCTACCTTTGGTGCGACGCGGACTTCTGGTTCCAGTCCTGCGACGGCATGGCGCTGTTCGCTGATTTGGCGCTGCGCCATCAGGAGCAGGCCGTCTTATGCCCGGAGCATCATTATGGGCTTGCTTTCACACGTAATCAAAAAAGCGCCGTGGACGCCGCCCGGTTGTGGTATGGCGAGATTTTCGACGAGGGCGTGGCTGAGGGGTTTTGCCATCTGCCGGTGCTCAACAGCGGGTTTATGGCCCTGCACCGCGCTTCGCCGGTCTGGACGTTGTGGGCCAAGGAGATCCAGCGCGGCTACCGGAAGAAAAAGCGCTATGCCTTCACCTGGCATGTCACGGAGCAGATGGCGCTCAATTACGTGGTGTATTCCCACCAACTTTTCGTGCCCGTTGACCCGATCTACAATTATCCCTGCGCGGCGGCGGCGGTGGGGCATCGGGAAGACGGCAAGCTCATCGTGACCTATCCGCCTTACAGTCTGCTTCGTGGCGTGCATTTACTGTCGTTTCAGCGTTATGCGCAGGCCTATTTCGACGGCCAGTTTCTGTATCGACAGGGGGCGTATCTGGAACCGGAAGAACTGGCCGACGTCAGGGGGCGATTTGAGAAGGCCGGCCGGCCCTGACAGGCCAAGTGCGCGGCGATCTGACAGGAACCCTTGCTCCAAGGCTCTGGACACTGTAGAAGGTTCTAAAGACCCTCGCACCCATGGAGCGTACGCCAAAAGCCGGCGTCGCCGGCTCGTGTTCGCGCCCACGGCAGGGTCTTGGCTCCGGGGCGACGGCTCTGGGCCTTGGGGATGCTCCCCCAGGGCCGGTGCTTGGGGCCGAGCGTCTCGGAGACCGCCGTTACGCCACCAGGGAACCGAAGGGGCCATCCATGCTGCGCTTGCCGGGTTCTATTCGTTTGAACCTGATACTGGTGGTCCTTGGCGGCGTGCTGCCGGTGCTGGGCGTGGTGCTGGGATCGGGCTGGGAACGGCGCGAACATGAGATCGCCCACATCGGCCAGACCACCATGCGTCTGGCCCAGTATTACGCCCATCAGCAGGCCAGCGAAACGGCTCGTCTGCAGGCCGTCCTGGCCGGGCTGGCCGCCGAACCGGCGGTGCGCGAAAAAAACCTTCCCGCCTGCACCGCGCTGTTTCGCGACGTCCTGGTCGGCAATCCCAACTGCGTCAATTTCGCCCTCATGGACGCTGATGGCGAGGCTCTAGCCTCGGCCCTGCCCTTTTCCAGACAAAACCTGGCCGAGCGGCCCGAATTCCGACAAGCCAAGGCAACGGGACGCTTTTCCGTGGGCGAGTATGCCGTTGGCAAGGTCAGCGGCGTCCAGGTGCTGCCGTTTGCCTATCCCGTTTACGGTGCATCAGGCGAACTGTCGGGCGTGCTCATCGTTACGGTCCGGTTGCAAGACATCGCCACGGTCTTCGATCAATCCATGATGCCGGCCGGTTCCTTTGTCGGGCTGACCGATCGCGAGGGCCGGCGTCTGTATCGCCATCCGGCGTCCCCGGAGGCTCCCGTGGGCAAGCCTATCGCCCGTGACGTCTGGGACCGCATTCGGGCAGGAAATGGCCAGGCGATTTTCTCCGCTGTCGCCACCGATGGCGTCCGGCGCATATTCGCCGTCCAAAGCGTGGCCTTGTCCGATCAGGAAAAGCCCTACCTTTCGATACTGGTGAGCATCCCCGAGCATGCCGCCATTGTGGCGGCCGACGCCGTCACCGCCGTCTGGGCGGGCTGGGCCGGGGCGTCCTTGGTGCTGGCCACGGTCTTGGCCTGGATCGTCGGCCGCTTTGGCATCCACGACCCTCTGGTTCGCATTGTCGAGACGGCCCAACGTCTTGGCGGCGGCGATCTCACCGCCCGGTCGGGCCTGACCGGAAGCCGGGGAACTCTCGGCCGGCTGGCCAAGGCCATTGACCGCATGGCCCAGAACCTGGAGCAGGACCGCCTGGAACTGGTGGAGACCCGCGACGCCTTGGCTCGGGAGGCCCTCCGGCGGCAAACGCTCATGGACTCCAGCAACGACGGCATCGTGGTCATCGACAGCGGACACCGGATCGTTGAAGCCAACCGGCGGTTTGCCGAGATGTTGGGCTATGCTCAGGACGCGGTGGTGGGCATGTTGACCTGGGACTACGAGGCTGACTGGGACGAGGCGGCCATTCGCAGCAGTTTTGACAATCCCTTGGCGGTCAGGACAGTTATTGAGTCCCACTATCGGCGCAAGGACGGCTCGGTGTTTCCGGTGGAGGTCAGCGTCAACGGCGTGGCTATCCAGGGCAAAAACTTCTTCGTGTCCGTGGCCCGCGACATCACCGAACGCAAGGCCGTGGAACAGGCGCTGCGGGACAGCGAGGAACGCTACCGGACGCTTTTTGAAAACTCCCTGGACGCCATTGCTTTGGTAGAAGACTCTCCGTTGCGGTTGCGGTGGGTGAATCCCGCTTTTTGCAAGTTGTTCGGGCTTTCGGCCGAAGAAGCCTACGCCCTGTCGGCCGAAGAACTCTGGGGTCTCGCCCATCCGGACGATAGCCGTTTGCTGCGGCCGCGCTTGGAGGATCGGCTGCGGGCGGAACTGGACCTCGGCCGGGAATGCTACCGGATCGTGTGTGGCGATGGCCGGACGCGTTGGGTCGAAATGACCGGGCGTCGGCTTGGCGGCCAAAGCGCATCGACGCACATGGCCATCTATCACGACATCACCGAAGAACAGGAACGGGCGGCCCTCCTGGCCGCGGCCAAGGATCAGGCCGAGGCCGCCAGCCGGGCCAAAAGCGAGTTTCTGGCCAACATGAGCCACGAAATCCGCACGCCGTTAAACGGCATCGTGACTATCCTGCAGCTCATGGTCGCCTCGGGGCTGACCGAGGAACAGGCCGGCCAGGCCCGCATGGCCCTGGCCGCCAGTCGCCGCCTGACCAGACTCTTGTCCGACATCCTGGACATCTCCCGGGTCGAAGCCGGTAAGATGGCCATTGTCCAGGCCCCGTTCAATTTGCGCCGGGCCATGGCGGAAGTCCGCGAGCTCTTGCTGCCGGCCGGCGATCCGCCGGGCGTAACCTGCACCGTTTCCGTCGATGACGCCGTCCCGGAAATCGTTGTCGGCGACGTCACGAGGTTCCAGCAGATTTTGACCAACCTGCTCGGCAATGCGCTGAAGTTCACCGCCAGGGGAACGGTGTCCGTCACGGCCGTGGCCCAGCCGGATGCCTTGACCGGCCATCCCCGGGTGCTGTTTTCGGTGGCCGACAGCGGCGTGGGCATTCCCAAGGACAAGCTCGACAGTCTCTTTGCGCCGTTCACCCAGGTCGCTCAGGGCTATCGCCGTGACCATCAGGGCGCTGGCCTGGGCCTGGCCATCTGCAAGCGCCTGGTCGGTCTCATGGGCGGTTCCATCGGCATCGAGAGCGAACCTGGTCAGGGCGCTGTCGTCCATTTCAGCCTGACCTTCGGCCTGCCTTCCGACGTGTTGCCGCAGCCGGCCCCCCTGCGTCCACGGGCGACGGTTTTCAAACGCCTCAACCTCTTGCTGGCCGAGGACGAGGCTCTGGCCCGCCTGGCCATTGAGGCCATGCTGCGCCGGGAGGGCCATGACGTCCGTACGGCGGAAAACGGCTGCGAAGCCTTGGCGTTGCTCGCCCGGGAGCCGTTTGACCTCGTGCTCATGGATGTCCAGATGCCGGCCATGGACGGCCTGGAGGCGACGCGGCGCATCCGGTCCGGCGAGGCCGGACCTGCAGCGGCGCGAACGCCTATCCTCGCCATGACGGCCTACGCCATGGAGGGGGACAAGGAACGCTTCCTGGCCGCGGGCATGGACGGCTACGTGACCAAGCCCGTGGAACTCGTCGAACTGCTGGCCGTCATCGACCAAGTGCTGTCGGACCGGGAGCGCGGCGGGACAGCTCCAGGCGCGGCTGAAAAATGATTGGTCTTTTCGGATGAAGCGTATAGACAAATAGTAGGAAATGCATGGCGCGGCTGGGAGGCCGGGCGTGGGGAGTGGAGCTCATGGCGCGATGGCTGGGACTTGGGGCGGCGCTGGTGGTGGCGGCATTGGCCGGAGCGGGCGTCTGGTGGGGATTGTCCAACGGCAAGCCCAAACCCTGCCTTGATCCCCTGGGCTGCGTGGAAATCGCGCCCGGTGGGGCCATTCGCCTGGGTGTCATCCAGGCCTTGACCGGCAAGGTCGCGCCCATCGGCCAGGACCAGCTGCGCGGCCTCGAACTGGCCCTGGACCGCAAGGGCGGACGGCTGCTCGACCATCCCGTGGAACTGGTCATCGAGGACACCGGCTGCCGCCAGGAAGGCGGGGCCAACGCGGCCCTGCGCATCGTTTCCGACCCTTCGGTGGTGGCGATTTTCGGCACCACCTGCTCCGGCGACGCCGCCGCCGCCGCCCAGGTCATGACCGAGGCCGGCCTGTCCATGATCTCCGGCAACAACAGCGCCCCCTTCCTCACCTCCATCGGCGGCAAGCGCGCCCCCAAATGGCAGCCCGGCTATTTCCGCACCTCTTCCAATGAAGAGCATTCCGGCCCGGCCGCCGCCCGGTATGCCTACGAAGGCCTGGGCGTTCGCGCCGCGGCCATGGTCCATGACGGCGACATCTACACCCGGGGGCTGGCCGAGGGGTTTCGGGCCGAGTTCGAGCGTCTGGGCGGCCGCACCGTGCTGTTCGCCGCCGTGGACAAGGGCGACGCCAACATGCGCCCGCTGCTTGAGGCCGTGGCCGCCTCAAAGGCCGAATTGCTCTTTTTCCCGCTCTTCCAGCCCGAGGGCAACCATGTGCTGCTCACTGCCCGGGCCATGCCCGAGATGGTCGGCGTCAAGCTCATGAGCGACGGCGCGCTCATTGAAAAAAGCTTTATCGAGGCCGTGGGCGAGGCGTCCAAAGGCATGTATTTCGTCGGCCCCACCCCGCCGGCCCCCGGGCCGGCCCTGGACGCCCTGCGCGCCCAGTACCAGGCCAAGTATCGGGCCACGCCGGCCACGGACTACTACGCCAGCGCCTTTGACGCCGCCGGCATCCTGTTTGCCGCCATAACCAAGGCGGCCGTGGCCGGCAAGGACGGCTCCCTGGTCATCGGCCGCCAGGCCCTGCGAGACGCCTTGGCCGCCACCGCCGACTATCCGGGGCTGGGCGGAAAACTGCGCTGCGACGGTTTTGGCGACTGCGCCACCCCGCGCTTCAATGTGCTGCGCATGGACGATCCCGCCCAAGGCGTCGCCGGGCTGACGGCCAACGTGGTCTTCACCTACGTCCCGCGGTAAGGCCATGGTCATTTCATTGCGGAGGGTGTGGGAAAACCAGGGCATTACGGCCAAGTTGCGGCTGTCGTTTGCCTTATTGTTCGCGATTTTTCTCATGGGCGTCGGAGCCGGCTTTGTCGGGCTGGCCGTGGTGCGGGGAGCCGAGGCTGACATCGTGGCCAACCTGGAGCTGCGAAACGGTGTGCTGGAGATGGAAAGCCAGCTTGAACGCGCCCGCCGGCTGTACCGGGATTTTCTGCTCCAGGTGCCTCTCGTCGGTTTTGCCCAGGCCCAGGAGCGCTACGGACAACCGGCCCTGGCCGCCGCCGCCCGGGTCATCGCCTTAAGCGAAAACCTCCGCCGGGCCATGGCCGCCATGCCCGACGGCAGCGACATGGCCAAGCGCAAGATCGACATGCGCTTTTTCACGTCCACGGCCAAACGCTTTTCCCAGACGCTGTTAAGCGAGAATGAACTGGTCATCCTGGTGGCCGATCCCGAGACCGGCCTCGACACCCAGATCGGCGCTGCCGTGCGCCAGCTCGGCGTCTGCCTGGAGGGCCAGGACGAACTGGCCTTTCCCGCCCGCGAAATCGGCGTCCTCCTCCAGCAGTACCAGCTGTCCCGGCAGCGGCCGGTCATGCAGACGGCGGTCAACAAGGTCGAGGCCCTGCGCCGGCGCATCGCGGCCACGCCGGGCCTGGAGACCGCCCGAAAGACCGAGGCCCTGCGGCTGTGCGACACCTTTGACAAGGTCGCCGCCAGGCTCATGGACACAGCCACGTCCATGAGCGCCAACGCCAACGATTTCGCCCTTCAGGCCCGGGCCGTGGACCCCATTGCCGAGGACTTGCGCCGCATCACCGCCTTGGAAGTGGAGCGGGCCAAAACGCGCATCGGCTGGGCCACGAAACTGGCCGGCGGCATTGTCCTTTTTTCGGCGCTCCTGGGGCTTGGCTGCATTTTCTGGGTGGCGCGGTTGCTCCATCGGGCCGTGACCAGCCGCATCGTGGAACTCACCCGCTACGCCGGCAACGTCCGCGACGGCCACTTCGGCGAGGCCATCGACATGGCCGGTTCCGACGAAATCGGGCTGCTGGCCCGGGCCCTGGCCGACATGAACGGCCGCATCCACGATCTGGTCGGCGGCCTGGAAGACAAAGTCCGCCAGCGCACCCTGGAACTCGACGCCAAAAATCGCGAGCTCGACGCCAAAAACCAGGCCCTGGCCGTCCTGTCCCTGACCGACCGCCTGACGAGCCTGTGCAATCGCCGCCGCCTCGATCAGGTCCTGTCCGCCGAATGGCGGCGCGCCCAGCGCTACGGCACGCCCTTTTCCGTCATCATGATCGATCTCGACAATTTCAAGGACGTCAACGACACCTTCGGCCATGCCGTGGGGGACGCGGTCCTTGTGCGCGTGGCCGATATCCTGCTGGCCGTGGTGCGCGAAACCGACGTGGTCGGCCGCTTTGGCGGCGAAGAGTTCCTGCTGGTGTGCCCGGAAACCACCGTGGAAGACGCCCGGGTTCTGGCCGAGGCCCTGCGCCGGGAACTCCAGGACACCGATTTTCCCCTCGTCGGGCGCATCACCGCCAGCTTCGGCCTGGCCGACTATGAGGCCGATCCCGGGCCGGCCGCCCTGGTGGCCCGGGCCGACAAGGCCCTGTATCGGGCCAAGCAGAGCGGCCGCAATCAGGTCATCGTGGCCCCGACCACCGCCGCCGTCAGCCGGACCCAGTAGCCGGACCGGCCCGCCCCCACCGCGCCAAGCCCGGCGAGCGCGGCAACCTTCCGGCATTGCCAAGCCCGTGTCATGCCGTTTGACGCCCTGCCCGGCATTGTCTACCTAAAGCGGCCATGAGCGTTTGCACCATCAATCTTCGCGGCATTTCCAAGGCCTTTGGCGTGCGTCAGCTGTTTTCCGGCATCTCCATGGCCGTGGCCGAGCGGGAGCGCGTGGGCCTGGTCGGCCCCAACGGCTCGGGCAAGTCCACGCTGCTCAAAATCATGGCCGGTCTGGCCGAGGCCGACAGCGGCGAGCGCACCCTGCGCCAGGGGGCGCGCCTGGCCTATGTGGCCCAGCAGGACGTTTTCGAACCCGGAGACACCGTGGAAGGCGTGTTGTCCCGGGCCGTGGAGGCCGCCTTCGGCCGGGCCGAGGCCGTTTCCGGCGGCCGGGTCGCGGCCCTGGCCGGCCGCATGGGCTTTACCGACCCCTCGGCCCTGGTCGAGTCGTTTTCCGGCGGCTGGCGCAAGCGGTTGTCCATCGCCCGGGGACTGGCCGGCGAGCCCGACGTGCTGCTTCTGGACGAGCCCACCAACCACCTGGACCTGCGCTCCATCCTGTGGCTCGAACAGTTTCTCTCCGGCGCGCCCTTCGCCTTCGTGGTGGTCAGCCACGACCGGTTCTTCCTGGAAAACGTCTGCACCCGCACCGTGGAGCTCTCCGGCGCCTATCCCGACGGCGTGCTGTCCGTGGACGGCCCCTACAGCGCCCTGGTCGAGGCCCGCGAAGCCTTCATGGAAAGCCAGGGCGCCTTGGAGCGGTCGCTCGCCAACAAGCTGCGCCGCGAGGTGGAATGGCTGCGGCGCGGCCCCAAGGCCCGGGCCACCAAGGCCAAGGCCCGCATCGACGCGGCCGGGGTCCTCAAGGAAAATCTGGCCGCCACCCAGGCCCGCAACCGGGCCGCCCTGCGGGCCGGCATTGACTTCAGCGCCACCGGCCGCCAGACCAAGCGCCTGCTCGTGGCCGAAAACCTCACCCGAAGCCTTGGCGGCCGGGAGCTGTTTTCCAACCTCGACCTCGTGCTCTCCCCGGGCACGCGCCTGGGGCTGGTCGGCCCCAACGGCTCGGGCAAGTCCGCCTTGCTGCGGCTGCTGGCCGACGAGGACAAGCCCGACGCCGGCCGGGTGTCCACCGCACCGGGCCTGTCCGTGGTCGCCTTTGACCAGAAGCGCGAACAGCTCGACAAGGACCAGACCCTGCGGCGCGCCTTCACCCCCGACGCCGACAGCGTCATCTACCGGGGCCAGCCCGTGCATCTGGTCACCTGGGCCAAGCGCTTCGCCCTGCGCCCGGAACAGCTCGACCTGCCCGTGGGGCTGCTGTCCGGCGGCGAACAGGCCCGGGTGCTCATCGCCCGGCTCATGCTGCGCCAGGCCGACGTGCTGCTCCTCGACGAACCCACCAACGACCTCGACATCCCCACCCTGGAGATGCTGGAGGACAGCCTGATGGACTTTCCCGGCGCGGTGGTGCTCGTCAGCCACGACCGGTCGCTCATCGACCGGGTGTCCACGGCCATCGTGGGCCTGGACGGCCAGGGCGGCGTGGAAGTCTTTGCCGACTACGCCCAGTGGGAAGAAGAGTTCCTGGCCCGGCAGCGCGCCGAGGCCCGGGAAGCCAAGGCCCGCGAGGACCGGCCGGCCAAGGCCAAACCCAAGCCCGCGTCACAGGCCAAGAAACTCAGCTTCAAGGAACAACGCGAATACGACGGCATGGAAGCGGCCATCCTCGAAACCGAACAAGCCCTCGAAACGGCCCGCGCCGCCCTGGCCGACCCGGCCGTGGCCTCCGACGGCCATGAGCTGGCCCGCCGCCTGGAAGCCGTCCAGGCCGCCGAGGCCGAAGTGGCCCGGCTCTACGCCCGCTGGGAAGAACTGGCTGCCAAGATTGCGTAGGGGGAGGAGGGAAGATGCCTCCGGCGGCCGGGGAGCTAAGCCCCCCGGCCCCCCTGCCTGGGAGAAGCTCTAAAGGGGCGCGCCGGGGCGGTTGGTTAAACGCCGTCCGGCGAGGCAGACAGCAGATCGACGTAGGCTTCGGCGACGAGGGTGCTTTCGTCGATGCAAAGGGCGGCCATGAGCCGGCGCGCTTCGGCCAGCCCCGACGCCTCGGCCTCGCCCTCGGCCAGGACCACCTCCAGCTCCACAAAATCCCCCAGCCCCTCCACCCGGTCGAGATGCACCCGGGCGCGGCCGATCAAATAGAGGGTTCGCTCCTTGCGCACCCGGCCGGCCGCGCCCAGGGCCTGCTCCAGCACCCGGCGCAGATCGGCCGGCGCGTCCGTCGGCGCGATGTCGTAATGCGAAGCCTTGGGGCCGGAAGCGTCCGGGCGCTGGTAGACAATCAGCTCCCCGCGCCCGTCGGCGAATTCCCGCAGCTTGAGCCGGCCATCGGCGCACGGAAAAAACGTGTCGTCCTGGCGGATCCGCACCGCCGGCCCGTGGGCCAGGGCGGCGGCCGCTGCCTCGACAACTGCCCGATCCACCAGCCGGGCCTTGATTTCCATATTGCGGGCCATGGTTCCATCCTCCCTGGGCGACAAATATCCTGCTGCCCCTTGCCGGTTCAAGGGGGCTGTATAATGATATTGACACTGAAAATCATTTTCATTAAATACGAGGCAACACGAAACGGCTGCCCCCCCGGGCGGCCGGAAACGCCAACCTTACGGAGAGGGCCATGGGTAAAGCGCTGGTTCTTTTTGGTTCCACCACGGGCAATACCGAGTCGGTGGCCGAGTATGTGGCCGAAACGTTGAAAAGCGAAGGCATGGCGGTGGATCTCAAAAACGCGGCCGACGTGACTGCCGAAGGGCTGGCCGAAGGCTACGATCTCGTGCTGTTTGGCTGCTCCACCTGGGGCGATGACGAGATCGAGCTGCAGGAAAACTTCGTGCCCATCTACGATGAGCTGGAAAAAGCCAGGCTCGACGGGCGCAAGGTGGCGGTTTTCGGTTGCGGCGACTCCAGCTACACGCACTTTTGCGGAGCCGTGGACGCCATAGCCGAAAAAGCCGAGCAGTGCGGGGCCAAGGTCATCGGCATGGCGCTCAAAATCGACGGCGACCCGGATAAGGCCGAAGCCGTGTCCTGGGCCAAGGACGTCCTGCAAAGCGCGGCTTAGAAAGAAGATTATAATGGCGAAGAGGCCTCCGGCGGCTGGGGGCCTGAGGCCCCCAGACCCCCCGCATGGGAAAAGGGGTTAAGGGGGCTTGTCGAGTGAACACGGGCAGTTTGTCGCAGGGCGAGGTTGCGGCCCGGACGAGCGACGCCTTTCCGGCTTGGTCCGCCTTTTGGGGCGAAGCCATATACGCCGCCTGATTCGCGGGCGGCAAAGGAGCGACAGTATGGCTTGCGTAGGCGGAAAATGCATGTTGACGAGCCAGGTGCGGCGGCTTCGCGAGGCGGGCATGGACGCCATGGACGCCGGCGATCTGGACCAGGCCGAGACGCTGTTGCGCCAGTCGGTGACGCTGGCCGAAAACGAGGCCGGCCTGGATGTGGTGACGGCCAACGCCTCCTACCGTCTGGCCCTGACCCTGCACAAGGCGGGACGCCATGACGAGGCGGCGGCAGAATTCGAAAAAGCGCTGACCCTGGCCCGGGGACGGGCCGGTTGCGGCAGCAAGCTTTATAAGACGATCCTCGGGCATTTTGCCGAGGCCCTTCCGGCCCGGGCATATCCCGATCGGGCGTGCGCCGTCGGGGAGTAACATCTCCCTTCCGGCGCGGGGCCGCGTCCTGCCTGGCTTGGCGGTTTCCGGCGGGACGCGGCCCTTTTTTGCGGCCTGTGGCCGGCGATCACGGTCTCCAGTGCTGCCCGGCCTAACGCGCGCTAACTCGCCCGAAAACCTCTTGACCTTTTCTCCCTATGGGGGGGCTGGGGGCCTTACGCCCCAGCCGCCGGAGGCATCCCCCCTCTTCCTCACCCTGCCTAGAAAACGCTCATCTTCGTTTCTTTCAAGTACTTCTCTTCCAGCACCTTGCAGATGCGCCGGATGATGTTGCGGCGGATTTCCAGGTCAATGGGCAGGTTGGGGTCCTGGTGGGCTTCGTTGATGCGCGCGCCCACGATGAATTCGATGGAGTCGCTGTCGAGCAGGATGTCGTAGAGCTGCACGGCCGGGTTTTTTTCGCGCGGCGCTTCGTCCTGTTCCAGGAGCCGGGCCACCCGGGTGAGGGTGAGGATGCCTTCGGTGACGAGATCCACGTCGTCCATCTCGGCGGCCGGCGGGATATCGCTGACCGCCCCGACCTGCAGGCTGTCGCGGATGGTGCGGCCGAGCTCCCGGGCCACGATGTTGGCCGTGGTGCCGCCGCAGATGATCTTGCGGCCGGGGAATTCGGCCAGCATCTGGGCGAATTCCTTGTCGCGATGGGCGGCGTAGGGCGGGCCGGTGAGCACGATGGAGCGGCGCGGGCGGCGGAAGTAGATGACGGCGGCGGTCATGTCGTCATAGGCCCGCTGGAAGGGTTCCTGGCGCAGGGCCTGGGACAGGATCTTTTGGGACAGGTTGCGGGCCGAGATGGACGGGTCCTTGGCCACGACCTCCTCGACGAACTCCCGGCAGCCCTTGATGCGCCAGCCCAGGCGCATGCGCTCCGAGCCAAGGCCGGCCTGGGTGATGCCGTCGGAGGTGAAGATGAGCCGGTCGCCGGGCTGCATGTTCAGGTCGTAGACCCGGATGAGGCGATCATTGTAGCGCGGCGAGGAGACCTCCTCGAAGTCCATGTGCTGGGCTTTGCCGGCGCGCAGGAGAATCACCGGCGGATTGTCCATCTCCACGACGCGGGTGGCCCCGTCGGGGTGGATGTCTACCACGGTGAAGGTGGCGTAGCTGATCTTGCGCACCTGGCACACGGGCAGGGCGTCCATGATGACTTCGGCGGCACGCACCACGTCGGCGTCGGTGGCCGTGTACTTCAGCGCCATGGTGGCGGTCATGAGCGACAGGATGCTGGCCTTGACGCCGTGCCCCAGGCCGTCGGAGAGCACGGCAATGACCCGGCCTTCATCCTGGACGCGCAGGGTCTTGAAGGCGTCGCCGCAGATGTCCTCGCCGAACCGGTTGCGCTGGGCGGCGTCCACCTCGATAAAGACTTCCTCGGTCACGGCCGCCGCCCCCGCATGTCCTTGTCGCCGATGGGCTTGGCCCCGCTGGAGAAGCCTTCGGCCAGGGAGCGCAGCAGGATTTCCGTGTCGGCCATGTTCTCGCCCAGGCGGCAGGCGATTTCCTGCACGGTTTCGAGGTTTTTGCGGATGATCTCCCGGGCGCGGTTGGCGATCTCGTCGCGCCGCAGTTCCGAGCCGGTGACGTCAAACACGATGCCGCCGATGACGTTGCGCGGTTCGATGGTAAAGATGGTGACGCTGAAAACGCGGTCGTCGAAGCGCAGGGCGTCGCGGTGGATGTCGGTCTCGGTCTCCAGCGACCGGCGAAACAGGCTGATAAACGGCACGATCTTATCCAGGGCCGCCCCCTCCATGCCGGGGCTGGCCTCGTAGGCCATGACCGTCTCCTCGCCGAACAGCCGGGCGAAGTGTTCGTTGCACTCGATGATCTGCAGCTTGTTGTTGGCGATGACCACGCCGGCCGGGATGCAGCGCAGCAGGGCGTTGGCCTTTCTGGTGGCCCGCTTTCGCAGAAAATGCACGCACATCGATGGTTCGGCCAGGCCTTCGAGCATGGCCCGGGCCAGCCCCCGGCAGGATTCGTGGCCGCAGCCGCCGCAGTTGACCTCGTCTTCAGGCGTGAATTTGCCGATAAGCCGCAGCACCCGGGTGTACTGGTCCTCGCTGTAGACGGGCAGGTCCACCGGCGCGGGGTTCTTGCGCTCGGTGATGGACACGGCCGGCTGGCGCACGGGCAGATCGTCGCCGGGCTGGGCGGCCCGGGCGAACACGTCGAGCTGGTCGAGGAGCCGGGGCCGGCGGCTGGACACGCAGGGCCCGCGCACACAGCCGCCCACGCAGGCCAGCATCTCGATAAAGACCGGGCGGGGCAGCACGTGGTTGTGGACGCCCTGCAAGGCCGATTCGATGGTGGGGATGCCCGAAAGCGTGGTGAAACAGACCTTGTCGTTGCCGGCATAGGCCTTGATGGTGTCGGACATGCCGCCTTCGACGGGATACAGCGCCCCTTCCCTGGCCGGGTGGGGCATGAAGCGGTCGGCCGGGCCGGGGATGAGGTCCTCGGGGCGGATGTTCTCCTCGCGCAGCATGGCTTTGAGGTCGGTGAACGTCATGGCCGCGTCGAGCAGGGCCGGATGGTTGTCGGCCTCGGATTTCTTGGCCACGCAGGGGCCGAAGAACACCACGCCGATATCCTGGCCGTAGTTGCGGCGCAGCATCCGGCAGTGGGACAGAAGCGGCGAGAGCAGCGGGGTGAGGTTGGGCACAAGCTCGGGCATGTAGCCGCGGATGAAGTCCACGGCGGCCGGGCAGGCGGTGGACAACAGGAGCCTGGGGCCGCCCTGGGCCAGGATGCCGGCCACGGCGGCCGAGACTTCCTGGGCTCCCAAGGCTGTCTCGGAAACGCCGGAAAACCCGAGCTTGCGCAGGGCGGCGATCATGGCCTCGGGGGACACGTCGGGAAATTCCGTCACCCAGGACGGGGCCAGGGAGACGTAGGCCAGCTTGTCCGAGCGCAAGAGTTTGTAAACGCCGAAAAGGTCGCTGCGCACCTGCTTGGCCTGGGACGGGCAGGCGGCCACGCACTGGCCGCAGGCGATGCACAGCTCCGGCACCACGGTGGCCCGGCCGTTTTCGACCTGGATGGCCTTGACCGGACATTGGCGCAGGCAGCGGTAGCAGTCCTGGCACTCGGCTTCGATGGTATAAATCGGATAATGGGAATGCATGCCGTCTCCGTCGTAGGGGCCTGGGGTTGCGTCCTGGGTACGCCCGGACGGGCGGGATCGCAAGGCGGCGGGGCGTCGGCGCGGGCGGGATCAGCCGGCCAGGTGGCGGCTTAGGAGTTCCAGGAGGCGTTCGCCGTTGATGTCGCCGTAGAGCTGGCCGTCGATGCGGATGTTGGGGCCGCAGCGGCACTGGTCCTCGCAGCGCGAGCCGGTGAGCACCACGGATTCGCTGAGTCCGTGGTCGGCCAGATACTGCTCGATCATGAGCAGATGCTTGCGGTTGCCCCTGGCAAAGCACGAGCTGCCCATGCAGATGACGATTTCATGTTTCATGGGCGCGGGCCTCATTCGTCACTTTTTTCACAAATTACCCGCAAAAATTGCGCTGATCAAGCAATATTCCCGCAAAATGTTGCGAAATCGCCACGCATGGCGCGTTTACCGCCTGCCCCGCACATATAGCCATAACTTCCCATGGAGCAAGGCCCCCTTCACCTATTTGGGGGGTCCGGGGGCCTCAGGCCCCCGGCCGCCGGAGGCATCTTCACTTCCCCTAAATCACTGCCAAAGCTTCGACTTCCACCACGAAGGCGGCGTCCACGAGTTTGGACACTTCGACGATGGTGGTGGCCGGGCGGATGTCGCCGAAGACTTCGCCATGGGCCTTGGCCACGGCGTCGAAGTCGCCCATGTCGGCCATAAAAAGGCGCGTGCGCACGACGTTGGTCAGGTCGGCTCCGGCCTGGGCCAGGGCGTCGCGGATGATTTCCAGGGCGCGCTTGGTCTGGGCGTAGGCGCCTTCGGGGATGGTTCCGTCGGCATTGGCGCCGACGGTGCCGGACACGTAGACGGTGTTGCCGGCCACCACGGCCCGGGAGTAGCCGAGCAGGGGTTCCCATTTGGAGCCGGAGGAAATGTTGCGGCGAGGGGCCATGGGCAATCTCCTTTGGGGAGCGCTCCTGGTGCGGAGCGCTTCCCGAAAGGAATAGCCGGTCGGGCGGACGGACGCAACCGTGGCCCGGAAAGGGAGGTGGGTGGCCTACTGCGCCGGCGCGCCGAGTTCGGCCAGGGAGCGGGCGAGGCTGGAAAGCCCCGAGGATCGGGCGAGGATAAGGGGTTTGAGACAGCCTTTGCAGGCTTGTTTGACGAGCGAGCAGGCCTCGTGGCTGACGCAGTCCACGGGGCAGACCACGGCGTCGGCGCAGCCGAGCAATTCCCAGAGGCGGTGGGAGGACTGTTCCCGGCCGCCGTCATGGTGAATGAGTTCGCAGCCGAATTTTTCGGCCAGGACTTTGTAATGGGAGACCAGGGACGACCGGCCGCCGACGTAGAGCACGCGCTTGCCGGCCAGGCCCCCGCCGACGAGGTGGAGGCTTGAGCCGGCCGCGGCCGGATCGCGGCGGCAGCCGCCGGCCGGGCAGGGGCAGTCGCCGGTACAGGCATGGGGCTGGTCGTGGTGATCGCCAAGGCCGTCGGGATCGTCGATATGGTGCTCGGCATGGGCGGCGTGGGCGGCGGCGGCTTCGCCCAGGGCGGAAAAGAGCGAGGCTTCCAGGGCGGCCACTTCGCTGTCGCGGTCGGCCAGTTCCTGGCGGGTCTTGGCCAGATCGGCGTGCATCCGCTCCAGGAGCAGGGCCTGGCGTCCGGCTTCGGCTTCGGTGGTTTGCAGACGGTCGGCCAGTTCCATGAGCTGGTCGCGCAGGATGTCGCGGTCGCGGCGCACGGCGGCCACGGCGGAATTTTCAATGGCCTCGCGCAGGGAAATGCGTTCGCGTTCGGCGGCTTGCCGTTTGGCCCGTTCGGCGGCGAGTTCTTCCATGGCCTGGCGGCAGCGGGTCTTCCAGACCGACACGGCCTGGCGCAGCACGGCCTTGCTGTCCTCCAGGGCGGCGGCGGTTTCCGCGAGCTTGTCCTCAAGGCGCGAGAGCTTGGCCAGATCGGCCCGGTTGGCCGCGCCCACCCGGTGGGAGAGCATGTGGACCTCGCCGTAGACGTCGCGCAGCAATTCGTTGGAGGCGGTGGGGTGGGACATGAGCGCCCAGAAGGGACCGGGCACGTCGCCGGCGTCGGCCCGCTCCCGCCACAGCCGGCGCAGTTCGGCCTCGTCCTCGGTCTTCCAAAACATCCGCAATTCCTTGCGGTATTTTTTGTCCAGGTATTTCTGGAGATACTTCGAGGCCGGGCTGGCCGTGATCTTGGCCTGGCCGACGAGGAAGACGTGGGCTTCGTAGTCCGAGGCGGCCTCGGGCACGGCGTCGCCGAATTTGCGGCAGATGCGGCGCAGTTCGGCGATGGTCAGACAGGTCCCCACGATGGGGCAGGCGAATTCGGCGTTATCATTTAAAGTCTTGCGCTGCATGTGGTGTGCTCCCCGGCCGTCCGCGTGGCCGTTGCACCCCTTTTAGACGAAATTGAAAATCATTGTCAATTAAGTCGGCAAAAAAATATCGGCCTCCAGGCCGAAGCCCGTCCGAAGACGGTCTGGAAAACGGGAACGTGGCGGGGAAATGGACGCTGGCGACAGCAGCGAGCGCAAGGCACGAGCGTCTCGCGCCGGCAACCGCCCACTTTAACCCTTTCTCCATTCGGGGGGTCTGGGGGCCTCAGGCCCCCAGCCGCCGGAGGCCTCTTCCCTCTTCTCGTCTCCTCTACACTCCAAACAGCACCCTCGCCCAAACCGCGCCGCCGTGGCGGCGGGCCAGGCGGGTCAGCGCCAGGGAGCCGCCGAAGGACACGGCCATGGCCGCCGCGCCCAGGGGCAGGCGATGGGCCGGGGCCACCGGGGCCGGGACGGCGGCGTAGAAGAGCAGCACCAGGACGTAGTGGGCGAGGTAGATGCCCAGGGTGTCGCGGCCGGTTTCGGCCAGGAGGGTGAACAGCCGGCCGGCACGAGCTTCGGCCGCCCGGCAGCCGCCGAGCAGGGCCAGGCAGCCGGCGAGTTGGAAGGCCAGCCCGGAGAGCAGGAAGTATTGGCGGTAGTTGGCCCCAAGGGACCGGGCCTGGGCGTCCACGTCGGCCCAGTAAATGATGAAGGCGCACACGGCCAGGGCGGTGAAAAGCGGCCAGCGCCGGGCGAGGGCGTCAAGGTGTTGGGGATTTCGGGCCAACCAGCCGCCCAGGCCAAAAAAGCCCAGCCAGACCGGGCCGATCTTGATGGCGACGAGCTCGAAGGCGTGGCTGGCCGGCGGGGACAGGTGCAGGGCCAGGGTGGAGGCGAGGTAAAAACCCAGGGTCGTGGCCGCGCCGGCCGCGAGCCAGACGCGCTCCCGGGCGGGGGAGGCAAAGGGCGCGGCCAGGGCGGTGAGCGCCAGGAGCTGGAGCAGGGCGAACAGATAATAGAGCTGGGCCGGGCCGGTGGCCAGATCGGCCAGGGCGGTCGGCGAAAAAAGCGGCATGCCGTAGGCCAGGCGCAGGACGATAAGCGTCAGAGCGTTCCAGGCCAGGAACAGCGGCAGGATTTTTTTGATCTGGCGCAGGGGCCGGGCGGCCTGGTCGCCGCCGGCCGGGGCGAACAGGGCGAGCAGGTAGCCCGAGATGCAAAAAAACGTGGGCACGGCGAAGGTGACCAGACAGGAGGTGAAAAGCGGCGTGGCTGAAAAGTCGCCTTCCCGGAAAAAGACCGTGTTGCTGGCATGGGACCAGACCACCACGGCCATGGCCAGGGTGCGGGCGGCTTCCAGGAAGCGCAGGTCGCGGCCGGGCGTCACGGTCAGGACGCGCCGCCGGGTTTGCCGGCCCGGGTGTCGTAGATGATCATATAGACTTGATCGATCTGGACGTAGAGATCGGGCAGGTTCCAGATGGTCTGGATCATGGTGGTCATGGTCGGGGGGCCGAAGCTTTCGGTGGCCTTACGCACGAGTCCCGGCACGGCCAGCAGGTCGTGGGACATGACGACCAGGGAGAACCTGCCGGTGGCCTTGTCGCAGCCGTAGTAGACCCGGCCCAGGGGCACGCCTTCGAAATTGGGCTTGGCGTCGCGGTCGTAGTGCAGGGTGAAGCGGCTTTGGGCCGTGACTTCCGGGTCATGGACCAGGCCGAACATCTGGTATTTGGGGTCCCAGACGGGCCGGGCCTTTTCCTCGGCGAAAGTCGGCCCGGAGAAGAGTTTCTGGCAGGACTCGCCAAAGGCGTATTTGCCGAAGACGTGGCGGGCCGAGGCGGCCGAGGCCGGCAGGGCCGGGGATAGGAAGGCAAGACACAGGCTGACGATCAAGGCTCTAAGCATGGTGCATCCTCCCCGTGGCCGGACGGGGCCGGCCTTTTCGGGTCGAACCGGATGTAGGCCTATGGCCGGCGCTTGTAAAGGGCGGCCGGGGCGGCGGCGGCGCGCAGGGCCGGCAGGGCCTGGGCCAGGGGCCGGCCGAGGTGGAAGGGCAGGGTCTGGGGGGCGACGCCCAGGCGGGCCGGGAGCAGTTCGCGCATGGCGGCGTCGAAGCGCAGGGCCGCCCGGGCGGCCTCCCGGGCGGCGTCGTCGCCGGCGGCGGCGGCCCGGCACACGGCGGCCAGGCGCGTGAGGTCCGTTTCGGCGTCGTGGTGGGCGCACAGCTCGGCCAGGGGGCCGGGGGCGAGGATGTCGGCCCGGGTCAGGCGGTCCTTGGCGTAGAGGGCGGCCAGGGCCTGGGGGGCGTCGCAAAAAAGGGTCCGGCACTCCAGGGGCGAGGCGTCGTGAATGGCGCAGGCCGGCGGGTCGCGGTAGAACAGGCAAGCCCGGCCGCCCGAAGCCGGGCGCAGCTTCACGAGCTCGGTCGGCGAGGGGCCGACCCGGCCGGCGACGTTGTCCGTGACGCCTTCGCCGCGCCGCAAGGTGACGAGGTCGGCCAGGGTCAGACGTCCGGCGCGCAGCAGGGGCAGGTCGGCGGCGTGCAGGGCCGGACCGCCCAGACGGCAGCAGCGGCCGCAGCGGCGGCAGGCGGCGGGTGTGTCGGAGAGGGCGGCCGGGGTATGGGCTGGGGTGTCGTCCATGGCCGGGAAATGGGACAAAAACGGTGCTTTTGCAACCCCCTGGAGCGGCGTTGGAAGCAAATAGGCTTTGCAAGGAAAAAGCTCTCGTGGTAGGGGAAATGTTCCGGGGGGACCCGGCGTGAGTTCGGTTTGCCGTTGACACGGCGCGTGTTCTCATTTTAAATCAGGCGCGATTGTTCAAAACTTCACGTTTTACGTTGCAATCCCCATTGAATAACACCCCACACGTCGGCGAGCAGGGTCGGTCGGTGGGGAGGGCGCAAGGCGAGGCCCGTCCCGCCGGAGCGCGTGTTAGCTGGTTAAGGCGGTAACTCTTCAAACCCCACTGGAGGAAGCAAATGGCGAAACACCAAACCCCCTTGTTGGACCAGCTCGAAACTGGGCCCTGGCCCAGCTTCGTGTCCGACATCAAGCAGGAGGCCGCTCACCGGGCCGCCAACCCCGACGGCCTGGACTATCAGGTCCCCGTTGACTGCCCCGACGATCTGCTCGGCGTTCTGGAACTCTCCTTCAAGGACAAAGAGACCCACTGGAAGCACGGCGGCATCGTCGGCGTGTTCGGTTACGGCGGCGGCGTCATCGGCCGTTACTGCGACCAGCCCGAAATGTTCCCCGGCGTCGCGCACTTCCACACCGTGCGTCTGGCCCAGCCCTCCGGCAAGTACTACACCGCCGATTACCTGCGCGGCATCATGGACATCTGGGACCTGCGCGGTTCCGGCCTGACCAACATGCACGGCTCCACCGGTGACATCGTGCTGCTGGGCACCACCACCCCGCAGCTGGAAGAAATTTTCTTCGACGTCACCCACAAGATGAACACCGACCTCGGCGGCTCGGGCGGCAACCTGCGCACCCCGGCCGACTGCCTGGGCTCCTCGCGCTGCGAATTCGCCTGCTACGACACCCAGGATCTGTGCCACACCCTGACCAACGACTATCAGGACGAGCTGCACCGCCCGGCCTTCCCCTACAAGTTCAAGTTCAAGTTCGACGGCTGCCCCAACGGCTGCGTCGCTTCCATCGCCCGTTCCGACTTCTCGGTCATCGGCACCTGGAAGGACGACATCCGCATCGACCAGGACCGCGTGAAAGCCTACGTTGCCGGCGAGTTCAAGCCGGGCGGCGGCTCCCACTCCGGCCGCGACTGGGGCAAGTTCGACATCGTGGCCGAAGTCGTTGATCGCTGCCCCACCGGCTGCATGAGCTACGACGGCGCCAAGCTGTCCATCGACAACGCCAACTGCACCCGCTGCATGCACTGCATCAACACGATGCCCGCTGCCGTGAAGATCGGCGCCGAGACCGGCGCTTCGATCCTGCTGGGCGCCAAGGCCCCCATCCTGGACGGCGCGCAGATGTCCTCCCTGCTCGTTCCCTTCGTCGTGGTGGAGAATCCCTACGACGAGATCAAGGAAGTCATCGAGAACATCTGGGACTGGTGGATGGAAGAAGGCAAGAACCGCGAGCGCGTGGGCGAGACCATGAAGCGTCTCTCCTTCCAGAAGCTGCTTGAGGTCACCAACATCAAGGCCATGCCGCAGCATGTCAAAGAGCCGCGCTCCAACCCGTACATCTTCTTCAAGGAAGAAGAAGTGCCCGGCGGCTTTGCCCATGACGAAAAGGCCTATCGCCAGAGACACATGAGATAAGCGGGGGACACAAGAAATGGCATTCATCTCTTCCGGATACAATCCCGACAAGCCCATGGAAAACCGGATCACGGATATTGGTCCTCGTCATTTCGAGGAGTTCTATCCGCCGGTCATCAAAAAGAACAAAGGTCAGTGGGACTACCACGAGATCGTCAAACCCGGCGTGCTCAAGCACGTCGGCCTGTCCGGCGACGTGGTCTACACCGTGCGCGTCGGCGCTGCCCGCCTCATGAGCGTCACGCACATCCGCGAGATCTGCGAGATCGCCGAGAAGCACTGCGGCGGCCACCTGCGCTTCACCACGCGTAACAACGTGGAATTCATGGTCGAGACCGAAGCCGCCGTGGAAGGCCTGCTGGCCGATCTGGCTTCCCGCAAGTTCGCTGGCGGCAGCCAGAAGTTCCCGGTCGGCGGCACCGGCGCTTGCGTCTCCAACATCGTCCACACCCAGGGTTACGCCCACTGCCACACCCCGGCCACCGACGCCTCCGGCCCGGTCAAGGCCGTCATGGACGAGATGTTCGAGTACTTCCAGACCATGACCCTGCCGGCCATGGTGCGCATCTCCCTGGCCTGCTGCCTCAACATGTGCGGCGCGGTCCACTGCTCCGACATCGGCATCGTCGGCATCCACCGCAAGCCCCCCATCGTCGAGCACGACCGCCTGGACAACATCTGCGAAGTGCCCCTGGCCGTTTCCGCCTGCCCCACCGGCGCCATCAAGCCGGCCAAGGTTGAAATCGACGGCAAGAAGGTCAACTCCGTTGCGGTCAACGCCTCGCGCTGCATGTACTGCGGCAACTGCTACACCATGTGCCCGGCCATGCCGCTCGCTTCCGGCGAGGGCGACGGCATCGTGCTCATGGTCGGCGGCAAGGTGTCCAACCGCATCTCCATGCCGAAGTTCTCCAAGGTCGTCGTGGCCTTTATCCCCAACGAGCCGCCCCGCTGGCCGACGCTGACCAAGATGATCAAGCAGATCGTCGAAGTGTACGCCAAGGAAGCCCGCAAGTACGAGCGCCTGGGCGAATGGGCCGAGCGCATCGGCTGGGAAAAGTTCTTCGAGCTGTGCGATCTGGAGTTCACCCACCACTGCATCGACGACTTCCGTGATCCGGCCTACTACACGTGGCGCCAGAGCACCCAGTTCAAGTTCACGAAGCACGTCGAAGCCTAGAGTCAATAACTTCCGGGCGGGGAATCCTCCCCGCCCGGATCAAAACAAAGGGAGCACGGCATGCCTTCCGAGAAAGAGCAAGTTCTCGAGTTCCTCACGGGGAAGACGGGCAAGTCCAAGTTTTACTTCAGCGATTTCTGCAAGATCTTCCCGGACAAAAAGCAGCGCGAAGTGAAAAAGATCCTCACCGAGCTGGTCAACGAGGGCAAGCTGGAATTCTGGTCCAGCGGCTCCACCACCATGTACGGCATGACCGGCGCCGGCAAGCAGAAGGCCGAGGAAGAATAGTCGCCGACGGCGCGTTGCGTTTCGCGACCCCGACCGGCAAGCCGCGACGGCCTGGCCCGAACCTCGCCGTTCACGACACGCCCCAGCGGCTCTTGCGGGACCGCTTCGTGAAACCCGAACTTTCCGACGCGCGCGAGCGCGCCAAAAGACACGCGCCGTGAACTATCGTCCGCGTCTGGTCCTGGCCGGACTCTCCGGGGGGGCCGGGAAAACCATCCTCTCCCTCGGCGTCTGCCGGGCCCTGGCCCAGACAGGTCTTCGCGTCCGTCCGTTCAAAAAGGGTCCGGATTACATTGACGCCGCCTGGCTCGGCCTCGCCGCCGGCCGCGACGCCACCAATCTGGACCCTTTTCTCTTGCCTCCCGAACGCATCCCCTCCCTTTTCCTCGAAAAATCCGACGGCTGCGACGTCAGTATCGTCGAAGGCAACCGCGGCCTCTTTGACGGCATGGACGTGGCCGGCTCCTGCTCCACCGCTGCCTTGGCCCGAAGCCTGGCCGCCCCCGTGGTCCTCATCCTCGACGCCACCAAGATGACCCGCACCGCCGCCGCCATCGTGGCCGGCGTGGCCGCCTTCGAACCCGGCCTCAATCTGGCCGGCGTGGTCTTAAACCGCACCGCCGGCCCGCGCCACCGCGACATCCTGCGCGAAGCCATCGAAACCCTGGCCCACGTGCCGGTCCTGGGCCAGCTGCCCAAGATCGCCGAGAATCCCATCCCCGAACGCCACATGGGGCTGGTCTCCAACCGCGAACACGACGCCGTGGACCCCATCCTCGACGGTATCGCCAAGATCGTGGCCGACCACGTGGACCTGGACCGCCTGCTGGCCATCGCCCAAAGCGCCCCGGACCTGCCGGACAGCCTGCCGCCGGTCTGCTCGGCCTCTACCGCCGCTGCCGGCCAACCGGCCATCGGTGTGGTGCGCGACGCCGCCCTGTGGTTTTATTACCCGGAAAATCTCGAAGCCCTGGAGCGGGCCGGCGCGCGCCTCGTCCCGGTCAGCATCCTGGACGACGCGCCCTGGCCGGAACTCGACGGCCTCTACCTCGGCGGCGGTTTCCCCGAAACCCACGTCGAGTCCATCGCCGCCAGCGCCGCCACCCGCGAGCGGGTGCGCCGGCTGTCCCGGGACGGCCTGCCTATCTATGCCGAGTGCGGCGGCTTCATGTACCTGTGCCAGGGACTCGACGTGGCCGGCACGGTCCATCCCATGGCCGGCGTCTTTCCCGTGACCACCACCCTGTGCGCCCGGCCCCAGGGCCTGGGCTACAGCCTGGCCGCCGTGGTGCGCGACAATCCCTTCCATCCCGTGGGCACGGTGCTGCGCGGCCACGAGTTCCACTACTCCAAATGCCAGGCGGCCATCGGCTCCTGCCCCGGTGACGTCCCCCCCTTGCCCGGCCCCGAAGCCTTCGCCCTGGTCATGGAACGCGGCGTAGGCATGTTGGCCGGCCTGGACGGCCTGGTAACGGCCAACACCTTCGCCGCCTACACCCACATCCACGCCGACGGCGCGCCCCACTGGGCCCCCAATTTCGTCGCCGCTGCCAGCGCTTACCGCACGCGGGGCGAGAAGAAGAAGTAAGATGCCTCCGGCGGCCGGGGGCCTGAGGCCCCCGGACCCCCCGATAGGGGGAAAGGGGGAGAAGGAGTCAACGATGCGTGTCGTGCGGCAGATTGCTTCACCGGGGGGGCTGATCGCCTGGAAGCCCGAACTGGCCGGCGTGGCCGTGGAAGGGGCCGAAGGGCTGGACTACGGACGGTATTTCGACGGGTTGGAAGCTTTCGTCACCCATGAGCCGGTGCGTTCGATCCTGGCCGGGCTGGGCGGCGGCGAACTGGAGACAGTGTCGCTTCGGGCGGAAAAACACGGCGCGCTCTACCATCCAGCCAGCCTCACCCTGACCGTCGATGGCCGTGAAACCAAGCTGTGCGTCAACGTGGCCGCCACGGCCGAGGCCCGGGCCATGCTGGAACTGGAAGCCGGGTTGCTGGCCGGGCTTCGCGACAATTTCACGCCGGAATTCCTGCCCGCCCCCCACGCCTTTGCCGAGCACGACGGCCTGGCCTTTCTCCTCGAAGACTGGTTCGCCGGCTACCACGAATTCCACCAAAACGGCGCTGGACAGGTCAGCCTTTGGGACTACGACGCCGGGACGCGGACCCTTTCCCCGGCCCAGGCCCGGGAACTCTACCGGCAGGCCGCCGCCATCCTCACCCGCTATTACCATGTCGCCACCGGCGCGAGCATCGGGCCGTGGCATCATGCCGCCGGGGATTTCGTGGCCCGGGTCGATGCGACAGGCGTTTCGGTACGGCTCATCACCGTACGCGGCTACGGCGCGTCCCGGGATTTTTCGGCGGCCGGCGAGTTGGCCGAGAAGTTCGCGGCGTTGGCCTTTTTCACCAATCTGACCATGCGCCTGCGCCTGGATCGGGTGGAAGGCGTGGGGGAACTGGTCGTGGCCGGGCCGGAAGTGGCCGAGGCGGCGGTGGAAGGTTTTCTCGATGGCCTGGGGGCCTTGGAGCTGGAAGCGCCTCGTCGCGCCGGACTGCTCGAATTCCTGGGGTCGTTTACGGCCGAGGAACTGGCCCGGGCCGCCGAAGGCCTGGCCTGGCCCTGCCCGGACGACGAGGCGGCGCTGTTGGCCACGGCCTGGCCGGACCATGCGGCCGTGGTGGTCGAGGCCCTAGGGCGCGGCCTGGAAACCGCGCAGGAATAGAAGCGCGCAGCACACTGCCCGCTTCGCCTCTTGGACACTCTGGAATGAGCCCAGCCGTTGGCGCATTGGCCTGTGGGAAGTGGGCGCAGGGGGGTGGAAATTGCGCCAGGACCCGACGTCCCGGGCGTTTGGACCTTGGAGTGGCGGGCTTACTGGGGCGGCGCGGCCGGCTGGGCCAGCTTTTGGGTCGCAGCCGCGTAGACGCGCTTGGCGTCGGTAAGCCCCGGATCGGCGGCCAGGGCCTGGGCGGCGGCGGCCTTGGCCACTTCCCAATGCCCCAGACGGGCAGCGGCCAGGGACAGCGTCTGATCGAACAGCGCCGGAACGCTGGTTTTGCCCTTGGCGTCGAGCAGGACGCGCTCCACGGCGGCCCATTCCTCGGCCTTGCCGCCAACCTGAAGCAGGAAGTCGTAGATGCGCTGATTGTCCGGTGACTCTTCCAGGGCGCGTTTCAAATACTCCAGCGAAGCCTTGTGATGGCCGGCGTCGATGAGGCGGCCGGCAATAAGCGGAAAAAGCCCGGCCTCGTCAATATACTCTTCCACGGCGGCCCGGAAATTGCGTTGGGCTTCGAGCAGGTTGCCGTCGGCCAGAAGCTTGGTGCCCTTGATGACGGCATGGTCGATGCGCAGCTTGCGCTGGCGCATGGCCTCCAACCCCTCCTCGGCCAGATCGGCCTCCATTTTTTTGGCCAGGGAGGCCATGAACGCGGCCAGCTTGGGCTCTTGGCCCTTGAGGTAAGGAACGCCGCTTGGCGCGTATTTCTTGACGCCGTCGAGCTTGCCGATGTTGGTCAGACATTCCCGAAACAGGCTTTCGATGGGCGCTCGGTCGCTGCCGGCCAGCTTGACCGCAGTAAAGGAACGAAAAGCCCCGGCCAACAGCTGCACGGCGCGCAGTTCGTCGTTCTTGGCGTAGGCGGCCTTGGCCCGGGCCAGATCTTCCCGGATGGACTTGGCGGATGGCGGCATCCCGTCGGTTCCTTGTGGTTCCTGTTGCGTTTGGGAAAAAACCGAATCTGGATGATGGTAGGGCACTTTGCCCGGGTTGAAAAGCCCCATGTGCCCGGCCCAAATGCGTCGGTCGCGATCAGTGGGCCTCGCCCCAGGTGCGCCCGGTCCCCCAGTCCACTTCCAGGGGCACGGCCAGGGAAATCACGCCCGTCATGAGGCCGGCCAGCCGGGCTCCGGCTTCCTTGGCCGCCGCCTCGGGCGTTTCCAGCAGCAGTTCGTCGTGGATCTGGAGCACGAGCACCGCCCCCAGGCCGGCCAGTTCGGTGTCGTCGGCAGCGGCCAGCATGGCCATTTTGATGATGTCGGCCGCGCCGCCCTGGACCACGGTGTTGATGGCCTGCCGCCGGGCCTGGGAGGACAGCTGGCTGTTGGCCGAGCCGATGTCGGGCAACAGCCGCCGCCGCCCTGCCAGGGTTGTGACGAAGCCGTCGCGCTTGGCCGCCTCGACAATGCCTTCGTAAAAGGCGGACAGCCCGGGCAGACGCTCAAAGTAGCGGGCAATGAAAGCCTTGGCCGCGTCGAGCTTGATGCCGAGGTCGCGGGACAGCTTTTGCGGTCCCATGCCGTAGAGCAGGCCGAAGTTGATGGTCTTGGCTTGCCGGCGTTCGTCCGGGGCCACGGTCTCCTCGGGTTTGTCGAAAAGGATCGAAGCCGTGCGGGCATGGATGTCGGCTCCGTGGGCAAAGGCGTCCAGCAGTGCCGGTTCGCCGGACAGATGGGCCAGCACCCGCAGCTCGATCTGGGAATAGTCGGCGGCCACAAGCCGGTTGCCCGGACCGGCCGTGAAGCAGTCGCGCATCCGCCGGCCGAATTCGCCGCGGATGGGGATGTTTTGGAGATTGGGATTGGAGCTGGAGAGCCGGCCGGTGGCCGTGGCCATGTTGTTAAGCGTCGTATGGATGCGTGAGTCCCTGTCGGCCAGGGCCGGCATGGGGGCGAGGTAGGTGGACCTGAGTTTTTCGAGCTTGCGGAATTCCAGGATGCGGTCCACCAGCGGGTGCGCCCCGGCCAGGCGTTCCAGGGCGTCCTGGGAGGTCGAGGCCGCGCCGCCCGGGGTCTTGCCGTGGGCCTTGAGCCCCAGGTCGGTGTAGAGGATCTCGCCCAGCTGCTGGCTGGAGCGCGGATTAAACGGCTTGCCGGCCAGGGCCGCGATGTCGGTTTCCAGGATCGCCAGCCGGCCGGCGACCTCGTCGGCAAAGGCGGCAAAGGCCGCCTTGTCGATGCCGATGCCGGCCCGTTCCATGGCCACGAGCACCGGAACCAGCGGCATTTCCAGTTCGGCCACCAGCCTGGACAGGCCGGCCGTTTCCAGCCGGGCGGCCAGAACGTCGGCCAAAAGGGCGGCCGCCCGGGCGTTGTCCGTGGGGGACACGCCCTCGGTGTCCACGGAAGGGTCGGCAAACAGGCTGTCGCGCAGCCGGTCAAAGGCGTAGGCCCGGCTCTCGGGATTGAGCAGATAGGCGGCCAGTCCCAGGTCGAACCAGACGACCAGGGGCACGGCGGCAAAAGCCGGGCTGGCGGACAAAAGGGCCTTGACCGAGGGCACGGCCGCCCGGTCGGCCCGGGCCAGGAAGGCGGCCAAGGCGTCGGGCGTGGGATCAATGCCGTATTCATCCGGGCCGTAGGACAGGCTGTAGCCTGTTTCCAGGGGGACCAGGGCCAGTTGCCTGCCGGCCGGGTCAGGCAGTTCGTCCAGGGGGGTGAAGGCGACCGGGGCCGGCACGGCGGCGGGGGGGGCAGACAAGGTGCCTGCGGACTGGGCAACGTCCGGCCGTGGGGCATCAAAAAGCGACAGCTGGGCCGCGCGTGGTCCGGCCGACGCGGCCGGCGCGGCCGACGTGGCCGATCCGGCCGCGGCCGGCGGTTGGCCGGGGATGTCCCGGGCCAGATTACGCAGCTCATAAGCCAGCAGGAATTCGCGCAGGGCCTTGGCGTCGGGTGCGCCAAGCCGGGCGTCGTCAAGGCCCGTGTCCGGCAGGATGTCGGTTTTCAGGCGTGTGAGTTCCCGGTAGATGAAAAGCTCGTCCATAAGGGGGACGATCTTGTCGCGCACTTTCGGCTTGATCGTGTCCAGGCCGTCGCGCACCGCTTCCAGGGTGGGCAGCTGGCGCAGGATGTCCAGGGCCGTTTTGGGGCCGACCCCGGGGATACCGGGGATGTTGTCGCTGGTGTCGCCGACCAGGGCTTGCAGGTCGGGCCAGGAAGCCGGGGCGATGCCGCAGTCGGCGGTGAAATCGGCCAGGGTGGTGATTTTTTCGGCCTTGCCCGAGGGATCGTAGAGGACCACCCGGTCGCTTAAGCACTGTTTGAGGTCCTTGTCCGCACCGACGATGACCACGGGCAGATTCGACGAGAACCGGGCGGCCAGGCTGGCGATGCCGTCGTCGGCCTCGGCTCCCTGGGGGATGATGACCGGCACGCCAAGCAGGCCGAGGCCCTGGCGCAGGGGCTCAAGCTGGCGGGCCAGGGGTTCGGGCATGGCCTCGCGGTTGGCTTTGTAGGCGGCATAGATGTTGCTGCGGAAGGTCGGCCCCTTGCCGTCGAGGAAGAAGACCAGATGGCGCGGCTCCTGTTCTTTGAGAATCTTGAACAGGAGTCGAAAAATCATAAACAAGGCGCTGGTCGGGAAGCCGTCGGACCGGGCCAGGTCGCGAAAGGCATGGTAGCCCCGGTAGATGTAGGCGCTGCCGTCCACGAGAAAAAGGGGCGTTTGGGAAAAACCGAGCCGATTGGCCAGGGACATGGGCATCCTCCTGACGGCCTGGACCGTCCGCTGCTGCCGCGCTTGTACGGCAGGGGCGGCCGGGATGCAACCAAGCCGTCTCGGCTCTCGACAAGTCGCGGGAACAGGCGTAAGATACTGCGCTTGGATAGGGTGTATGCCGGTTTGGTGAATGCTTGTTCACAAGAGTATACATCCGGTATTAATTGTATTATCGGGAAACCTCCCTGGCCTGTGGGGAAATCTCCCCGAATGTGAGGACTCGGCATGACCGCAGCAGCGAAACGGCCCCATCTTCTTCTGGTAATGGGCTTGATTCTTTCGGTATTTACGGCCACGTCAGCCTTTGCCCAGAATGGCTCGGGCAGCAATGACCGCGTGGCCAAGCGCTACGCCATCCAGCAGACCCAGGACGGCTACGGGCCGCCGCCCATCACCGACCCGTCGCTGGAAACCAAGGTCGAAAAGATTCCGCTGCCCGATTTCGTCAAGGAAAAGCAGACTGATCCGGCCGCGCCTAAGGCCGGCGGCGCGGCCCAGGCCGGCGACGGACAGAGCTTCGACATGCAGCAAAGCGCCCAGCGTGGCCTGGACGCCAACCCGCAGATGCAGTCCGCCCGCGCCCAGCTGACCGGTTCGGAGGATCTGCGCCGCCAGGCCCTGGCCAACTTCGGGCCGGTGGGCACGGTGAGCTACTCCTTCCAGCGCGTGGACGCCCAGGTCGTGGGTTCGACCAGCCTCAACATCCCCGCCAACCAGATCATCAACGCCACCCAGGGCACGAACTTGTCCACCACCCGCACCTCCTCCACCCGGGTGGGCACCTGGCAGAACACCTACCAGCTGCAGCTGGTGGCCACCCAGCCGCTTTTCACCGGCTTCAAGCTCCTCAGTTCCTACCAGAAGGCCGCCCTGACCAAGGAGCAGGCCCAAGCCAACATCAAGTACACCGAGCTGACCCTGGTCAAGGCCGTGCAGCAGGCTTTCCTGACCCTGCTCCAGGCCCGAGCCAACGTGTCATCCAACAAGGACTCGGTGGCCCGCCTCGAATCCCAGTACAAGGTGGCCCAGGCCTACTACGACGTCGGCCTCAAACCCCGCCTGGACGTGTTGCAGGCCGAATCCGACCTGGCCCAGGCCGAACAGGACCTGCTCAAGGCCGAAAACAACGTCCTGGTCCAGATCGCCCAGCTCAATTCGTTGCTGAACCTGCCGCTCAATCAGCAGACCAACTATCTGGGCGAGCTGGCCTACATTCCCTTTGCCATGAACATCGAGGACTGCCTCGATCTGGCCTACAAGCAGCGCCCGGACCTCTACATGGCCGTCAAATCGGTGCAGATCGCCGAGCGCGACGCCAAGATCGCAGCCAGCCCGCTGTATCCCCAGGTCCAGGCCCAGGCCATCTACCAGCGCGAGGGCAACACCCTTGACCTCGACGTGCGCGACAATTCCGGCGGCACCGTCCCGGAAACCACGTCTTTTGGCATCACCGCCTCCTTGCAGGCCTGGGACTGGGGTTCGACCTTCTTCGGCTTCCAGGCGGCCCGGGAAAACGTGAAAAAACTGCAGGCCGATCTGGCCAAGCTGCGCCTGGACATCGGCTATCAGGTCAAGACCTTCTATCTCAACATCCAGGACGCGGCCAAGCGCATCTCGGTGGCCCGCACGGCCCTGGAGGCGTCCAAGGAAGGCTACCGCATGGCCGTGGCCCGTTACCAGGCCCAGGTCGGCACCAGCACCGACGTGCTCGACGCCCAGGCCCGGGTGAGCACCGCCGAGTACAACCTGACCCAGGCGTTGACCGACTACCAAAGCGCCCTGGCCGACATCTACGTGGCCATGGGCATGAAGAAGCTCGATCTGGCCGCCGCCCAGTAGCGGCCCCGTTTGCCGGCCCCATGGCCGGACAAGACGCTTTCAAGGCCCGCTTCCGCAAGGAGGCGGGCCTTTTTGCTGGCGCGGCGTCAAGGCGGCCAAATGGCCGGGGGCGGCGTCGCCGGGCGAGGACACCAGGCGAGGCGTCACCGGCCCAAGCGGCAACTGGCGATTGTGGGCCAGACGCTGCTCCGAACGGTGGGCAGAGCAAGCGCATGGGCCGTTGGCTAAGCCTCGGTCAACCCGCCGCCACTCGGCGGTTTTCGGAGGGATTACCGGGCCAAGTGCGGCGCGCCTCCCGGCTTTTACCGCCCCGGGAAGACCACGCCCGGCCGCGCGCGTTTAGCAGGACATAAGCCTGTCCTGCCGAAGGGAAGCTGGGGCGGACAACCACGGCGTCGCAGTCGTTTCGAAGTCTGCCCAAGCAGGCCCGCCAAGGCGCTCTCGGAAGCTTCCCGGTTACGGCTGCTCGGGGCCTCCCTAGGAGCTTCCCGGAAAATGCCGCCTTGGGGTCGCCAGCCACGAAAAAGGCCCGCCTCCTTGCGGAAGCGGGCCTTACGGGCAACGTTTGCGCCGGGCGCTTATTCAGCGGCCGGCGGCGGCACCATGGACAGGTTGCCGCCCTCGACTTCACTGCGCACCTCAATGGCGATCTTCCACAGCACGGTCAGCACGATGCCGCCGAGCGCGAAGACCATCAGCGAGATCATAATCTCCGGGACGGTCGGGCTATAGACCGTGACGGTCTCGAAGGGGTTGGGCGTAAAGCCGCCGATGAGCAGTCCCAGGCCCTTGTCGATCCAGGAGGCGATGACCAGCATGATAAGGCCAATGGTCAGGGCCGTGGGGTTCTGGCGGATGGGCGTGGGAATGAGGAACAGCAGGCAGCCCAGGCCCAGGACCACGGCGGTCCACATGAAGGGCACCATCATGTCGTGGCCGTCGATGCCGGTGAACAGGTACTTAAACGGCGCGATGTGCCCCGGCATGTTGCTGTAAAACGAGGTGAACACTTCCAGCAGGAAGAAGAAGATGTTCACGCACATGGCGTAGGTGATGATGACGGCCAGGCGGTTGATGGCCTTCTGGCCCGGGTCGAAGCCGGTCAGGCGGCGCAGGCACAAGACCAGCAGCAGCAGGATGGCCGGACCGGAGCAGAACGCCGAAGCCAGGAACCGGGCGGCCATGATGGCCGTCAGGAAGTAGTGGCGTCCGGGCAGGCCGGCGTACAGGAAGGCCGTGACGGTGTGGATCGAGAAAGCCCAGATGACCGACACGATGGCCAGGATCTTGACCCACTTGGGCGGGGTCATGTCGTTTTTGAAGTACTGCAGGCTCGTCCAGCCCACGATGATGTTGAGGAACAGGTAGCCGTTTAAGACGACCATGTCCCAGAACAGGACCGAGTGGGGCGTGGCGTTTAGCAGCACGTTGAGCATGCGCTGGGGCTGACCAATATCGACCACGATGAAGCCCAGGCACATAACCACGGCGGCGATGGCCAGGAATTCGCCAAGAATGATCATCTTGGAGAATTCCTTGTAGTGGTGGAAGTAGTAGGGAAGGACCAGCATGACGGCCGAGGCGGCGACGCCGACCAGATAGGTGAACTGGGCGATGTAAAAGCCCCAGGACACGTCGCGGTTAAGCCCCGTGATCTTCATGCCGAAGGTCAACTGGTACAGCCAAAAGCCGAGGCCCAGCGCCATGACCAGGCCAAGGGCGATCAGCGTGCCCCAATAACGGGGACTTCCTTTGAGCGCTTTTTCCAGCATGGCTTACCTCACAGGATGTAATACACGCTCGGCGAGGTGCCGGCGTCCGGTTTGCGGCGGATGGCGAAATGTTCGCGCAGCGCCTTGCGGATGTCGGACTGCTCGTCGGACAGGTCGCCGAAGACCAGGGCGCCCTCGGCCGCTTCCACGCACACGGGCAGCTTGCCGATGGCCAGGCGCTCGGCGCAGAAGTTGCATTTTTCCACGACGCCGCGCATCCGGGTGGGGAAGAGCGGATTGAAGCTCTTGATAAACGGTCGCGGGTCCTGGAAGTTGAAGCTGCGCGCGCCATAGGGGCAACCGGCCATGCAGTAGCGGCAGCCGATGCAGCGGTGGAAGTCCATCATGACGATGCCGTCGGGGCGCTGGAAGGTCGCCTGGGTGGGGCAGACCTTGACGCACATGGGGGTTTCGCACTGGTTGCACAGCAGCGGAAACTGCCGGTGCTCGATCTCCTCGGACAGGTAGTGGCCGTGCTCGGTGGGGAAGGACTCCTCGAAGTTGGCTCCCCAGAACCACTTGATCTCCTTGGGGCCGGCGATGTCGGGCACGTTGTGCTCGGTATGGCAGGCCTTGCGGCATTTGGCGTTCATCTCCGGGGTCATCTTGGCGGTGAAAATCGCCATGCCCCAGTGTTTGGCCTTCAGGCCCTCTTCGAAGTTGGCGGCCGTGGGCACGCTCTCGGCGAACGCCGGGGCGTCGCCGAGGAAACCGAGCCGGGCGGCGCCGATCCCCATGGCGGAGACGGCGGCCAGCTTCAGGAACTCTCGTCTGTTGCTTTTCATGGTAAGGTCCCCTTGAGTGGTGGTGTCGCCGACGCCGGCCTAGTGCCCGCCCGAGGCCGCTTGCGCGACGGGGGGAATGGGCGACTTCTGGTCTGGCGTGAGGTTGTGGCAATCCCAGCAATAGGGGGCCACGCCTACCGTGTCGTGGCAACGGTCACAGAACTTGGCCTTGTCCGTGTGGCAGGACATGCAGGTGTTGGTCAGGCTCTTGACGTATTTCTGGCCTTTGGCGTTGACGAAGATGCGGTTGCCGTCGCGAACGGCTTCGTTGCGCCATTCGTTGAGCAGTTGCATGTGCTTGTCGCGCATTTCCTGGGTCGGCAGCACGCAGTCCTTCTGATCCTTGGGCAGCTCCGGCGTCACTTCAAACTTGTGGCCCATGTTGTAGACCACGGGAGCGAAGGCGAGGGCCAGGAAGAAGATAATGCCTGGTATGATATATTTGGCATTGTACATAGGTTATTCCTCCTCGTCCTCCATCCCCGGCAGGGGGTTTTGCCTGAGATCGGTGGTGCGCTTCTTCTCGCCGTCGAGGATGATCGCATTGCCCACCAACTCATGCAGGCCGGAGACGCCGACACCCGGAGCCCAGTAGTCGCACAGAGGCGGCAACGTGGCACGGTCGATGGCGCAGACGCAGGCCAGGTTGTTGACGCCGTGCCGATCGCGCACATACTTGACCGCGTTGCCCCGGGGCAGGCCGCCGCGCAGGCGCGTCTCGGTGAACTCTTCGTTGTTGAGGCCCGCGCCGCCGCCGCAGCAGAAGGTCTGCTCGCGGATGGTGTTTTCGGGCATTTCGTAGAAGTACCGGCAGACGTTTTTGAGCACGTAGCGGGGTTCTTCAAAAAGACCCATGCCGCGGGCAGGGTTGCAGGAATCGTGGAAGGTGGTCTTGAAGTTGTCGTTGCGCGACGGATCAAGGTTGAGCTTGCCGTGCTTGATCAGGTCGGCGGTGAACTCCGCGATGTGGAGCATCTTGGTGCCGGCGGCGGCGTCGAACTTGGTGCCGGTGATGGGGGACACCGGGGTTTCCAGGAAGTCGGCCGGGCCGTTCATGGTGGACATGTACTGGTTGATCACGCGCCACATGTGGCCGCACTCGCCGCCAAGAATCCATTTGGCGCCCAGGCGTTCGGCCTCGGCGTACATCTTGGCGTTGAGCTTTTTCATCATCTTGTCCGAGGTGAAAAGGCCGAAGTTGCCGCCCTCGGAAGCGTAGGTGCTCCAGGTGACGTCCAGGCCCAGGTGCTCGAACAGGATCAGGTAGCCCATGTAGGTGTAGATGCCCGGGTCGGCAAAGATGTCGCCGGACGGCGTGATAAAAAGGATTTCGCAACCCTTCTTGTTCACGTTGGGCCGGATGCGCTTGCCGGTGATTTCCTCGATGTCGTCGCAGAGGAAATCCATCATGTCCTTGTAGGCGTGGGGCTGGATGCCGAGGTGGTTGCCGGTGCGGTTGCAGTTGGCGGCCGGTTCGAGGATCCAGTTGATGTTGCAGCCCACTTCATGGAGCAGCTCGCGGGCCATCATGGTGATTTCGGCGGTGTCGATGCCGTAGGGGCAGAAAAGCGAACACCGGCGGCATTCCGTGCACTGGTAGAAGTACAGGAACCATTCCTTGATGACGTCTTCTTCGAGCTTGCGGGCGCCGGCCAGCTTGCCGAGCACCTTGGCGGCCGCCGAGAACTCGCCGCGGTAGATGGAGCGCAACAGTTCCGCGCGCAGCACCGGCATGTTTTTCGGATCGCCGCCGCCGATGAAGAAGTGGCACTTGTCGGCGCAGGCGCCGCAGCGCACGCAGATGTCCATGAAGATCTTAAACGAGCGGTACTTCTTGAGCTTCTCGCGGAACTTCTCCATGACGATGCGCTGCCAGTCGGGCGGCAGCTTCCAGTCGTCGTCGGTGGGCGTCCACTCGCGGGGGTTGGGCATCCCCAGGTACTTGAGGATATCGGGCTTGCCCGGGTAGCTGAAGTTGCCCGGTTTAAAAGCTGTCTTGGTGTCCATCCACGACTTGACCGGCGTGGTGTAGTTGATCTTGATCAGTTCTTCCGGTGGCGGATACTTGGCCATGGTCGATCCTCACTTCTCTCCAGAAATGGTAAGGTTGCGCCCGCTTTAGGCTTTCTTGTCCACGGGCAGGCCGGCTTCGATCATCTTCTCGCGGAAGTCGTCCTCGTAGGCCGCGTAGGAGTGCGGCTTGATGGACGGATCGTTCCAGGGGTTCACCCACATGGCCCGGCGGCTCATGTTGGGCGCCACGCGGGTGGGCGAGAGGAAGACGCCGCCCATGTGCATGAGCTTGGAGAAGGGAAAGTAGATGAAAAGCGCGCACACCAGCGTCAGGTGGGCATAGACCGAGGGGTCGATGGCCGCCTTGGGCATGTGCGGATGCAGGGTCACGATGCCCATGGCCAATTCCTTGACCGCGATAACGTCGACCTTGACCACGTAGCGCATCCAGATGCCGGTGACCACGATGCCGATCAGCAGGAGCAGAGGGAAGTAGTCCTGCATGAGCGAGATGTAGCGCACCTTGCCGTCGAACACGCGGCGAGCCAGGAGGAAGAGCAGTCCGGCCAGGATGAGCGCGTCGGACTGGTACATCACCGGCAAGCCGATCTGGAGGATCGAATCCATGAACTCGGCGATGTGGACCGGGTAGGGCACCGGCGCCATGAAAAAGCGCAGGTGACGCACCAAAATGAGCAGGAAGCAGTAGTGGAAGATCAAGGCGAACAGCCACAGGGATTTCTCCGAGCTGTAGCCGACCTTGGGGCCTTCCTGCTGGAGTTTCACCGACGTGTTGCGGAACAGCGACCGGAAGCACAAGACTTCCAGCACCATGCGCATGAACACGCCCTTCTTGTCATACGGGTTGTCCCAGGGGCTGTTTTTGATCCAGGGCAGCGATTTCTGCTGACCACCGGTGGTGGGAATGCAGAAAGGGACGGGGCTTTTGGCCCAGTCCACGATCCGCATGGTGAATCCCACCATGAAAATGATGATTGCGATGTACGGGAGCACGATCCCGAACAGCGCACCCATCCCCATCCCCACGCCCAACCACGGGATGACGATGAGCGCCAGTACCGCGAGAAAGGAGTAAAACGCTGCCATGTACCCTCACCTCGTTAAAGGTTTCCCCATTGACGCCTACTGGGCCTCCCCTCCCTCGGCGGAGAGGTCGCAGACGAGATTGGCCCGTTTAAGGAGCCGGTCGTACTGTTTCTTGATCTGGTCGATGCGCAGCCCCGCGAGCTTTTCCCGGCACTGGCAGTAGATGTCCATGGCGAAAAGGGCCAGCACGTCGATGGAAGATTCCAGGGCGAGAAGCTCGACGAAGAGGTCGTGCTCCGCGATTTTTTCCCAGAGGGTCTCGCGCACCGCCTTTTTGAGCAGGAAAATAAACGCCGTGGCCTGGGACGGCGTGAAGTCCTGGATGGCCCGCACCCGCACGATCTCGTCGAGATAGGGGCCGAAGGTCTCGACGTCGGGCGTCTGGCCGCAGGTGGCCAGCCCCACCACGATGCCCCGCATGCCGGCTTCGAACCGGTGGCGCACCGGATTGGCGAAGGGGTCGTCGCGCTTTTTCCACAGCACGGCCGTATTCTCGGAGTAGGTGCCAAGAATCAGGTCGAACCAGGCGTCAAGGACGGCCTGCTGGTCGAGGACGAGATGATCCACCAGTTTCAGCATGAAATGTACCTTTCTTCACAATCGCTTAACAGGCTGGTTCCTTACCAGAAAAACGCAAATTGTAAAGGACGGAATTCCCCCGGTCCGGGCGGAAATCGCCTTGAATTCCCGGCCTGTTGCCGGTCTATGGCGCTTTTGCTAGGCTTGGAAAAAAGCGAGCCGACATGCAAACCACTGCCGCCCACGTCGATATCCTGCGCGCCGCCGCCGCCTTTGCCTCCATCGCACGCTACAACGGGACCATGCCCAGGAGGCAGGCCCTGCACTACGACAAAACGCGGCTGGCGGAACTCGAAGATGCCGGATTTCTGGAGCGGGTCAAGCTCTCATTTCCCTGCGGCAAGGACGTCGAAGGCTGGCGCATCACCGCCGGCGGCCGTTTCGCCCTGGCCGGCGAGGATGCGGCCAGCGCCCTGGAACCGGAGCATCTGCGCATTTTGTCCGACGTTTACCACTACTCCAAGCTGTCGAAAAACCGGGGCATGATGCCCAAGGAACTGGCCGGGGAGTTTGACGGGGACGACGTGCGCGACCTGTTTTTGCACGGCTACCTGTTGCGCATCAACTTGAAGGGCACGGTCAAGGCCAAGGGCTGGGTGGTGTCCCAAAAGGGCCTCGACGCCCTGCGCCGCGCCGGCGACCGTGCGCCGGTCTGCGGCGAGGACCGGTCCTGAGGCTTTTGTTCGGCTCTTGTTGTTAATGTCCAGGTATTATTGAAAATATTGCCTGAATGGACGGCCTGGAAGGCTAGAATTCGCCGCGTGCGCCGGACTCGGACGGCTGCGGCGGACGCCAGGACAGGCGCACGTCAATGCCTTCCCGGTCGGGCCGTTTGGTGGCCTTGATCTCCACGTCGAGCATCACGGCCGGGGACAGTTCCACCGAGACCCGTCCGGCGGCCAGGGCCAGGCTGCCGGCCCGCAGTTCCTGGGCCATGGTTTCGAGCCTGGCCGCCGCTTCCCACACGCCCATGACGCCGCCCAGACGGGCCGTGCGCGTTTCCATGTCGCCTCCCCGGCCGCCTGAAGGCGGCCTTGGCCCCGGCTAGCAGGCCCGTGTGACCGGGGCGGGGCGGTCCGGCGTCCGGTCGCCGACAAGGCCGTGCCGGCTGCGTGTCGCGGCGCGCGCAACACCGTAGCCAGGCGGGGATGGGCCGGCCTCATCGCGGCTTGCGGGGCCTACCCTTCGGGGCCGGCGGTCTGGAGCGCCCGGGCCAGCAAGCCCTCCATGGCCGCGGCCACGGCCAGGCGCTTGACGGCCAGCCGGTCGCCGGCGAACTGGAAGCGCTGGACATCGGTGAAGTCCGGGCCTTCCCAGGCCATCCAGACCGTGCCGACGGGCTTTTGGGGCGTGCCGCCGGACGGACCGGCGACGCCGCTTATGGCGATGGCGGCGTCGACGCGCAGCACCCCGCGCGCGCCCCGGGTCATGGCCAGCACGCTCTCGCGGCTGACCGCCCCCTTGGCGTCCAGCACGGCCTGGGACACCCCCAGCACGTCGCGCTTGACGCCGTTGGCATAGGCCACCACCGCTCCGGCGAACCAGGCCGAAGCGCCGGGCGCGTCGGTGAGCACGCTGGAGAGCAGCCCTCCGGTGCACGACTCGGCGCAGCCCAGCAGCCACCCCCGGGCGGACAGGGCCTCGCCCAGACGCAGCGCCAACACTCGCAAGGTCTCTTCCATAAGGCCAACCTCCCCTCGATCATGGGCGGATTAGCGGATTTTTTGCCGCCTGTCACCGATGACGCGGCCAGGGTGTGTTGCCAAAATTGGCAATTCGCCAAAACCGCCGCCGCCCTGCCCGGGTTCCTCGTCCGAAGCCGTCCGGCCCTGCCCGCCCAATCGGGCCTCCCGGCCGTCCCCGTCCCGACTTGACGCGAGAAACGCCGGACGCGTACAGGCAAGGCCGACGGAAACGACAAGGAGCCAGCCATGCTTGATCTGAAATTTCTGCGCCAAAACCCCGAGGCCGTGGCCGCCGGCCTGGCCCGGCGGCGCTTCCCCTTTGACCTCGACGCGTTTCTCGCCCTGGAAGAGCGTCGCCGGGCCTGCATCACGGCGGCCGAGCAGAAAAAAAGCCAGCGCAACGCCGCCTCGGCCGAGGTGGCCAAGGCCAAGCGGGCCGGCGGCGACGCCTCGGCCGCCCTGGCCGGCCTGGGGGCGCTGTCCGACGAGATCAAGGCCCTGGACGAGGACGCCAAGGCCATTGACGCCGAGGTGGCGGCCCTGCTCCTGGGCGTGCCCAACCTCCCCCATGCCACCACCCCGGACGGGGCCAGCGAGGCCGACAACCCCGAGGTGCGCCGGTGGGGCCAGCCTCGCGAATTCACCGATTTTCCCCCGCGCGAGCACCAGGACGTGGGCGCGGCCCTTGGGCTGGACGCCGAACGGGCGGTCAAGCTGTCCGGGGCGCGCTTTGTGGTGCTTCGCGGCGCGCTTGCCCGGCTGGAACGGGCCCTGGCCGCCTTCATGCTCGACCTGCACACCGGCTCCCATGGCTACGTCGAGGTGGTCACGCCCTACATCGTCACCGACGAATGCTTGATCGGCACCGGCCAGTTACCCAAGTTCGCCGAAGACCAGTTCAAGATTGAAGGCCGGGCCGCCTACCTCATCCCCACGGCCGAGGTGCCGGTGACCAACCTCCACCGGGGCGAGGTGCTGCCCGAGTCGGCCCTGCCCCTGGGCTACACCTGCCACACCCAGTGCTTCCGCTCCGAGGCCGGCTCCTACGGCAAGGACACCAAGGGGCTTATCCGCCTGCACCAGTTCGGCAAGGTGGAGCTGGTGCGCTTCGTCCATCCGGACACGTCCTACGACGAGCTGGAAAAGCTGACGAGCCAGGCCGAGGCCGTGCTGCGGGCCCTGGAGCTGCCGTATCGCGTGGTGGCCCTGTGCGCCGGGGACATCGGCTTTTCCTCGGCCAAGACCTATGACCTCGAAGTCTGGCTGCCGGCCCAGGGCAAGTACCGCGAGATTTCCTCGTGCTCCAATTTCGAGGACTTCCAGGCCCGGCGCGCCGACATCCGGTTCAAGCCCGACGGCGGCAAGAAGACGGCCTACGTGCATACCTTGAATGGCTCGGGCCTGGCCGTGGGCCGGACCATGGCCGCCATTTTGGAAAACGGCGTCCAGGCCGACGGCTCGGTGGTGCTGCCGAGGGCTCTCGTGCCCTACATGGGCGGCCTGGAAGTTCTGGAACCGGAGGGGAAACGGGCATGATGACCGAAGAACAGCGCAAGGTATTCTGGGGCGAGGTCAAGCGCGGCCTGCTCGTCGGCGGCGCCGTGGGTGTCCTTGGCGGACTCTTTTTCATGGACATGCGTCGGGGGCTGGTGCTGGGGCTTATCGGCGGCTTTTTCGCCGTGCTCACCCGCCGCTCCATCGAGAAGCGCCGGGGCCGGTAGCCGGCCGGCGACGATTTCTTCGCCGGGACGCCCGCCTGGAGCCTTGGCCATGCCGGGACGGTCGGCTCTCTCGCCTCGGACCCGAAACGAAAGGCCCGCTTCCCTTGGGGAGGCGGGCCTTTGGCATGGCGCGGCCAGCGGCCGCGCGGGAAACGTGGACTGACGGCCGAGGCGCTACTCGTCCTCGACCAGCACCAGCTCCCGGCCCTCACCGGGGTAGATGCGCCGTTCGGCCAAGGGCGTGGGGGTCGGGGCCGGCCATTGGCCGGGCTGGGGCTCGGCCCCTTCCTTGGCCGTGGCCGAGGGGTGGCGGTCGGCCATGATGGGGTGGGAACTCACGTCCACCCCGGGCACCGGACAGCTGAACTCGATGGCGATGTTGTTGGGATCAAAGGAATAGACCGAGAAGATGAAACCGTGGTCAATGACCTCCGACACCCAGAAGCCGGCCGCTTCCAGCCGGTCTTTCACATCCCACAGGTCGTTGCGGTCGCGCACGCCGATAGACACATGGTCAAAGGCGAAAGGCCCCTTGACCGGCACGCCGTGGTCCTTGGGTTCGATGGGTTCCACGGCCGGCCATTCGAAAAAAGCGAGCATGTCCGTGGGGGAAATCTCCAGAAAATAATGCCGGTAGCCCGGACGCCCCAGGCCGGCCACCAGACGCATGCCAAGCAGGTCGCGCCAGAACCGGATGGTGGCGTCCATGTCGGCCGTGGCCATGGCCAGGTGGTTGATGCCGGTGTAGCGCATGGCGTTTCCCCCTTGGGCGCGGGACAGGGTTACTGCGTGTCGATGCCGAGGCTTTGCGGGTAGAATTCGCCCTTGAAAACCAGTTCGGCCGCGCCGCGCAGATAGGTCTTGCCGTCGCGCAGGATCACGCCCAGCACCTCGCCGCCGGTGGTGGTGATGTCGGTCTCTTCGCCGGTCATGCCGAGTTCCCGGGCCACGATGGCCGAGGCGACCGCGCCGGTGCCGCAGGCGTAGGTCTCGTCCTCCACGCCGCGCTCGTAGGTGCGCAGGGACAGCGTGCCCTTTTCCTCGGAACTGATGAAATTGACGTTGGTGCCGGCCGGGGCGAAGTACTGGTGCTGGCGGATGGCCCGGCCGAGCTTCCAGACGTCGACCAGTTCCAGGTGGTCCATGACGGCCACGGCATGGGGCACGCCGGTGTTGACGAAATGCAGGTGGAAGGGCCGGCCCTCGACCTCGATGTCGATGGCCATGCGCAGGTCCTTGGGCGGGGTGAGCTGCACCGTCACCTGATTGGAGTCGGGATCGACCTCGGCCTCGATGGGGCCGGCGTCGGTGCCGAAAACGTGTTTGGCCGGGGCGAGGCCGAGCATCCAGGCCAGCCGGGCGGCGCAGCGTGAACCGTTGCCGCACATCTCGGCCCGGGAGCCGTCGGCGTTGAAAAAGTGCCAGATGTAGGCCAGGCCGGAACCTTCCGGGGCATGGTCGAAAAAGATCATGCCGTCGGCCCCGACGCCAAAGGCCTTGCGGCACACCGGCACGACCAGATCGGGCATGGCCGCCGGATCGATGCCGAGCACGCGGTTGTCCACGCACACGAAATCGTTGCCGCAGCCCTGCATCTTGAAAAACGGAACGGATTTGCCGCAAACGGCCTCAATGTCCATGCCTCACTCCTTGCAAGGAAATGCAGGCAAGCTAGCAGATCGTTTAGCGCCCGTCGAGGGCCCCGCGCCGGGCCGGGCGGGGGCTTAGAAGTCCGGCACGGCCCGGGTCCACAGGCGCAGGGCATTGACCAGCCACACGGCCTCGGCCCGTTGGAGGTCGGCCGGCGTCAGCCGGGCCTCGGCCACCACGCCCCGGGCCAGAAGGCGTGCCCGATACGTGCCGGGCAGCAGGCCGCATTCTGCGGCTGGGGTTAATAGCCGGCCGTCCAGGCGCACGACGAGGTTGGCCCGGCAGCTTTCGGTCGCCTCGCCCAGGGTGTTGCACAGGATCACGTCGTCCCGGTCCGGCCGGGCGGCCAGGACGGCGTCGTAGCGGGCGCGGCGGGTGGTCTTGTGGAAAAGGGTCGGATCGGCCGGGTCCACGGGCTCGGGGCAAAGGGCCAACCGGGCCGGCCGACCCAGACGGGCGGGCAGGGGATGGCGCGTGACGGCGACCTCGCCTGTCGGAGACAGGGTCAGCCGCAGCCGCGCCCGGCCGGGTTGCCGGGCGGCCGCGTCCAGGGCGGCGGCCACGGCGGCCGCGTCGTAGGTAAAGCCCAGGGCAGCGGCCGAGGCGGCCAGACGCTCCAGATGTTCGGCCAGAAAACTCAGGCGTCCGGCGTCCAGGCGTAGGGTTTCCAGCAGGGAAAAGCCGGCCGCCGGGTCGCTGAGAAAGCGCGCCTTGAGCCGGCATTCGGCGTATTCGTCGCCGGCCCGGGAATCGTGGGTGATGCCGCCGCCGACGCCATATACCGCCGTCCGCCGGGCCGTGTCCACGACCACGGTGCGGATGGCGACGCTAAACGCGCAGTCGCCGTCCGGGGCGACGAAACCCAGGGCGCCGGTGTAAAAGCCGCGCGGTCCGGCTTCGCGCTCGCGGATAAGGCGCATGGCCGCGGCCTTGGGCGCGCCGGTGATGGAGCCGCAGGGGAAAAGCGCCCGCAGGATGTCGATCAGGCCGGTTGCCGGGGGAACCTCGGCCGTGACCGTGGTGGTCATCTGCCAGGCCGCGCCCAGGGGCTCCACGGCGAAAAGTTCCGGCACGGCCACGCTGCCGGGCACGGCGATGCGGCCGAGGTCGTTGCGCATGAGATCGACGATCATGCGGTTTTCGGCCCGGTTTTTCGGGCAGGCGGCCAGGGCGCGGGCGGCGGCCGCGTCGGCTGCCGGATCGGCGGCGCGCGGGGCGGTGCCCTTCATGGGGCGCACGGTGAGGCGATGCCCCCGGCGTTCAAAAAAGAGTTCCGGCGAGAAGGACAGGACCACCCGGCCGCCCATATCGATGCGACAGCACAGCCCGGCCTGCTGGCGCACGGCCAGGGCGGCGAACCAGGCCCAAAGATCGGCCGGGGCCGGGCCGGAGAGCGGAAACGTATAATTGACCTGATAGGCTTCGCCCCGGCCGAGTTCGGCCCGAATGGCGGCGATGCCCCGGTCGTAGTCCGGCCGGGTCAGGGACGGGAATAACGGCGCGGCGGGCAAGGGCGCGAATACGGGCCTGGGTGGTCGGGGCAAGGGGGCGTCGTAGGCAGCGGCAAAGGCGACGGGTTCGCCCGGGGCCGGAGCGTGGACGGCCAGGACGGGATCAAAGGCCGGCGCGGCCTCGTAGGCCAGGGCCAGGACCAGCCAGCGGCCGCGCTCCTGCTCGCGGCAGGCGCGTTCCAGCAGGGGGATGACCTCGGCGGTGGCGTAAGCCAGGCCGTGCCAGGCCGGGGCGGCAAAGGCCCGGGACCAGCCCCAGGGCGAATAGCCGTCCGGGCCGGCGGCGGAGAAAAAAACAGCCTCGCCGAGCATGGCTTCAAGCCTTTTCCCGGCCCAGGCCGCGCAAACGGGCGGCGGTGGCCTTTTGGGGCGATTGCGGGTAAGGCTCGGGAAAATCGGCCTGATTCCCGGCCGGTGCAGTCCTGCCCCGCGCCTGGCCGCAGCCGGCGCGGCGTGTTCGGGAGAGAGTCATGCGTGGACGTCTGCTCAAAATATTCATGGTGATCCTGGTCCTTGTGCCGGTCGGGCTGACCGCCTATCTGGCCAATTCCCTCTACCACCGCAAGGGCGTGCCCCAGGCCCTGGAAAATCTCACGCGCCAGCTCTTCCAGTCCAAGGAAGAGGAGAAAAAGGCCGAAAAGCGCGCCCAGGACCTAGAGCGCAAGACCGAGGAGCTGCAAACCGCCTATGACGCCCTGGTGGCCGATCTGCGCGGCGAAGTGGACAGCCGGCAGATACGGGTGCGCCAGTTCCGGGAAAAGCTCGAAATCAACTTCGTGGACAAGATCCTGTTTCCGTCGGGCAGCGCCGAAATCAGCCCCAAGGGCCGGGACATCCTGACCCGGGTGGGGGCGGTGCTGGCCAAAGTCAAGGACAAGAGCATCTACGTGGTGGGACACACCGACAACGTGCCCATCCATTCCTCGCTCTACGCCTCCAACTGGGAGCTGTCGGCCTCCCGGGCCGCCTCGGTGATCCGCCACCTGTCCGAGGCCGGCGGGCTGGCCCCGGAACGCTTCACGGCCATGGGCCGGGCCTTTTACCAGCCCGTGGCCAGCAACGCCACCCCGGAAGGGCGGCAGGAAAACCGGCGGGTGGACATCATCGTGGCCGACGTGCCGCTCCTGGCCGGCGAGACCGGCTCCCAGTCCATGCGCGGCACGGTGTCCGGGGGCGCGGCCGGGGCGGCTGGAACTCCGGGGACGCCCGGGACGGGTGGAACGGCGGTCGCGCCGGACGCCGGAGCGACGCCGTCCGGGCCTGATTCCGGAACCGCTGCCGAGTCGGCCACCCCCGAGGCCGCGCCTGCCGCTGAAGGGGCCGCGCCGGACGCTTCCAAGCCCCTGCGCGAGACCGCGCCGCCGGCCGGCCAGACCCTGGCCCCGCCCGAGCCGGCCGACCGGACGCCGGCCTCGCCCCAGGATCAGGCCAAGGCGGCCGCCCAGGACGCCGCCGCCAAGGCCGAGGCCGCGCCGGCCAAGGACGACGGCCAGGCCGCCAGCTCCGAGGCCGCTTCGACCAAGAGCGAAGACGCCAAGACCGCGCCCGAAGCCGCGCCGTCGGCCGCTGGCCCGGCCGGCCCGGCGGCGACGCCCGATCCTTCCGCCGGCCAAGCCCCGGATCTGCCGCCGCCCCTGCCCGACAAGCCGGCTCCGGCCGGTCCGTCCGGTTCGTAACCAAAAGAGCCCCTGCCCGGCATCGCGCCGCGCAGGGGCTTTTGGCAATGGTCGTCCAGACGGCCGCCAACCGCTTCTTCCCCATGGACTATTTCCCCAAGCGGGGGGGCTGGGGCCTCAGGCCCCCAGCCCCCGGAGGCCTTCTTCAGGGCTTGCGGGCAGTCATCAAAAATACGCCAAAGGGGCGGTCGCCGCAGCATTTGGTGGGTTTGACGATGGTGGCGGCGTCGGCGGCGTTGATGTCGGTGTAGCCCAGGCCCGCCAGCATGTCGGCCAGATCGATGCGATCAAAGCCGTTGTGGTGCACGCCGGCCGGGTCGTCGTGGAAGCTGCCGTCCTCGGCGTCGAGGTCGGCCAAGGCGAAGCGCGCGCCCGGGGCGGCGGCGGCCAGCAGCCGTTTGAGGGCCGGGGCCGGATCGGGGATGTGGTGCAGGGCCATGGCCGAGGCGACGAGGTCGTAGCCGCCGGGCACGGGGGCGCCGGCGCCGAGGTCGGCTTCAAGGACGCCGACGTTGGGCAGGCCGGCCCGTTCGATCTTGGCCGACAGTTCGGCCAACATGCCGGGCGAGGTGTCCAGGCCGGTGACGCTCTGGCAGCGTTCGGCCAGTTCCAGGGTCAACAGCCCGGTGCCGCAGCCGAAGTCCAGGGCCGAGGCCACGGGCTGGCGGAAGAGACCAGCGGCTTCCATGGCGGCGGCAATGTCGCGGGCCAGTTTGCGGCGGTGGGGGCTGGCGTCCCAGGCGGAGGCCCGGGCGTCGAAGCGGGCGACGTCGTCATGCATGGAAATGGCTCCTTGGGTCAGCGGGCGGGGGCGACGGGCAGGCTGACCCGGAAGGCCGCGCCACGGCCGGGGGTGGAGGAAACGGCGATGTCGCCGCCAAGCTGCCGGACGATGCCGGCGCAAATAGACAGGCCCAGGCCCGTGCCCTTGCCGGTGGCCTTGGTGGTGAAAAAGGGTTCGAACACCCGGTCGGCCACGGCCTGGGGGATGCCCGGGCCGGTGTCGGACACGATGAGCACGATGCGGCCGCCTTCCAGGGCGGTTTCCAGGATCAATTCGCCGCCGGCCGGCTCCATGGCGTCCAGGGCGTTATTAATGAGATTGAGCAACAATTGTTGCAGTTGGGAGGCCGAGCAGGCTGCCGGCGGCAGATTCGGGGCCAGACGGGTGGTGAGCCTCACCTTGGCGTAGTCGGCGCGTTTGGCGGTCAGCCCGGCCATTTCTTCCACCAGGGCGCTGACGTCCACGGCGTCGCCGCGACCGTCCGGGGTGCGGGCAAAGGCCAGCACCATATGGGTGATTTCCTTGCAGCGCGCGCCTTGGGTCTCGATCTGGCCCAGGGCCCGGCGCAGTTCGGCCAGGTCTTCGGCTCCGGGCACGGCCCCATCGGCCAGGATGTCGCCGCCAAGGCCGGCTTCCTCCATCATGATGGCCACGGGGTTGTTGATCTCGTGGGCCAGCCCGGCGGCCATTTCGCCGATGGCCGCGAGCTTGCCCAGGCGCAGGACCTGTTCGGCCAGCACCATGGACTCGCGTTGGGCCGCAGCCAAGCGGGCGTCTCGGCGTCCGGCCAGCAGCGTCGCGCCAACGGCCGCCGCGCCGCCGAGAAAAACGGCCAGCCAGACGCCCGGCGTCCGGGCCTGGCTGTCAAGGAGCACCAGGCACAGCGCCAGCGGAACCAGGGGGGCCAGGGGCAAGGCCGGCGCGAGCCACGCCCAGTCGCCGACGCGGGACAGGACGGCCCGTGAACTCACGCGCGCGCTCCGACCAAGGACGCGGCAAGGGCGGCGAGCGCGGGAAAGGCAGTGGCGAAACGCATGGAAAAAGCATACGTCCGAGAGCATGGTTTTACAAGGCGGCTGCGCCAATCCTTCATGCCCGACCCAATGGAGGCCTCATGGCTGACGGCGTCATTGATCTCAAAAAGCAGCTCAAGGAACTCAAGGCCCACGAGAAACTGGCCGGATTCACCGGTTTTCGCCTGGATCTCGGCGACGGCGGCCCGGCCAAGGACGGCGTGCTGAAAATCGCCGAATTCGTGCGGCCCGACAAATCCGGTTATATCACCCTCACCTTCCAGACCGACCCTGATGCCGAAACCAGCCGGCGCGCCGCCCTGGCCGGGGTGTTCGACCGTTTCGGGCGCTTCGCCCAGGCCGTGGACGCCGCCGCCGGGAGCGCGCGTTTCGGCCCGGGTTTTGAGTACCTGATGGTGGTGAACGACGGCCTGGTCGACGGCGATATCTGGTTCGTGGTGGAATTCGATCTGTACTACCAAAAGCTGGCCGGGCGGCTGCGGGCGCTTATCGAGCAGGCCGTGTTGCCGGGGCTGGCCGGAGTCTTGCCCGTGGTTTTCGAGCCGGTGAACTGGTGGGAGGGGGCCTGATGCCCCGGCCCGGCAAGGCGTGGCGGGCAGGCGTTGCCCTGGTCCGGCAAATGGCCTAAGAAACGGGGTGCGGCCTGTCCGGGCCGACGACGCAAGGCATGTGAGTCATTTTGAAGAACAAGCGCGTTTTGACGGCAGCCGTCGGGCTGCCGGTGCTGGGCGCGGCCGTCTGGTCTGGCGGCTGGCCCCTTATTGTTCTCGTCGCCGCCGCCTCGATCCTGGGGATGCGGGAATTTTTCGCCATGGCCGGCCGTCCCGGGCCGGTGCTCGAAATCGTGGCCTACGCCCTGGGCGCGGCCTGCGTGGCTTGCCTGGGATTCCAGCTGTGGCCGGCGGTCATCGGCATTTTGGCCCTGGCGCTGTGGCTGGAGCAATTCGATTTCCTGCGCCGCTTCGCCGCCCGGGGCGAGACCGAGCCGCCGCGCGGCCGTCTGGCCGTGGCGCTGCTCTATGTGCCTGTCAGCCTAGGCCTTATCTGCGCCTTTTCGCCCCTGGAAACGGCCCTGGTCCTGGCCGTGGTCATGGCCGCCGACACCGGGGCCTACTACGGCGGCCACGCCGTGGGCGGGGCCAAGGTCTGGCCGGCCGTAAGCCCGGGCAAGACCTGGGCCGGGACCATAAGCGGCGTTGTCGCCTCGACCCTGGTCGCCTCGTGCTTCGCCGCCGCAACGCCCGCCGCCTGGCCGGCCCTGGCGGTTCTTGGCGCGGGGCTGGCCGTTATTTCCCAATTCGGGGACTTTTTCGAATCCGCCCTCAAACGGGCCGCCGGAGTCAAGGATTCCGGGGCCATCCTGCCCGGGCACGGCGGGCTGCTCGACCGCGTCGACGGCCTGCTCCCGGCCATCCTGGCCTATGCCGCCTGCCGGTCCCTGCCGGGACTGGCCGGATAGGAGCCGCCACGCCATGGACGATACCGCTTCGCTTGACCGCGACGGCCGATTTGCCGCCTGCCTGGAGCGCCTTGAGGAACTCAAGGCCGTAAAAGCCCGACGGGAAGTGCTGGAGGAGCGGGTTTTCCTGGAGTTTTTGCGGGCCAACCGAGGGCGCATCAACGAATTTCCCCTGCTTGAAACCGAGCAGCAAAGCCTCATGGACATGCTTCTGCGCCGGGCCGAGGGCCTGCATCCCGGCCACGCCTATCTCAAGGAGCATTTTTCCGCCTATCTGATCGAGCTCAACCACTGGGGCAAAGCCAAGGCCGTGGGCGACGCGGCGGCCCAGGAAAAGCTGGCCCGCCGCCTGGAACGCCAGGAAACCATCCTGGCCAAGTGCCTGCAGGGCGCGGTCTATGCCTCAAGCCTGGTCAAGGACAATTTCAGCGACGCCGTCATCCGCCATTTCGGCGAGAATTCTTTGGTGAAGATCGAGGAAATCACCGCCACCATGGTCTTTGACGAGCTTTACTGGCGGGCCTACATCGACCGGTTCATCAAGGAAGAGGTGCGCGGGGCCTACGACGGCATCCTGGCCGCGCGCCGTTACCGTCTGCTGCGCGAAGGCCAGCTGCTGATTGTGGTCTACCCCTTCGACGCCGTGCTCGAAGGCCTCAAGGGCACCACCAAGGCCATCTCCAAGACCCGCGTCCAAAGCAGCTTCGAGGAAGCGGCAAGCGGCGACGACGGCCGCCAAAACGCCGAGGCCGTCCTGTCCCTGTGCCTGCGCGCCGACCTCGGCGACGCGGACAAGCGCCTGGACCGCGACGAACTGACCTTCGCCGCCCGAGTGGGGGCCATGGACGCCGTGGCCGGCGAATATCGTGAAGCGCTCACCGACGCCGCCGAGGACGCCGAAGAAAAACGCGAACGCCTGGGCGAGCTGTGCGTGGCCCTGGCCCTGGGGGCCATGGTGTCGCTGCGGGTGGTGCGCGAGGATTTTTCCAAGGCGCTGCGGGACTTTTCGGCCAAGGAAGTCGCCTGGCTCATCCAGGCCGCCGGCTACTTCGAGGCCAAGCGCCTGGGCAACGTCCTTGAGCACGTCATGGAACTCGATTTCGCCCATTTGCTGCGCGAAAAAGGCGAGGCCGACGCCGCCCGCATCCAGGTCAAGCCGGCCCGGACCCGGCGGGCCGCCAAGGCCGATGTGGACGCCCTGGCCGAGGCCGGACTCAACAAGATCCGGCGCAAGCAATTTTTCGACGACGACCCGGACTTGGCCGAGTCCCTGCTGTGGCGGGCCAAAAACCCGGCCGAGTTCCAGGAGAAGTTGAAGCTTTTCCAGATCGAACCGGAGCTGGCCAAGGCCCTGGTCACGTTGTGGGAAGAGGCCGGCTTCAAGGTCGACCTCTATTTGTGCATCAATCTGGCGGCGCTGGGGAAGGTGGCCACCAACCTCCCGGCCCGGGTCGCCGAAATTCTCGGCCGCTACGGCATCGCCCCGCCCGGGGCCGCCGATCCGGCAAAGGCGCGACGCGACCCATGACCCCGATTTCCGCCGCCAACGCGGCTGGTCCCTGTCCCTGCCCCGGCCAAGGCTATATCTCCTCCCTGTCCGCCCGCGATCCCGGCCGGCCCAGGCGTCTGGCCCTGCTTGGGGCCACCGGCTCCATTGGCGTCAGCACCCTTAGGGTCGCGGCCGAGCATCCCGGGGAATACGACGTCGTGGCCCTGGCCGGCGCGACCAACGTCAAGCTCTTGGCCGAGCAGGCCGCCGCCTTCCGGCCGGCCGTGCTGGCCGTCATCGACGACGCCCGGGCCGCCGCCCTGGCCGAGCTGCTGCCGGCCGGCTACCGGCCGGACATCCTCACCGGCCCGGCCGGCTACGCCGCCCTGGCCAGCGCCCCGGAGGTCGATCTCGTGGTCTCGGCCATTGTCGGCGCGGCCGGGCTTGGGCCGACCCTGGCCGCCGTGGCCGCCGGCAAGATCGTGGCCCTGGCCAACAAGGAATCCCTGGTCCTGGCCGGCGACCTCATCCGAACCGCCGCCGCCGGCTCGGGCGCGGTGATCCTGCCCGTGGACTCCGAACACAACGCCCTGTTCCAGGCCCTGGGCGGCGTGGGCCTGCCCGATCTGCCCCTGGTCGAAAAGCTGGTCTTGACCGCCTCGGGCGGCCCCTTTCGGTGCGCTGACCGGGCCTGCCTGGAAGCCGTCACCCCGGCCATGGCCCTGGCCCACCCCAACTGGTCCATGGGCCCCAAAATCAGCGTGGATTCCGCCACCCTCATGAACAAGGGGCTGGAGGTCATCGAGGCCTGCCGGCTGTACGGCCTGCCCGTGTCCCAGGTGGACGTGGTGGTCCATCCCCAAAGCATCGTCCACTCCCTGGCCCAGCTCCACGACGGCTCGCTTTTGGCCCACCTCGGCCCGCCCGACATGCGCGTGGCCATCGCCTACTGCCTGGGCTATCCGCGCCGGCTGTCCCTGGCCGTCCCCCGGGTCGATCTGGTCAAACTGGCGGCGCTGACCTTCGAAGCCCCGCGCGACGACGATTTTCCCTGCCTGGGCCTGGCCCGACAGGCGCTTTGCGGCGGCGCCAGCCACACCGTGGTCCTCAACGCCGCCAACGAAGTGGCCGTGGACCTTTTCCTGACCGAACGCCTGGCTTTCCTGGACATTCCGGCGGCCATCGCGGCCGCCCTTGACGCCCACGCCGGGCAGCCCCTGCCCGATGTCGCGACCGTCGCCGACCTCGACGCCCGGGTGCGCCGGGAGACGGCCGACTGGGCCGCGCGGCGGCGATAAGTTGCCTTTGCGCCGACGCCGCTTATCTTTATCCTTCGGCAGGACCGAAGCCGGATTTCCCGGCCGAAGCCCCGCCGTCAAACACCGACGCCGGCCCGACTCCTTTGCCGGCGAGTGCGAGCGCCCATGATAGAAAGCATCGTTGCCGTGGCCCTGGTCCTTGGCGGCCTGATCTTCTTCCACGAACTGGGGCATTTCATCGCCGCCCGGGCCTTTGGCATGGGCGTGACCACCTTCTCCCTGGGATTTGGCCCGAAAATCTTCGGCTTCACCCGTGGCAAGACCCGCTACATCCTCTCGGCCATTCCCCTGGGCGGCTATGTCCAGCTGGTGGCCCAGGACCCCGACGACACCGCCCCGGACGACTTCCCGCCCGAAACCCATTTCCGCCTGCGCCCGGCCTGGCAGCGCATGATCGTGGTGGCCGCCGGCCCCATTTTCAACTTCGTCCTGGCCTGGCTGCTGTTCTGGGGCCTGCTCGCCGCCGAGGGCCGCTTCGAGATGCTGCCCATCATCGGCCAGGTGCAAAAGGACAGCCCCGCCGCCGTGGCCGGCCTGGCCCCGGGCGACGTCGTCACCAGCTTAAACGGCGGCCCGGTGGCCAACTGGGACGCCCTGTCCACAGCCATCCGCACCAGCAACGGCCAGCCCGTGAAGCTGACCGTCAGCCGCGACGGCAAGGACGAGACCTTTGTCCTGACGCCCACCCTGCGCACCGTCAAAAACCTCTTCGGCGAAGAGGAAACCGTGCCCCTGGTCGGCATCGTCGCCTCGGGCAAGACCCGTTCCGTGCCGCTTGGGGCCGGCTCGGCCGCCGCCGAGGCCGTGAAACAGACCTGGAACGTGGTGGTCGTCACTTACACCGGGATACTCAAGCTCATTGAACGCGTGGTGCCCCTGGACAGCATCGGCGGCCCCATCATGATCGCCCAGATGGTCAGCAAGCAGGCCGGCGAGGGGTTGGGCAACGTCGTGGCGCTGGCGGCGCTTATCAGCGTCAACCTTGGCGTGCTCAACCTGCTCCCCATCCCGGTCCTCGACGGCGGCCATCTGCTGTTCTACGCCATCGAGATCATCATGCGAAAGCCCGTCAGCCCCCGGATGCGCGTACTGACCACCAAGATCGGCCTGGCCTTTCTCATCGGCCTCATGCTGCTGGCCACCGTCAACGACATCCGCCGCCAACTGAGCATCAGCGATGGATAAGTTGACTCCTCCCGGTTCCGGGAAGCTCCTCGTCATCAATGCCGTGGCCCCGGCGTTGTGGGTCACCTGCGGCCGGCCCGGCCAGGACGTGGTCCACCGTCGGGCCGAGGCCACCGGCCGCTGCGCCGAGGTGCTGGCCCCGCTTATCGCCGAAGTCCTGGCCGAGGCCGGCGTTCGTCCGGCCGAACTCGGCGGCCTGGCCTGCGTGCGTGGTCCGGGCAGCTTCACCGGCATCCGGGTGGCCCTGGCCACCGCCCTGGGGCTGTCCCTTGGCGCGAACGTCCCCATGGCCGGGCTCGACCATCTGCCGCTTCTGGCCGCCACCGCCGCCGCCAAGGCCACCGGAGCCGTGGTGGCCATCACCCACGCCCGCGCCGGCCAGGTCTACCTGCAATCCTTCCTGGCCGACGGCGACCTCATGCCCATGGGCGCCCCCAAGGCCCTTGCCGTGGCCGAAGCCGCCGCCCGGGCCGCCGACGGGGCCGCCGTCGGCCCGCTGTGGCTGGTCGGCGACGGCGTGGCCCGCTACCGCGACGCCTTCCTGGCCGCCGCGCCCCTGGCCGTCATCCTTGGCCCCGAGTTCGATTCCCCCAGCCCCGCCGCCCTCATGGCCGCCGCCGTCACAGCCGACTACGGCTTCACGCCGGTGGAACCCCTCTACCTGCGCCCAAGCGACGCCGAGGAAAACCTCGACGCCATCGCCGCCCACCGGGGCCTCACCCGCCACGACGCCGAAGCGAGAATTCGCCAGGCCATGGAGTAATGGGGGAGAGAAAGAGAGAAGAGCGCCTCCGGCGGCCGGGGGGCTCAGCCCCCCGAACCCCCGACATGGGCGGGGTGGTCGGTCGGGTGGGGGAATGGTCGGCGGGCGACCGGCCCGAGAGAAGACGGGGGCTGGAATTATCGGGTTGCCGTCCAGGCGGAAGCCGCCCGGACGGCAACCCGATAATTCCAGCCCCCACCTCGCCAGCGAAACGGGCCGATTTTCACGCGATCAAAGCCTCGCGCGAAAATCGGCCCGTTTCGCATTCCCGGTCCCCAGCCAAACCATGTGGGGGTCCAGGGGCCTCAGGCCCCTGGCGGGTGCGGGCAGAGCCCGCTCTTCGCCTTTATCCTCTCCCCTTCTCCCCTTCTCCCCTACGACCCCGCGCCCGCTGGCGCTGGCGGCGGCGGGTTGGGGCTGGCTGGGGGCGGGGCTTTGTAGCCGTAGTTCCAGTTGGTGATGGGGCTGCCCATATCCATGGCCAGAGTGGCGGTGATGGCCGAGAGGGGTTCGGTGGGCATCCGGTTTTTGCGCAGGAACAGGATATAGTCCTCGGTCAGGCCGGTTTCCATGGTGCCGCCGTGGGCCATGGACCACAGGCGTTCGCCGCTGCGGGCGTCGATGACGTCGAAGGTGAAGGACACGCCTGAGGAGCCGCGCGAGCCGCCGGACATGATGTAGGTGAATTTGCCGACCACGACGGTGTCGATGCCCATTTTGCGGGCCAGGGCCACGGCCTGGGGGGTGGAGGCGTTTTTGAGATTGGCTTCGTAGAGCAGTTTGGGGAACACGCGGTCGCGGGTCCAGGTTTGCCAGACGACGCGGGTGAGTTGTTCGCCGAGGTCTTGGCCGTAGGGGATGTCCTGGGTGACCTGGAAGGGCACGATGAGGGCCGAGACGGGCACGGGCGGGGCTTTTTGGGGCTCCACGTAGACTTCGGGGTTGTTCCGTTTGGTCCAGTTGTCGATGTAGACGGTGTGCTGGGCCGTCATTTTCGGTTCGACCGAGCAGCCGGCGAGCAGGGCGGCGGCGAGGGCGGCGAGGAGGAGAAGCGTGGCGTGGCGCATGGGACCTCCGTAAGTGGCCCGTTATTGGGGCGTGGTGGTGACCACCGGGGCGTCGGAGAGGGTTTTGAGGAGCTGTTCGCGGGAGGAGAGCAGATTGACCCGCAATTCGTGGCGTTTTTTGGCCGAGAGCAGGCGGAATTCCGGGCGTTCGGCCAGGCGTTCAAGTTCGCGCATTTCCTGGCGGATGCGGCGGATTTTGAGCAGAAAGGCTTGTTCTTCGGGGCGTACCTTGGAGGCGACTTCGGCCAGTTCGGCCAGTTCGCCGGCCATGGCCCTAAAGGCGTCGGGGTGGAGTTCCCGGACTTTTCGCCGCCACTCGGACAGGGCGCGCCATTTGGTCTGAAGCCATGACAGCATGGTCCACTCCCGCGAAGAATCCCTGTGGGTCTGCGTCCGTTATGGGCGTATCGCGTCGGCTCCGTCAAGGCCGCGCCGGGTTATTGGCCCGGGGTGAAGCTTTGCAGCATGGCCAGGAGCAGGAAGAGGTAGATGGACCATTTGATGAAGATGGCGGCCAGGGTCTGCGTGTAGGCGCCTTCGTGGCATTTCTTGAGGCCGATGGCTTGCAGGGCCATGTACCAGACGAGGATGACCGGGGACAGGAGCTGTCCGGCCACGGGCACGGCGGTGAGCACGGTGGGCGCGGCCGAGTAGCACAGCACCCGGAAGGTCTCGTCGAAGCTTTTTTTCGTGCTGCGAAACAGGATGAGCAGCAGATGAGTCACCCAGGCGTCGAGGTAGATGCCTATGGAAATGACCAGGGGCACCAGGAGCAGGGCCAACAGAAACGACAGGGGCGAACTGCCGAGCACGCTTAAGGCGTCTGGCTGTTCCGGGCTGCCGATGCGGGCGCGCAGACCGGCCAGGGTCCACATGAAGTCGATGAGCAGCAAAAATTCGCTGATGAGCAGATTGAACACCAGCGCCTTGGATTTGGGGCGGCCTTCGGGAAGATTGCCGAAAAAATCCAGGGGCTGGAAGAGGATCTTGCGCAGGGTAAGGATGAGCGCCGGGAAAAAGCCGTAGGCGTCCTGGCGTTCCCAGGGCACGGGGTCGGTGACGGTTTCCCGGGCCGGCTCTTCGGGTTCGTCCTCGGCCGGGCGTTGGTGTTCCAGGTGGGGCCGGGCGGCCTTGCGGTCGTCGAGGGCTTGCAGTCTGGCCCAAATATCACGCACGCCGTCGGCGCGCACGGTGGTTTCCTGGGGCTGGTCGTCGGCCGGGGCCTTGGTGGCGGCGGGAGGCGCGGCGTCTTCGGGGGCCAAGGCCTGGGGCGCGGCCGGCGTTTCGGCCTGGGGTGCCGTGGCGCGGGGCGGAGGCGTCGTGGCCGCTTGGGGTTTGGCGGCGCGCGGCGGAGCCGGAGCCGGTTCGGGCGCGGCTTCCGGTTCCGGTTCGGGCGCGGCGGCGGCCACGGACTCAGGCGCGGGCGTGGGGTCAAGCCCTTGTTCGACCCGGGCGCGGATGCGTCGGGCGACGTCCGAGGGGGTTTCGTCCGGGATGTCGGCGTCGGAAAAATCGGGTTCCGGCTTGGGTTCGAGTCCGGGTTGGCGGGCCGGCTGAGACGGCGTCGCCACGTTTTCGCGGACGCTGGGGGCCGGTTGGCGTTTGGCGGCGGATTTGGCCGGCCGGGGCGGGGCGGCCGGCTCGTCCTGTTCATCCAGGGCGTCGAGGCGGCGGCGCTGGATCAGGGGCTGGCGCGGTTCGGGCTGCTGTTCCCAGTGGGTAGGGGGCGGCACGGCGTCGTCGTCGGCCGGGATTTCTTCCGGTTGGGGCATCGTGTCGGCCCGTGGCGCGGGATCAGGCGCGAAGGTGGCGTCGGCCACGGGAACCGGGCCGGACGGCGCGAGGTCTTCCGGGACAGTCTGGACGTCGGTCTCGCCGGCCTGTTCTTCCAGTGATTCCCAGGCGGCCGGGGGCGTGGCGGCACGCTCCTGTCGGGCGGCGGGGCGACGCCAGGAGGACACGCCGGGTTCGGCCGTAACGAAGGATTCTTCGACGGCCGGGGTCGGTTGGGGACGGAACCGGAACCGGTGGCGGCATTTGGGACAGGTGGCCATGGTCGGGGTGACCGGGGCCTTGGCGTCGGGGATTTCCCGGAAAAAGCCGCATTGAGGACAGGTTATGCGCATCATGTACCTTCGCGAAACGCCCGGCGCGCTGTGGCAGGGCCTGCATGGACAAGACCTAGTGTAGCTTCTCCAAGCCGCCAAGGCAACCTCGGCCAGGCCTTGCCCGGACGCGGGGGTTTCGGGGCGCGGTTACAGGCCCGGGGGCAGCAGGAGGCAGCGGCCGGGGTCGTCGCCCGGGACCAGGGACGTGAAAAAGTCCAGGGGCAGGGTCGGGTAATCGGCGTTTAAGCGGTGTCGGGCCGCGCCGGCCACCCGGCTGAAGGCTTCGAGCTTGTCGGCCACGCCGGCGGTGTCGGCCACAAGCCGGTTGTGGTGGAGGATGGGGGCGTCCAGGGCCAGGACGGCGGCCCCGGGATGGCCTTCCAGGCGTTCGTGCAGGGGCCGGACGTAGCGCGGTCCGGGCATGGCGTCGGTGCGAAAAAGGCGCAGTTGCCAGTCCGGCCACAGCCCGTGGCCGACCTTGGCCCGGCCGGGGTCGGGATAGAGGGTCAGGCGCGGGAAATAGGCGGCTCCGGCTTCCGGGCAGGCCATGATCCTGGCGACGGCGGCGGCGAAACCGGGGCCGGGCCGTTCGTCGGGGTCCAGGGACAGCACCCAGCCGGTCGGGCAGGCGGCCAGCAGGGCGTTGCGCTGGGCCGCGAAATCTCTGCCCAGGGGCCGGGCCAGATGGCGCACGGGAATGCCCAGGCCGGCGGCGGCTTCGGCGGCCGGCGGGACCTCGCAGGCGTCCCAGAGGATGACCGCCCGGGCAGCCAGGCCCCGGGCGGCCTTAAAAAAATCGCCAAGGGCCGGTTCGCCGGCCCGGGCCAGCAGAGCCAGGGTCGGCAGCGGTTGTGCGGCCGGCGACGGCGTGGGATCGGGCAGGAGCCGCCCGGCGGTCAGCAACCGGCGCACAAGGGCCAGGCCCTTGGCCTCGGCGGACTCGGCCGGTTCGGGATTCACCGTGACCAGGGCGTTTTCCGGGGTCAGGCCGTTGGCCCACAGCAGATGGCACACGGCCTGGACCGAAGTGTCGGCGACGAGCTGGGCCGGGCTGTCCGGGGCAAGCCAGGGAAAACGGCCGGTGGCCAGGCCTTGCCGGGCCGTTTGCGGCGACAGGCAGACCAGGGTCAGACTGCCCCCGGCCGGCAGGGAGGCGGCCAGGGCGGCGGCCAGATCGCCGCTGCCAAGGCCAAGCAGGGCGACGCGTCGCCGTCCGCCCAGGGCGCGCAGGACGCGGGCGGCTCGGGCGGTGGTCGTCTCGGGCGCGGCGGCCGGGGGCAAGGCGGCGTCTTCACCGCTGCCGAGCCGCCAGGCCAGCACTTCGGCGCTGTAGGTGAAAAACGGATGCGGTGCGGCGGCGATCATGGCCCAAGCTAGCGTGGCGTGGCCCCGCCGACAAGCCCGGGACGCCATGTTCCCGGTTCCCGGATTTGGGCCAAACGGCTCGTGGCGGCGGCTTGATCCGGTCCAAGCCGCCACCAGCGCCCTCGGGAGCGGCCGGGCAAAAGGCCCTTGGCACGAGGCCGGATCCGGGCCGCCCGGGTCGCGTCCCTTAAACAATATATTTTTAAGAAAAACTCGTGTGTTGAGTCTGTTGTCCGCGAATTGTCCTGGAGGCTTTTCGCGGCCGCGATACTATCCCGTGGCGCGTCCCTGGGAATAGGCGGCCATGGCCCGGCGCACCGGGGAGATGGTTGGCCGGGGCGTGTCGATGACGACTGGGGCGCTTTGGGCGGCTTCCTGGTCGGTTTCGGCTTCGACGGTTGCGGCCGCGGGCGGCGTGGCCGAGGCCACGGGCACTTCGGGGCGCGTGGGCGCGGCCGATGGCGTCGTCACGGCCGCCGCGACGGCGACGGCGGAGGTGGGAGCGGCCGGCCGGACCGGGGCCATGGGCCGCGTCGTCAGGCCGGGGTGCGGCAAGGACGCGCCGGCCATGACCGCGCCGAGGTGGTTGCGGCCAAGAGGCGCGGCCGTGACGCCTATCCGGGTATTCTGGGTCGCCTCGGACGGCACGGCCTTGGTGGCCACCATGGAGTTGGCCTCGACAAAGGCTTCGCGCAGGCCGGTCAAGATGCCCACCACCTCGTCGATCTTGGTCGCGTCCATCTTGAGGTTGGCGGTGAGCAGGCGGGAACTGCAAAAGAAGTAGAGCTTTTGCAGTCGTTCGGCCAAGTCCCCGCCCTTGTTGACGTTAAGCGACCCTTGCAGCTCGGACAGGATGTCCAGGGCCTTGGAGATGAGGATGCCCTTTTGAGCATAGTTTTTTTCGGCGATGCGTTCCTTGGCTTGGTGCAGGAACTTGAGGGCCGCGTCGTAGAGCATGATGACGAGGTCGCCCTGGGTGGTGGTGGACACCTGGGTCTGGAGGTAATTCTTGACGGCGTTTTGCATGGAGCTCTCTCCCTTTGCATGCTTATCGGCAGGAACGAATTAATCTGAAGAGAGCTGCTTGATTTGCGACTCAAGTTGGCTTTGCATCTTGTCGTAGGTGCCGAGCATGGAATCGACCTTGGCGAACCGCTTTCGCAAGTTGCTGGCATAGGTCGATATTCGCCGCTGTTCGTAGGCGATCTTTTCATCGATCATGGCGGTGATGTCGTCGTAGTTGTCGTCGAGAATGTGCAGGGGCCCGTCCTGGCTGTCGGTCAGCTCCCCGAGCAAGTCGCTTAATTGCCCGGCCTTGCCCTGCTTGAGGGCGACTTCGCCGGTGTGGGTTCCGGGGGTGGTGTCCACCACCCGGATGACCATGCCGGCTTCGTCATAGCCGTGGGCGCCGGTGATGAGGTTGGAGTTGCTGTTAAACATCGCGGCGTGGCCGTTTATCGTGGCGGCGGTGATCTTGCCGCTGGCGTCCGTGGTGTAGGAGAGCTGGTAGGTGCCGTTCTTGGTGGTGTTCTTGATGTAGGAGGAAATGGAAAATTCGGAAGAACTGGTGCGGCCTACGTACTGGGCGGCAAAGAGCTGGCCGACTGCGTCGGCGTTGGAGGACAGGACGGCGTCGAGGACGTCGTCGTCGATGACGAGCAAGCCTTCGGTGGTCGATCCTTGCTGGGCGTCGGTGAGAATGCCCAGCTGGGACAGGGTGGAATACTTGTCCTGATCGTAGTCGAAGCCTACGCCAAGCCCGGCCACGGCGCTCTTGAGATTGGTGTCGATGAGCTGGATGCCGTAGTTGCCGGTGAGCAGCGAAGCCTGCTTGGTGGTGGAATCCACCTTGCTGATCTCCCGGATCTTCGTGCGCACGAGGTTGACCTGCTCAACGAAGGTCTCGATTTTTTCCTTGATGGCGTCGGTGTCCGTGGTGGTGACCACGGTGGAAGACCCGGTGCTTTTGAGCGTCATGGTCAGGCCGGGGATAAGATCCGTGACGGTGTTGGATTCCCGGGTGATCCAGGAGCCTGAGGCGGTTGGCCAGCCGTCGAGCTTGAGCTGGGCACTGGCGTTGGAGGTGATGGTGCTGAAATCGCTGTTGCCGAAGCCGGACAGCGTCGAGTTGCTGGCGATGACCAGGCTCGCCGTGGAGCCGGTGTCCATGCCGCGCAGCTGCAGGTAATACTGGGAACCGTCGTAGGAAACGCTGGCCTTGACCCCGGGGTTGCCCGGGTCGTTGTTGATGATGCTGACCAGGTCGGTAAGGGTGGCGTTGTCGCCGATGGTGTTGGTGTAGGTCGTGCCTTTATAGGTGTAGGCAAACACGGCGTCGGAGCTTGAAGGATTGATGTCCGTCGAGGCGCTGGCGTAGCCGGTGGTGGTGACCATGGCCTTGGCCGTGGCCAGGCGGTTGACCACGACCTCGTGGGAACCGTTTTCCGCCCCGGCCCCGGCCACGGCCGAGAGCACGGTGGAATTCGAGGAATCCACCGTCTTGGTCATGAACTCGTCCATGCTGTCCATTTCCTCAAGGGTGGTCTTGAGGGTCAGCATCTGGGTGTTGAGTTCCTGGAAGGCGGCTTGCTTGTCGGTCCAGGATTTTTTCCAGGTCTGCAGGCTCGTGATTCGTGATTGCTCGACTTGGACGAGCTTTTTGATCATCGAATCGAAATCCGTGCCGTTGCCCAGGCCCGAATAGGTGATCTGCCCCGAGGTGGTGATCGGTGAATAACTGCTGACGGTGTTCGACATGGTGCTCCCCCGGCGGCAAAAAATTCCTGGCGGCAGGACTTCGTCACGTCAGAAGCAAGGCGGATGCCAACTGCGAGGGGCCGGACCGCCCGGGGCGGTCCGGCCGAAAGCGTCGATTATTAGCCGCCGATGAGCTGCATGGCCATCCGAGGCATGGAGTTGGCCTGGGACAGCATGGCCACCGCCGACTGGGTGAGAATCTGGTTGCGCACGAACTGGGTCATTTCCGTGGCCACGTCCACGTCGGAGATCTGCGATTCGGCGGCCTGGAGGTTTTCGGACTGGATCTGCAGATTGGAGATGGTGTTCTCCAGACGGTTTTGCAGGGCGCCCAGGTTGGCGCGGATCTTGTCCTTGGACACGATGGCGTCGTTGATGGCTTCCAGGGCCTTCTGGGCCATTTGCTGGGTGGAGATGCTGCGCCCGTCGTTGCCCGAGGCGGCGCCGATGCCCAGACCCAGGGCCGAGGCGGTGGAAGTGCCGATCTGGACGTAGTAGTAGTCTTCCGAGGATTCGTTGCCGGACCCGAAGTGCACCTTGAGCTTGCCGCTGGAATTGATGCCGGCGCCGCTGTGGGTCGTGCCGGACAGGTTGCCGTTGAGCAGATAGATGCCGTTGAAGTCCGTGGCGTTGGCGATTCGGGTGATTTCCGAGGCCATGGCCTGGTATTCCGAGTCAATGATGAGGCGCTGGTCCGAGGTGTAGGTGCCGGTGGAGGCCTGTTCGGCCAGTTCCTTCATGCGGATGAGCTTTTCGTCGATGACCTGGAGCGCGCCGTCCGCCGTCTGGATCATGGAAATGGCGTCGTTGGCGTTGCGCACGCCCTGATTGATGGAAGCGATGTCCGCGCGCATGAGCTCGCGAATGGCCAGGCCGGCGGCGTCGTCGGCGGCGCTGTTGATGCGAAGCCCCGAAGACAGGCGCTGGGTCGAGGTGGCCAGGGCGGAATACGAGTTGGACAGGTTGCGGGCCGCGTTGGCGGCCATCAGATTGCTGTTGATGGTAAGAGCCATGGTTGTTTCCTCCTTGAATGCGACGGGCGTCCTTGCCCTTGTGTGATCCGCCGGCCGTGGGCCTTCGGCCTGGGTGGCGGATTGTGCCTCTTTGTCTTCATTATCGACGCCGTTAAACGCGTTCTTTAGGCCGGGCTTCGGGCGAAGCGACAAAAAAAACCGGCTTGGGCCGGCGGGGAAGGATTTGGGGAGAGGTTGCCGCGTCAGGGCCGGAAACAGCTGCGCCGCCAGTGGGCCAAAAGGGCCTCCAGGCCGGCCTTGTGGCCATGGCGGAGCTGGAAATCCCGGATCAGGGCGTTGGCCCGGGCCTGGGCGGCGTCGATGCGGGGCAGGCCGAGAGGGGTCAGGCAGCCGTCGTCGTCCAGACGATGGTGGTAGTGGAGGATGGCCGCGTCCTGGTCGTGCTCCGGGCGGTAGCTGGCCGGGCGCAGATGGGTGGGGAAATTGAGCCGGTCGGGCAGGTGGCCCGGGGGCAGGCCCAGGTCGATCAGGGCCAGGGCCAGGCCGACCTGGTCGGCGTGTTTGGCGTAAGGGCCAAGAAGCCGGGCGTTTTCCAAGGTGAAATGGGTCCACTTGAGCCAGCGCGGTCCCACGGCGGCCAGGGTTTCGCGGTCAAAAAGCGTCACCCCGCCGTTTAAATTGGCGGCCAGGGTCTGGCCCGGGCCAAACCCGGCCGTGGCCGTGGCCGCGTCCCGGGGCAGGCCGGCCGCCCGCAGCAGGGCGCGCAACAGCGGCAGGGGCGGCGCGGCCGTGTCCACGATCTTGCCCCGCGCCCCCGGTCCGGGCAGCTCCAGGGAAAGATCCCCGGTCACGGCCACGTCGGCGTCAAGCAGGGCCACGTGGTCCGCCCCGGCCAGGGCCTTGGAGCGCAGCTGCGTCAGCTTGTTGCAATAGGGCGAGGCGGCCGCGCCGTAGGGTTTGGTCGGGACGACGACCACGCCCAGGCCGGCCAGGAAACGGACAAAGTCCGGGGGATGCTCGCCCACCAGATGCACCTGGACGGCCTGGGGCAAAACGGTGCCCGAGCCGAGCAGGGTGGCCAGCAGATTGAACGCCTGGAGACGGAATTTCGGCTGGGCGTCCACCACGAAGGATACGGCCAGGGCGGCGGGCACGGACATGTCTTGCCTCCCTACCGACACCGCAGCCCGGGAATGTCGCCGGCCGCCACGGGCGTGATGATGGGGGCCACGCCCGTGACGGCCATGACTTCGGCCCGGGCGGCGGCGGCGGCCCGTCGGTCGCCGAAGCGGCCGGCCAGCACCCGGTAGCGGCGTTTGCCGTCCTTGTCCGACACGGCCAGGCAGGCCGGCAAGCCCCGGGTCCGGAGTTTGGCCGCCTGGGCGGCGGCATTGTCCGCCTCGGCAAAAAGGCCGGTTTGCAGGGCCAGATAGCCGGCCGCCGGTTCGGCCTTGGAAGGCGGCGGGACTTTTGGGCGCGGTTCGGCCTTGGCCGGCCCGGGGGCCGGCGGGGCCGAGGCGTTGGCCTGGCCGGCCGGTGCGACGGGCGCGGCCGCCAGGGCGGGAAGGGCCGGGGCCGCCTGCGGGGCTGCCGGAGGGTTCTGGGGCGCGGGTTCGGGGCGCGGCGCGGCGGCAGCGGCTTTGCCCGCCGCCTTGGCCCCTGGGGCCGTTGGCATGGCGGTCGGCGGCGAGACGGCAGCCTCGGCCGGCCGGCCGGCCACCTGGAAGCGGGCCACGGCCGGCTGGCCGCCCGGCGGGGTCAGGGTCAGCGTCCACTCCCCGGCGGCCACGGGCAGCTCGGCAGCCAGGGCGTAGGCGGCCACGGCCGGTTCTCCCGGCCGGGCCGCCGTCTGCCAGACGTCCTGGGCCGTCCCGCCTTCGGGCAGCGGCCGCGTCAGCCGCACGGCCACAACGACCGAAGTTTGCCCCGCCTCGCCGGACACGACGAAGCGGCAGCCAAGGCCCCGGTCCGCCGCGCCCACGGCCTCGCCCGGGCGCACATCCCTGGCCGTTGGCCAGCCCTCGCCCGGGGCGGGGTCCCGGAGAAGCGCCCCGCACACCAGGGCGGTCACGGCCGGGGAGGCGTCGGTCCCGGCCCGGGCGTAGCCGGACGACAGGCCCAGGAACAAGGCCGCCAGCAGGCAGGCGAGGGGACGCATGGACATGGCGCGGGGCGACGTCGCGGCGGCCGTCATTGGCCCAGGTGGGCCAGCAGGCGCCTGGCCGGTTCGTAGCCTGGGTGGCGCTTGAGGGTCTGGGCCAAAAATTCCCGGGCAGCGGGCAGATCGCGGCACCGGTGGTAGGCCGTGGCGATGTTGTAGCCCACGGTGGGCCCTTGGAGGATGAGGTCGGGATCGAGCTTGAGGGCCTCCTCGAAGTGGGTCAGGGCGGTATAGTAGTCCTTGCCCTCGGCATGGGCCACGCCGAGGTTGTAGCGCAGGCCGGCGTCGGACGGGGCGATGGACAGGGCCTTGCGATAGTTCTCCGCGGCCTCGCGCCAGTTGCCCTGGCGGCGCAGCAGGATGCCCCGGTTGTTGAACATCCACAGATCCTTGGGGCCAAGGGCTTCGCCTTTGGCCTCAATGGCCTCGGTGACGAAGCGCAGGGCCGTTTCCTGGTCGCGTTCGCCGATGCGCTTGGCCATTTCCATAAGGGCCTCGCTGACCATGTCCGAGGCGACCTTGCCCACCGCCTTGCGGGCTTCCTCGAAAAAGGCCCGGGCCTTGTCGCCCTCGCCCAGGTCCAGGTAGGCCTCGCCGATGACCGCCTTGCGCTCGAAATTCAGCGGCGACAGCTCGTCCAGGCGGGTCAGGCAGGCCAGACGCTTGGCGTCGTCGCCGGTCTGCGCGTAGACCTCGACCAAGCGCTTGAGGGGTTCGATATAGAGCTTCTCGGCCCGGGCCGCGTCCTTGTAATGGCTTTCGGCCTGGGCGTGGTCGCCCTTGGCCAGGGCCACGTCGCCCAGGAGCAGGTGGGCTTTTAAGCTGTCGGGCTTGATCTCGAAGGCCTTGGCCGCCACCCGTGCGGCCTGATCCAGGTCGCCGGCGGCCAGCAGGGCGGCGGCCCGGTCGAACAGCACCCCGAGCTGGTTGTTGGGGCGCACGGCAAAAGCGCATTTTTCCATCAGGGCGTTGGCCGAGATGGGTTTGGTGATGCAGCTGTCGGCCCCGACCTCGTGGGTGAGCACCAGTTCGTCCCGGGAAAGCTCCACCGTGGTGACGACGAGCCTGATCTTGTCGCCGTAAAGGCTTTTCAGCGTGCGCACGGTCTTTAAGCAAGCCGTTTGGCGCAGTCGGCGCTCCAGAAAGACCAGCAAGGGGACGGGCAGCCGATCGGCGGTCTTGGCGGCCAGGGTGGCCACGTCGTCGTAGTCGGCCACCTCGCGCAGCACGGTCTTGACGTCCACGCGCAGGGCGCCCAGGGCGTATTTGAGCTGGCGCACGAAGCTTTCGTCGTCGGTGCAAAGGACGGCCAGTCCGCCTTCGGCGAAATAGTCGGTCACGATGCGTTCGTAGCGGCGGGTCATTTGTTCGGCCCGCAGTTTGACGGCATTGGACATGGGCAAGGATCCTTGGGGTCAGGAGCAGCCTGGGGCGCGTCCGACCCGGCGCAAAAGGGCCAGCAGTTCGGGATCGGCCAGACCCGGGGGCGGCGCGTCCTCGACCGGCGGGACGAGCACCCGGCAGCGGACGTCGCCCGGCAGGGACTCGGCCTCCAGGCAGGCCAGCCAGCCGACGTCCACCATCTGGCCGGACGTGGCCAGAACCTCGGCGTGGGGCAAGGCGACATCTTCCTCCAGGATCATGCCCGGGGTCAACGCCGAAAGGGGGATTTCCCGGCGCTCCAGTCCTTCCCGCTCCCCGGCCAGGGCGGTCAGGGCGTCCAGGGCCTGGGGATCGTAGAGGCCTTCCCGGCCGGCCAGGGCGTCCAGGGCCTGGTCCCGAGCGCGGCCCGAGGTCAGCAGCGCGTCGTAATCCAGGGCGGCCTTGAGGAGTTTGGCCCCAAGCGGAACGTCCCGGCCGGCTCCGGCGTGGGGCGTTTCCTGGTGGCGGATAATGGCGGCCACTTCGTCAAGCTTGGGAATATTGGCCAGCAAATCCCCGGCCAGGCCCGGGTGGCGGGCGAAAAGCCGGGCTTCGTCGCCGGCGAGATCGCCTGTCCGGCGCAGCTTGGCGAACAGGCCTTGGGGCAGGACCAGGCCCCCCAGCTGGGACAGGGTGACGGCCAGCTCAATGCGCCAGACGTCGGGAGCGTCCAGGTAGCGGGCCATGTCGGCCACCAGCCGGCGTACGCGCATGGCCCGGGCGTAAGCCTCGGGATTTTGCAGGGCGAGCAGGTCTGACAGGAGCTTGATGATGCCGCGAAGGGCCCCTTTGAGAAAATCGCGCTCGGCCGTGGCCTGGGCAAACAGGGCCGCGCCGGCGGCCAGGGATTCGGCCAGTTCCTCCTCGGGGCAGGGCTTGGCCAGGAACCGGAAGACGTGGCCGGTGTTGACGGCGTCCATGGCGGCTCGCAGATCGGCGTAGCCGGTGAGCATGATCCGCACGGTTTCGGGGGAGAGTTTTTTGAGCTGGGTGAAAAATTCCAGCCCGTCCAGGCCCGGCATCCGCAGGTCGGCCACCACCACGGCATAGGGGCCGTGCTCGGCGGCGACCTCCAGCCCCCGCAACGGGCCAAGGGCGGTTTCCGTCAGGTACTTGCGTCGAAACGTGCGTTTAAGGGTCGCCAGAATTTCTGGATCGTCGTCCACGAACAGGATTTTGGCCTTGCCGCCCATTGGCCCGCCGCCTTTGCCGTTTGCCGGGGCGCGGTCAGGCCGCCCCGTGTTGCGTCTGGCCGTCTTCCAGGGGAAAACGGAGGAAAAAGGTCGTGCCCTCCCCGGAGCGTGACAGGCAGTCGATGCAGCCGCCGTGGCGGGTCATGACCGCGTGGCTGATGGCCAGACCCTGTCCCGTGCCCTTGCCCACGGCCTTGGTGGTGAAAAAGGGATCGAAGATGCGCCCGCGCACCGCCTCGTCCATGCCCGGGCCGTTGTCGGCCACGGCAATCTCGGCAAAGCCGGGAACGAGCCGAGAGGACACGAGGATGGTCCCATGCCGCCAGGGTTCCGCGGCGACCCGTTCCTCCACGGCCTGGGCGGCGTTTAACACCACGTTGAGCAGAACCTGGGACACCTCGTGGGGCGCACCGTACACCAAGGGCAGCTCGGGGGAAAGCTCCAGGGTCACTTCGGCGACATGCTTCCAGGCGTTGCGGGTGACGGCCACGATGTCGCGCACGCTGGCGTTGACGTCGAAAAAAAGCATCTCGCCGGTTCCTGGGTGGGACATCTGGCGCATGGCCCGCACGATGTCGGCCACCTGGCCGATGCCCTTGCGGGTGTTGGCGATGGCGGCCGGGATTTCCTGGCGCAGGTAGTCGATGTCGATTTCCCCGGCCACGCGCCGGGCATCGGCGGCCGCTCCGGCCACGGCGGCGGCGTCGCCGGCTTCCACGGCCTCCAGCAGCCGGCCATGGGCTTCGAGCAGGGCCAGCAGTTCGGTGAAGGATTCGTCGAGAAAGCCGGCGTTGTAGCCGACGTACTGGACCGGGGTGTTGATTTCGTGGGCGATGCCGGCGGCCAGGCGGCCGATGGCCTGCATCCGGCGTTCGTGGATGGCCTTGAGTTCCCGGGCTTTGATTTCGCCGAGATCCTGGCCGAGAATCAGCGCGCCCGGGGCCTCGTCGCCGGCCGGGTCCACAGGGTTGACCGTGAGTCCCAAAAGGCGCTCCTCGCCGGTGGCCGTGCGGCAGCGCACCTCGTCCACCCGGGCCGGCGCGCCGGTTTTTCGGCTGGCCTCCAGGGCCTCGCGCACGGCCGGACCTTCCCAGGCCAGGTCCAGCTCGAAGAAATCGCGGCCGGCCACGGCCGTCGCGGCCAGGCCGAACGCGTTTTCGGCGCTGGCGTTGAAGCGGCGCACCCGGTTTTGGCCGTCCAGGGTGACCAGGATGGAGCGGATGGAGCCAAGCAGCATCTCGATGTCCCGGGCGGCCAAGGCCATTTCCCGCTCGGCCGCGTCGCGGGCCAGGGCTTTTCCGGTCCGCTCCGGGTTCACGCCGCCGCCTCCTCAAGCCAGAACGTCAGGCCCAGCCGGCCCGAGGGCGTATGGGCGCGCACCACCAGGCAGTCCTCGCAGCCGGCGGGATGGCCAGCCGCCGTGAGCACGGTCCCGGCCTCCAGACGCAGGCCCTTGTCGCGCAGCATGTCGCCAAAATAGCGCAGCACGGTGTCGTAAAAACCGCTCAAGCCGGCCGCGTCACGGCTGCCGGCGCCATCGGCGTCCAAACGGTCGGCCAGGGAGCGCGACAACCCGATGGTGGCGGCAAAGCGCCGCTGTCCCAGGAGCAAACCCTCGATGCGGGCATAGGCGGCGTACTCGACCGGATCGTGGGCGCTGCCCAGGCCGCTGGCCGCGGCCTCCTCGCCGGTGAGGCGGCCCAAGGCCCGGGACAGGGCGGCGAACAGGCATTCGGCCACCCGGTTTTCGGCGAAAAACTCCTGCAGATAGCGAAGACTCACCCGCCCCTTGTCGCGCAGGGCGTAGTGGCGGCCCATGAGTTCCTGGTATTGGGCCCGGTCGATGTGGCCAAGAACGAGCAGGGCCTCGCCCAGGTAGGTGTGGTGGATTTTTTGGAGAAAGAGCAGATCGTCCACGGCCCGCCGGGAGAGCTGGCGCTCCCCCACGGCGATGTCGCCGAAAAGTCGGGGATCGGCGTTTTGCCGTTGCCGAATGTCCTTGGCCTGCTTCGAGGTGAGCATGCCGCGTTCCACGGCCACCTCGCCGATGCGCCGGTTTTTTTCACGCTGGTAGGCCAGGCCCTCTGCCAGTTGGGCCTCGGTGATGGCCCCCTGCTCCACCAGGAAACGTCCGAGAAAGCTCATATGCGTCCTCGCGCGGCGGCCGGCCGCCTCGTTATTTCGATTCCACGCCTCAAGCGCAGCCGCATGAGATGCTTCATTCTGTTATAACTTTCTCTTGTTAAAACACAACAGTCGTTGTGCTTTAACAGCGGTATTAGAAGTCGCTGGCGGCGAATCTCCCTGAAAACGGCAGGGCGGTTTCTTCCAGGGCTTTGCGTTCGATGGCCCGGGCCAGGGCCTCGGCTTCGGGAAAGGCCGGATTGATGGCCTGGGCCATGCCGAGGAACTTCAGGGCGAGCTTTGGGTTGTCGCGCTCAAAATAGGTTCTGGCGATGTTGTACAGGAGATGATCATCGGTCTTGCTCAGACGGTAGGCCTTGAAATAGTAGCGCAGAGCCTGATCGTACATCCGATGTTTGCGCATCTTGATGCCGAATTCGTTGAACAGGTGTTTGTGCTCCTCGCCGAAAGCCGCCTCCAGGGTGATGATGCGGCGGCAAACCAGACGGGCGCTGTCCAGTTCGCCCCGGTCGAGGTAGGTGAGCCCCAGGCCGAAGGTAGCCCGGATATGCTCCTCGTCCACCCGCAAGGCGTTTTTGTATTCGAACTCGGCCGACATGAGTTCGCCCTCGGTCCGGTGGGCGTCGCCGGCGTCGGCGTACTGCCTGGCCCGGCGCATCATGGGCACGACCTTGTTCATATAGAGGTCGGGCTCGGGCAGGTATTCGGACAGGAGCTGTTCCCGGGTCACGCGACGGGGTTTGCCGGAGGGGATGAAGTGCTTGTTGAGGCTGCGCAGGAGATAGGAGCCGTCGGCCTGCTCCTCGGCATAGACCTGGACGTTTTGTTTGACCTTGCGCTTGGTCGCCCCGAAGCCGATGAACGCCTGGGTCTGAGTGGAAAAAACACCGCGAAAAGGATCGCTTGCGGTCTTGGGAAGCTCGTTGGGGGGGGGCGGAACTGCTGCCATGGGGCTGTCGGCGCGGGCCGGAGGTTGGGGATGATGCGCGGAACGCTGTCGGCGCTGACGGATCGCTTGTCCTTAATAGGCGCAAATCGGCCTAGCCATCAAGCATCATGGCGAAGGCCAATTTTTCCGGGGGCGGGACCAGCACCCGCCAGCGGCTTTTGGCCCCGCGTTCGCCGTCCAGCCGGGCCAGGCGGCGGATGGACACGGCGTTGAGCTCCAGGCCTCGGCCAAGGGCCAGGGTTCCGTCCAGGGCGGCCACATCCTGGTCGAGCAGCATCCCGGCGGCCAGTTCCTCGGTGGAGATCAGGCGCGGTTCGAAGCCGTCGGGCAGGGTGGCCAGGGTTTCCAGGGCATCCAGGATTTCCGGGTCGTACCAGCCGTCGCGGTCGCGCATTCGGGCCAGTGCGTCGGCTTCGGGGGTTTGCGAGCGCCGCTTCTCGCCGTAGTGGGCGGTCAAGGTGTCGAAATCCAGGGCGACCTTGAGGATTCTCGCGCCCAGGGGAATGCGCTCTCCGGCCAGGGCGTCGGGGGGCAGCCCGCCGCCGTCGTAGCGTTTTTCCTGATAGGCGATGATTTCGGCGACTTCACGCAGACGGGGGATGTTGGCCACAAGCTCGGCGGCGATCTTGGGGTGCATGGCGAATTCGTAGGCCTTGTCGCCGGGCAGGGGGTCGCCGCGATAGGCCCGGCGCAGGGTTTCGGCCGGCATGGCGGCGCAGCCGATCTGGGAGAGCATGGCGGCCAGCTCCAGCCGCCAGGCTTCGGCAATTCCCAGGTAGGCGCCCAGGTCCACGGCCAGACGCTTGACCCGCGACGATTTGCCGAAGGCCTCGGGGCTGACCATTTCGAGCAGGTTGGTCAGGAGTTTGATGGTGCCGCGCACGGTGCCGCGCAGGAGCTCCTTTTCGGCGGCGATGAGCTGGTATTGGCGCAAAGCGGCTTCCAGGGCCTCTTCCAGAGCCTGCTCGGGGCAGGGCTTGGTCAGGAAGCTGAAGACCTTGCTCTTGTTGACCGCGGCGATGGCCACTTCGATGTCGGCAAAGCCGGTGAGGATAATGCGCACGGCGTCGGGGCGCAGCTCCCGGACACGGCCCAGGAACTCCACGCCGTCCAGGCCCGGCATCCGCAGGTCCGAGACCACCACGGCCACGTCAGGCAGGGCGGCCAGCCGTTCCAGGCCGACTTCCGGTCCGGCCGCCGTTTCCACGGCGTAGCGTTTGCGCAGGGCGCGACCGTATGCGGCCAGGATCTCCGGGTCGTCATCGACAAAGAGGATACAGGGCTTGTCCATGGTCGCCTCGCAGCCGGTAAAAAAGTCCGGGCGGCTGTGACGCCGCCCGGACACGCTATCGGCTTTTCCAGCCCCGTACAAGGCGAAGCCGTGATTTTACGGCCAGACCGCCTTGTTTTTGGCGGCGATGACACCCTCGACGTCCTCAGCCTGTCGGACCGCCTTTTTCACGGTCAGCCGCGCTCGCTCCACCTGCCGGCCGTAGGCCCGCCACTTTTCGGCAGCGGCCAGCACGGCCATGGCCACTTCGCCGGCGGAGTCGGCGGTGATGCCGATCTCGCTGAAAATGTCCGGGTACTCGCCCTCGGTCGGGTTGTCGTCTTGCAGAAGCGCCCGGGCTTGGCGTTCTTTTGCCTGATAAGCGGCCATCTGGCCGGAACCCGGCGTCAGCACGGCGTTGCGCCGCTGTTCGGCCTCGGCGTCGATGGCGTTGCAGGCCGAGGATTTGGCGGCGTCCACATTCACGGCCCAGGCCTGCCCGATCTCCACGGGCGTGTCGTCGGGGACGGTGAGGATGAGGCTGCTGGAGTAGTCCGAGATGCCGGATAGATTTTGGGCGTCTGGGTGCTGCGCCGCGACGACCTCCCCTTTTATAACCAGTTGCATATGTTACCCCGCGTTGTACGATGCGTTGTTGCCAAAAGTATTCAAGGCTGGCGAGTAATTGGCGGCGTTGTTGCGCATTATGGTATAGGATGACAGTGATCTGACAAATCCCCCGTCATATGAAGTAATTCCGGTGTTGGAGCATGAATCAATAATGGTTATTTGAGAAGAATTAAGCAATATCTTTCCTCCGCTTTCCGCATATGGACCATAAATGCACGATTTTGAAACAAAATTATAAAGGCTCCCTATCCCGTTCATTTGCGCTCTAAGAGCGCGCCCAAATCCCTTGACGATGCACCCCGTAATAGATTGGTTTAGCGGCTGCGCAATATTGAAGGGAGTATTGTACGACGTTGGGCTTGAACAATCGAAGCGAATCCCCTGGATGCTTTTAAGTGGCTTGTTTATAGCGAAGACGTTTATATCGACAACCCTAACAATTACCCTGTTGCATGCTTTGATAACAACGTATCCCCCTCCGACCGTTGCCGAGGCAATCGTCTCGGCCGAGCAGGTAATGACGGTATTGGTGCCATCGTAGCTGACGCCAGACACCACATACGCGCCATTGAGTCCGCTCGTGCTGCTGCCGATCAGGCCGATGATGTCCCCGACCTGGATCGAGCCCGTATAATTCCCAGTCACAGTGATCGTTTTGGCCGTCGTGTCGATGGCCGAGATGGGTACAGTCGTCTCGGCTGATGTATTGCCGAAAATCTGTATTTTGTCCGCGTCCGGGTGATCAATCGTGATCGTGCTCGAAATCGAGTACGTCCCGTCCGCCACCCGGATCGTCACCGTCATGCCCGAGGCGATGAGCTTTCCGGCGATGCTGGAGAGCGCCTTGTGGATTGAGGCGAACGGCGTGGCGGACGAACCGTCGCCGCTCGCGTCGCTGCCGGTGGTGGCCACGTAAATGGTTGTATTGGTGGTGATCAGTCCTTTTACGGCGGCGGCCAATCCGGCCGGGGTCACGGCCTTGGCGGCGCTGGCGCCGGCTTGGGTCTCGACGGCGCTGGCCAGGGACACCAACCCCGAAACACCGGTGGAAGCGGCCGGCAGGGCGTCGCGGCCGCCTGGGGCGTGCAGCGCCGCATGGGCGCACAGGGACTCGGGCACATCATTGCCGTGGAGGACTTCGGCCAGATTGGCGGTCAGCGCCGCGCCGCCGTCCATGGCCGTGGCGACTACGGTGCGGCCGGTCTCGGCGTCATGGCTGGAGGACGCCACCGTGCCAAACAAAACCCCGTCGGTCCCGCAGTCGGCCCGCAGCCGCAAGCCGGGCGCGAACGCGCCGACGAAGGAATCCCCGGCAGCGTTGAACACGGCGAACGTGTCGGATGCCAGGAAGGCCACGCTATCGTAAACGGGAATGGTCATGTCTTGCCTCATGAAAATCGCGGCCGCACCGTGAAGCTGGCCGTCCGGCCCAGGCCGGACCAGTCGCCCAGGGTCAGCGCGGCCTGGAGTTTATAGACGCCGGCCTCGGCCAGATCGCCGGGCCGGGTGACATAGCGCAGTCTGGCGGCGTCCTGGCCCGGGCCGGCCACGGCCGCCGGCCAGGAACGGACCGCGCCCGAGGGCAGGCGCACGCGAAGGGCGGGGCTGGCCGCGCCGGTCAGGTCCCGGACGCAGTCGACCAGGATTTCCAGACCCACGTCGCCTTGATAGATGGTGTCTGCCATGGGTTCCTCACGTCTGTTCGATGTCAATGGCTGAAGAGAGGCCAAGCCGCGTCACCAGGAAGGAGCGTAGCCGGGTCGCCGTCGTTGGCGGCGAGCAAAGGCGCGCTACCTCACGGATGCCCGTGCCGGCCAAGCAGGTCCGGGGCGCGGCGGATAGGCCGGCTGGACCGACCGGCGCGACCGCCGACGCCGCTGTTGCGGCCCCCCGGGCGGCCGACTCCACAGCGGCCCTGGCGGCAAGCGGCTCCGCCAGGGCCGCTGCGACCGCTTCCCGGAGGGCGGCGGACAGGGCGGCCGATGTCGCCGGCGCTTGGGTGGCTGCAGCCGTGGCGGCCGGTCGCGTCTCCATGCGAACGGCCAGGTCCCCGCCGCCGGGGTCGGCCCGGGCCGCGCCCGCGCCGCCAACGGCAGTCGCGGCGGCCACCGGCCGGCCTACCGTCGCCTCCACTGCCTGTCCGGCCATTTTTCCCCAGGCCGCCGTCAGGGCGGTCCAGGCGGCTGCGGCATTGCTCCACGGCCCGCTCATGCCCTACTCCAGAGCCAGGACGCCCGAGGCGTCGAACCGGACGGAAAACGTGCCGCCGGTGACGCCCCGGTCCGTGCCGAAGTCCAGCAGGCAGACCAGGGGATTGGTCCGGCCGGCGACGGTCTTGGCCACGTAGATGAGCGCGTAGCGGGCCGTGATGGAGGCCTGGCTCCAGCTCGGGTCGGCGGCGGCCAGTGCGGCGCTCGTGCCGGCCAGGGTCCAGGCCACGCCCGAAAGCGTTTGGCCGCCGGCCGTGTAGCCCGCGCCCGAGGCTTCGCTGGCCGCCACGTCGGCCAGGGCGGCATGGCCGGCCGAGGGGACGTAGGCGCTGGTGAGCAGGGCGCAGCGCACCGTGTCGGCGGCCAGGTCGAAATGCCCCTTGCCCAGACCTTCCTTGAAACTCGCGTAGATGAGATCGGCCATGATTGCCTCCTGTGTCGCGCCGGGGCCGCCAGGAAAGACCGCGTTCCCGTACGGGAGCGCGTCCTGGGCCGGGCCGGCGGCGGTTTGCGGCGTTACACCCGGTAGTTGTAGTTGTGGTTGAAGCTCTCGCGGGAGCCGTTGGAGCGGGAGGTGGATTCGCTGACCGAACGCTGGGTGGACTCGGTGGTCGAGGTGGTGGTGCGCTCGCCCACGGATTCGCTGAAGCCGATCTGCGCCGTGGCGCTGACGGCGTTTAAGGCGCTGGCCGCCATCTGGGCCGAAATCTGCGCGCCGGAACGGATTTTTTCCGATTCCAGGCGCAGTTCGCCCAGCGAGTTTTGCAGCAGCATGTCGGCTTCCTTGATCGAGGCTTCGGCCGCCTTGAGGAAGGCGTCCACCTGGGAGGCATGGTCTCGGGAGCGCAGTTCGTTTTGGGCTCCGTCAGCCTTGAGCACGGCGTCGTAGAGGCCCAGGGCCAGTTCCTTTTCCTTGAGCAGCGTGTCGGCCTTGGCCTGGGCCTGGCGCAGCTCGGCCTCGAACCGGGCCACGTCGGCCTTGTAGGCTTCCAGGCGGGTGTCGTTTTCCCGGGCGGCCACGGCCAGCCGGGTCTCGGCCGCCGTCTTGGCCGCCTCGACCTCGCCGCCGTAGGCCCGGACCTGTTCGGCGTAGATGCGCGCCTTGGCTTCCTCCCCGGCCAGTGCGGCGGCGTGGGCATTAAAGCGTGCCGTGTTGGCGTTGACCGCCGCCACATAGCCCGCCACCTGGGCCTCGTAGGCGGAAAGCCGGTCGCGCCCCAGCGACGCCTTGGCCGCCGCGCCCTCCATGCGGGCCTTGTACAGGCCGATCATGGCCGTGACCCCGGACAGCTCGGCCAGGTAGAGATCGGCCGCCTGTTTTTGAACCTCGCCAGCCAGGCGCGCCCCCTCGACCCGGGCCTTGTAGGCCTCCAGTTCCGACAACCCGGCCCGGATGCGGGCCTCGAACACGGCGGCGTCGGCCTGATAGCGGGCCAGCTGGGCATTGTGCACGGCCACTTCGGCGGCAAGCCCCTCGTAGCCGAACCGGGCCAGTTCCCGGGCCGCCTCAAAGGACCGGGCGGCGCGCTGGTTGACCAGGTCGATGTCCTGGGCTTCCAGGGCCAGGGCCTGGTCCACGGCGGCCCGGCCGTTTTGGGCGGCCATCTCGGCTTGCCGGACCAGCAGATCGAGGCTGTGGCCGGCGAGCCCTTCGGCCGCGTCGGCCCTGGCGGCCCGCAGCAGGGCGGCCATGGGGCCGCCTAGGCCGGTCGCGCCCCGGGCGGCGAAGTCGTCGGACACGTCCTTGAGCTTTTGGGCCAGGGCGTCGTCCACCCGGCGTTTGGCGCGTTCCCACAGGCCTTCCTCAAGCTCCGGGCCGTAGCCGGCCCCGCCGGCGCGCACCTCGGCTTCCAGACGCTGGGCCAGGGCCCGGCGCAGGGAGGACTCGTGGCGCTCCTCGCCTGGTACCACATAGAGGTTGCCCGGAGCGGGCATGTCGGGCAGGGGCGGGCGCTGCCCCTCGAAGGTCGGGGTGACGGCCGTGGTCAGCTCGGGGATGACCAGGGGCGAAAAGACCGGCGGCGCGGGCAGGACGAGGGCCGGCTCGGCCGGGAGTTCGAGGTCGGGCAGGTTCGGCGCGTCGCCCGGCGGCCGGGGCAGCTCCATGGCCGGGGCGGCGGGCAGGACGATGTCCGGCGCGACGGTCCGAAAGGCCGGGATCTCGATGCCGTCGAGGTCGAGGTCCGTGAGTCGCGGCAGGATCGGGGCGGCCACGGTGTCCAGGGCCACGCCGGGGAGTTCCGGCGGCTGGGGCACGCCCGAGTAGGCCGGGGCGGCCGGCAGCTCGGGCAGGTGGTCCTTGGGATAGGTCACCCGGGTCAGCCCGCCCAGACGGGCCAGAAAGCTCGTGGCCGAATGCCAGGCGTCGTTGGCGTAGTTCTGGGCCGTCTCGAACTTGTTGCGCACAATGCCGGCCGCGTCGTTTTGCTCGCTCATGCCTCCTCCTTGACGATGGTGACGGGGGTAAGGCCCTGGGCCACGGCCTGGGCCGTTTCGTGGTCATCGGCCACAAACAGGCCCGACAGGGCCTCCAGGGACAGCAGCCAGGCTTGGCCGGGCGACAGGGCGTAGTGGAAAAAGCGCGGCAGGCCCACGTCCATGGCCGCGTTCATGCGGTAGGCGGCGATGGCCTCGCCGCCCTCGCCGCTGCGAAGGGTCCAGGCGTTGACCCCGCTGGCCTGGTAGGTGCAAGCCGCGTCCAGGGCGCACAGGGGCATTTTCCCCCCGTAGGCCGCGCCCTGGGCCTGATCCTCGCGTACGACATAGAGCCGCACGGTTTCGTCGGTTTCATGGGTCATGACGACATGATGCCAGACCCCGATTTCCAGGGGATCGGACACGGCCGGAGTCGTGCCGAACTGGTTTTCAAAATGCGACAGCCGGGCGGCCAGCAGCCGGTTGCCGCCGGTGACGAACACCCCGGCCGCCTGGACGCCCATCTCGAAGCCGTCGGGATAGGGGTAGGGGTTGCCCTGGCCGTCCAAATACGTTTCGCCGGCCAGGCGCGGGGCTTCGGGACACGGGGCGCTGGCCCGGCGCGCGCCGGCGATGCGGTCCGGCGTGCCGGCGAAGTTTTCGTTCCAGGGTGACCAGGGATAGACGGCGTCCTCTTCCCAGTCGGGATGGCGATGAGGCGAGCAGAAGCCGATCAGGGGCGACAGGTCGCCCGGGCAGTCCTTGAGGAAGTCCCCACCGTCCTGGCTTCGCAGCAGATAGGTCCGCACCGGGTTGCGCACCCCCCGGGCGTCGAAGTCGTAGTCGTATTCCAGGGGCGCGGTCAGGCGCACCAGGCAGCTCACGGAAAAGGGCGCGTCGTCCGGGATATGCTCCCGGCCGTAGAGCAGGCCCGAGGCCGCCCCCCCGGGCAGGCGAAAGACGCCGACGTCGCGGGCGATGCCGGCTTGCGGCAGTCCGGCGTAGGCCGGCAGTCCGGCCTCGTCCGCCGGGATGACGGTGACGGCCGCGCCCAGGCCCAGGGTCCAGCCGGCCAGCGTGCCGTGGGGCACGGCGTTTTGGAGATCGGCTAGGCCTTCGTAGCGGGCCAGGCAGTCCGGGATGGCGTAGAAGTCGCCGTCGCGCCGCCGCTTGGGCGTTGGCGCGCTCCGGGGCTCGTCGTCGGCTTCCCGGCGGCGGCCTGGCCCCAGGGTCACGTACTCCTGGCCGCCTACCCGGCGGCACAGGACCGTTTCGCCGGTGGCCAGGCGCGAGCGCCGTTCGTAAACGGGCAGATCGAAGACGTTTTCCCGGCGCATGATGTCGAGTTCCCGAAGGCCCGCACGCCGCAGCCGGGCCGGTTCGTCGCCGCCGACAGCCAGGCGCAGGCGCGGCGTGGGTGCAAAGTCGTCGTCCATCACGGCCTCCGGTCTAGGTCGGTAAACCGGGCTTCCAGGGCGGCGATGGCAAGGAGCGCGCCGTCGTCGGCCTGCAAGCTGATGGACCAGCTATGGCCGTAGCCCCGGCCGAACCGGCAAGCGGCCCGGCCGGGCAGCCCGTCCCGGCCGGCCGGTCCGAGTTCGCCCCAGGATTGCGTGCCGGCGTCGCTGACGGCAGTGATCGCCGCCTGGCCATCAGCCAGACCGTCCAGGGCCAGGCCGGCCAACCGGGCCGGGCCGGGGCAAATAACCGGCGGCAGGGTCAGGCGCACCGGGATGGCCACGCCGTCGTCGCTGTCGCCGCCGACGCGATAAAGGGCCACGCCGTCGCTGAAAACCACCCGGCCGTTGTGCAGGCAGGCGCAGGCCACGGGCAGGCCGTTTACGGCCGTTGCCGCGCCCGAGGCCAACTCCAGGGAAAGTCCTTCACCCGTCATGTCCATTCCTCCCCGTTGCCCCGGCCGGCAAGGCCCAGGCGTTGTGCGCGTCCCAGGCCGGCCGCGACCGGGCCGCCAAGAGCCACAGCCGCCAGGGCCAGGCTTTCCGGCCGGCCCGACCCGTCCGGGAACAGGCACGGGAGCGTTGCCGCGCTGTCCCCCAGCGGCCCGGCCAGGCCGATCCCGGCCCCTCGCGGCGGCCACAAGCGGCAGGCAGCAAAGCCGGCCGCGCCGGCCAGGCCCCAGGCCCGGCAGTCTGGGCAAGGGAGCCGGCCCTGGCCTGAAACCAGGGCGGCCTGGACAGCCTGTCCCAGGCCGGCCCACTCCGGCAGTCCGGCGGCGGCCTGCCCGCCGCCGCCGCCAAACCCGGTTCCGCCCCAACCGGGCAGGGGCAGCCCGCAAAGCCCGCCGGCCAAGGCGGCAAGGCCAAGGCTCGGCCAGGCGAGGCCGGCGCGGCTGTACCCGGCCCGCCCGACAACGGTCGGCGCGGCCAGGGTCGGGGCAGCGCGCGCGCCGGTCTGGCTGGACGCTTCCCAGCCGGCCGGCAAATCGGCTTCAGCTGCCGCACCGTGGGCCGCCCCGGCCCGGCAGGCCGGCCGGGGCAGGACAACGCCATCGCCGGCCGCCCGGGCGAAAAAGACCGCCGCCTCCTGGCGCACCGGGAAAAACGCGCCGCTGGTCAAGGCGTAGTCCACGAAGACGTAGATATTGGGGTCGCCCATGGCCGGCAGGGCGGCCATGGGGCCTTGGGTCGGACCCAGAGTCCAGTCCAGGGCGGTCCAACGGCCGTCGCCGCGCCGCCGCCAGGCCACCCAGGCATGGCCGTCGCGGTTGGCCCCCACCCGGCCAAAGACCGTGACGATGCGGTCGGCCGGCAGGCCGGCGGCCAGCATCAGGCCGTGGAGCAATATGGCTCCGTCCTCGCAGTCGCCCTGTCCAAGGGCCAAGGTGGCCGGGGCGCAGCGCCAGGCGTCGTCGGCGTCGGCCACGTAGGTCAGCGCCCTGGCGGTCCTGTCCAGAAGCGCCAGGGCGATGGCGTCGTCACCAGATGGCAGGCCGGCCACGGCCTCGGCCAGGTCCGGGTCGCCGACGCCGAGCAGGGCAACAGCCCGGGCGGCGTCCACGACCCCGGTCAGGGCCGGGCTTTCCAGGGAACAGGACTGGCCCCGGGCGATAAGCCTCGGCAGACGCGGCGCGCCGCTGCCCCGGCGGGAAAGGTCGGACAGGCCCAGCACGGTAAGGGGCAAGGTCAGCGCGGCCCAGGCTCCGCCGCCGGCCAGGGCGAACAGCGGGACCAGCACGGCCTCGGCCAAGGCCGGGATGGTCCCTGTGGCGGCGGCCTGAACCGGGGGAAGCGTGGTTTCGCCGACGCCCGGCCGCCAGCCGGCCTGGCTGGCCTGGATCTCCAGTATGGGCAGACGCGCGGCGGCGGCGGGCTGCCAGGAGCCTTGGGCCAGGGCGGCCGGCAGAGGCAGGGCCAGGCCGTGGCCGGCCGTGACCACGCCGCAGGTCCCGGTTGCGGCGGCGGCCAGGTCGAGGACGACAAGGCTGCGGGCGTTAAGCGCCTCCTCGGGCAGGGCCTCCATGGCGAAAAGATACTCGTCAAGGCTGGCCATCATGCCCCCTTGCCGGGCTTTGGTCCGGCAGCAAACGCCAGCGCAGGCCGGCGAACGCGGCCGGCACGCCCCGTCCGGACAATCCGGCCGGATCGGCGCTCGGTCCGGCCGCCGCCGTCATGAGCGCCCCGCTTGGGCCGGCCTGTTCCGCCACGACCAGGGGCGGCACGGAGAACTGTTGCTGTTTCATGGCTGGTCCTTTTGGGCTGGGCCGGGCGTCAGGCCGTGCGGCCGTAGAAGACGAGTTCGGAGATGTTGTAGTTGCCGTTCTTGTCGGGTTTGAAGGCCGAGACCACCAGCCGGTAGCTCAGGTAGTAGTGGTCGTTGGCGCAATCGAGACGCTCGGACAGGAACACGCCGTCATCCCAGTAGTCCGCTGGCTCGTCGTAAAAGGGGCTGGCCGTGGCCACCCGCATCCCGCCGTAGTTGGTCGCGGTGTAGAGGGTGGTCCAGCTGACCTCGTCGTTTGAGGCCTCGAAACGGAAGTCCGTGGGGCAGGCGCAGGGGCCGTAGCCGTAGGGGCAGTAATGATTGCTGAAAAGGCCTGACGCGAACTGGAAGGCCGTGACGCGGATGGGCGCGTCGAAGCGCACCCCGACAAATTCCGGCACGGCGTTTTTGGGGTCCGGGGCCCAGCAGCCGTTGCGGCCGTCGCTGGAACTGATGCTAAAGGAATGGACGGAATGGGGGCCGGGCACGCCGCAGGTGGAGTAGAACACCTCGCCCTCGACCCACAGCAGGGCGTCGTCATCGCCCGGCACGTGGCCCAAGGCGTCGCGGAAGCGGTGGCGCACGAGCAGGTCGCGGTAAAAGTCGGTCTGGGCCGGATCAAGGGCGGCGGCGGCGACGGTGGAGCCGGTCTGGTAGTAGACGAGGGAACTGGGCATGGGACTCTCCTAGAACCCGACGGCGACGTCGCCGGCCAGTTGCAGCCGGCCGCGCACGATGCGCCCGCCGGCCGGAATGTCGCCGGTAAACCAGGTGGCCCGCACCCGGTCGGTTTCTGCCGTATCCTGGGCGTCCTCCAGCCAGATGGCCTCGGGGGCGACGGACGGCGGGGGCACGGGGCCAGAGGCCGGGATGCGCGTCTCCCAGACGTCCACGGTCTCGAAGGCGCGGCAAAGCCCGGCGGCTTCCAGGCGCAGGCCCTTGACCACGGCCAGGCTGAACCAGGCGGCGTCGGCGGCGGCCAGATAGAATCGCCCCAGGCCGTAGTGGGAAATCTTGAGGTTGTAGTGATCGTCGTCGCCGGTGTCGGCGTAGATGATTTCGGTTGTGGGGATAGGCTGGCCCACGGTGAGGTCGCCGAAGGTTTGGCCGCTTTTGGGGGTTTGGGCCAGGGTGACCCGGCTGCCGAAGGAGTAGGGCGTGCCCGGGCGCTCGGAAAAGGCCCGGCCGCAGACGACCCGGATGCGGGGCGGAAAACCCTCGAAGCGGCAGGGCAGGGACTGCGGATAGAGGTCGGCCATGGCCTGTCCTTGGGCGCGCGGCCCGGGAGGGGGTTAACGGGGCCGGGACGGATTCCCGGCCCCCGGGATCGCGCCGCCTGGGCAATGCCCCAGGCGGCGCAGGAGCGTTTCGAGACGTGGCCTGGCTAGGACGCCGGCATGGTGACCACGAAGCTGTCGATGGTGGTGGTGGCGCCGGCGGTAATCGCTGTGGAGCTCATGTTGAGCTGGGCCCCGGAGGTGGAAACCGAGCCGTCGAAGCGGGCATGGCCGGCGTCGGCCCCGGTGGTGCGGTCGTTGGCGTAGAACCGGAACCAGCCGGCCGTGCCCGAAGTGGTGGCCGCGCCGGACCAGACTTCGCCGGCCGCCTTGGCGCAGGCCCCGGAGGCCGGGGCGGCGAAGTTCAGCCCGTTTGTGGGCGTGCCCGGGGTGAAGGTCCCGGAGGAGACGGTGATTTCCAGCAGGGGCGTGGCCCCTTCGCCGTCGTCGGCCGTGGCCGGCTGGACGCCCGGGAAGATGCGGATCACGCCGTTTTGCATGATGTCCTTGAAGCTGGCCGTGCCGAGCAGCATGTTGCGAAGGCCGGTGGAAAGACGAAGCGCCATGGGAATCTCCTGGGCAAAAGGGTTGGCGGCCAGGGGCCGGGGAGGTTTCAGATGCGGTCAAAAAGCAGGTAGCGCCCGCGCGTAGCCACGGCGGCGGCCCGGCCGGAGATGGGCACGGGCACGGCGGCCAGGCGTTTGACGGTTCCGCCGGGAAGCCCGAGCCAGATGCCGTCGCTGCCGGCCCAGACGGCGGCGTCTCCCCCAAGCGGCTGGCCGGCCACGGCTTCGTGGCGGCCGGCGGTCAGCCGGGCCAGGCTGCCCGGGATGGGCGGTGTCGGGCAGACCCGGGCGAAGGTCATGGTCCTGGGGTCGTTGCCGGCCACGTAGCTCACGCCGGCCTCGTCGCCGACGTAGAGTCCGCCGGTCACCGCCGCCAGCAGGCGCGCCCGGCCGACAACGGGCGGCAGATAGCCGGCCAGGGCGTCCACCCAGTCGAAGAGGCCGGCCCCTTCGGTGAAGTGGACAAGCGCCCCGGAGGCGATCCAGATGCGGCCGGCATGGAAGGCCAGTTCATGGCCCACCGGCGGCGGCCCGAAGCGGTCCAGGCGGTCCGGGCCGGGATAGCGTTCCCCGGCCCAGGGTTGGGCCTGGCCCTGGCGCAGGCGGCCGTTTTCGCAGCCGTTGGCGTAGTAGACGTCGTCGCCGACCGGCAGCCAGGCCATGGGCGCGCCGGGCGTCAGCCCCCCGCGCAGGAGCCTGGGCTGGCCCTGGCCGGGGATCAGGTAGAGCCCATCCCCGGCGACGCCGTAGAGGTCGCCCCCGCCGGAGCACAGTTCGGTGAAGCCGAACCCGGCCAGGCGCTCGTAACCCGGCCGGCGGACCAGGCGGCCCTCGATCACGTCCACGTTGACGGCCTCGGCCAGGGCATAGCGGCCTGTGTCCGGGTCGCAGACCAGCCCGGCCGGGGCGGCCGAAGCCCCCAGGCCCAGGCAGGACTTCAGGCGCACGACCCGGCTCACGGCCAGTCCTCGCCAAAGCCGTACGGGTCGGCGGCCGAGGGGATGTCGGCCGGCGCGGTCTGGCGCGGGCTGGTCGTGGCCGTCAGCTCGGCCAGCAAGGCCTCGTAGCGTTTGCCGTAGGCGGCGGTTTGGGTTTTGGCCCCGTCGGCCCCTTCCTCCAGGCGCTCGAACAGCTCCCGGCAGGCGTAGGCGACCAGCAGCGGCCCGGCCAGATGGACGGGCAACCCCTCGGGCTTGTCCCCGGGCGCGGCCAGGGGGGCGGGCAGGCGTCCGTATTCGAAGCCGATGATGACATCCCCCGCCGGCACGGGCCGGACATGGAGCCGGCCGCCGGCCAGTGCGGCCAGGCGCGGCCGGCCGGGGCGCGTGGCCGGGCAGGACCGCCGCAGGGCGGCCAGGTCCGGGGCCAGCCGGACCCGGCCGCGGGCGGGGAGGAGGAAGGCATCGACGGGAGCATGGAGGAGATCGGCCGGCAAGGGCGCGTCGGCCTGCCCCGAGGCCAGGGGAATCTCGGCCCAGGCGGCCAGATCGGGCAGGCGCGCGGCGGCGGCGGCGGCGAGCAGGCCCCGGCCAAGGGCCTGGGCCACGTCGTCCTCGGACACCGACGGGTCGCCGACGATGCCCGACACTTCGGCGGTAAGCCCGGCCAGGCTGTCAGGCACGGCGCGGCGTATCCCCTGGGCGTCGGCCCGGGGCAGGTTCATGGCGGCCATGGCCATGGCGTTCTCCGTTGGTTGGGGGTGGGTCGGGGCGGACCTGGGTCGCGTCCCGGCAACACGTTGGGGGCTGTTTTGTTTTAGGGGAGCGGCCTAATCGAGGGTGAGCAGGCAAGGCTGATGCTTGCCGTCGGCAAAGGCGGCGGCAAAGGCCACGCCGGCCACGGGCTGGTCCACGTCGAGGCTGGCGTTCATGGCGGCCAGGCTCCCGGCAGCCGGACCGGGCACGAGCATGGAACCCACGGCGGCCGTGCCGGCGGCCAGGCAGCAGGCCACGCCCCCGGTCTGGGCGAAGAAGTAGTGCCTGGCCGGCACGTCGCAGACGGCGACCCCGGCCGGCAGGTTTTCCTCGCTGGCCGACACGGCCGCGCCGCACCAGGGCGAGGGGATAAGCGAGACCACGGAGGTGGCGGTGAGCGCCGCCCGCACCGGTTCGGCCAGGGTGATGACGGTGGTGCCGCCAGCAGGGCAAGCGGTGTTGGACAGGATGCGATGCTGTCGGCCGCCACCGTCGTTGGCGGCCACTTGCAGATAGCCGTCCTCGTAGGCGTTTTCGGCCACGGGCGCGGCCCCGACGACCAGGCTCACGACGCGGTCGCCGATAGCGGCCGGGGTGGCGGCGCGGCCGGTGTGGGCGGCCACGGCGGCCGGGGCCATGACCAGGGAGCCGGCCGGCACGGGGGAACTCCCGGCCTTGGCGTAGCGGAACTTGCGGCCGTCGGCGGTGATGCGCAGCGCGCCCACGGCTTCGCGTTTGGCCGGCGAGGTTTCGCCCACGTCCTGGGTAAAGGAAAGCTTCATGGGTTGGGCCATTTTTGCCTCCGATGGTTGGCGGTTAGGACAGATTGGCGTGACAGGCGTGGGCCTTGCGGTTGGAGCAGATGAGGTTGCCGTGCCACAGGATCTTCATGGAGCGCCCGGCCGGTCCGGCCAGATCGACCCAGGGCTGGCGGGCGAAAAAGCCGTTTTGGTGGATGGCGAAGCCCAGGTGGTTGGTGTTGACGGTGAAGAGGTGGCCGGCCGGGCAGTAGTCGTCGGCGGCCAGCACCATGCCTTCGTAGACGAGGTGGGCGAACCCGGCCTGGGCCACGCCGTCGTCGGTGACGAAGCGCTGCTGGACCTGCAGGATGCGGGAGACCTTGTTGTAGAGGGCCTCGGTGGTGACGGCCACGTTGGGCTTGCCGTCGCGGCCATCGGAGACCTTGGCGGCGCTGCGCAGGGTCTGCAGGGTCTCCAGGCTCATGGTCTCGGCGTCGGCCACGGTGACGCCCTTCCAGGGCTTGGAGCCGTCGGCGGCCACGAGGTCGTTTTCGGCGATGCCGCCGTAGGCCTTGTCGGGATCGGGGCTGGTCAGGGCCCGCAGGCCGGTCAGGGTCGGGGCCTCGTCGCCGGCGGCGGAATAGAGCGTGGCGGCCAGCCAGCCCGAGCAGGTGCGCTGGGCGGTTTCGAGCTTCTGGGTGACGAACTGGACCACGGCGTAGTCCCCGGCGGCGGCCACCTCGTCGGTGAGGTAGACGGTGGCGTTGCCGTAGGCGTGCTTCCAGTTGAAGGCGGCGGCGTTGATGGTGACGCGGTCGTCGCTGGAGAGCGTGTCGGCCCGGGTGAAAAAGCCGCCTTCGCTGTCGGAGTAGGACAGGGGCACCCGGATCTTCTCGCCCCCGGCCGGGCGCTCGAACAGGCCGGCCTGGCGGTTCATGAGCAGGTCGAGCAAAAACGAGTTGCGGAAGTAGATGTCCACGGCCCGGCCGCCGGCGGCGGCGAAATAGTCGTTGGTGATGGCTTCGATTTCACTGAGCGAAAGGGACATGCGGGTTCCTCCTTGGGGTTACAGGCCGGCGTCGCGGCGGCGGGCGGCCATGCGGGCGGCCAGGACGGCATGGACGCCGCCGAACCGGTCCGGGGCTTCAAGCTGGGGATCGTCGGCCCGGCCGCGCTGGGGAGTCCCTGAAGGCGCGCCCAGGGCGACGCTGCCGCGCCGGGCGCGCAACCGCTCCATGGCCGCGGCCTCGCCTTCGGCCAGGGCTTTTTGGCGCACGCGCTCGGTTTCTTCCTGATTCGCCTTTCCGGCCTCGGCCAGGTGGTGGGCGAAGTAGGCCCCGACCTCGTCCAGGAGCGGGTTTTCGCGCTGCCTGGCGGCCAGCGCGCCGTTTTCCCGCAGCGCCTCGAAGTCCGGGTGTTCGGCGGCAAAGCGCTGGGCCAGTTCGGCTCGCTGCGAGGCGGCGCGCCGGGCTTCGAGGTTTTCCAGACGGGCCTCGATGAGGGCGTCGAGGCGGGCCTCCAGGTCGCTAAAGACCGATTCCAGGCCGGCGATGCCGGGGTCGGTCCCGGCCTCGGTTCCCGGAGCTGCCCCGGGGGCAGGACCGGCGGTTGGCGCGGCGGCGGGATGGGTCGGCTGTTCCATGGTTCCCTCATAGGTGGGCTGGGGTTGGCGCGTCGGGCCGGGCCGGGCGCGGCCCAACCCTTGGCGCAAAGTATGGTCCCGGGCGCTGCCGGCGCAGTTTTGGGCGCACGAAGCCATGGCGGCCGTGGCGGCTGCCCGGGAAGAACGGTCGGGAAACGGAGGTCTGTCAGCGTCCGGCGCGGCGTCAGACCCGGCCGCAACGCGCCTTGTGACGTTCGAGAACTTCCCGGGAGAGGGCCGGGCCGGGGTCCGGACGGCGGCCGCGTTCCTCGCCGGGCTCCTGGGGACGGATGCCCTCGCCGCGCAGGAACCGGCGGTAGTTGGCCCGGCTGGGTTCGGCCAAAAAGGCCCGGACATGGGGCGCGGACGAGGTCTTGTCGGCCACGGCCGTGACGGATGGGAGCCAGTCGGCGTCTGCCCGGTAGCCGCGCCCCACCGACAGCAAGCGCTTGGCCGAGCCGCCGCAGGCGCAAATGTTTTCGGTCCGGTCCATGGGGGCCATGGCTTCGAACTCCCGGCCGCAGACCCGGCAGGCGAAATCATACAGCGGCATTTTTGCTCTCCCTTCCTTGTCCAGACACCGACGTGCCCCGTCTCATGGCCCCCATCACCCCTTTTCCCCGGCCAAGGGGGGCCGGGGGGGATTATCCCCCCCGGCGGGGGAGCTCGAGGGGGCAGCGCCCCCTCGATCCTCCAACCTCGCCAGCACGGCGGCTCGGTCGTCCCAGTCGAGTTTTTCGAGGAGATCGCGGCGGTCGATGGCCTCCATGTCGTAGAGGGCCAGGGCTTCCTCGCGGCGTTGGACCCGGGAGACGGGCATGGTGGAGCCGGCGACAACGGTGAGCCGGGCCGGCACGCGGCAGGCCTCGCCCCTGAGAGGGGCTATGGCGATGGCCCCGTTTTCGGCGAAGCTGATCCAGCGTTCCTGGGCGTACCAGTTTTGCATGTGGCTTAAAAACATCCGGCCGCGTTCGCGCACCAGGCGCGAGTAGTTGCGGATCTTGCCGCGCAGCAGGGTGGAGGCCTGTTCGATGAGCGCGGCGATGGCCTTGTAGGCGACCACGGGATGGTCCGGGGAGGCGGCCCGCTCCAGCTCGCCGATGCCCGAGATCTGGCTGAACAGTTCCCGATAGATGGCCAGGACGCTTTCGATGTCCCGGGTGTTGTTGGCGAAGTCCAGGTAGCGGATGCCCTGGGCGGCGGCCATGGAGGTCGGGTTGACGATGCCCAGGCGGTTGGTGAAGGCGGCGTTGTCCACGCCCGAGTCGCGGGGGTTGATGATCTTGGGCCGGGCGCAGCGGTCCTTGTGATACGTGAGCTGGGACAGGCATTTGTTGATTTCGAGCTGCAGCTCGGCCAGCTGCTCGAAGTCCGAGGCTCCCCAGATGGTGGTGGGGTCGGTCAGCGAATTAGCCAGGGCAAAGGGGTAGCGGTCATAGAGATAGCTGGCCATGGCCTGGTCCAGGGGCAGGGCGGGGTTGACGGACGGATTGGGCTGGTCGGACAGGACCAGCGTTCCTGGGCCGGCCACGACGACGCAGCGGATAAAGCCGGGATACAGCGGCCCGTCGTCGGTCATGGTGTAGTCGCGCGTCCAGCATTCGCACACGAGCACCGTGTCCTGGCCCAGGGCGTCGCCGCCGCCGGCGCCGGCCAGCTGGCGCAGCACCTCGCCGAAGCGGGTGAAAAGCCCTTGCCGCCGGCCGTCGCCCAGGAGCACTTCGCGCCGGCCGTCGCCGAGGTCGGCCAAGGTCGCGGCGTCGCTTTTGAGTTGGCCCGCCGCCTCGGGCCAGCGCCGGGCCGCCTGGCGCAGGCTCATGGGCGCGAAGTGCAGCACGGCCTCGGCTTCCTGGAGGTCCAGGCAGTTGGTGGGATAGACGCCGAAGGCAAAGGGATCGACGTTTATGGTGCGCACTTCGCCCAGGCCGTATTCCAGTTCCGGGTCGAAGACGACTTTTTCCACGGCCAGGCCGTAGGTCTCGCCGTTTATGACCGAGCGTTCGAACACGGCCTGCTGTTCCTGTTCGTTCCACCACCAGGCGGCGGCGCGCTCCAGGACGCGGTAGACGTCCTCGTCGCCCACCGGGCTGACCCGGCTGACGTTGAAGGTCGGGTGGTTGTCGGTGAGCAGGTTGACGGTGCGCTGGCGGTGCAGGTGCAGGAGATTGGCTCCCAGGCGCGGCAGGCCGGGCTGGGCCGGCCCCTGCCAACAGCGACCCTGGCCCAGGCGGTAGTTGCGGGTCCAGGCCTCGGCCAGGCCCAGGCGGGCCTTGTCGCGCACCACGGTTTCGAGAAGCTCGAAGACGCGACGGCCCACGCGCTGGGGCTCGGCGGCCGGGGGCAGGAGCTGGTTGACAGTGTCGGTCATCGACTTCTCCGGTTGGGCTTGTCGCGTTTGGGGATCGGGCCGGGGCTGGCGGGTTTCGGGTCGGGGCAGCCGGTTTCGGGCTGCTCCGGTGCGGGAAGCGGCCAGGTTCCCTGGTCGGTTTCGAGGCTCTTGGCCCCGTCCGGGGCGTACCCCTGGGGATGGTGGCGACACTGGGGGCAGCGCGCCGCCTCCCAGGGGACGTCCGGGGGGAAGGGCGGCGGGAACCCCGGCTCCAGAGGCTCGAACACGGCGCTGGTCAGCGGCGGGATCAGGCGGGCGGGGTCGCAGGCGGCAATGGGGGCGTGGCACAAGCGGCAGCGCAGGATCATGTTCGGGTCTCCTTTCGCGGCGGCTGTTCCCGCCGCCCTCAAGACCCACAAGTCCATGGAAACCGGCCGCGAACCAGCCAGTTTTCGTCAAAACATGCGGCGTTTTCCGACTGGTCCGCTGGGAGATTGAAAGAAAATTCACAAGCACGTGTCGAAAAGACCGCATTTCCCGTTGTGACTCCAACGGCTTTCGACTAGCTTTCCTTGAATTCTAAATTTTTGCCTCGGAGGAGACCACTATGCTTGGCATGGAGAAGAAAGTCCGGGCGATGTATGGCGATGACGTCGAGAGCAAGGTCGGCAATCCGGCCGTTGAGGCGAAGGAAACGGCCAATTCGGCCCGGGCCGGCCTGGCCATCGGGATTTTGGCCATTGTGTTGGCCCTGGGCGTGTATGTCGCCCTGGACGCCAAACTGTCCGTGGTGACCCAGTCCGTGGCCGACGTGCCGGCCAAGGTGGCGGCCATGGACGCCAAGATCGCGGCCTTTGACGCCCTGCCGGGCAAGCTGCGCAAGGAAATGGCGGCGGCGCGTCTGGCCGAGCTGGCCGCCACGGCCGACGCCCTGGCCGTCACCCTCGAGGGCGACGCCAACAAGGCGTCCCTGGCCAAGGTTTCCGAGATGATCAAGCAGCTCAAGGCCGACGTCGCCAAGTAGCGACGGGCCGCCCGAAGGCATGGGGCCGCGCCGACTGTTCCGGATGCGGCCTCATGGCCTTCCCACCGGCCTGCGCCGCAGGCTTACGGGGTTCCCCCGGGCCTTTTATAGGCCAACGCTGAAAAAACGGCCGCATCCAGGCAAGGATGCGGCCGTTTTCATTGGTGAAGAGAGCGTCCGGGGATCAGTCCGGGCCGACGAACCGGTCGTCGGAGCGCGTCTGCCCCACGGTCTGGCCGCGTCCTTCCAGCCAGCCGCTTCGCACCGGGCCGGCCGGGGCGTCGAAGGCCGGGGCATAGGGCTTGATGTCGAGAAGCGGCGTGCCGTCGAGCATGTCCGCGCCGCGAACGGTCAGCACGTTGCCCGCAACCGACACCACCTCCACCACGGACAACCCGATAGGGTTGGGCCGTTTGGGGGCGCGGGTGGCGAAAAGCCCGCGCGGCGTGTCGTCGAGATAGGGCGTCACCGTGGTCTTGTAGCCCGAGGACTCGTGGAAGCAGTAAATGAGGTAGACGTGGGAAAAGCCGTCCACGTCGGCCAGGGCCGGAGCCAGTTCGGGGTCAAGCTCCACCCGGCCCAGGCTTTCCCTGGCGCCGCCGGGCTGGATGGGCATCCCTTCGAGGGCGGCGTAGGGTGTGCGGATCACGCCGATGGGACGCAGGGCGATGGATGTTTCCGGGGGCATGGCGATCTCCTGTTACGTGTCGGCCTCGAAGGCTTCGCTGGCCCGGGATACGCCGTAAGCCATGGCCATGGCCGCGATGCCGATGGCCGGGGCGTAGTAGGCCGGCGCGGCCAGGGCGAAGCGGATAAGCAGGGTGGCCAGGGCGAAGCCGGAATTGCGGAAGATCGAATGGAAGGCCGGCTGATAGGTGTGGGACAACAGCACGATGAAGATGTCGCTGAAGATGAGCACGGTATAAAACACCGAAAAAAACGGATGGACATGGCCGGTGGTCATGGCCTGCCAGCCGATCCAGGCCCCGTAGGCGAGGAACGCCAGCAGCAGGCAGAAGGCCAGGAACTTCTTCGTGGCCACGAAGGGATAGAGCCACGGGCCTTTCTTGCCCTGGGCGCGTTTGCGGTAGCGGCGGTAGTACAGGCCAAGGCCCATGAACACGATCAGCGCGCCGGCCCCGTCGGCCAGCATGGGCAACAACACGTCCACGGCTTCAAGGAGGACGATGGGTTCGTGCAGATGGACGAGTTCCTTGAAGGCGTCGCGCAATAAAATCAGGCACAAGACCTCGAACTGCTTGCCCAGCGACTTGGTCACCGAACAGGGCAGGACGAAGATGAGGTCCACGACTTCCTGGATCAGCACCAGGGTGAAAGCCAGGCTGATGGCGTAGAAATGGGACATGGGGGTCATGCGGGCCAGAAACGGCGGCAGCAGTCCCCGGATGTTGAGTTCGATGCCGATCAGGCCGATGAGAAAGGCCACGACTTGGCTCACGGCCACGACCCGACGGGTTTTGGGGTGCTCCCAAAAGGAGTGCAGGGGGTCGAAGAGATCGGTGGCGAGTTCGTAAAACGTGCTCATGGGGTATTCCTGGCAGGCTTATGCACCATGCCCCCCTGAAAGGGAAGCCTCTTTTCCGTCGGGCACTTGCCATGGGGCGTGGGTTGCGTCATATACGGTCAAGCGTCGTTTCTCCTTTATGCGCCGTCCGACGCCGCCAGACAAACGCCCTGGAGAGGTTCATGAAAGCACCGCGCGACTGGTCCATCAGCCTCAAGATCGCCATTGTCTTCATTGCCATGCTGACGGCCCTGTCGGGCTTCACCATGCTGTATTTTCTCTACGAGCTCGGCCAATACCGCGAGGAAAGCGGCCTTGAGCTGCGAACCCGACTCATGGCCGAGGCCAAGGAGCGTCAACGTCAGGCCGTAGGCCAGGCTTATGACGTCATCAAATACTTCTACGACGTTTCCCAGGATGACGCGGCGCTGAAAAAACGCGCCCATGATCATTTAAAAGCCGTGGTGGACGCGGTCGCGGGCCAGGCCAAGGCCTATTACGACGCCCATAAAGACAACATGCCCCGCGAGGAAATCGAAGCGCAGATCAAGGCCATGGTCCGCCAGGCCCGCTTCGACGGCGACAACTACATCTGGATCAACGACCTGTCCCCCCGCATGGTCATGCACCCGACCCAGCCGGCCCTGGAAGGCCAGGACATCTCGGGCTACCGCGATCCCAAGGGCACGGCCCTTTTCCAGGAAATGGTCAAGGCGGCCAAGGACAAGGGCCAGGGCATGGTGGCCTACCTGTGGGACAAGCCCGGGGCCAAAAACGATCCCAAGCTCAAGGTTTCCTACGTGCGCCTTGTGCCCGAACTGGGCTGGATCTTCGGTTCCGGGGCCTGGGTGGAGGACGAGACGGCCCGGCTGCAGGCCGAAGCCAAGGCCCAGCTGTCCAAGATGCGCCTGCCAGACGGCAACTATTTCTTCATCTACGACAACACCCGGCCCATCCCGCGCGTGGTCATGCACCCCATCCGCCCGGATTTCGACGGCAAGGTCCTGGATTCGGCCCAGTTCGACCGGGCCACGTCCATGAACCCGGGCGCCCAGGCCGCCGCAGTCCCCTATCCCGGCGGCAAGACCAACATCGCCACGGGCATGGCCGACGCCGTGGCCGCCACCGGCGAAGGCTTCGTCAGCTACGCCTGGCCCAAACCCCAGGCCAGCGGCGGCGAAACCAGCGAATCCTACCCCAAACTCAGCTACGTCAAGCTGTTCAAACCCTGGAACTGGATCGTGGGCATGGGCGACTACGTGGACGGCATCGACCGCGAAGTGGCCACGCAAGCCGCCCAGCTCGACCAGGCCGTGCGGGCCATCGTCGTCAAGCTGGTCATCTTCTCCATTGTCTTCCTTATCGGCATGGCCGCCCTGTGTCTGCTTACGGTGCGCCGGCTGCTCAACCGGCCGATCTCAGCCATTGTCTCCTACGCCGACAAGGTGGCCGGCGGCGACTTGGCCGCCGAGCCCGCCTCGGGGCTGACCGCCGAAATGGCCAGCCTGGCCGCTTCCATCAGCGCCATGGTGGACCACCTCAAGACCGAATTGGAATTCGCCAAGGGCATCCTCAACTCCGTAACCCTGCCCTGCGTGGTGGCCGCCCCGGACGGCAAGATCACCCTGGTCAACCGCTGGCTGGCCCACTTCCTGGGCGAGAAAAAAGAACCCGAGGCCTACGTCGGCCGACACATGAACGACGTGTTCGCCAGCCACGTCATCGTCTCCCAGGTCCTTGGCGACGTCATGAGCCGCCGGGAAATCATGACCAACGTCGAATACGACGGCCGTTACGCCTGGGGCGAGCGTTTCTTCATCAAAATCGACGCCGCGCCCATAAACGACGGCGCCGGCCGCATACTCGGCGTTTTCGCCATGCTGGCCACGCTCACCAAGGTCAAAATGCAGCAGGAAGCCCTGGCCGAACAAAACCGGCTCATCGCCGCCGCCGCCAACACCGCCGAAGGCATCTCGGCCAAGGTGGCCGACAACGCCCGGGACCTGGCCGAACGCATCGACCGCACCAATGAAGGCGTGTCCTACCAGCGCCAACGCAGCATTGAAACCGCCACGGCCATGGAGGAAATGAACGCCTCGGTGCTGGAAGTGGCCCAAAACGCCGGCCTGGCCGCCGGCAGCGCCGACGAGGCCAAGGAGAAGGCCCGCCAAGGCTCGGACATGGTGCGCCAGGTCGTGGCCGCCATTGAGGACGTGAGGGCCATGGCCGAGACGCTTCGCGGCGACATGGCCGAACTCGACAAGACCGCCGAAAATATCGGCCGTGTGCTGGAGGTCATCTCCGACATCGCCGACCAGACCAACTTGCTGGCGCTCAACGCCGCCATCGAGGCCGCCCGGGCCGGCGACGCTGGGCGCGGCTTTGCCGTGGTGGCCGACGAGGTGCGCAAACTGGCCGAAAAAACCATGACCGCCACCCGCGAGGTCGGCCAGGCCATCACCGCCGTGCAGCAGGCCGCCAGGCGCGGCAACCAGGAAACCGTCCGGGCCGCCGAAGCCGTGTCGCGCAGCACCGACCTGGCCGAAGCCGCCGGCGAAGCCCTGGCCGCCATTGTCGGCATGGTCGACAGCACCGCCGATCAGGTCCGGGCCATCGCCACGGCCGCCGAACAGCAATCGGCCACGGCCGCCGAGATCAGCCGGGCCACCGAGGAAGTCAGCCGCATCGCCGAAGACATCCGCGCCGGCATGGACGCCTCGGTGGACGCCGTGCGCGGCCTCAACGACGAAACCCGGGAACTCGGCGCACTCATCGAACACATGCAGACCAGCGGCGAGGCCGAGGCCGAAGACCAGCCGCGCCGCCTGCCGTCCTGACCCTCAAACGCCCAAGGAGCATCGCCCGTGGCCCGAATCCTCATCGTCGACGACGCCGCCATCACCCGCACCATGCTGCGCGGCATCCTGGAAAAAGCCGGCCACCAGGTGGCCGAAGCCGCCGACGGCGACGCCGCCATAGCCGCCTTCCGTGAGACCCCGGCCCAGGCCGCCTTCGTCGATATCTTCATGCCCGGCAAGGAAGGGCTGGCCACCATCAAGGAACTCCTCGAACTGGCCCCAAGCCTGCCCATCATCGCCATCAGCGCCGGCAGCACCTTCACCGACACCGAAACCCTGGGCTGGGCCAAAAGCTACGGCGCGAAATTCACCCTGCCCAAACCCCTGGCCGCCGCCGCCGTTCTGGAGACTTTGGGGCAGATATTTAAGTAAGTGAGTGGGAGAGGAAGAGGAAGAGCAAGACGAAGAGCGGGCTCTGCCCGCACCCGCCGGGGGCCTGAGGCCCCCGGACCCTCCATCGGGGTTATGGCAAGGGCTGGGGTAGTGTCGGCGGGCGGGGGTGAAGCAGGGGAAAAGAGCGCTGGCGAGTTGGGGGCTGGGATTTGGGGTGTTCTTCCGGGCGGCTTCCGCCTGGAAGAACACCCCAAATCCCAGCCCCCGTCTTCTCTCGGGCCGCGCCTGACGACGTCTGCCGCGCCCGTCCTGCCCTTCCCCATATCGGGGGTCCGGGGGGCTGAGCCCCCCGGCCGCCGGAGGCATCTTTCCTTTTAATCCACTTTTATTTCAGTGCCTTTGCCTTCCGCCCCGCCCCGCGACACCAGCCGCTGGATGCCGCAGTAGAGCGCCGGCACGAAATACACGCCAAGCACGGTGGCGGCGATCATGCCACCGAAGACGGCGGTGCCCAGGGCGTGGCGGCTGGCCGCGCCGGCTCCTTTGGCCACGAGCATGGGCACGACGCCGAGGATGAAGGCGAACGAGGTCATGAGGATGGGCCGGAAGCGCAGGATGGAGGCCGAGACGGCGGCTTCGGCCGGGCTGTCGCCGGCTTCGTGGCGGGCCTTGGCGAATTCGACGATGAGGATGGCGTTTTTGGCGGCCAGGCCGATGAGCATGACCAGGCCGATCTGGGCGTAGACGTTGTTTTCCAGGCCGCGCAGCATTTGCGCGCCCATGGCCCCAAGCACGGCCATGGGCACGGCCAGGATGACGGCGAATGGCACGGCCCAGGATTCGTACTGGGCGGCCAGCACCAGGAAGACCATGAGCAGGGCCAGGCCGAAGATGAAGACGGATTGGCCGCCGGAGGAGGCTTCCTGGTAGGCGATGCCGGTCCAGGCGTAGCCGAAGCCCTGGGGCAGCTTGTCGCGGGCGAGAGCGGCCATGGATTTGAGCGATTGGCCGGAGGAGAAGCCTTCGGGGGTGCCGCCGGAGATTTCCACGGTGCGGAAGAGGTTGAAGCGGCGGATGTATTCCGGCCCTCGGATGTCCTTGGTTACGCCCAGGGTGCTCAAGGGAACCATCTCGTCCGCCGAGGAGCGCACGTAGAAGCGTTCGATGTCGGCGGGGCTGGTGCGGAAGCGCGGCTCGGCCTGGAGCATGACCCGGTAGGTGCGGCCGAATTTGTTGAAGTCGTTGACGTAGAGGCCGCCCAGGTAGGTCTGGAGCGCCTCGAACACGGTCTTGGGCGGGATGCCCAGGGTTTGCACCTTGTCGCGGTCGAGGTTGTAGAAGAGCTGGGGCACATCGACGCTGAAGTCGGTGAACAGGCCGGTGACGGCGGGCATGTTTCGGGCTTCGGCCAGGAAGTCGTAGGCCGTGGCGGCCAGTTCGGCCACCGGGCCGCCGGTGCGGTCCTGCAGTTCGAACTGGAAGCCGCCGGTGGAGCCAAGGCCGGGGATGGGCGAGGGATTGAAGGCCATGACGATGGCTTCCTGGACCCCGGCGAACTGTTTGCGGGTGCGGTCCATGACCGCGTCCAGGGAGAGCTGCGGCGTGGCGCGGTCTTCCCAGGGCTTCAAGATGACGAACAGGACCGAGCTGTAGGAGCTGTAGGTGCTGGTAAGCAGATTGAAGCCGCCAAGGGCCAGCACGTCGGCCACGGCCGGGTCGGCGGACAGGGTCTGTTCCAGCTGCTTGACCACGGCGTCGTTGCGCTCCAGCGACGCGCCCTCGGGCAGCATGGTGTTGACGATGAAGTAGCCCTGGTCCTCGTCGGGCACAAAGCCCGTGGGCAGGGTGACGAGCAGATGCCAGGCGCCGGCGCCCACGGCGATGAGGCAGACAATGGTGACGAGCATCCGCCGGATGGCCACGCGCACGCCGGCGGCGTAGCCGCGGGTGCAGGCGTCGAAGACGCGGTTAAAACCCCGGAAGAACGCGCCAAGCGGACCCTTGCCTTCGCCGGCCGGGCGCAGGATGAGCGCGCACAGGGCCGGGGAGAGGGTCAGCGCGCAGATGGCGGACAAGGCCACGGACACGGCCAGGGTCAGGGCGAACTGCTGGTAGAGCCGGCCGGTGACGCCGCCCATGAAGGCGACAGGCACGAACACGGAGATGAGCACAAGCGAGATGGCGATGACCGGGCCGGCCACTTCGGCCATGGCCGCCTTGGTGGCTTCCTTGGGCGGCAGTTTTTCGTGGTCGATCTTGTGCTGCACGGCCTCGACCACGACGATGGCGTCGTCCACGACGATGCCGATGGCCAGCACCAGACCGAACAGGGTCAGGGTGTTGATGGAGAAGCCGAAGACCTGCATGAAGGCAAAGGCCCCGACCAGGGAGACGGGCACGGTGAGCATGGGAATGAGCGTGGCCCGGCCGTTTTGCAGGAACACGTAGACCACGATGAGCACGAGCAGCACGGCCTCGAACAGGGTTTTGATGACTTCGTGGATGGAGGCGGTGACGAACTTGGTGGTGTCGTAGGGGATGGTGTAGCTGACGCCGGGCGGGAAATAGCCGGCCTGCTCGGCCATGATGGCCCGGATTTTCTCCACCACGTCCAGGGCGTTGGCCCCGGGCAGCTGGTAGACCTGGATGGTGCAGGTGGGGTTGCCGTTCAGGCGCGTGAACGCGCTGTAGCTCTGGCTGCCCAGCTCCACCCGGCCCACGTCGCGCACACGCACCATCTCTGCCCCCTTGCCGGTGCGCACAATGATGTCGGCGAACTCCTCGGGGTCGGCCAGCCGGCCCTTGACCTGGACGGACAGCTGGAATTCCTGGCCCGGGGGGGCGGGCGGCAGGCCGATCTGGCCGGCCGGGGCCTGGACGTTCTGTTCGCGGATGGCCTGGGCCACGTCGGAGGAAGTCAGGCCCAGGCGGGCGAGCTTGTCCGGGTCGAGCCACACGCGCATGCCGTAGTCGCGCTCGCCGAAAACGGTCACGTTGCCGACGCCGGGCACCCGGGCCAGGGCGTCGGTGATGTTAATCTTGGCGTAGTTGTTGAGAAAAAGCGTGTCGCGGCTGCCGTCGGGGGAGCTTAAGTTAATCACCAGCAGCATGTCCGGAGACTGTTTTTTGACCGAGATGCCCCGGCTGACGACTTCGGCGGGCAGTCGGGAGTTGGCCAGGGCGACGCGGTTTTGGACGTCCACGGTGGCCAGATCGAGGTCGCGGGAGATGTCGAAGGTGACGTTTAGGACCATGCGTCCGTCGTTGGAGCTGACGGAGTTCATGTAGAGCATGTCCTGGGCGCCGTTGACCTCCTGCTCGATGGGCGTGGCCACGGATTCTTCCACGACCTGGGCGCTGGCGCCGTCGTAGGTGGCGCTGACCTGGACTGTGGGCGGGACGATCTGGGGATACTGGGCGATGGGCAGGGTGAGGATGCAGATGGCCCCGACCAGGGTGATGACGATGGAGATGACGGCGGAAAAGACCGGCCTGTCGATGAAGAAATTGACCATGGCGGCGTCCTGGTGTTGCGTCCCTTAAAAAAGAGTCTTTTTTAAGAAAACATCATGGTTGTGGTCTGTTGCCCGCGAAACGCCGTGGGCGCTTTTCGTGGACGCGACACTAGGGCTTGGCTGCCGGCGCGGCAGCCGGCGCGGCGGCCGGGGCCTCGGCCTCGACGATCTTGGCCGGCACGCCGGGCCGAATCTTGGAAACGCCTTCCACGACGACCATGTCCGTGGGGGCCAGCCCCGAGTCGATGACGAAGTTGCCGTCCTTGGAGCCGCCCAGTGTCACGGCCTTGGCCTCGATCTTGCCGTTGCCGGCCACGACGTAGACGGACTTGCTGCCCTGGACGTCGATGATGGCCCGTTGGGGCACGAGCAGCGCGCCCTTGCGGTGCTCCAGCAAAGCCCGGACCTTGGCGAACTGGCCGGGCTTGAGCACGCCTTGGGGGTTTTTGAAGACGCCGCGCACGGCCAGGGTGCCGGTTTTGGCGTCCAGGGCCCGGTCGGCCATGTCGGCGTCGCCGGTGAGGGGATAAATGGAGTCGTCGGCCAGGATGAGCGTGAGGGGATATTCCCGGGGCTTGTCGCCGCCGGCCATGAGGGCCTTGGTGAATTCGAGATAGTCGCGTTCGCTGATGGAGAAATCGACGTACATGGGGTCGGTGGAGGAGATTTCGGCCAAAAGCGTGTTGTCGCCCTTGCCGACGAGGTTGCCCACGTTGACCAGGGACTTGCCGATGCGCCCGGCGATGGGAGCGGTGACCCGGGTGTAGCCGAGGTCGCGCTCAGCAGTTTCCACGGCGGTTTTGGCGCTGTCGGTGTTGGCGGCCAGCTCACGTTCGTTGGTCAGCCGGGTGTCGTATTCGTCGCGGCTGACGGCGCGCTGTTTATAGAGCTGCTCGAAACGGCCGAGATCGACTTTGGCCTTGGCCAAAAGCGCGTTCTGGCGATCCAGCTCGGCCCGGGCTTTCTGCAGGTTTTCCTGATACTGGCGCGGTTCGATGACGAAAAGCAGATCGCCCTTTTTGACCAGCGCGCCTTCGGTGAAGTTGCGCTCCTTGAGATAGCCCTCCACCCGGGCGCGGACTTCGATGTTTTCCTTGGCCGCCACCCGTCCCACATATTCGCCGTAGACCGGCACATCGGCCACCACGGGCTTTTTGGCCTGCACCAACACTGCCGGCGGTTCGGCCGGTTTGGCGTCTGCCTGTTTCTTGGCCGCGTCCTGGTCGCCGCAACCGGACAGGCAGGCCAGGGCGGCAAGCAGCAGCAGAGACAGACAGGTCGGCAGGGGGCGCAGCAACAGTCGGCGCATGGCAGTTCTCCTTGGCGGTGGCATACGATGTCTGTTTTATAAAAAAGCTGGCACGTTGGCGCAATCATAATCTCCAAAAAAGGCGAGAAATCTTTGCGAGTCGGCAACGGTTGGGGCAGGATGGCGGCTGTTGCCGTGACAACGATAATATACAATAATATACAAAATGTAATTGTTGCTTTTTCATGTTCGGCAAATCGCATCCGTCTGATGCGAGCCGACGGTGGCTGGCCGTACCGACATCTGGACAATCCAGTCGTCGATTGTTTCCTTCTGTGTTTCCGGCTCACCGTCCGGCCCGAGTCGTCGAAAGCGGCCGGACTGTTGACAGGGCGTCCCCTTTGCCGCATCCCTTGGCCTCGTGCGCCCGACCGGGCGTCCCACGCCAAGGAGACCGCGATGCTTTGCCCTTCCCTGCGATTTCTCGGCCCTCGCCGCCAGGATTACCTCCCGGGGCTGCTCGACCACTACGTGCCCATCGCCCGGGGCATGGCCCTTTTGGGCGAGGCTCTGGGGCGCAGCCTGGCCGCCGGACAGGACGCGGGATTTAAGGTGCTGGCCGGCGAGATCGACATCCTCGAAGCCGAGGCCGACAAGATCAAGCGGCGCATCCGCAATCACCTGCCGGCCGGCTTTCTCATGGTCATCGACAAGACGCTGTTTCTCAACTACACGCGCAGCCAGGACAATATCCTCGACGCCGTGCAGGAAGCCGTGGTCTGGCTGGGACTTGGCGAATTCGCCATGCCGCGCGACCTGGCCGAGGCCATGATCGAATGCGTGGCCCAGGCCCGGCGCACGGTGGAGCTTTTGGAACCGGCCTTGTCCGAAACCGTGGACCATGTGCTGGCCGGGCGCAGCGACCGGGGCGAGGTCAAGGGACGGATGCACGAAATCCGGCTGCAGCACCTCAAGGTGGTGCGCTCCAAACGCTCGCTCATTGCCGCCGCCTACGCCTCGGAGCTGGAATTCGCCCGGGTCTACCAGATCATCCGGTTCGTGGAGTACGTGTTTCGGGCCAGCCACAGCGCCGAGGGTTGCGCCGACATCCTGCGGGCCATGCTGGCCCGCTAGTGTCGCGTCTCTAAAAAATACGATAGTATTTTTTAGAAAAATAAATGGTTTTAGCTCGTTGACCACAAAACACCATATGCGCTTTTCGCGGACGCGACACTAGCGTCCTTGCTCAGGAGCGGCCCGGAACGGCCGTCGTTTCACAGGTGTGCGGGCTGCTGTTCCCGCAAACGGCTGGATGCCGCCATACACGCCCCGGCCGGGCCTTGCCGGGGACGTAAAATTGCCTGATAAAAAAACTGCCGCCGTCCCTCCCGGGCGGCGCGCGACATCCGGCAGGGAGCAAGGGCCATGAAACCGCCGCGCTCGGAACGTCTCCAAGCCATCATCGCCCGCCTGCACGCCTGCGGCTACCGGGTCACGCCCCAGCGCGAGGCCATTCTGGCGGCCATGGCCGACAGCCCGGACCATCCCACGGCCGAGGCCGTGCATCGCCGGCTGCTCCCGGCCATCCCTGACCTGAGCCTGGCCACGGTCTACAAGACGCTCACGGCGCTCAAGGCCTGCGGCGAGGTGCTGGAGTTGCAGTTCAGCAACCAGGACAACCGCTACGACGCGGCCCGGCCCAAGCCCCATCCGCATCTGATCTGCCAGGGCTGCGGCGCGGTGACCGACCCCGACCTGCCGGACGTGGAGGCCATGGCCCAGGCCCTGGCCGAGGCCACGGGCTACGCCATCACTTCCCATCGCCTGGATTTCTTCGGCCTGTGCCCGGCCTGCCGGGCGCGCGACGCGGCGGACTAGCCCCGCCCCTTCCCCCCATTGGGGGGTCCGGGGGCCTCAGGCCCCGGCCCCCCGAACGACGCTGGCCCCTCAGCCCCATAGACAGCCCTTCGGGCTCCCCGACGGCCAGAGAACCAACTCCTCGTAGCCCCCCCTTTAAACCTTTCTCCCGATGGGGGGGCCGGGGGCCTCAGGCCCCCGGCCGCCGGAGGCATCTTCCTCTTTTCTCTCCCCTTTTCGCTCATATTCGAACAGTCTCCCCCGCATAATGGCGGCCTTGCCGAACTTGTCGCGGATGCGGTCCAGGGCGGCGTCTATTTGGGCGTCGTGGCGGGCTTGCTTTTTGCCCGGCGGTTCGAGGAGGGCGAGTTGGCGGGGCGGCTCGCCAAACTGGGAGACGCCGACGCCGATGAGGCGCAGGGGGTGCGGCAGGGGTTCGGCCTCGAGCAGCGCCCGGGCGGTTTCGAAGATGGCGCTGTCCGAGGCGGTGGGTTCGGCCAGGGTGCGGCTGCGGGTGATCTGCTTAAACGTGTTGAACTTGAGCTTGATGGTGACGGTGCGGCCGCGAAGGCCTTCCTGGCGCAGTTCGCGGCCCACGCGTTCGGCCTGTTTGAGGAGCCAGGCGGCCAGGATGTCGCGGTCGGCGGTATCGGCTTCGAAGGTGTTCTCGGCGCTGACGGATTTGGCTTCGCGGTCGGTGCAGACCACGGCGCTGCCCCGGGCGTGGGCCTTGTCGTAGAGGTCCAGGCCCCATTTGCCGCAGTGGCGGGCCAAAAATTCCGGCTCGTGGCGGCGGATGTCGGCCACCACCCGGATGCCCAGGCGGGCGAGACTCTCCTCGGCGCGTTTGCCCACGCCCGGAATCTTGGACACAGGCAGGGGCCCCAGGAAATCCAGGGCGGTTTCCGGGCTGACGATGGTGAGCCCGTCGGGCTTGTCGTAGTCCGAGGCGATCTTGGCGATGAATTTGACCGGCGCGACGCCCACGGAACAGGGCAAGCCCGTGGCCTCGCGGATGGCGGCCTTCATGGCCCGGGCCATGGTTTCGGGCGGCCCGAAAAGCGTCTCGCAGCCGCTGATGTCGACGTAGGCCTCGTCGATGGAGGCGGGTTCGACCAGGGGGGAAAACCTGCCGAGGGTGGCCATGACGACGCGGGAGACCTCGCTGTAGCGGCGGCGGTTGCCGGGCAGGAACACGCCATGGGGACAGCGGCGTTTGGCTTCGGACACGGGCATGGCCGAGCGCACGCCGTAGACCCGGGCCTCGTAGGAGGCGGCCGAGACCACGCCCCGGTGGTGGTGGCCGATAATGACGGGTTTGCCTTTGAGGGAAGGCTCGTCGTGCTGTTCCACGGAGGCGAAAAAGGCGTCCATGTCGAGATGGAGGATCGCGGCCATGGAGGGAGGGTGCGACGGGGCGGCCCGAAAAGCAAGAGGCGCGGCCGGAAAGGTTCCGGGCCGCGCCCCTGGGGGAAAAAGGCTTCGCCCGCCTCAGGCGGACGTGTTGACGTGCACGCCCTTGCCCATGGCCGAGAGCACCTTGGTCTGGAAATCGTAATCGGCGTCAAGCTTGCCGTTGGCGTTGGTGTTGAGCTTGTCCAGGGTCTGGGTCACCACCTGGGCGCCCATGGTCTGCTGGTCCAAGGCCGAAGTCGTGGGTTTGGCGCTGCCGCCGCTCACTGCGTCCATGTCGCCTCCTTGAGGGAAAATTTCCCGCTCCTCGTCACTTATCGGCCACGGTTCGGGCGGAGTTTAGCGTCTGGTTGGACAGGGCGTCCTTTTTGCTGCTATGACCCGGCTACGACTCAAGCCCCGTCCAGGAGGACCGCATGCCTGTCGCTTCCTGCCCCGTGCATGGCCTAGACGCCGACGATCTGTCCTGCTCCATCCGCGAACATGTCGCCCACTCGCTGGGAAAACGCGGCCAGGAGGCCGGCTGCCGCGACGTGGCCACGGCCATGGCCCTGACCCTGCGCGACCGGCTGGTCGATCGGATGCTCGAAACCCGCGACCGCTACCGCGAGTCCCGGGCCAAGCGCATGTACTACCTTTCCATCGAGTATCTGCTCGGCCGATGCCTGGGCAACAATATCTACAACATGAACCTGCAGGGCGAGATGGCCGGTTTGCTCCAGTCCTGGGGCTTTTCCCTGGAGGAAATCCGCGAGCACGAGCGCGACCCGGCCCTGGGCAACGGCGGCCTGGGCCGGCTGGCCGCCTGCTTCCTCGACTCCCTGGCCACCCTGGACATGCCGGGCTGCGGCTACGGCATCCACTACGAATACGGGCTTTTTAAGCAGTCCATCGAAAACGACCGCCAGGTGGAGCGGCCGGACTACTGGATGGCCGAAGGCATGCCCTTGCAACTGGAACGCCGCGACCAGGCCGTCATCGTGCCTCTTTATGGCCGGGTGGAGGACCATCAAGGCCCGGACGGCGGCTATCTGCCCTTGTGGGTGGACTGGCAGGATCTGGTCGGCGTGCCCTACGACATCCCCATCGTGGGCTACGGCGACCGCACCGTCAATTACCTGCGCCTTTTCGCCGCCAAATCCACCGACAACTTCAACATGCAGATTTTCGACCAGGGCGACTACATCAAGGCCATCCACCAGAAGGTCTATTCCGAACTCATTTCCAAAGTGCTGTATCCCAGCGAATCCATCTCCTTTGGCAAGGAGCTGCGCCTGGTGCAGGAGTTCTTCCTGGTCTTTTGCTCCATCCGCGACATCACCCGCCGCTTCCTCAAGCAAAACCGCAACATCGAGGAACTGCCGGAATTCACCGCCATCCAGCTCAACGACACCCACCCGGCCCTGGCCGTGGCCGAGCTCATGCGGCTTTTGGTCGACGAACGCCGGGTGCCCTGGGAGCGGGCCTGGAACATCGTCACCCGCACGCTGGCCTTCACCAACCATACGCTGATGCCCGAAGCCCTGGAGATGTGGTCGGTGGAGCTCATGGAAAAGGTGCTGCCGCGCCATTTGCAGATCATCTACGAGGTAAACCGCCGCTTCCTCGATACCGTGCGCGCCTCGGGCGTCACCGACGAGGCGAAAATCCGGCGCATGTCGCTTATTGACGAAAACGGCGGCAAGCAGGTGCGCATGGCCCATCTGGCCGTTCTCGGTTCGCACTCGGTCAACGGCGTGTCCAAGCTCCATTCCGAGCTGGTCAAAAAAGTGCTCTTCCCGGACTACGCCGCTCTGTGGCCGGGCAAATTCAACAACAAGACCAACGGCATCACCCCCAGACGCTGGTTGTACAAGGCCAACCCCGGGCTGTCCGGCCTTATCAGCGAAGCCATCGGCGAGGACTGGATCACCGACCTCGACCAGCTGCAAAAGCTCGCCCCCCTGGCCGAGGATCCGTCGTTTCGGGAGCGCTTCGCCGGGGTCAAGCGCGCGGCCAAGGCCAAGCTCGCGGACTTCTTCGCCAAAACCACCGGCATCGTGGTCTCGCCCGACGCCGTTTTCGACATGCAGGCCAAGCGCATCCACGAATACAAGCGCCAGCTGTTAAACGCCATGCATGTCATCCACGACTATCTGCGCGTGACCGAGGACGGCTACGTGCCGCCGGCCCCGCGGGTCTATGTGTTCGCCGGCAAGGCCGCGCCCGGCTATTTCGAGGCCAAGGAGATCATCCACCTCATTTGCCGCCTGTCCAAGGTCATAAACGCCGACAAGCGGGCCAGCGAATGGATCAAGGTGGTTTTTGCCGCCGACTACCGGGTGTCCCTGGCCGAAAAGCTCATCCCGGCCGCCGACGTCAGCGAACAGATTTCCACCGCCGGCACCGAGGCCTCGGGCACGGGCAACATGAAGTTTTCCTTAAACGGCGCGCTGACCGTGGGGACCCTCGACGGAGCCAACATCGAAATCCGCGAGGCCGTGGGCGCGGAGAATTTCTACCTCTTCGGGCTCACCACCCCCGAGGTGGAACGGATGCTTGGCGCGGGCAGCTACGACCCCTGGGAATACTACCGCAAGCACCCCGAAATCCGCCGGGTCCTCGACGCCCTGTCGGCCGGGCGCTTTTCCCCGGACGAGCCGGCCGTGTTCCACTGGATGTTCGAAAAGCTCTTGTCGCGAAACGAACGCTACCTGCATCTGGCCGATTTCATGACCTATCTCGACGCCCATGAGCGCATCGGCATGGAGTACGCCAACCCCGACGTCTGGATGCGCAAGGCTGTGCTCAACGTGGCCCGCATGGGCACGTTTTCTTCGGACCGCACCATCCGCGAGTACGCCCGCGATATCTGGGGCATCAAACCCTTCCCCCCCAAGGGGGCCGCGCCCCGGGCCTGAGCCGTTTTCCCTTTTTTCCTAGGTGAAACAGACTCAATGGGTAATGTCTTGATATGCCTCCCTTAAAACGTGACTGTCGGCATGTTTTAAGGGAGGTGTGACGCCTTTTCCCCATCAGTCCATTGGGCGTGGGCCGGCCGGGTTTTTCTCCCGGCCGGCCCCTACCGCCGGCCGGCAAAATGTATTATAGGCCCATCCCACCCATCGAACAAAGGACTCTTCATGATCGGCATATCCAAGCTTTACTGCGGCGGCGTGGAGGCTTCCGACGCCCTGCGCTACGGACGGCATTCCGGCAAGCTCCCGTCGCACCTGCTGCAATTTTCCAAGGACAAAAAGCCCGTCGTGGTCTGGAACATGACCCGCCGGTGCAACCTCAAGTGCGTGCACTGCTACGCCAAGGCCGTGGACCCCGAGGGCGCCGACGACATCGGCACCGTCGAGGCCAAGGCCATGATCGACGATCTGGCCGCCTACGGCGCGCCGGTGATGCTTTTTTCCGGCGGCGAGCCGCTGGTGCGCAAGGATCTGACCGAACTGGCCTCCCATGCCGTGTCCAAGGGGATGCGGGCCGTTATTTCCACCAACGGCACGCTCATTACCCGTGACAAGGCCCGGGAACTGAAGTCCGTGGGCCTTTCTTACGTCGGCATTTCCCTGGATGGCGGCGAAGAGGTCCACGACAAGTTCCGCGGCGTGGCCGGCTCGTTCAAAAAGGCCCTGGAGGGCATTGAGAACTGCCAAAACGAGGGCCTCAAGGTCGGCCTGCGCTTCACCATCAACAAGCGCAACGCCTCCGAGGTGCCGCTGCTGTTTGACCTCTTGCGCGAACGCGAAGTGCCGCGCATCTGTTTCTACCATCTGGTCTATTCCGGCCGGGGCTCGGAACTCATCGCCGAGGACCTGGACCACGCCGCCACCCGGGCGCTGGTGGACCTCATCATGGACCGCACCAAGGCCCTACACGACGCCGGAATGCCCAAGGAAGTCCTGACCGTGGACAACCACGCCGACGGCCCCTACGTCTACCAGCGCCTGCTGCGCGAAGACCCGACCCGCGCCGCCGACGTCATGGAACTGCTGTCGTTTAACGAAGGCAACAACTCCGGCCGGGGCATCGGCTGCATCTCCTGGGACGGCAAGGTCCATCCCGACCAGTTCTGGCGGCACCATGTTTTCGGCAACGTGCGGCAGCGTCCGTTCTCCGAGATCTGGGACGACCCGAACATCGAGCTTCTGGCCAAGCTCAAGGACAAGAAAAAATATGTGAAAGGGCGTTGCGCCGCCTGCCGTTACCTGTCGATTTGCGGCGGCAACTTCCGGGCCCGGGCCGAGGCCGTCTACGACGACGTCTGGGCGCCCGATCCGGCCTGCTACCTGACCGACGACGAGATTCGCCAGGACGGCTAGTGTCGCGTCCCTTAAAAAATACCAGGGTATTTTTTAAGTAAAATCCGTGGGTTTCGTCTGTTGCCTGCGAAATGCCCTCCGGGCTTTTCGTGGACGCGACACAAGCGCGGCGAAGGCCGGGGCCATGCGCGGCGTCGGCGAACAGGATACAACAAAGGGCCGGAAGAGCTGTCTTTCGGCCCTTTTGCTTGGCGCACAGGCGCAATGGGAGCGGACGTGGGCAAACGGCTGAAAATGGCGACGGCGCTGGTCATGGCGACGGCTGCGGTTGCGGCGTTATGGTTATGGTCGCGGCCCGATCCCGAAGCCCGGTTCGCCTGGCTTGATCACCACGCCTTTCGCAACGATCCTGCCGCCCGGTTCGATCCGAACCTGGGCTTTCGTTTGAAGGAAAGCGTGTCCATGTACGGGTTCCGGCACAACGCGGCCGGACTCGTCGGGCCCGAAATCGGCCCCAAGGCGGCCGGGACCGTGCGCGTGGCCTGTCTTGGCGGCTCGACCACCCTGGGGGCCGGCGTCCCCATCGACGCCTACAGCTATCCCGCCCTGCTCCAAGCGATGTTCGACCTGGTCACGGGCGGCCAGCGGCGGGTGGAAGTCCTCAACGCCGGGGTTTTTGGCTACCATTCCCTGCATACGCCCCTTCGCGTGGCCGAGCTGGCCGCGTTTTCGCCCGACGTCTACGTGGTCATGGACGGCTTAAACGACCTCGACGCCGTGCGTTCCGTGCCGCAAACCGTTTTTGAACGGGCCCGTCTGGGGCGGCTGGCCGCCGCTGCCCGGGATCTGGGACGGCGGCTGGCCGGCGACGACAGCCGGATAGCCGCCGCCATGCCAGGCCTGCACGGCTTGGAAGCCAAGTGGCGGCTGGCCGACATGGCCGGCAATCTGTCCAGGGCGGCCTATCTGGCCGGCCGGCAGAGAGCGGCCATGCTCCTTGTTTCCGATCCGTTGCGCTTGGAGTCGGCCTTGCCCGGGGCTGGGCAGGACAGGAGCGAGCAGGCGAGGTTATTGGCCTTTGGGGCTGAGGTGTTGCCGGTGGCGGCGGTCGCCGCCGCAGCCGGCCGGCCCGGCGTGGCGCTGCTCGACGTGCAGCCGGTCTTTGCCGCCGCCCTGACCGACGCGGCCACAACTCGCCGGGTCTGGGCCGACGGCCTGCATTTGACGCGCTACGGCAACTTTTTGCTGGCCCGGGAGGTGTTTCGCGCTTTGTCGGCCCGTCCGCCCGTGGCAGGCGTTCTCGGCGACCGTCCGCTGCCTGACGACAACACCCTGGAAATGGCCTTCCCGGCCTGCCTGGAGTGGCGGCCGGCCGACGGTTCGGGACGGCCGAAAACGGCGGAGGGGGGGGCGCGCCTTGTTTCCACGGCCAACCTCAAGGAGGGGCCAGTGGATCGGGAAGGCTGGAGCAGCCTGACCGTCGTTGATCCGGCAACGCCTGGGGAAGCCGTGTTGCACGTGCCCTCCGGGGGGCGGACGATGCGCGTCTATCCGCGCATTGAAGGTCCGGGCGACGTGGTGGCCATCTGGGCCGTGGATGCCGGCGGGACAGGGCGGGAGCTTTTCGCCCTGCGCAAAACCTTTGCCGATGGGGTGTGGTCGGCGGAAGGCGAATGGTACCGGGTGCCCCTGCCTGAAGGAGACGGCTGGCGAGTTGTGGCGCGTCTGACCGGTGAGAACGCCCAATTGTTTCATCGTGGCGAAGCGGTGCTTTTTCCCATGGAGTGAACTTTCTTTTTCTTATAATTATATATCGGCAACTTTTGCAGGGACTTGACAGGCAGCTTGTGATTTCTTTCCCGAACGGCCCTTGCCAGCGGCCTGGGCCGGGCGTACCCCGGAGTTGGAAAGCGCCCCCCCACCGGCCGTATCCTGGCGAAACGGCCCACCGTGGGGTGCGGACGCGGCGAAGCGGCCCTGGTTTGGACAACCCCCGCAACCAACGCCCCTCGTGTTTCCGTTGTGACCGGACGCCCGCCCCTGGGGCAAGCGCCTGGTCGACGAGACCCGGACCCGCCATCCGCCCGCCCGGGCCCCGGACGCCGCACGAGATCGCCGGACGTAAACCCGGCGGACGACGGCAGCCGCCCGTCGGCGACTTGGGGACACCCCCCGAGGAGTCGGACATGAGTCTGATGGATGTCGGCGCCATTCTTGGCGCGCTGGTGTTTCTGGCCCTGCTTGGCGCCCTCGTCTACAAGATGAGCCTCAAGCACTAAGGAAAGCCGCGTACGCGACGCGTCAGCCGGGCGTCCGTCTCCCTGGGGAGCGGACGCCCGTCGCGTTTGCAGCACGGTGCGGTTCCTGGGCGGAAGGCCGGCGGTTTGCCGGCTAGGGCGAGAGGCCGCCTAGTGGCGGGGATGGTCGGCGGCGGCGACGCGGGCCAGGGCGACTTCGGCCCGGCGGCGCATACGGAAAAGCGCCCGCATGCAGGTCAGGTCGTTCTCGGCCACGATGTCGGCCAGAGCCTCCACGGCGATGGTCAGACGCTCTTCGACAGAGAGGTTCATGTCAGCGACAACGGTCTCGATTTCTTTGGCTTTCTTGACAGTGGCGGCAGTGGCGCTCATCTCGCATCCCCTTGCTGGCCGGGCGGCCGTGTGTTTTCCCGGCGGCTTCATACGCCCGGGCCGCTGGTCTGTAAAGCCTCTTCCCCGGTTGACCGTGCACGGGAAAAAGGAATAGTGTTGCGATTACGACTGGCCGCCGTTCGGCAAGGGCGGCCGGCAAGGGGGAGACCGTGGCCTGGTTGCCTGTGGACGCCCTGGAATCCGGCATGACCCTGGCCTCCGATCTCAAGGGGCCGGACGGCAATATGCTGTTGCCCAAGGGGATCGTCCTTACCGAGAGCCATATCGCCAGCCTGCGGCGTCGCGGCGTGGTCCAGGCCGACGTGGGCAGCGGCCAGGACGAGGCCATGGCCAGCGCGGCCAATCTCGACCCGGCCCTGATCGAAGCCAGCGCCCAGTACGTGGTCCGGCGTTTTGCCGCCAACGACGTCGAGCACCCGGCCGTGGCCGCCGTCTACGAAGCCGCGGTGCTGCGCCAGGCCCGGGAGCTGGCCGCCGGCGCGCCGCTGTTGCCCGATATTTTCCCCAGTCCCCGGGCCGAATCCATGACCGACATGTTTTTCCGCGAGGAAGGCAGCGTCAAGGACATCGTCACCAGCGAAGTCAAGCTGGCGTCTTTCCCGGACATCTATTTCAAGATCCGCCAGATCCTCGATGCGCCCACCAGCTCGCCCAGCCAGGTGGCCGACGTCGTCAGCAAGGACACAAGCCTTTCGGCCAAGTTGTTAAAGCTCGTCAACAGCCCTTTTTACGGCCTGCCCCAGCGCATCGACTCCATTTCCCGGGCGGTCATGGTCATCGGCGGCCAGGAGATTTCCACCCTGGTGCTGGGCATTTCGGCCATGAACGCCTTTAAGGACATTCCCCCGGAACTGATCAACATGCGCACGTTCTGGGAGCATTCCGTGGCCGTTGGCGTCTACGCCCGGCTGCTGGGCGCGGCGGCCGGCCAGGGCGGGGCCGAGCGACTTTTTGTCGCCGGCATCCTCCACGACATCGGCCGGCTGGTGCTGTTTAAGAAGATGCCCCACGCCGCCGTGGAAGCCATCTACTACGCCAAGGCCAACGGCTTGCCGCTCTACGCCGCCGAGGAAGAGGTCATGGGGTTTTCCCATCCGCTGGTCGGCGGGCTGCTGCTGCGGGCCTGGAAGTTCCCCGACGCGTTGGTGTCCTGCGTGGCCTGCCATCACAAGCCGGCCAGCTGCGCCGGCAACGTGGAGCCGGCCATCCTCCATGTGGCCGATTTCATGGCCGTGGGCATGGGCATTTCGCCGCCGGCTTCCTTTGTCGCGCCTATCCTCGACGCCCCGGCCTGGGAGCGGCTCGGCGTCGCCCCCGAGCGACTGGGCGAGCTGGCCAAAGCCGGGCTGGCCCAGGTGGAAGAGATCGTCAGCGCCTTTTTCCCTGTCCGCAAGTCTTGATACAACTCCCAGAAAACGAGGTGTATTGTGAATATCGGTGATTTCCACCGTGGCCGTCGTCTGCGGCGCACGGCAGGGCTGCGCGACCTGGTCCGCGAGACCGAACTGCGCCCGGCCGACCTGATCCAGGGCTATTTCGTGGTCGATACCCCGGACGCCGACTTTGAAAAACCCATCAAATCCATGCCCGGCCAGAGCCAGTTCTCGGTGGAGCGGCTGGTGGCCCGGGTGGGCCAGGCCATGGACCTGGGGCTGCGGGCGGCCATCGTCTTCGGGCTGCCGGCCAAAAAGGACCCGGCCGGCTCCGGGGCCTACGCCGACGACGGCATCGTGCAGCGGGCCGTCACGCGCCTGAAGGAAACCTATCCGTCGCTCACCGTGGTCACCGACGTGTGCCTGTGCGAATACACAAGCCACGGCCACTGCGGCCTGCTCGACGGCCACGGCGAGGTGCGAAACGACCCGACCCTGGAGCTTTTGGCCAAGACCGCCGTGAGCCAGGTCCGGGCCGGGGCCGACATCGTGGCCCCCTCGGACATGATGGACGGCCGGGTGGCGGCCATCCGGGAAGCCCTGGACGAGGCCGGCTTTTCCCACATCCCCATCATGAGCTACGCCGTCAAATACGCCTCGGCCTTCTACGGTCCCTTCCGTGACGCCGCCGACAGCGCCCCGGCCTTCGGCGACCGCCGGGGCTACCAGATGGACCCGGCCAATTACCGCGAAGGCCTGCGCGAGGCGGCGGCCGATCTGGCCGAAGGCGCGGATATCCTCATGGTCAAGCCGGCCATGCCGTATCTCGATGTCTTGCGGGCGCTGCGGGACAATTTCGACACGCCCATCGCCGCCTACCAGGTCAGCGGCGAGTACGCCATGCTCAAAGCGGCCATCGCCAACGGCTGGCTCGACCCCAAGCGGTCGGTGCTTGAGGCGCTGCTGGGCATCAAGCGGGCGGGGGCGGACATGATTATCACCTATTTTGCCGAGGAAGTGCTGCCCTGGCTCAAATAGGGCGGCGCGGCGGCCACGAAGAAACGGCGTCCGGGAGCGAGGCTTCCGGACGCCGTTTGCGTTTTGCAGGCTGGGGCGGTCTCGTTTTGCCGTCTGCCGTTCCCGGCCGGCGGCCGGGCCTGAAGTGGCGAGCCGCTGTGTCCCGCTCCCGACGCATCGACCGGACGTTGGGCCCCAAGCCGGAGCGCGGCCCAGACCAGACGCCGGATTAATGGAAGCTGAACTTCTGGACCGAGGTGTCGATGGCGTCGAGCAGCGATCCGGCCAAGGGCTGATAGCCCTGGGGCAGGTTGGCCTTGAGGTCGGCCAGGCATTGGGGCTTGGCCTTGCCGGCCATGAGGCAGTAGTAGGCGGCGGTGGCCGCCTCCAGATGCTTTTCTTCATTGGCGGCGGCGTTGGCGGCCGCATGTTTGGCCGCCGCTTCGAGGGCCTCGTACCGCTTGGGGAATTCGCCCGGCTTGTCGGGACGCCAGCCGCCATCGGCGAAAACGCCGTAGCGGATCGGGGCGGGGTGGGAACCGGGATAATAATCGATGACGACGTCGTTGGGGGCCATGTCGCTGAAGCCGTTTAAACTGTGGTCAACGGTTTCCAGCAAGCCGTCCTGCGCAAAAGGCGAAAAGGAACCGTCCCAGCCGATGGCGACCCGGGCATAGCTGATGGATGCGCCGTCGTAGGTGAATACTTCATGGGTCCAGCAACAACTGGCTCCGCCGTCGAAGAGTTTAAGCACCAGGGTGGCCATGCCGTGCTTGGGAAAATCGACGGCGATTTCCGTTTGCTTGAACGTGTCGGTCGTCTGGGCCGACGTGAGGATTTTCTTGCCCTTGTACACGGCATCGACGACCCAGGGCGTCATGGGATCGCGACTCTTCTTGAAGGCGACGTCGAGGCCGTAAAATGTGATCCGGTTGCCTTTGACGACGATGTTCTTGTCCGTGTTGGTCTTTTGCCATTGGGCCAGGGTTTCGCCGTGGGCGGCGCGCGGCATGGACGGCAACAGCGCGAGGCAGGCGACGACGAAGCAGGCGGCAACGAATTCGAACGGGGTCGCGGCGGATTTCATGGTCGGCTCCTTGGTTGCCAGAATGCATACGATGGATGGCATTTTCAAAGTAATGTCAAGGCGGGCGTGCCCTTGTCTCGCCGCAGCTCCAGGCTGGACGCGTGGTGAGCGCAGAGGGCGGCGGCTGCCTCGTAGAGGTGATCTCCGCCCTCCCAGCCGGGCAACGTCTCCGGCTCCCGTCGCCACTCCCCGGGCAAGCCCCCGCCCGTGCCTTGCCTCGCGCCGCCCAACCGTTATATTGAGCGGACCGTCGCCGCCAAACCGGCGGCAAATTCCCGCCAAGGAGGACGCCGCGACGCGCGTCGTCGCGGCCCACGCCATATGCAGCATCCCCACAGCAAAGGTTCCGGCCATCCCCACGGCATGGGCTCCGGCCACCCCGGCGGCCATCCACTCGGGCATCCGGGCGGCCACCCCCAGACCGGCCCGGCCGGCGCGCCGCCGCTTCGCCTCGTCGCCTGGGAAGTCACCCGGGCCTGCAACCTGGCCTGCAAGCACTGCCGGGCCGAGGCCTGCCTCGATCCCTGGCCGGGCGAGTTCGACACCAAGGACGCCAAGGCGCTCATCGACACCTTCCCCGAGACCGGCAGCCCCATCATCATCTTCACCGGCGGCGAGCCGCTGTTGCGTCCCGACATCTTCGACCTCGTGCGCCACGCCAGAAGCCGCGACCTGCGCTGCGTCATGGCTCCCAACGGCACGCTGATCACCCCGGAAAACGCCCGGGAGATCAAGGCCTCGGGCATTGCCCGCTGCTCCATCTCCATAGACGCCCCCACCGCCGCCGACCACGACGACTTCCGGGGCGTGCCCGGTGCGTTTGAAGGGGCGCTTCGCGGCATCGAATACCTGAAGTCCGCCGGCATGGAGTTCCAGATCAACACCACCGTGACCCGGCACAACATGGGCAACTTCAAGGAGATCTTCAAACTGGCCGAAAAGCTCGGGGCCGCCGCCTGGCACATCTTCCTGCTGGTGCCCACCGGCCGGGCCGCCCAGCTCGGGGCGGAGATCATCACGGCCAAGGAATACGAGGAAGTCCTCAACTGGTTCTACGACTTCCGCAAGACCACCAATATGCACTTGAAGGCCACCTGCGCCCCGCACTACTACCGGATCATGCGCCAGCGGGCCAAGGCCGAGGGCCTGGCCGTCACCCCGGACACCTTCGGCATGGACGCCATGACGCGCGGCTGCCTGGGCGGCACCGGCTTTTGCTTCATCTCGGCCGTGGGCCAGGTCCAGCCCTGCGGCTACCTCGACCTCGACTGCGGCCAGGTGCGCGAAAAGCCGTTCCCGGAAATCTGGCGCACCTCGCGCCAGTTCCTTCAGTTCCGCAACAAGGACGAATACGAAGGCAAGTGCGGCGTGTGCCAGTACCACCGCGTCTGCGGCGGCTGCCGGGCCCGGGCCCAGACCATGTCCGGCAACTACATGGCTCCGGAACCCCTGTGCGACTACACCCCGCCCAAGGCGGGCGAATAATGCCAATTATAAAACATAACGACAGTTGTGTTTTATAAATATAAAATTAAATCAATATGTTGATTGCAGGGTGAGGCCCCCGGACCCCCCACTTGGGGGAAATCGTGAGCGGCGTTAAGTTGGAAGCGCGGCGGCCGGGATGCGGTCGTCGCGCTTTTTTTGCGGTCAAAATTGTCCAAGGGTGGGGCCGATCAGCCGTTTGGAGCGCCGGCGACGGCGGGGCAGGCGACAGGGTTGTCGTCAAGCGGTGATGCGCAAGGTCTGTGTGGCGTCCAGAAGAGCATGACCAGCCCGCCAAGCCCGCCGGCCGCGCCGCAGGCGGCCGCCAGGGGCACGGCGGCTGCCCCGCCCTTTCTCCAGGCATACGCCCCGGCGACGGCGGCCCACAGTCCGGCCCCCAGGGCCGACCACAGGCCGCCCACGGCCAGGGTCGGCGCGACAAAGTCGCTCGTTTCCGGGGTTAGGGTCAGGCGCAGGGGACATAAGAGCCAGGAAACCATGGTCCCGGGGCCGGGCTCGCCCGAGGGCACGGCCCGGGCGGCCCGGATTTCCGGCCCGCCGCCGGCCGGCCGGTAGGCGGCGGCGATGGCGGCGGCGTCATCCACGATGCAGGCGTCGCCAAAAGGATCAATGACGGCCTTGAGCCAATGCCGGGCCGGATCGTAGCCCCGGCAGGGCAGCGCCCGAAGGCCAAGGTCGCCGCCGAGCCGGTAGACCGTGCCCGACGTGCCGACCATAAGGCCCAGGGCCGCCCCGCCGGCCGCCTCCTGCACCTGCACATGGGCCACGCCCTCGCCCGGGGGCAGGGACACCCGGGCGACCTGGGGCAGGTCGCGCACCCGGCGCAGCTGGTACAGCCCGCCGGCGGCGTCGGTGAGAAACCAGCCGGCGTCAAAGGGCTTGAGCAACGTGTCGCGGCCGTAGGCGGCCGTGGCCGGAAAGACGAAGCCGGCGGCGGCCAGGGCGGCGTTGACCGCCTCGGTGAGGGCCGGGTCCGGGGCGTTGTGGTCGGCGTTGACGAATTCCAGCCGGCCGGCCAGGCGGAAGCGGTCCTCGGGAAAGACGAGGGTGACCCGGTCGGGCCGGGAATCAAGCAGGGCGTGGAGGCCCGGATCGGGCCGGCCCCCGGCGACGTCGGCCGGCCGGATGCCCAGGATGAGCCGGCCCTGGCGCAGGGCCTCGGCGTCGAATGCCCGGCCTTGGATGGTGACGGGCAAAAGCCCGCGCACCCGCAGGCTTTCGGCGTACTGGAAGGGCAGGGCGTTTTCGAAGTCCGTGCGGGAAAGGGCGTTGCCCGAGGCGTCGCGGTGCAGCAGCCCATGTTCGGCCAGCCCGGCCTCGGCGGCGGGCAGGGCGGCTTCCTGACGGGGCGTGAGGTATTCGCGAAAGACGAATTGGCCGGCCACGGGGCTGAAAAGGGCGATGCTGCGCACGCTGCGCAGGCCAAGCAGGGCGTCGAGGCCAAGGGGCAGCCAGACGGCGGCCACGAGGCAGGTAGCAAGGGCCAGGGCGATGCGGCCCAGGGCAGCGGCATGCATGGCGGGGCCTTATTGGTTCTTGCCGGTGAGGCGTTGGCGGGAGACGGCCAGAAACGGCACGGCGGTCAAGGCGGCCAGCAGCGTCAGTCCCAGGGTCAGGGCTCCGGGATGGCCCCAGGCTCCGGGCGCGGCCGGGAGCAGAAACACGGCCGCCACGCCGGCGGCCACGAGGAGCAGTTGCGCCCGGCCGGCCGTGGTCGGTTCGAACAGCAGGCTCGTGGCCCCGAGATAGGCGGCCAGTCCGGCCGCTTCCCAAGGGGCCAGGGCGGCCAGCTGGGCCGTGACGATCTCCCGGGGAAACCGCGCGGCCGCCGAAAGTCCGACCACGGCCAGGTCCCAGGCGGCCAGACAGCCGCAAAGGCCCAGCCCCAGGGCCAAGGAGCAGGAAAGCGCCCGCTGCATGGTCACGGGCAGGTGCAGGGTCAGGCGCAGCCGCTTGCCCCGCGTTTCGGGCAGGTGCTGGGCGCAGGCCAGGGCCAGGCCGCCGGCCCAGGGCAGATGGCGCAGGATGTCGAAGGAGACGTTGCCGAGCACGGCGGCCTGATACCAGACCGATTCGGGATGCTCGGCGGCAAAGGCCGCCCGCAGGGCGACCACGGCCCAGACGCCGGCCGCGACATGGGCTGCGGCCAGGGCGACAAAGGCGGCCCGGACCTTGAGCCACTCTTTCCAGAAAAGCGCGCGTGTCATGGCTCGTGTTCCATCCTTGGCACGAACGTATGGCCCCGCCGTCATCTCGCGGCATGGGCGGTTGTTGCCGATACGGTCGTGGAATTGCGGCGCTAATACCGCCCCGTGTAGCCGACAAAGGCGTCTTCCAGGCTCATGGCCTGGGGAGCCAGCCCCTCGGGCGAGACGCCGGAAGCGGCCAGGGCCTTGGCCACCTCCGCCGCTTCGGCGAAGCTGAAGATTTCGTAGCGCCCTCCGGCCGCTCGCTCGACGTTGTGGATGGCTCCGCCGGCCCGGGGAACCTCACGGTCGTCGCCGGGCAGGACGTAGCAGCGAAAGTCGTCGCGAAAGGCGGCCAAGGGCATCCGCCGGGCCTCGCCGCCGGCGCGCAGCAGCACAAGTTCGTCCACCAGCCGCTCCATGTCTTCGATGACATGGGAGGTCAAAAACACCGTTCGTCCGCCTTCCCGGGCGAAATCGGCCAGATAGTCCACGAACAGGCGGCGATACCCGGCGTCCAGGCCCATGGCGTAGTCGTCGAGGATGAGCAGATCCGGTTCCTGGGCGAAGATGAGGCCAAGGACCACCTGGGAGCGTTGCCCCTCGGACATGTGGCGGATGCGGTGGCTTCCGGGCAGTCCCAGACGGGCCATGAGATCGCGGAAGCGTCCGGTGTTCCAGCGGGGGTAGAAGCGGCGATAGAAACGTTCAATCTGATCGATGGTCATGAAATCATAGGCCAGGTGGCCTTCAAAGAGCAGGCCCACCCGGCTTTTGGTCGCCGGGGACAGACCGTGGGAGGGCTCGCCGAAGACTAAGCAGCGCCCGGCTGCCGGGCGCAGGAAACCCATGAGGATGTTGATGAGCGTGGTCTTGCCCACGCCGTTTTTCCCAAGCAACCCCACCACCCGGCCGCGCTCCACGTCGAGGTCGAGGCCCTTGTGGATGACCCGGCCGTTGTAGCTGTGGCGCAAACCGCGAATTTTGATGACGTGTTCCTGCATGGCCTTTCCGTTGTCGAGAGCGATAATCAATTTCATTTAGAAGGTCAAATGAAAATGCCGGCTCCAGAGTATCCCCTTGTTTCGGTTGTGCCCTTGGATCGGATCAGCGCGTTTTCCAGCGCATGAAGAGCCGCAATTCTTGTCGCCGGGGTTGCCAGAAAAGCCGGTGCATGGAAGAACCCGAAGAAGCGGCAAAGTACGGCCTGGGGTCTGGCTGGGAAAAGGGCTCGGACAAGGACATCGGGAGGGCGCATGGACAGGCAGAGCAGGCGTGATCGGAAGGGCGCGGGACGGTTTTCGTGGCTGGCGGGGCGGGTATTGGGGATACTGCTCGCGTGTCTGGCGTTGGCGGTTTGGCCGGCCCTGGCCGAGGAGAACTGCCCATCGGGGCCGTTCTCTTCGTATACGGCCTCCCAGCCCGGAGCCAAGGGGAGTTTCTCGCTGTTTTCCGACGTCCATTTCTCGCCCTTTGCCGATCCCTCCCTGGTGCGCGAGCTGGCCGCCTCGCCGGTGGAGTGGTGGCGGGCCATCCTGGCCCGGTCCAAGCCGGGGCTGTCGCCCTACGGCCAGGACGCCAACAACGCCCTGTTTCAGTCGTTTCTGGACGACATGGCCGCCAGGAGTCCGCGCCCGGACTTCATCCTGTTTCCGGGCGACCTTTTGTGCCACGATTTCTGGACGCTGTATCCCAAGCTTTCCAAGGACAGGACCCAGGCCGGGCTGGAGGCCTTCATCCAAAAGACCGTGGCCTATTTCTTCAGCGAAGTGGCCCGGCGTTTCCCGGGGGTGCCGGTCTACGCGGCCCTTGGCAACAACGACAGCGTGGAGGGCGACTACCGCATCGCCCCCAACAGCCCCTACCTCACCCTGACTGCCCAGGCCATGGCCGCCTTGCTGCCAAGCGAATCGGCCCGGGCCGACTTCGGAGCCACCTATCCCCAGTACGGCTGCTATGCCGTGACCCTGGCCGAGGCCGGCGGCGTGCGGCTGGTGGTGATCAACAATGTTTTCCTCTCCACAAAGCACCCGAACGCGGCTTTGGGCGACCCGGTGCTGGCTTTCCTGGAGCGCGAACTGGCCGGGGCCAAGGCGCGCGGGCAAAAGGTCTGGCTTATGGCCCATATTCCTCCCGGCGACGACAGCATGGCCAGCGGCGTGGCCCTGGCCCGAAAGGATGAGGACCGCTACAAAGGGTTCCTGCGCGAGGAACAAAACGAGGCCTACGCCAAACTCCTGGCCGCCTACGCGCCAACCGTCGTCAAGGCGGCGTTTGCCGGGCATGTCCACCGCGATGATTTCCGCATCTGGAAGACATCCAGCGGCGAGCCGGCCGGCGGCATGGGGTTGGCCCCGTCCATCTCGCCCATCACCGGCAACAACCCCGGCTACCAGCTCCACACTTACGACCGGGCCACGCTGGAACTGCTCGATGTGGCCACCTATTTCCTGGATCTGGCCAAGCCCGGAACCGGCTGGCGGGAGGAATACGTCTGGTCGGCCGCCTATGGCCGGGGGCTTCGTGACCCGGCTGACTGGCAGGCGACGTATCTCGATCTGGGCCAGTGTCCGGCCCGTCGGGAGGCCTTTGCCGCCCATTTCGACCTGGGCAGTCCCCATGTCGAAGTCACGGAAGCGAGTTTCCCGGCTTTCTGGCGGGCCATCGCCTCGCCGACCCGAACGGTTTGGGAGGCCTGGAGCCCGCCCACGGCCCTGGCCCCGTGGACCGTGCCGCTTGCCGGGCAGGGCGGGGCGCCGTCGCCTGCCGCAGCGGCTTGCCCTGGCGGTTCATGACGGGTAGAAGCCCCCAGAAGCGTTCGTAGCGTTCTCCGTGAGGGCCGGGCCTGGGCCTTGAGGGGCAGGTCGTGCTGTAACCGGCCGGGAGGATGATCCGACGCAGTCGACATGGCTGTGGTCGCGGCTTTTTCCCTGGGCTGTCGGGCGGCAAAAGCCTTGGCGTTTCGTCCCCATCTTTCGGAGTGTGTTTGTTTCTTTCCTCACCCCCGGGCGGTTTCGCCCCTTGTCGCGGACCGGTCGAGGCCGGCGTTTCGGCGCGCATCGACGTGCTGCGCATCGTGCTCATCGGGCTGATCGTCCTGTGCCACGGCGGCCGGTACCTGGGCGTGCTGGTTCCCTTTGACGGCCCGGTAGTGCAGTTCGCGGCCACGGCCTTCAACCGGGGGCCGGCCTGTCTGGCCGTGCCGCTGTTTTTCGCCATTTCCGGCTATCTGCTGCTGCGAAAGCTCGAACTCACCCCGGCCGGCTACGCCCAGCTCATGGGCCGCAAGCTCTATTCCATCGGCCTGCCGTTTCTCATTTTCAACGCCATCTGGATCGCCTGGTTTTTGTGGGTCGGCAGCATTGCCCAGTTCGGCGGCCGGTCCTACATCCTGGAAGCCGGCATCCTGCCCAAGCTCTTGGGCTACGACACCTCGCCGGTCAATTACCCGCTGTGGTTTTTGCGCGAATTGCTCAAGGTCTTTGCCGTCACACCGGTGTTTCTGCTGTTTTTTCGCCGGCTGCCGCGCGCCGGGCTGGCGCTGCTGTTCGTCTTATGGTTTGTCGAGCGTCCGGCCGACGAATACGGCTTTTGCGGCTTCGCCTTCTGGTTTTATTGCGGCGGCTTGCTGGCCCGGTCCGGGCTGGACCTGGGCGACACGGCCCGGCTGGACCGGTGGGTGTTGCCGCTTTTCGTCCTGGCCACGGCCGTGGTCGGGCTGGCCCCGTGGCTGACCCAGGACGTGGTGGTCTATGCCATGGGCAAGCGGTTTTACCAGATGCTCGGCGTGGTCGCCTTGTGGTGTCTGTCGCGCCAGCCCTGGATCATGGGCAGCGGGCTGTTGCACCGCATGGCCGGGGCGAGTTTTTTCATCTTCCTGACCCACGAGCCGACCGTATCGATCCTGCAGACGCGGCTTCTGGCCGCATGGGTGCCCCAGGGGCCGGCGGCGCAGCTCGTCGCCTTCGTGCTGCCGGGCCTGGCCGCCCTGATCCTGCTGTATTGGCTGGCCCGGGGCCTGTCGCGGTTTACGCCAAAGCTGTACGCCGTGCTGACCGGCGCGCCGCTGCGCAAGCGGCGAGCAACTTGTTGATATTCTCTGGATTATAGTCTTTGGCATTGTTGTTTTTGTTTGCAAAAAATTATTTTTTAGTATGTCCTATGTTTTATTTTTGCATATTGTGTGTTTTGGCAGTCGACGTTGTTTTGTTGCACTAAACTTTTTGAGGTGTGTTGATGATAACGGCTAATGTAATTCATAGAGTGTTTCATATTAAGTCCGAAGGTTCAGTTGGAACGTGTTTTGCTGTTGATGTTGACGGACGACAATATGTCGTAACTGCTCGGCATGTTTTGGGCAACAAGTCGTCTTTTAGTGTGTTTCATGAAGGCAAGTGGAAGGATACAGAGTTTTTATTTGTTGGAAGTTGTGATGGCGATGTTGACATCTCTGTGGTGGCCTTGCCTGTACAAATAGCACCGCAGCATCCTCTCTTGGCGGAGTCTGAAGGCTTGTTATATGGTCAAGACGTTTTTTTTCTTGGTTTCCCGTATGGAATGAGGGGTGATATAGGACTTATGAATGCAGGATATCCATTGCCATTTGTCAAGAAAGGGATTGTCTCCTGTATAGAGTTTGGGTTAAAAGAAGTTATTTATGTCGATGGACATAATAATCCAGGATTTTCAGGTGGCCCAGTAGTTTTTTGGGATAATTCTTTAAAGGCTTTCAAAGTGTGCTCTGTAATATCTGGCTATCAGTACAATGAAGATCCTGTCTATAAGTCTGGGATAGAGACGGAATGTAGATATAAATATAATACTGGAATTGTGATATCTTATGGAGTTAAGCACGCTGTTGGTCTTATTCGATCTAACCCGAAAGGTTTTTTGCTACCTTTGCCAAGCTAGTTGTTGCGGTGTTGCTTGTTAGCAATGAGACAGGAAATAATCCCGTGGACTATATCGCCGTCATCCACAAGGACGCGGACTCGGATTGGGGCGTGTCGTTTCCGGATTTCCCGGGCTGCGTCACGGCCGGCGAAACCCTGGAAGAAGCCCGTCGCATGGCGGCCGAGGTCCTGGCCCTGCATGTGCGCGGTCTGGCCGAGGACGGCCTTTCGCCGCCGCGCCCCATGTCGTTGGACGCCGTGGCCCGCCATCCCGATTTCGCCGACGGCGTGGCCGTGCTCGTGTCCCTGCCCGAAGCCAGGCCGAAAAACGTGCGCGTCAACGTCATGCTGCCCCAAGCGGATTTGGAGGCCATCGACGCCCGGCCAGAGCGGAAGGGGTCAGCCGTTCCTCGTTTTTGCTGCGGGCGGCCAGGGCGGCCCTGACGGACCATGGCGCGAGCGGCGTTTGCGGCCACCGGCCCTGAACTGCCCCCATCCTGAATAAAAAAGCCGGGAGGACGGACGTCCCCCCGGCTTTTGGCGTTCTTGACGGCGCAGTCGGCGGCCTAGTTGGCCACCACGTTGACCAGCTTACCCGGCACCACGATGACCTTGCGCACGGTCTTGCCCTCGATGTGCTTGGCCACGTTGGGTTCGGCCAGGGCGGCCTGCTCCAGGGCGGCGTTGTCGGCGTCGGCCGGCACGGTGAGCTTGCCGCGCAGCTTGCCGCAGACCTGCACCACGATTTCCACCGTGTCGGAAGTCAGGGCGGCCGGATCATGGGTCGGCCAGGGCTCGTTTAACAGCAGGTTCGTGTGGCCCACGGTCTGCCACAGCTCCTCGCAGATGTGCGGGGCAATGGGCGAGAGCACGGTAAGGAGCGTGGCCACGGCCGAGGACACGGCCTTGGCCCCCTTGGGCTCGGCCCGCAGGGCCTCGACGTTGGCGTAGAGGAAGTTGACCAGCTCCATGGCGGCGGCGATGGCCGTGTTGAACTGGAACCGCTCGCGGATGTCGGCCCCGGCCTTGGCGGCGGCGGCGTGTTCGCGGCGGCGCAGCTCGGCGAAAAGGGGGGCCAAGCCGTCCAGCCCCAGCGACTCGGCCGGAGCGCAGGCCGGCATGGGGACAAGCAGGCCCGAAAGCTCCTCGGTCACCAAGCGCCACAGACGCGACAGGAAGCGCGAAGCCCCCTCGATGCCCGTGTCGCTCCACTCCAGATCCTTTTCCGGCGGCGCGGCAAAGAGGATAAACACACGCACCGTGTCGGCCCCGTACTTGCCGATCATGAGGTCCGGGTCCACCACGTTGCCCTTGGACTTGCTCATCTTCGAGCCGTCCTTGATGACCATGCCCTGGGTGAGCAGGTGGGCAAAGGGCTCGTCGAAGCCGACGTAGCCGAGGTCGCGCAAGGCTTTGACGAAAAAGCGCGAGTAGAGCAGGTGCAAAATGGCGTGTTCGATGCCGCCGATGTACTGGTCCACGGGCAGCCAGTAGGCCAGCTCCGCCGGATCAAACGGCCGGCCGGCCTCCCTGGCCGAGGCGTAGCGGGCGAAGTACCAGGACGACTCGAAAAAGGTGTCCAGGGTGTCGGTCTCGCGCCGGGCCTTGCCGCCGCAGATGGGGCAGGCGACGTCGGTAAACGACGGCGAATGGGGCAGGGGCGAGCGGCCGTCGGGCATGAGCGCCAGATCGCGGGGCAGCTCCACGGGTAAATCGGCGTCGGGCACGGGCACGATGCCGCAGGACTCGCAGTAGATGACCGGGATGGGCGCGCCCCAGTAGCGCTGGCGGGAGATGTTCCAGTCGCGCAGGCGATAATTGATGCTTTTCTTACCGCGCCCGGAACCGTCGAGCCAGTCGATAATGGCCGCCTTGGCCGCCTCGTTGTCCATCCCGGTGAACTGCTCGGAAGCGGTCAGCACGCCGGGATCGACATAGGCCGCCGTCATGGCCGAGGCGTCGAGGGTTTCGCCCTTGGGTTCGATGACCACGGTCAGGGGCAGGTCGTACTTGCGGGCGAATTCGAAGTCGCGCTGGTCGTGGGCCGGCACGGCCATGACCGCGCCGGTGCCGTAGCCCATGAGCACGAAGTTGGCGACATAGATGGGGATTTGTTTGCCCGTGGCCGGGTTGACGCAGTAGGCACCGGTAAAGACGCCCTCTTTTTCCAGATCATCGGCCGAGCGCACGATGCGGTCGAGGTTGCGCACCTTCTCGACAAAGGCGTTCACCTCGGCTTCCTGGGGCTTGCCGGCGATGAGGCTTGGGACCAGCGGATGTTCGGCGGCCAGACTCATGAAGGTGGCCCCGAACAGGGTGTCAGGCCGGGTGGTGAACACGGTGACGCTGTCCGCGCCTTCCACGGGTTCGGCCAGCTTGAAGGTGATCTCCGCGCCGACCGACTTGCCGATCCAGTTGCGCTGCATGGTGAGCACGCGCTCGGGCCAGCCGCCGACGAGCTGGTCGAGGTCGGCCAGCAGTTCCTCGGCGTAGTCGGTGATGCGCAAAAACCATTGTTCCAGGTCCTTTTGGACCACGGCCTGGTCGCAGCGCCAGCAGCAGCCGTCGATGACCTGTTCGTTGGCCAGCACCGTGCCGCAGGTTTCGCACCAGTTCTGGGGCGAGTGCTTGCGGTAGACCAGCCCCTTTTCGAGGAACTTCAGGAAAAAGCGCTGCTCGTGGACGTAGTAGCCGGGGTGGCAGGTGGCGATTTCGCGCCGCCAGTCATAGGAATAGCCCAGGCGCTGCAGCTGGGTGCGCATGGAGTCGATGTTGGAGATGGTCCAGGCGGCGGGATGCAGCTTGTGCTTGATGGCGGCGTTCTCGGCCGGCATGCCGAAGGCGTCCCAGCCCATGGGGTGCAGGACGTTGTGGCCTTCCATGCGTTTGAACCGGGCCACCACGTCGCCGATGGAGTAGTTGCGCACATGCCCCATGTGGATGCGCCCCGAGGGGTAGGGGAACATTTCCAGGACGTAGTACTTGGGCTTGGAAGGGTCGGCTTCCACATGGAAGTGGCCGCCTTCTTCCCAAATGCGTTGCCATTTCCGTTCGACGTCCTCGGGCACGTATTTGCTCATGGGGAAACGCTCCTTGGCGCAAAATTAGTCTTGGCGCACACCGGCCAAAGGACGGCGCGTCGAGTTCTCAGTAGGGCGGAAGCTGAAGCCCGAGTGTTTTCGGCACGTCTGTCTATGTGTCGCGCCGCAGCCCGTCCACCCAGGCGCTTGCGTCGGACAAGTCGGCGCGGTCGCGCCACAGGCCGAAAAACGTATCCCCCGGCGCGGCTTCGCTCTCGGCTGGAGCGTCGGACGCGGCCGAGCCGTGCCGCGCCCGCAGAAACGCGATGAAATCGGCCGCCTCTTCCATGGCCTGCGGCGGCAGGGCGGCCAGATCGGCCAGGACCTTTTCCATGTTCATCGCCAGTGCTCCAGAAGCCGGATGGATTGCTTACAAATCCTTTTGAATCCCGAATTCGCCGCTGTCAACGGCCTTGGCCAGGGCGTCGAGGATGCCGTTTATAAAGTTGCGCGAGTTTTCGTCGCCGTAGCGCTTGGACAGTTCGATGGCTTCGTTGAGCGACACCCGCAGCGGAATGTCCGGGCGGCTTAAAATTTCATGCACGGCCAGCCGCAGGATGGTCAGCTCCACCTTGGCGATGCGCGAGATTTTCCAGTTCTTGGAGAAGCGCACGATGGCCGCGTCGATGTCGCGCTGGTTGCGCCACACGCCCTGCACCAGCTCCCAGGCGAAATCCTGGCCGGCGGGATCGTCGCCCTCGGCCACGTCGTGGGGGCAGCGCTTGAACAGGCGCAACAGCGACCGTTCGTCGGCGGCGGACTCGAAAATGAGGCCATAAAGGCATTCAAAGGCCTGCTTGCGGGCCTTGCGCCGGGAGACGATGGGCTTTTTGTCGTCGGATTCGGTCATGGTGTCGTTGCCTGGCGATGCGTCCCCCGGGATTCCGGCTGGAACCCCGGAGGACATGCAAGGAGTCTAAAGTGTTGTCGCCGCGCCGGGGGACGGCGCGGCGGGCGTGAAGCTAAATCTGTTCCATAACGCGGACCATTTCCAGCACGGCCGAGGCGGCTTCCACGCCCTTGTTGCCGGCCTTGCTGCCGGCGCGCTCAATGGCCTGCTCCAGGTTGTCCACGGTCAGCACGCCAAAGCCCACAGGCACGTTGGCCTCGAGCATCACATGGGCCAGGCCCTTGACGCATTCGTTGGCCACGTAATCGAAGTGCGGGGTGGCGCCGCGGATGACCGCGCCAAGGCAGATGATGCCGTCGTACTTGCCCGAGGCGGCCAGCTTCTTGGCGGCCAGGGGAATCTCGAAGGCTCCGGGCACGCGCACGATGGTCAGGTCGGCGCGGTCGCCGCCGTGGCGCACGAGGTAGTCCACGGCCCCGCCGACCAGGCGTTCGGTGATGAAGTCGTTGAAGCGGCCGGCCACCAGGGCGAATTTGAGTCCCTTGGCGTCAAGCTGGCCTTCGATGGTGCTCACGTGCAGCATGGCTGTTCTCCCTGACGGCCGGGCCGTCGTCTGGATTAATGTCCGAGTTTACTTCGCCTGGCCGCAGTCGGGGTCCGGCAGATGCAGGATATGCCCCATGCGGTCGCGCTTGGTGGTCAGGTAGCAGGTGTTTTCCGAACAGGGGCAGGTCTCGATGGCCACCCGGTCGACCACTTCCAGGCCGTAGCCCTCAAGCCCCACGATCTTCTTGGGATTGTTGGTCATAAGCCGCATCTTGCTGATCCCCAGCTCCACCAGGATCTGCGCGCCGGTGCCGTATTCGCGCAGGTCGGCCTTGAAGCCGAGCTTGAGGTTGGCTTCCACGGTGTCCAGGCCCTGGTCCTGCAGCGCATAGGCCTTGATCTTGTTGCCAAGGCCGATGCCCCGGCCTTCCTGGCGCATGTAGAGGATCACGCCCTTGCCTTCCTCTTCGATCATCCGCATGGCCTCGTGCAGCTGGTTGCCGCAGTCGCAGCGCAGGGACCCGAACACGTCGCCGGTCAAGCACTCGCTGTGCACGCGCACCAGCACCGCTTCGCCGGGAGTAATGTCGCCCTTAACCAGGGCGATGTGGGTCTTTTTATCCGAGCTGGCCTCGAAGGCCACGGCCCGAAACGAGCCGAAGGCCGTGGGCAGGGTGGCTTCGGCCACCTTGGTCACGGCCACATGGCCGTAGCGCATGCGGTAGCGGATGAGGTCGGCCACGGAGGCGATCTTGAGATTGTGCTTCTCGGCGAACTCAATCAGGTCCGGCATCCGGGCCATGTTGCCGTCTTCGCGCATGATTTCGCAGATGACGCCGGCGGGCTTGAGGCCGGCCAGGCGGGCCAGGTCCACGCTGCCTTCGGTCTGGCCGGCGCGGTCCAGCACGCCGCCTTCGCGGGCGCGCAGGGGGAAGATGTGTCCCGGGGTGACGAGGTCTTCGGGCACGGCTCCGTCGGCCACGGCGGCCAGGATGGTGGTGGCCCGGTCATAGGCCGAGATGCCGGTGGACACGCCGACCTTGGCTTCGATGGAGACGGTGAAGCCGGTGCCGAAGGGCGACTTGTTGTCCTGGGTCATCATGGGCAGGGCGAGCTGGTCCACGAGATTGGGGGCCAGTGACAGGCAAATGAGCCCTCGGCCGTGGGTGGCCATGAAATTGATGATTTCCGGGGTGACCTTTTCGGCGGCGACGGTGAGGTCGCCTTCGTTTTCACGGTCTTCGTCGTCGACGAGGATGATCATCCGTCCGGCGCGGATGTCCTCGATGGCGTCCTCGATGGGGCTTAAGCGCATGTGGGTATACCTCGTTCGGGGCGGCGCTGTGCGGCCGGCTCCCTGGGGAAAAGACCAAAGACCCGGGACGGGCCGGGGCAAAGGGGACGCATCCTATTCCAGGCCGGCTGCCAAGGCAAGCGGGGCGGAATAGCGGGATTTTCGGGGCGCGGCGGGTCGCCGGCAAAAGGGCCGGCCTCGCGCGGGAGGGTGTTCCACGTTGCGGCCGGCAGGGAGCGGGGAATCTGGTCTGGCCGAGGGCGGGCTAGACCCGGATGTCGATGGTGGACCCGGGCGCGGGAATGGGCTGGGCCGGCGCTTGGGCTGCCGCAGCCTGTTCGGCTTGCGCGGCTTGTCCGGCCGGCTCGGCCTGCCCGGCCGTCTGGCCGGTCGGCGTGGCCTGGGCGGCTTCGGCCGCTGCCTGGATGGCCTCGGTGGCTGAAGCGGGGTCAGACGCGGCCGTCGCGTCTGGAGCTTGGGCCGTGGCGGCCGGCGTGGCGGCCGTGTCAAGGGTGGCCGCGCCTTGGCCGGCGGCGTCTTCCGACTGCCCGGTCGAGGCCGCTTCGGCCTTGTCCTCGATGTCCTGGCGGGTGGCGTCGAGGTTGTCCTGGGCGCTGTCGCCGACTTCTTTATCGACGGCCCGGCCGACGCTGTCTTCCACTTTGAATTTGTTTATGACGGCGGCGACAAAGGTCGAATCGCCGCTGCTGGACCCGACGTTGGCCATGGTGGTGGCGAACTGGGCGGTCATGGTCGTGAGCAGGTTGCTCATGGAGCTGGCAAAGGTTTTTTCCGTCTGCAAGCTGTCCAGCCGGGCTTGCAGATATTTTGAGGGGCCGGCGTCGGCCTGGATGAAGTTGCCGGCCAGCATGTTTTCGGACTTGGCGGCAACGGCGGTTTGCAGGCTTTTTGTCGTCGGCGCGGCCACGGCGCTGGTCGTCTGGGCAAGCGCGGAAAGGGGGGCGACGTCCATCGATCTCCCTCCGGTTGACGTGTCAACACTTATCGGCCGGCCGTAAGGGGAAGATTAGAGAGTGATGGGAAATAGTGTAACGAGATGACCGGAAAGACGTCTTGCCGGGTCAATCGCCCAGGACGCCGGCAACGAATTCGGCCGGCATCATGGTGGCGGCGGCGATTTCGGCCGGGGACAGGCCCTTGTCGCGCAAGCGCTCGATGACCGCCTCCATGGGTTCGGCCACCTCGACGATATGGCCGTCCGGGTCGCGCAGACGAAAGGCGCGCTGGCCCCAGGGCGCGGATTTGGGCGGATGGATGACCTCGGCCCGGGTCATGACGCGCTCGAAGGCGTCTTCCAGGGCCGCGTCCTCGAAATACATTTCCAGATTGTCGCGGCCCATGGGACCGGCCGGCGGCGCGGCCTCTTCGTCGAAAACGATGCCCCGCGCGGTGTCCTCGCGCCACAGGCAGAAATGCGGGTAGGCGACGTAGCCCGGCAGCACGTGCAGGGGCGACTGGCCCAGAAGCTCTTCATAAAAAGCCCGGGCGCGGTCGATGTCGGCCACGAAGATGCAGACGCTGCGGTATTCGATGGGCATGGGCGGCTCCCTGCCGAGGCGTTTGGCCGGCGGCGTTACTTGATGAAATAGCCGGCGACGCGCCAGGAGCCGTCTTTTTCCTGCATGAAGGTGACGGTTTCCACGGCGCTGGCCTTGTTGGCAAAGGCGCTGTCATAGGTCAGCACGACATAGGCGCCGTCGGGTGCGCCGGGCAGTTGCCGGGCCTGGATGATGGAAGCGCGGACGCGGCTTTTGTTCGGACCAAGGGGCGTGCGTATGCCGGTGAGCGCCTTGGTCCAGGCGTCCTCGGTGATGGCCCCGCGAAAGAAGGCCGAGGCTTCGCGCCAGCTTTCGGGGTATTTGCCGGCGTCGCACAGGGCCAGCCATTTGCCGGCGGCGGCCTCGGCGGCGGCTTCGTCGCCCTCGGCGGCCAGGGCCGAGCCGGCGGCCAGGCAGAGCATGGCGCAAAGGAGGAAGGACGTGAGACGTTTCATGGGGCGGCTCCTTTGGGGGCGCGGCCTAGGCGGCCACGACCACGTAATGGGACGAACTGGCCGGCTGGGGCACGGGCAGCCCCATTTCGCGCAGCCCTTCGATATGGAAGGCCAGGGCGTCGGCCATGTTGCGGCGCGTTTCGTCCTCGTCGGCTCCGGTCGCCGCGCAGCCCGGCACATCCGGCGAATAGGCCGAAAAGCCGGTGGCGGTGGGTTCGAGGATGATGAGGTGTTTATTATTTTTTGGCATTTAATATAGAATAGCAACCTAGGCGATTCATCATTTCAGCGATTGGAGACGCAACGGTTGTTGGACTTCCTTGTTCTATCGCTTGTGCTGCGCGCGAAGCGAGGTCACTGCATGTATTAACGAGAGGATTTCCAGGAAACTGTGTAACGCTCGATTGCATAGGGGTGGGTGTTTGGGTGACAATCGATTGCATTTGGTTTTCTAAAGTGGCGATTCGCTTGTCCTGGGCAACAAAGAACCAAGTTATCCCAACGCAGGCGGCTATTATCGTTACTAGGACAGATACTGGAATCATGATATCATATGTTTTTTTGATAAAATTTGATGTGGTAGTAGTCATAGCTAAAATCCGTTCTCCCGCAAAAACGCCTCGGAAATCTTCGATTCCTTTTTCCCCTGGGCGTCCTGCCACGGTCCAAGCATCCGCAGCACGTATTTTCCCAGCACGTCGGTCTCCATGTTGATGACCGTGCCGGGCTTCCAGCCGGCAATCGTGGTCGCGCCCTGGGTCGAGGGGATGATGTTCACCGTCAGCCAGCCGTCGCCGCATTCGTTGACGGTCAGGCTGATCCCGTCCAGGGCGACGGACCCCTTGGGCACGACGAAAATCGAAAATTCCTTCGGGAAATCTATTTTATACTGCATGGACTGTCCAGCCGGCGTCACCGTTGCCACCTCGGCCAGACAATCCACATGGCCCGAAACCATATGCCCGCCCAGGCGGTCGCCCAGGGCCAGGGCGCGCTCCAGGTTCACCACGCTGCCGATCTTGAGCTTGCCCAGGTTCGAGCGCGACAGCGTCTCGCCCGAGGCATAGGCCGTATATTCCCGGTCGCCAAACGTCTCGACGGTCAGACACACGCCGTTGACGGCAATGGATTCGCCGAGAACGATATTGTCCAGATCGAAAAGCGCCTTGATGCGAAACCGCGTCTCATTGCCCCGCGACTCCACGGCCGCGACGCGGCCAAGCCCCATCACCAGTCCCGTAAACATAGAAAACCTGTCCTCACCCTGCGTTCACTCGTTCCCCATGTCGGGGGTCCGGGGGGCTGAGCCCCCCGGCGGGTCCGGGCAGCGCCCGGTCTTCCGCTTACTTCGTCCCTTCGAGTTCCAGCAGGTATTTTTTCATGTCGATGCCCGGCCCGAAGCCGGTGAGCGCGCCCTTGGCCCCGACCACCCGGTGGCAGGGGTAGAGGAGCGGAAACGGATTGGAGGCCATGACCCGGCCCACGGCCCGGGCCGCCTTGGGGCGTCCGGCCTTGGCCGCCAGCCAGCCGTAGCTGACCGGCTGTCCGGCCGGCACCCGGGCCAGCTCGTCCAGCACCCGGCGCGAAAAATCGCTCGCCTTGCCCCAGGCAAAGGGCAGCTTGGGCCAGTCGGCCTGGCCGCCGGCCACATAAGCCTCCAGGGCTGCCTGCACGGCCTGGCCGGCCTCGCTGGCTACAGCCCGGGTCTTGCCCTCGGCCCAGGTCAATTTTAAGGCCGTGACCTCACCGTTATTCCAGGTGATTTCCAACGCCAACGGATCGGCAACGCAAATGTCGGTGAACGTCTGTACGGACATGGTGTTTTGCCTCCGGCGGCCAGGGCTCTGCCCTGGGCCCGCCGGGGGGCTAAGCCCCCCGGACCCCCTGCATGGGCGGGTAGGGCGCTTGTACGATATTTCGTCCCGCCCTGCCATCATCTCGCATCCCCTTGCCTTGGGGGGCTTTTTCGGGGCGGACGCTTCGTCCGCCCCGAAAAAGCCCCCCATGACGGGAGGGTTCGGGAGGGGGTGACCCCCTCCCGATTTTTCTTCATTCCTACTCCCAAAGTCCTTCCATTTTCAAAATATCCAGTGCGATCTTTTTTCGGGCTGGCACGGCGGCGGGGTTGTTGTCGGGAGCTTCGAGATTGAGGGCGAAGTACCAGACGTCCGGGCCGCGCGTGACCGAGCCGACGTACCAGCCGACGTTGGGCGAAACGCGGGCGGTCAGGCCCGTCTTGGCCCGCAGCACGGCGGTTGGCGTCTTGTCGGTGATCATCATGGTCAGCACGTCGTCCATGACTTGACGGCGCAGGGGCAGCTCGCGGCGGTGCAGGCGGCCGAGGAAGTCGAGTTGCTCAAGGGCCGAGATGCGCAGCGCGCCGTCGAGCCAGAACCGGTCGATGCCGCCGCCGATGTCGGCGTTGCCGTAGTGGAAGTCGGCCAGGTATTTGGCCATGCGTTCGGGGCCGATGCGCCGGGCGATTTCCTGGTAGACCGGCACGCAGGACACGGCAAAGGCCTGTGCCAGGGTCAGGTTGGCGTTCCATTCGGGAAGATAGCGCGGCTTGCCGTCGTAGGGGAAGACTTCGCTGGGGTTGGAGACGGCCCCGGTTTCCAGGGCAATGAGCGAGTTGGGGATTTTGAAGGTGGAGGCCGGCAGAAAGGCGGTCGCGGCCCGGGCCGGATTGTGGACGAGGATTTCGGGCGAACCTTCCTGGCGCAGGACCATGGTGCCGGTCAGGCCGGCGTCAGCGAAGGGTTTTTGCCACTGCGGGCGTTCGATGAGGCTGGGCTCGGCGGCCCGGGCCAGGGCCGGGGCGGCGAGGAGGAGCAGGACGGCGAGAAGCAGGCTGCGGCGCATGGGACAACCTCCGGGCGGGAAATGTTATGTGGCTTTTTTGGGGCTGCGGCGGGGCGGCGTCAACGTGGGGCGTGGAAATCACACCCCTGCCGGATGTCGTCGCGCTCCAGCCGCGCGGCGATGTCCTTGCGGATGCCCTGTTTGTCGGCGGCCCAGGCCGGGGCGAGGAGTTCGCCCGGGGCGGGGTCGGCGTTTTGGCGCTCCACGGCCACGTGACGCGGCAGCAGGGCGATGGCCCGGCACACGGCCTGGGCGTAGTCTTCGCGGGCCATGGGCTGGTAGCCGCCGGCTTCGTAGAGGGCGGCCAGGCCGGAGCCGGCCACCACCAGCGTGTTGTGGAGTTTGACCCCGGCGACGGGCAGGGCGGCCACGAAGCGCACGGTGTCGAGAAAATCCGCGACGCCCTCGCCGGGCAGGCCGGCCATGAGATGGGCCGTGACGCTAAGGCCCGCGTCGGCGGCCATGATGGTCGCCCGGGCGAAATCAGCCGCCGTGTGGCCCCGGCCTATGCGCTGCAAGGTGGCGTCGTTGGCCGATTGCAGCCCCATCTCCAGGCGGGTATGCCCGATGGGCGCGGCGGCCAGCAGGGCGATTTTTTCGATGTCCAGGCAGTCGGGCCGGGTGCCCAGGCAGATGCCCTCGATATCCGGCAGGGCGATGAGTTCGTCCAAAAGCGCGGCCAGGCGCTCGGACGGGCCATAGGTGTTGGAAAAAGATTGGAGATAGGCGATAAGCGCCTCGCCGCGACGTCTTGCTGGGGGAGTGAGCTTGTCCCATTGCGCCCGAAGGCCGAAGCCTTTAAGGTGCAGTCCCGTTCCCGATCCGGCCGCGTTGCAAAAAAGGCAGCCGCCCCGGGAGAGCGCACCGTCCCGATTGGGGCAGGAACTTCCCGCATCCAAAGGAATTTTCTTGGCCTTTCGGCCGAAAATGGCCCGGAAAGCCTGGGCAAGCGTGTGGACGCGGGCGGTCATGGCGGTTTTTTGGCCGGAAAATCTCTCGTTGACAACACGGGACGAATCGGCAAACACAACCCGTCTGCGACAGCATGGGCCGATTTTGCGGCAAGCGAGGCGATATGTCCAGTTTTTTGAATAGGATATTGGGGCTTTTCTCCAACGATCTGGCCATCGACCTGGGAACGGCCAACACCTTGGTGTTCGTCAAGGGCAAGGGCATCGTCTTGTCCGAACCCTCGGTGGTGGCGGTGAAAAAGGACCCCCGGGGCGGCAACAAGGTACTGGCGGTGGGCCTGGAAGCCAAGCGGATGCTTGGTCGTACCCCGGGTAACATCGTGGCCATCCGCCCCATGAAGGACGGCGTCATCGCCGACTTCGAGGTGACCGAGGCCATGCTGCGGCACTTTATTTCCAAGGTCCACAATTCCCGCCGGCTGGTGCGCCCGCGCATCATCATCTGCGTGCCGACAGGCATCACCCAGGTGGAAAAGCGGGCGGTCAAGGAATCGGCCCAGAGCGCCGGCGCGCGCGAGGTCTACCTCATCGAGGAGCCCATGGCCGCCGCCATCGGGGCCAACCTGCCCATCACCGAACCCACCTCCAACATGGTGGTGGACATCGGCGGCGGCACCACGGAAGTGGCGGTCATTTCGCTGTCCGGCGTGGTCTATTCGAAGTCCGTGCGCGTTGGCGGCGACAAGATGGACGAAGCCATCATGCAGTACGTCAAGCGCAAATATAACATGCTCATCGGCGAATCCACGGCCGAACAGATAAAGATCACGGTCGGCTCGGCCCATCATTCCACCAGCCAGGGCGAGATGGAAGTCAAGGGCCGCGACCTCGTCACGGGCATTCCCCAGAACATCACGATATCCTCCGAGGAAGTGCAGAAATCCATTTCCGAGCAGGTGGAGAGCATTGTCCAGGCCGTGCGCATCGCCCTGGAGCAGACGCCCCCGGAACTGGCCGCGGACATCGTGGACCGGGGCATCGTCCTGACCGGCGGCGGCGCGCTTTTGCGCGGCCTCGACCAGCTGCTGCGCGAGGAAACCTCGCTGCCCATCACGGTTGTTGACGACCCCCTTTCGACGGTTGTCCTCGGCTCCGGCCGGGCGCTGGACAACCTGGACGTCCTGAAGGAGGTCACGATAGATTAAACCCACCCCGCAGCGGATCGCGATCGGCCTGCTCGTCGTCCTGTTTCTTTACCTCGGCCTTTTCACCTGGAACATCCGGACAGGCTACGTCGATACGCTGGCGAGCCATACCGGACTGGAGTTCGCCAGGTGGGTTTTGGCCCCGGGAAAGTGGGTCCACGAACAGGTTGCGTCGTTTTGGAGCCGCTATCTGTATTTCGTGGGCATCCGGCAGCAAAACGACCAGCTGCGCCTGGAGCTGGATACCGCGAAAAAGGAGCTCGCCGAGTTGCGTGAAAACGCTTCGGAGGTGGAGCGTTTGCGCCAAATTCTGTCCCTGACGCCGCCCATAGACTGGACGCGTCGGGCCGCGCGCATCATTTCCCATCGCCTGGGTCCCAACGCCGCCCTGGAGACGTTTCTCATCGACAAGGGCAGCGCCCACGGCGTGACGGTCAACATGCCGGTGGTCTCTCCCGACGGGGTGGTCGGGCGGGTGCTGCGTCTGTCGCCCACGGCCGCGACCATTCTCCTTATCACCGACCCCAACAGCCGCATTCCCGTGGTTTCCCAGAAAAACCGCACCCAGGGCATCGTCAAGGGCGAGGGGCCGACCAAGGAGCTCACCTTGCAGTACGTGCCCCAGGGCGCGCTCGTGGAAGAAGGCGAGGTGCTGGTCACCTCGGGGCTGGAGGAAATTTTCCCCAAGGGGTTGCCCGTGGCCAAGGTGACCTCGGTGGGCCGCTCAGGTTCGTCGCTGTTTCAGCTCATCCACGCCGCGCCGCTTTTCACCCCGCGCCAGCTTGAGGAAGTGGCCTTGCTGTTCAAGGCCACGGCCGCGGCTGCGCCGGCTCCGACGGCCGCGCCCGTGGTCGCGCCGACGCCGTCGCCCGCCACGGCCCCGGTGTCGCCGGTCATCACTCCGCCAAACGCCGCCCCGGCCGTCAAGCCCCAAAAGGGCCTCAAGACCCCGGCCGCCATCCCGCCGGCTCCGGGCCAGGGCGCGCCGCCGCCCCCCCCGCCGGCCCCGACGCCGGCCCCGGCTCCGGCTCCGGCCGTGGTCGAACCGGCCAAGAAGGCCGACAAGCCGGCCGAGTCCGAGAAAAAACGCCGCAAGCCGGCCCGGACCGAAGGGCAATGAGACCGGCCCACATCGTCTTCTGGACCCTGTTGACGCTCGGCGGGGTCTGGCTGCAAAACATCGTCCCCGGGGTGGACTTCCTGGCTCCAGGGCTTATCCTGGCCATGCAGGAGGAGAAATGGACCGTGCCGGTCTGGCTGGGGGCCATCTGGCTCTTCATCCAGGAGGGGACAGGCTCCATGCCTTTTGGCGCGGGCATCCTCTGGTACGGCGCCTTGGCCGGCCTGTATTTTTTCGGGCATTGGCTGTTTGAAGCCCGGAATTTCCTTTTCATGCTCATCCTGGGAGCCTGCCTCGGCGCCATGCATTTCCTTTTCATCAACGTCATGGCCCTGCTCCAGGACTGGTCCATCTATATGGACCGACTGGGCGTCGAGGCGGTGCAGCAGGCCCTGATCTTCCCCATCGAATGGGGCCTTTTGTACCTCATCCACCACCATCTGCCGGGCGATCCCCATGCGGCTTGAGACTGAAACCCCGCAACAACACGCCCCCCGTTCCGGGTTGATCCTGCTCCAGGCCCTGGTGCTCGGGCTTTTTTGCCTGTTCACCCTGCGCCTGTGGTATTTGCAGGTCCACAAGGGCGGCACGTTTTCCGACATGGCCCGGGACAACCAGCTGCGCCAGGTGCTCATCGGTTCGGCCCGGGGGCGCATCCTCGACAGGAGCGGCACGCCCCTGGCCGTCAGCGAACCGTCCTTTGCCCTGGGCCTGGTGCGCGAGGACTGCGAGGACATCGACGGCACCCTGGCCAAGGTCTCGGAGTGGACCGGCGTGGACAAGCACGTGCTGTCCGAGACGGTCAAGCGCGGCAAGAAACGGGTCAAGCCCTTTGAGCCGCTCATCCTCATCACCGACCTGCCCTACGAGGCCCTGGCCCGCATCGAGGCCAACGCCATGCTCTATCCGGGCCTGGAAATCGTGGTGCGCCAGAAACGCTACTATCCCACCGGCGCGCTCATGTCCCACGTGCTTGGCTACGTGGCCGAGGCCAACGAAGACGAACTGGAGAAAAATCCCCAACTTTCCCTGGGCGACTCCGTGGGCAAGCAGGGGCTGGAACTCACCCACGAGGACGAGCTGCGCGGCTCCAAGGGCCGCAAGCAGGTGGAAGTCGACGCCTTTGGCCGCCAGCACAACGAATTCATCCTGGAGCCGCCGCGCGCCGGGGCCGACCTCAAGCTGTCCATCGACATCGGCCTGCAACGCGAATGCTCGCGGCTGCTGGAGGGCCAGGCCGGAGCCATTCTGGTCATGGAGCCCGACACCGGCAAGATCCTGTCCATGGTCAGCCAGCCGAGCTTTGACAACAACATGTTCGTGCTGGGGGTGCCGGCCGACAAATGGCGGGAGCTGCGCGACAACCCGCGCCACCCCATCCAGAACCGGGTGACCCAGGGCGTTTATCCGCCGGGTTCGGTCTTCAAGCTCCTCATGGCCGCCGCCGGCCTGACCGAGGGCTTTGTGCGGCCCGGCGACGTGGTGGCCTGCCCCGGCTCCTACCGGGTTGGCAACCGCGACTTCCACGACTGGAAAAAAGGCGGCCACGGGTCGCTGGATCTGCGCGGGGCCTTGGTCCATTCCTGCGATATCTATTTCTACAAGCTCGGCGACCGCATGGGCATCGACCGGCTCCACGACTACGCCGTGGCCAGCGGTTTCGGGGCGCGCACGGGCATCGACCTGCCCCACGAGAAGGCCGGGCTTATTCCCTCCAAGGAATGGAAGAAAAAGCGCTTTGGCGCGGCCTGGTCCAAGGGCGAGACGATCATCGCCTCCATCGGCCAGGGCTACGTGCTGACCTCGCCGCTGCAGATCGGACGCTACCTGTCGGCCCTGGTCAACGGCGGCCGGCTCATGAAGCCCGAGCTGGTGGAGACCGAAGCGCCCCGGGTGGACGCCACGCTGCCGCTCAAAGACGGCGACCGGCAGGTGATCCTCGACGCCATGGTGGCCACGGTGGAAAGCGGCACGGCCAAGTCCCTGCTGCGCTCCGACGCGGTCATGGCCGGCAAGACCGGCACGGCCCAGGTGGTCAAGCTTATTAACCCCGACATCCGCCGCAAGACCCACGAAATGCCCTACGAGCAGCGCGACCATGCCTGGCTGGCCAGCTGGGGCCGCAAGGACGGTAAGACCTACGTGGTGGTCTGTCTGGTGGAGCACGGCGGCCATGGCGGCGAGGTCAGCGGCCCATTGGTGCGCAAGGTCTTCGAATATTTGTTCGGTCCGGCCCCGGGCAAGCCGCCCCGGGCGGCCGGCGCGGCTCCGGCCGGGACGGCTGGCGAACCGGCCGTCGATCCCGGCGACGTCGGGGATTAGCCGGCCCGTCCGAGCAAGGCCACTTACAAACCGAGGCAGACGAAGGCGCTGGCCGTCGTCGGGCAGTTCCGACGACGGACCGGGCGTTCGCCGCCGAGCCGGGGTTGCTCCATGCCCTTTGACAGACGCTTCATACTGAGCGTGAACTGGTCCCTGGTGGCCCTGACCGCCATGTTGTTCGGGGTCGGGGTGCTCAATCTCTATTCGGCCAGCGGTTTCCGCATGGGCGATGAATTGTCCATGCAGCCCTTCTACAACCGTCAGCTCATCTGGGGCCTGGCCGGGCTGGGCTGCCTGTTGGCCATGGTGGTTTTTGACTACAAGTATCTGGCCGCCATCGCCTGGCCAATGGTCATCTCCACCTCGGTGCTGCTGGTTTTGGTGCTGGTCATGGGCAAGACCGTGGGCGGGGCCAAACGCTGGCTGCCCATCGGCGGATTCGCCTTCCAGCCCAGCGAGGTGGCCAAAATCGCCTTGTTGCTGCTGGCGGCCAAGATCCTGTCCAAACGCTCCGAGCGGCTGGGCTGGCTCGATCTGGCCGGCATTTTGGCCGTATCCCTGCCTGTCGCCTTGCTTATCATCGTGGAACCCGACCTTGGCACCGGCTTGAACGTCTTGCTCCTGGTGGCCGGACTGATTCTTTACCGGGGACTCGCCGGCCCGGTGTTCAAGACCCTGGCCATCGCCGGCCCCATCCTTATCCCTTGCGGCTGGTTCTTTCTCAAGCCCTATCAGAAGGGGCGCATCCTGACGCTGTTCGACCCCCAGCGCGATCCCCTCGGGGCCGGTTACCACATCATTCAGTCCCAGATCGCCATCGGTTCGGGCCAGATGTGGGGCAAGGGCTTTTTGGAAGGCACCCAGAGCCAGTTGCGCTACCTGCCCGAAAAGCATACCGACTTTGCCGTGGCGGTTTTTGCCGAGGAGTGGGGCTTCATGGGCGGCATCGCGCTGCTGACCCTTTTCTGCCTGTTTTTGCTGCAATTCTACGTCACGGCCAAAAACGCCAAGGACCGCTTCGGCAGCTATTTGGCGGCGGGCGTGTTCTTCTATTTCTTCTGGCAAATCCTCATCAACATGGGTATGGTGCTCGGCATCATGCCGGTCGTTGGCATCCCCTTGCCGTTTATCAGTTACGGGGGGAGCGCCACCATCGTGAACTTCACCCTCGTGGGCATTGTCGTCAACGTCTCCATGCGGCGCTACCTGTTCAAGAAAGGCTAGCGCGAAAAGGACTTGCGGCCACGGAGGGATCGTTCCCCGGCGGTCGGAGGGCCTTGTGGGCAAGCACGACATCAACGCCTTCCTGGGGGTCGGCACGTCTTTTGTGGGGCGGCTGACCTTTGGCGGCGTGGTGCGCATTGACGGGCATTTCGAAGGCGAAATCGTCTCGACGGGAACTCTTGTGGTCGGCAGCCAGGCCCATGTGGCCGGGCGGGTCGAGGTGGCGCGCCTGGTGTGCGACGGGGTCGTGGCCGCCGAGGTGGCGGCGTCGTCTTCTGTGGCGGTGCATGGCCGGGGGCGGCTTTGCGGCGCGGTGCGCACGCCGTTGTTGTCCGTGGCCGAAGGGGGCCGGGTGGACGGGCTGGTGACCATGGGAACCGGGGAGGAACCGCCCCGTCAGGCCCTGGCCGCAAGCTGTTCGGCCAATTCTTCACAAACCCCGCCAAGCTAGGCGGGGCGCGGTTTTTAGGGGTGTGGGGCAGTACGGAATTTGTCAAAAAGGGCTAGACAGGGCGGAGTAAATTCGCTACAGCCGCTTGCTGACTTTGCAACAATTTTCACAACCTCCCGGAGGGCGCCGATGATTGACTTAAACGCCACGTTTTTCGTCCAACTCGTCAACTTTGTGCTCATCCTGATCCTGCTCAATGTCATTCTCATCGGCCCCATCCGCAAGATTCTCAAGAAGCGGGCTGAATTCGTCGCCTCCCAGATGGAAGGCATCGAATCCTTCGCGTCCTCGGCCGACGCCAAGCTCAAGGACTACGAACTGTCCCTGGACGCCGCCCGCGCGGCCGCCACGGCCGGCCGCCTGGCCATGAAGGCCGAGGGACAGGCCAAGGAAAAGGATCTGCTCGAGGCTGCCGGCGCTGAGGCGGCTTCGAAGCTGCAGGCGGCCCGGGCCGAGATTTCCGCCCAGTCCGCCGCGGCGAAAAAGGCCCTGGAGGGCAAGGTGTCGGGGTTGGCCTCCAAGGCCGTTGCCAAGGTGCTGGCGGCGTAAGGCCGAAGGTTCCAGGATTTCTCAAGGAAAGGGAGGGTTCAATTGAAAAGGCTCCACCTCATCGCCACCGTGGCCCTGGTGTTCGGCCTGGCTGCCGTGGCCTACGCGTCGGGCGACGCCGGGGGCGCGGAAGCCCACGGACTGAACTGGAAGGATTTCCTGTTCCGCGTGGTCAACTTCGTGTTGGTGTTCGGCGTCATCGCCAAGCTGGCCGGGAAAAAGATCGTGGGCTTTTTCCGGGGTCGCGGCGAGGCCATTGAGAACCAGCTGAGCGATCTTGAGTCGCGCAAGGCCGAAGCGGCCAAGCGTCTGGCCGAGATCGAGGCCTCCATCAGCAATCTGAGCGACGAGAAGGCCCGGATCGAAGACGAATACCGTCGTCAGGGCGAGGCCCTGCGCGACTCCATCGTCGCCGCCGCCGAGGCCAAGGCCGCCCAGATCAAGGAGCAGGCCGTTACCGCCGCCGCCGCCGAGGCCCGGGTCGCCATGCAGGAGCTTCGCGCCCAGCTGGCCGACTCCGTGGTGGCCGCGGCCAAGGCTTCGCTGGAAAAGAAGCTGACCGCCAAGGACCAGGACAAGCTCGTGGATGAATACTTAACCAAGGTGGTGTTCAATTGACCGGCAACATCGTCGCGCGCCGTTACGCCAAGGCGCTTTTCGCGCTGGCCAAAAAGGCCGGCAAGAAAGCCCCGGCGGAGTACGGCAAGGACCTGGAGGCCTTTGCCTCCGTCCTTGAGGGGTCTCCGGATCTGCTTAAGGTCTTTGCCAACCCCATCATCAGCGCCGATGTGAAGAAGTCGGTGCTGTCCGGGGTCGCTGGCAAAATCGGCCTCAAGCCCATGGTCATCAACTTCCTGTCCCTTCTGGCCGACAAGGACCGCCTGCCCTGCGTCCTGGAAGTGTCCGCCCTCTACCGGACCCTTCTGGACGAGGCCGAAGGCGTCATGCGCGGCCAGCTGGTCACCGCCTTCGCCCTGGCCGACGCGCGCCAGGACCAGATCAAGGTCAAGCTCGAAAAGCAATCCGGCAAGAAGCTGGTGCTGTCTTTCGCCGTTGATCCCTCCATCATCGGCGGCGTCGTCCTCAAGGTCGGCGACAAGGTGTTGGACGCGAGCCTTCGCGCCCAGCTCGAAATATTGAAAGAACAAATCAAGAGGGGTGAGTAGGGCCATGCAAATCAAAGCGGAAGAGATCAGCCAGATCATCGAACAGCAGATTCAGCATTACGAGTCTCGCGTTGAGATGAGCGAGACTGGCACCGTGCTGTCCGTCGGCGACCAGATTGCCCGCGTGTACGGCGTCCAGAACGCCATGGCCATGGAGCTTTTGGAGTTCCCCGGCGGCGTCATGGGCCTGGTGCTCAACCTGGAAGAAGACAACGTTGGTGTGGCGCTTCTTGGCGAAGACACCCACATCAAGGAAGGCGACCCGGTCAAGCGTACCGGCAAGATCTTCTCGGTGCCCGTCGGCGACGCCGTCACCGGCCGCGTCATCGACCCCCTGGGCAACCCCATCGACGGCCTTGGCCCCGTTGAAGCCAAGGAGACCCGTAACGTCGAAATCAAGGCCCCCGGCATCATCGCCCGTAAGTCGGTCCATGAGCCCATGTACACCGGCCTCAAGGCCGTCGACGCCATGACCCCCATCGGTCGCGGCCAGCGCGAGCTGATCATCGGCGACCGTCAGACCGGCAAGACCGCCGTTTGCATCGACGCCATCCTGGCCCAGAAGGGACAGGGCGTGTTCTGCTTCTACGTCGCCATCGGCCAGAAGAAGTCCACCGTCGCCCTGGTCGCCGAGACCCTGCGTCGCCACGGCGCCATGGAATACACCACCATCATCTCGGCCACCGCTTCCGAACCGGCTTCGCTGCAGTTCATGTCCGCCTACTCCGGCTGCACCATGGCCGAGTACCACCGCGACAACGGCCGCGCCGCCCTGATCGTTTATGACGATCTTTCCAAGCAGGCCGTCAGCTACCGCCAGATGTCCCTGCTGCTGCGCCGTCCTCCCGGACGTGAAGCTTACCCCGGCGACGTTTTCTACCTCCACTCCCGTCTGCTGGAGCGCGCCGCCAAGCTGTCCGACGCCCTGGGAGCCGGTTCGCTGACCGCCCTGCCCATCATCGAGACCCAGGCGGGCGACGTGTCGGCGTACATCCCGACCAACGTCATCTCCATCACCGACGGTCAGGTTTACCTTGAGCCGAACCTGTTCAACGCCGGTATCCGTCCGGCCATCAACGTCGGTCTGTCGGTCTCCCGCGTCGGCGGCGCCGCCCAGGTCAAGGCCATGAAGCAGGTCGCCGGCACGCTGCGTCTCGACCTCGCCCAGTACCGCGAACTGGCCGCGTTTGCCCAGTTCGGCTCCGACCTGGACAAGGCCACCCAGCTGAAACTCAGCCGCGGCATGCGCATGGTCGAGCTGCTCAAGCAGCCCCAGTACAAGCCCATGAACGTGGCCGAGCAGGTCATCTCCCTGTTCGCCGGCACCCGCGGCTTCATGGACGATGTGCCCGTCGAGGCCGTCCGCAAGTTCGAGGAAGGCCTTCAGGAGTACTTCCACAACGCCAAGAGCGACATCCTGAACGAGATTCAGGAGAAAAAGGCGCTCGACGAAGGCCTCATCGCCAAGCTCGGCGCGGCCATCGACGAGTTCAAAAAGGGCTTCAAGGCCTAAGCGGCGCGCTCAAAAACCATGCAGGGTTTTTGCAACCAGGCGGCCCGAGCCGGCCGCCGCGCAACGCTGATACAGGCCTAAAGGGGGAGCCATGCCTGCGCTCAAAGACGTAAAGGTCAAGATCAACGCGGTCAGAAAGACCAAGCAGATCACCAAGGCCATGAACATGGTGGCCTCGGCAAAACTGCGCAACGCCCAGTCGCGCATCGAGCGGTTCCGTCCCTACGCCGACAAGTTCTACGAAATGCTCGGAGAACTGGCCAAGGGCGCCGATTCCTCGATCCATCCGCTGCTGGAAGCCCGCGCCGAAGTGAAGACCGTCCTTCTGGTCGTCATCACTTCCGACCGCGGTCTGTGCGGCGCGTTCAACAACAACATCATCAACGCGGCCCTCAAGGTCGCCCGGGCCAAGACCGCCGAAGGCAAGGACGTCAAGATCATGTGCGTGGGCCGCAAGGCTCGCGACAGCTTCCGGCGTACCAGCTTCGAAATCGTTGCCGCCTACGTCAACGAAATGGCCGCCTTCGACTTCAGCCTGGCCACGCGCATCGGCGCCGAGGTCATCGGCGGCTACGTCGGCGGGACCTACGACGAAGTGACCATGGCCTTTGGCAAGTTCATCAGCCTTGCCCGTCAGGAACCGACGCTTTTGCCCGTGCTGCCCCTTTCCCCCGCCGAAGCCGGCGAGGTCAAGGAGGACGTCGGAGCCAAGGCCGAGTACATCTATGAACCGTCCGTGGAAGGCCTCCTCGCCGAGCTCCTGCCCCGGTTCATCAATGTCCAGATCTACCGCGGGCTGCTTGACACCTCGGCCAGCGAGCACGCTGCCCGCATGCGGTCCATGGACAATGCCACCAGGAACTGCGACGACCTCGTCAGCTCGCTTACCCTGGTCTACAACAAGGCCCGGCAAACGGCCATTACCAAGGAACTGATGGACATCGTCGGCGGTTCCGAAGCACTCAAGGGATAACCAAGGGGGCACCATACAATGAGCGCGACAAGCGGAAATGTCGGAAAAATCGTGCAGGTCATCGGCGCCGTTATCGACGTCGAATTTCCCGAGGGCAAACTGCCGAATATCTTGAACGCCCTCGACATCAAGAACGTTAACAACGAATTCGCCACCGACCTCGTGGTCGAAGTGGCCCAGCACCTCGGCGACAACGTCGTGCGCTGCATCGCCATGGACTCCACCGACGGTCTCGTGCGCGGCATGACCGCCATCGACACCGGCGCGCCCATCAGCGTGCCCGTCGGCAAGGGCGCCCTTGGCCGCATCCTCAACGTCGTCGGCCGCCCGGTGGACGAAATGGGCCCGGTCGATTCCAAGACCTTCATGCCCATCCACCGTGCCGCTCCGGCCTTCGTCGACCAGTCCACCAGCATCCAGCTGCTGGAAACCGGCATCAAGGTCATCGACTTGCTGATTCCCTTCCCCAAGGGCGGCAAGCTCGGCCTGTTCGGCGGCGCCGGCGTCGGCAAGACCGTCGTGCTCATGGAACTCATCAACAACATCGCCAAGCACCACGGCGGTCTGTCCGTGTTCGCCGGCGTCGGTGAGCGTACCCGTGAAGGCAACGACCTTTACCACGAGTTCAAGGAAGCCGACATCCTGGGCAAGGCCTCACTTGTTTACGGCCAGATGAACGAGCCTCCCGGAGCCCGTGCCCGCGTCGCCCTGACCGCGCTGACCTGCGCCGAGTACTTCCGCGACGAGGAAGGCCAGGACGTGTTGCTCTTTATTGACAACATCTTCCGGTTCACCCAGGCCGGCTCCGAAGTGTCCGCGCTTCTTGGCCGTATGCCCTCCGCGGTCGGTTACCAGCCCACGCTCGGCACCGACCTTGGCGGTCTCCAGGAACGCATCACCTCCACCAACAAGGGTTCGATCACCTCGGTCCAGGCCGTTTACGTGCCCGCCGATGACTTGACCGACCCCGCGCCGGCCACGACCTTCTCCCACTTGGACGGCACCCTGGTTCTCTCGCGTCAGATCGCCGAGCTCGGCATCTACCCCGCGGTTGACCCCCTTGACTCCACCTCGCGCATCCTGGACCCCAACGTCCTTGGCGGCGAGCATTACGGCACCGCCCGCGAAGTCCAGTCGATCCTGCAGAAGTACAAGGATCTCCAGGACATCATCGCGATTCTGGGCATGGACGAGCTGTCCGACGACGACAAGCTCACCGTTTCCCGCGCCCGTAAGATCCAGCGCTTCCTGTCCCAGCCGTTCTTCGTTGCCGCCCAGTTCACCGGCAAGGAAGGCCGCTACGTGAAGCTCGAGGACACCATCAAGGGCTTCCGCGAGATCATCGACGGCAAGCACGACGAGCTCCCCGAGGGCGCCTTCTACATGGTCGGCGACATCAACGAGGCCGTTGAAAACGCCAAGAAAGGATAACGATCATGGCCCAACTCCGCCTTGAAATCGTCACCCCGGACAAGCTGGTCTTGTCCCAGGATGTTGACTATGTGGGCGCTCCGGGTCTGCTTGGCGAATTCGGCGTCATGGCCAACCACATCCCGTTCCTGTCGGCCCTGGGCATCGGGAGCTTGATGTACAAGGTCGGCGGCAAGGCGAACTACGTCTTCGTCGCCGGCGGGTTCGCCGAGGTCTCCGGCAACAAGGTCACCATCCTCGCCGAGGTGGCCGAGCGTCCGGAAGACATCGATATCGAACGCGCTCGCCGCGCCCAGGATCGGGCCAAGCAGCGCATGGACCGCGAAAAGGACAAGGTCGACTTCGCCCGGGCCCAGTCCGCCATGCAGCGTGCCTTCTACCGCATGCGCGTGCGCGAGAACGCCCACTAGGCCGACCCCGTACTCTCCGGCTGTCAGGCGGCTCCTTCGGGAGCCGCCTTTTTTTGTGTGCCGAGCATGCATGTCAGCTTGGAGGCGCAAGTCCTCTCTCCAGCCTGCTGGAGGCGAAGGATGAGCAAAGATAGGGCGTCGTCTTGAGACGGGTCTGAAGGAAGCCTGGCGCAAAACGCGGCTTGATGAGCAAAAACCCGATGCGACGCAACGGTCTTGGTGTTTTGGCGAACTTGGGCCGGTGAAAGCCGGCTAACGGCTTCAGGAGGGGCGTCTGGTAAGCTCCCTCGCGGCTGGAACGGCTTCGAAGCGGTTGTCGGCCTGGGCCGTTTTCTGGTAAAGCACAGAAACAAGCGATGAAACCCGAAGACAAGGACAGGCCATGGCCAAGACGTTTGCGCTGCAGATCGTGACCCCCGACCGGATGGTGCTCCAAAAGGACGTGGACTCGGTCACGGCCACGGGCGTGGCCGGCGAATTCACCGCCTTGCCGCACCACGTGCCCTTTCTGGCCGCCTTGTCCGTGGGGTCCCTGGCCTACCGGGAAAACGGCCGGTTGAACTATGTCTTCGTCTCGGGCGGCTTTGCCGACGTCACCGCCGGCAAGGTCCTGATTCTGGCCGAGGCGGCCGAGCTGCCCGAGGAGATCGACATCGACCGGGCCCGCAAGGCCCGGGAGCGGGCCGAAGCCCGGCTGGCCGCCACGCGCCAGGAAAACATCGACTACACCCGGGCCAAGTCCGCCTTGCAACGGGCGCTGACCCGCATGAAACTGGGCAACGTGCCCCAGACCGCCGGCCTCGGTCGGCCCTAAGGCCTTTTATTGGTCCCAAGCGATTGCTCGCCGCCTCGTCTGGCCCTCCCGCCGGCGAGGCGGTTGGCGTTTACCCTCGGAGACTTCCCATGATGCAGCGCGAAGGCGCTTTGGCCCTGGCCGCCGGCAAGGGCACCCGCATGAAAAGCGACGCCCCCAAGGTGTTGGCCACGCTTTTAGGCAAACCCATGTTGTGGTATGTTGCCCGGGCGCTGTCCGCGCTTTTTGGCGACGAGGTCCGAGCCGTGGTCGGGCATCGGGCCGAGGCGGTCGAAGCCGCTTTTCCCGAATTGGCCGGCCGGTTCGTGCTCCAGGCCGAGCAGCTCGGCACCGGCCATGCCCTGGCCTGCGCCCTGCCGACGCTCACCGCCGCCGGATTGACCCACGTGCTTGTGGTTAACGGCGACGCCCCGCTGGTTACGGACGCCAGCCTGGGCGCGTTCCTGGACGCGGCCAGAAATGCCGACGCCGATCTGGCTTTCGTCACCATCAGCCTGCCCGATCCAGGTTCCTACGGCCGGGTGGTGCGCACGGGCCAGGGCGTGGCCATTGTCGAGGCCAAGGATTTCGATCCGGCTGTCCATGGCCAGGCCACGGGCGAGATCAACGCCGGGGTCTACCGGCTGCGCTTGGAGACCATCGCGCCCTTGCTGGATCGTCTGTCCAACGCCAACAAGAGCGGCGAATACTACATCACCGATCTGGTGGCCCTGGCCCAGGAAGCGTGCCTGTCCGTGCTGCCGGTCAGCCGCGGCGGCGACGAGGCGTATCTGGGCATTAACTGTCCGCGAGAACTTGTGGCCGCCGAGGAAATCCTGCGCCGGCGCATCGTGGACGTCCACCTCGACGCCGGGGTTCTCATCCGGGCCGGACAGTCCGTGCGCATCGGCCCGGAAGTCGTTATCGGCCCCGGGGCAGACCTGTGCGGCCCCCTGGAAATCTACGGCCGCACCACCATCGGCCCGGGCACGACCGTCGCCTCCCATTGCCGCATCGAAGACGCGGCAATCGCACCGGGCGCGACCATCCATTCCTATTGCCACATCGCCCAGGCCCGGGTTGCCTCGGGCTGTCTGGTCGGCCCTTATGCCCGTCTGCGGCCCGGCGCGGTCATGGAGGAGGGTTCCCACGCCGGCAACTTCGTGGAGATGAAAAAGGCCACCCTTGGCCCCGGGGCCAAGGCCAACCACCTCACGTACCTCGGCGACGCCGAAATCGGCGCCGGAACCAACGTCGGCGCCGGCACCATCACCTGCAATTACGATGGGGTGAACAAGCACAAAACCGTCATCGGCCAAAAAGCCTTCATCGGCTCCAACACGGCCCTGGTTGCGCCGGTGACTATCGGCGACGGCGCGCTTGTCGGGGCCGGATCAGTGATTACTTCGGATGTGCCGGACGGGGCTTTGGCCCTGGGGCGCGCCCGGCAGGTGACAAAGCCCAGGAAGTAAGGCCCTGGCTTGCTTTTCGGGATAAATGGGGCTAAAAAGCGGGCATGGACATTTTCGACGCCCTGGAACAACGGGTTGAAGCCCTTGTTGCCCGCAAAAAGGCTTTGGAAGAAGAGAACGCGGCGCTTCGGGCCGAGGTGGCCCGGATGGCCGACGAGCAAAAGACGGTCGCCACGCGACTCGACGGCCTCCTGGAGAAACTCCGGGAGGAGATTGAGCCCTGACGCGCGGCCGGCCATGTGGCCGGCGGGGATAAATCGGTACGGCGATGCCCAAGTATTCCTTGTCCATAGTGGGCCTCGACCTGTCGTTTACCACGGACGCCGAACCGCAGCGCGTGGAAGCCGCCAGAAAACTGGTGGAACAACGATATAACTTGCTTCAGGCGGGCGGGAAAACGCTCGGCAAGGAGAAATTGCTGGCCTTTGTCGCATTGGGTCTGGCTGACGATATGTTGCTTTCGAACCAGCAGCTCGACGCGCTCCACGATCGGGTGGGGGAGCTGCTGCACAAGATAGATTGACGGACGGCGTCTGCTGGCGCGTCCTTGAAAAGTTCCCTGGGGTGTGCGTGATCGCCGGTTTATTTTTGAGCCGATACTCAAAAATAGGATGCCGCGACGCGTGGCTGGTGTGCGTGCCCGGCTCGTCCGGGTGGCCTGAAGGTCAAACAGTGGCGTCCACCTTGGTTGCCAAGGTTCAAAAGAACTGACGACACGGCGCTCTGGGGCTTTGTTATAAAACGGTGTTGATGACTGGCCGCCGTCGTCCCGGGCGGCCGGACATCCCCCGTCCCATGCCATACCGCACACGGCAAGCGCCACGCATCTGTCCGGATTGAGCCGGTCCCCCCTCCTTGCCCTTGGGCTGTGCCCCGTTTTTCTCCCCCCGCTTCGGGAGAACGCATGGAATTTTCGACCATCTTCATGGGCATCGTGGGCATTGGCCTTGGCGTGCCGGCCGGCTACTATCTCGACAAGTGGATTTCCCAGAAAACCTTGAACGAAGCCAGGACCCTGGCCGACCGCATTCTGGACGAGGCCCGCAAGGAAGCTTCCGCCCACAAAAAAGAAGTCGTCGTCGCCGCCCAGGACGAGCTGTTCCGCCAGAAACAGGAACTCGAAAAGGAATTCCGCGACAAGACCCAGTCCCTGGAAGAAAAAGAAGAGCAGGTCCATAAGCGCCGGGAACGTCTGGAAGAAAAGCAGGAGCTGATCGTCCAGAAGGAATCCGAAATGCTGGCTTCGGAAAAGCGGCTCACCGCCAAGGAACGCGAATTGGCCGAAAAGGCCGAGGATCTTTCCCGGCTGGCCGACGAGCATGACAAGCGGCTCCAGGAAATCTCCGGCCTGACCATGGAAGAGGCCAAAAAGCGCCTCATGGACGAGATCGAGTCCAAGACCCGCCACGAGGCCGCCCGCATGGTCCGCCAGATCGAGATGGAGGCCAAGGAGACCGCCGACAAGAGCGGGAAAAAGATTCTGGCCCTGGCCATCCAGCGCTATGCCGGCGATTTCGTGGGCGAGCAGACCGTCACCGCCGTGACCCTGCCCTCCGAAGAAATGAAGGGCCGCATCATCGGCCGCGAAGGCCGCAACATCCGCGCCCTGGAAGCCGCCACCGGCGTGGACCTCATCATCGACGACACCCCCGAGACCGTCATCCTGTCGGCCTTTTCGCCGCTCAAACGCCAGATCGCCAAGATGGCCCTGGAGCGCCTCATCACCGACGGCCGCATCCATCCCGCCCGCATCGAGGACATCGTCAAGAAGTGCGAGCAGGAACTTGACGTCAAGATTCGGGAGATCGGCGAGCAGGCCACCTTCGATTGCGGCGTCCACGGCATCCACCCCGAGCTCGTGCGCCTTCTCGGCCAGCTCCAATACCGCACCAGCTACTCCCAAAACGTGCTCCAGCATTCCCTGGAAGTGGCCTCCCTGGCCGGCATCATGGCCGCCGAACTGGGCGTGGACATAAAAAGGGCCAAGCGCGCCGGCCTGCTCCACGATCTCGGCAAGGCCGTCGATCACGAGATCGAAGGCCCCCACGCCGTCATCGGCGCGGACCTGGCCAAGAAATTCGGCGAATCCAGCGACATCCTCCACGCCATCATGGCCCACCACGAGGACGTGCCGCCCAAGTCCATCCTGGCCACCCTGGTCCAGGCCGCCGACAGCCTCTCTGGCGCGCGCCCCGGAGCCCGCAAGGAACTCCTGGAAAGCTACGTCAAGCGGCTGGAGGAACTGGAAAACCTGGCTCTTGATTTCGACGGCGTGTCCAAGGCCTACGCCATCCAGGCCGGCCGCGAGGTCCGCGTCATGGTCGATTCGGAAAACGTCGACGACGACAAGACCTTCCTGCTCTGCAAGGACATCGCCAAGCGCATCGAGGATAATCTCACCTATCCCGGCCAGATCCGCGTCACGGTCATCCGCGAGCGACGGGCCGTGGGCATCGCCAAATAGCGGATGGACTGATGTTGCCGTGTTTCGGGCCGCCTCTTCCGGGCGGCCCGAAACGCGTTGTGAAAAACTAGGCCCAAGCGGGGGCGCATGGATAGTCCCGACTGCTATGCCGTCCTCGGCCTGTCCGAGGACGCCGACGCGGCCGCCGTGCGCCGCGCCTACCGCCTTCTGGCCAGGCACTGCCACCCCGACGCCAACCCCGACGATCCACGGGCCGCCGAACGCTTCCTGACCCTGGCCGCCGCCTACGCCGTTTTGGGCCATCTGGCCCGGCGCGCCGCCTATGACGGCCGCCGCCGCTATGCCAAGGCGGTCCGGGCCGCCGCGCCGCCTCCGGTCGCCGCGCCGACCGCGGCCTTTGCCCCCCTGGACCCGCGCGTCCTGTTGCCGCGCCGGGGCAAGGATCTGGCCGCCATGGTGGACATTCCCGATTCCCTGGCCGCCAGCGGCGGCCGGCTGACCCTGGATTTCGGCGTTGGCGGCGACTGCCCGGTCTGCGACGGCAAGGGGGCGCTGCGCCAAGCCTGCTGGATGTGCGCCGGCCGGGGGACCATCTGGCAGCCCCTTGGCGGCGGCTTGTCCGCCGTGGGCTGCCCGTCGTGTTCGGGGCAGGGATTCGTGGCCGCGACCTGTCCGGCCTGCGCCGGCTCGGGACGTCACGACAAGCCGCGCCGGGGCGTGCTGGTCATCGCCCCGGACGCCCGCGACGGGGATGTGATCCGGGTGGCCGGGGCCGGCCAGCCCGGCGTCGGCGACAAGGGACCGGGCGATCTGCTGCTGACCCTGCGGCTTTTTGCCGCGCCCGAAGCCGAACCGGCCGAGCGCCAGGACGTCTGGGCCAGCGTCCCGGAGGCTGACGAAATCCAACCGCCGGATCATCCGGGCTTTTTGGTTTACGAATAAGGACGGCACGCCATGCGGATGCTTTTTCTCGGCGACATCTTCGGCCGGCCGGGCCGGGCCATCGTCACCCAGCGCCTGGCCGGGCTGCGGCGCGACCTGGGCCTGACCCGGATTCTCGCCAACGCCGAAAACGCCTCGGGCGGCATCGGGCTGACCGCCAAATCGGCCCGCCAGCTCCTGGAAACCGGCCTGGACGTCCTGACCGGCGGCAACCACACCTTTCGCCACCCCGACCTTTCGCCGCTCCTGGAGAGCCAGGACCGGCTGCTGCGTCCGGCCAATTACCCGGCCGGCGCGCCCGGGCGCGGTTGGCAGGTCTTTCGCCCCAGGGAGGCCGCCCCTTACGTCGTCATAAACCTCCTCGGCCGCACCTTCATGGCCGCCGTGGACTGCCCCTTTGCCGCCGCCGAGGGCATTCTCGGCCAACTGCCCGCCGACGTGCCCCTGCGGCTCATCGACTTCCACGCCGAGGCCACCAGCGAAAAAAAAGCCCTGGCCTATTTTCTCGACGGCAAGGTCAGCGCCGTCCTTGGCACCCACACCCACGTCCAGACCGCCGACGCCCAGCTGCTTCCTCAGGGCACGGCCTACATGACGGACCTGGGCATGACCGGTCCGGCCGCCTCTGCTCTGGGCATGGACCCCGAAGAGGTCATCGCCCGTTTCCGCACCGGCCTGCCGCGCCGGTTCGTCGTGTCCAAGGCCGCGCCCGAGATGCAGGGGGCGCTTATGGATATTGACGCCTCCGCCGGCAAGGTCGTAACTATTGCGCCTTGGCGGCTGGCCGGATAACCCGCCGCGAAGCGGAGGAACACCCATGCGATACGCTCGACGACTGCTGCTTGCCGCCCTGGTCTGTCTGGTCCTGGCCGCCGCCGCCCAGGCCGCCCCGGAACGCACCGCCATCTATATGACCGTGGCCGGCCCGCTGGAAGTGGTGCGCGACGGCGCGTCCTCCACCGTGCTGCTCGGCGGCCGGGTCATCCACCAGGCCATGGGCGCGGCGCTTACCGCCCAGTCCTACATGAGCGTCGGCGAACTCGGCGACGGCTACGACGCCGTGCTCATCCGCCACGGCGTGGGCAACGCCGAATGCCCCATCACCTACGACCTCGTGGCCGTGGGCGCGGACAAGACCTATGCCGTGGTGCCCGCCATCAACAAATGCTCGCGCCTGGTCAACGTCAACGTGGACGGCGACCGGTTGCTGCTCGTCACCGAGCGCCAAAACGGCCGCACCGAGATCATCGAATACAACGACAAGCAGCGTCGCCGGTCCGACGCCAAACCCTAGGCGGCCCGGACATGCGCGCGCTTCTCCTGTGTTTTTTCCTGGCCGGGGCCTGCCTGCTTGGCGGCTGCGGCGAGGAGACCGTCTACGACTGGCAACGCCCCCACGACACCTACCAGGTGGGGGCGTTCAGCAAAGCCGACAACGCCAATGCGCTCAAGGCCAAGCTCGGCCAGAACGGCTTTGAATGCCGTATCGAGACCGAAATCAAGAACGGCCAGTTCGTGCTCAACGTCCTGGTCGATGTCTACGACCGCCAGCCCGATACCATGACCCGGCTGGAGCGCATCGCCGGGGTAAAACCCCTGCTGCGCGAACGCACGCCGGCCAAGACCGCCGCGCCGGCCGGCTCCTCGCCAGCCACGGCCGTGCCCGCTTCGGGCATCTGATCCGTCCGACTGCTTTACCGAAAAGGAATCGCCGTGAATATTTTCGACGAACTCTCCTGGCGCGGCCTCGTGCATCAGTGCTCCGACGAGGCCGAACTGCGCAAGCACCTAAACGCCCGCGACCGCGTCATGTACTGCGGCTTCGACCCCACCGCCGACAGCCTGCACATCGGCAACCTCGTGCCGCTCATGGCCTTGGCCCGCTTCGCCAAGGCCGGCCACAAGCCCCTGTTCCTGCTTGGCGGCGCCACCGGACTCATCGGCGACCCCAGCGGCAAGGACAAGGAACGCCAGATGCGCACCGCCGACATGGTGGCCGCCTCGGCCGAGAAAATCCGGTCCCAGGCCATGGCTTTTTTTGAGCGCCAAGGCGTGGCCGACCGCGTCACCCCGGTCAACAACCTCGACTGGACCCAGCCCATCTCGGTCATCGAATTCTTGCGCGACACCGGCAAGCACTTCACCATCAACTACATGATGGCCAAGGATTCCGTGAAATCGCGCATCGGCCGCGAAGACACCGGCATCTCCTACACCGAATTCAGTTACATGATCCTGCAGTCCCTGGATTATGAATACTTGAACCGTACCATGGGCTGCACCTTGCAGATCGGCGGCGGCGACCAGTTCGGCAACATCACCGCCGGCCTGGAACTCATCCGCCGCAAATCCGGTTCCCAGGCCTTTGCCCTGACCTTCCCGCTCATCACCACCGCCTCCGGCGCGAAATTCGGCAAAAGCGAAAAAGGGGCCGTCTACTTAAATACTGCCCTGACCTCGCCCTACGCCTTCTACCAATACTGGATCAACGCCGACGACCGCGACGTCTGCAACTTCCTGCGCTACTTCACCTACCTGGACAAGGAAGCCATCGACGCCCTGGCCGTGGAGACCGCCGAGCGGCCCCACCAGCGCGCCGCCCAGAAAACCCTGGCCCGGGAAACCACCACCATGATCCACGGTGCCGAGGAACTGGCCAAGGTCGAAGCCGTCACCGAGGCGCTTTTCGGCGGCGGCGACCTGCGCGCCGTGGACGCCGCCACCCTGCGCGCCGCCCTGGAAGCCGCGCCCGGCAAGAACTACGACGGCCTCGACGCCGTGCCGCCCCTGCCCAAGCTCCTGGTCGACCTGGCCCTGTGCCCGTCGCTGTCCCAGGCCCGCAAGGACATCAAAGCCGGCGGCATCTACCTCAACAACGTCCGCGTGGCCGACGAAAACCAGGCGCTTGCCGCTGAGGACTACATCGGCGGCAATATCGCTCTGCTGCGCAAAGGCAAAAAGAACTACGGCGTAGTTACTCTCGGAATTTAGCCGGGGCGCTGCCCTGCACCCGCCGGGCGCTGCCCGGACCCGCCGGGGGGATCATCCCCCCGGCCCCCCGATCGGGGCGCGGTCGGTCGGGCGGGGAGGGCGGTCGGTCGGCCGGCGGCTGGCCGCGAAGAAGGGGCCTGGAATTTCAGAGGGCGCGGCCAGCGCTGGCGCGCCGGCCGCGCCCCCTGAAATTCCAGGCCCCACTTGGCCCTCGGCCCCGAAGCGGGGCCGAAAGGTTGGAGAAAGAGCGACCTGATAGGCCCAGCCTCGGGCGATTGTTTGCCGGGCTGGAGGTTGGCGGCAACACGACACAGGGCCGCGACAGGACTAAACACCCCATTGAGAGTTTTTTGGGAGGGTGGGGGTCTGGGGGAGGGAACCTTTTTTTGCAAAAAAAGGTTCCCTCCCCCAGGTTCCCAGTTTCCAAAGGAGTTCGCACTATGGTCGGCGCGATGGCGCGGTTGGTGAAGGTGGAACATTCGGTGTTTGCCTTGCCGTTCGCATATATTGGTCTGTTTGTGGCGGCTGGCGGCTGGCCGGGCTGGCGACCGTTTGTCTTGCTGACGGTGGCCATGGTGGCCATGCGGTCGTTCGCCATGGCGGTCAACCGGTTGGCGGACGTGAAGTATGACCGGATAAATCCCCGCACGGCCGGCCGGGAGCTGGTGACGGGCGAGGTGTCGTTGCGGGCGGCCTGGGTGTTTGCGGCCGGTTGCGCCGTGGTGTTTGTCGGGGCCTGCGCCGGACTTAATGCGCTGTGTCTGGCGCTTTCGCCGGTGGCCTTGGCCTGGGGCGCGTTTTACAGCCTGACCAAGCGTTTCACCTGGCTGTGCCATTTCGTGTTGGGGTCGGTGCTGGGCCTGGCTCCCGTGGCCGGCTGGCTGGCGGTTGCGCCGGAATTCGCCTTGCCGGCGATCCTTTTCGGCTGCGGCGTCACCTGCTGGGTGGCCGGATTTGATGTGCTCTACGCCTGCCAGGACGTGGAGTTCGACCGGTCGCACGGGTTGCATTCGATGCCGTCGCGCTTTGGCGTAGGCACGGCCCTGGCCTTGGCGGCGTTCGCCCATGTTGACGCGGCGGCCTTTTATCTGCTGGCCGGCTACGCGGCCGGGCTTGGCTGGATCTACTACGCCTTTTGGGCCGTGTGTTCGGCGGTGCTCCTGGTGGAGCACCGGCTTATTTCCGAGCACGACCTGTCGCGCATCAATGTGGCCTTTTTCACCTTAAACGGCGTCATCGCGGCCCTGCTGGGCCTGGGGACGCTGCTGGCCGTCTTTTTGAAATAGCGGCCCTGGGCCGCCCGTACGCCTATGACGCCAATTGCCGTGCTTTTTCTCCTCGCCCTGGGCCTGTCCCTGGCGCTGACGCCCTTTGCCCGTTGGGCCGGGCGGCGTTTCGGCATTTTGGCCATGCCGGCGGCCCGCAACATCCACGTGACGCCCATGCCCCGCAGCGGCGGGCTGGCGTTGTTTTTGACCTTCATGGCCTGCCTGCCCCTGGCGGCGGCCTTGTTGCCTCCGGCGGCCGTGGCCGTGCTGGGCGGGCGGACCATGGGCTATGTGCTGCTGGGCGCGGCGCTGGTCTTTGCCGTGGGCTTTGCCGACGACAAGTGGACGCTGCCGTCCAAGCTCAAGCTTTTGGCCCAGATCGCGGCGGCGTCCATTGCCTATTACGGCGGCGCGCGCATCACGTCTTTTGCCCTGCCCGGGCTTTTTGTGGTCCAGTTCGACGTTTCGTCCTATCTGGTGACGGTCTTTTGGTTTGTGCTGCTTATTAACGCCATCAACCTGATCGACGGCCTGGACGGGCTGGCGGCCGGGGTGGTGTTTTTTGCCAGCGCCGTGCAGGCCGGGCTGGCCGTCATGCGGGCCGAGCCGCACACGGCGGCGCTTTTCGCCGTGCTGGCCGGGGCTACGCTGGGGTTTTTGCGCTACAATTTCAATCCGGCGAGTCTGTTCCTGGGCGACGGCGGCAGCTATTTCCTGGGCTACATGCTGGCGGCGTTGTCCGTCTCCGGTTCGGTCAAGAGTCAGGTGGGGGCCACGTTGCTCATGCCGGTCATCGCCCTGGGCGTGCCGCTTCTCGACACCATCTCCGCGCCCTTGCGGCGGTTCATGCGCGGCCGGGACATGTTCGAGCCGGACAAGCGCCATGTGCATCATAAGCTTCTCTCGCGCGGCTGGTCCCAGCGCCAGGTGGTGCTGTTTCTCTACGGCATCACCATCTTTCTGGCCCTTTCGGCCCTGGTGCTGGTCAATCTGCGCAATGTGCCGGCGGGGCTTTTTTTGCTGGTCGTCGGCGGCGCGCTGGTCTTTTTGGTGCGCAAGGCCGGCTATTGCAGCTATTTCGCCATGGACAAGATTCTCGGCTGGCTGCGCGACGTGTCCGACGACGCCGGGTTTGCCCGGGAGCGGCGCACGTTTCTGCACCATCAAATCGAGATTTCCCAAGCCCACGATCTGGCCGAGCTGTGGACGCGCATGACCGAGGCCCTGGACCATCTGCGCTTCGATCTGGCCGAGATGGTGCTGTCCGGCGACGGAGCCGGTTCCTGCCGGCTGGACCCCGAGCCGCCCGGGGCGGCTCCGACCGACGGGCCGCCGGTTTATCGGTGGCGGCGCGAGGGATCGGTCGTGTCCGACCGGGAGCTGTTGTGTTCGCCGGCCGTGATGAAGCTCGAACTGCCGCTTCTGGCCAAGGCCGGCCGGCCGCTGGGGGCCTTGTGGCTGGTCAAGGACGTGGCTGCCGACCCGATCAACGAATTCACCCTGCGCCGGGTGGAGAACCTGCGCCGCACCGTCACCGAGGCCCTGGAAGGGCTGTTGCCGCCGTCATGAGGGTGTTGCAGGTCGGCAAGTTCTATCCGCCCGACGCCGGCGGTGTGGAAACCGGCACGTGGCAGATGGTCGAGACCTTGGGCCGGCTTGGCCACGAAAACGCCGTGCTGTGCTTTGCCGGAGCCGGCCCCTACGACGACGGAACCGGACCGGTTCCGGTCCTGCGGGCCGCGGCCTGGGCCACCATCGCCTCCCAGCCCCTTTCCACCGAGTATCTTTTGCGTCTGGCCGATCTGGCCCCGCGTTTCGACGTGCTCCACGTCCATTGCCCCAACCCTTTGGCCGCCGTGGCTCTATGGCTGATCCGCCCTCGGGGGAAGATCGTGCTCCACTGGCACAGCGACGTCATCGGCAAGCGGGCGCTTCGGGCGCTGGTTTCACCCTTCGAGGCCTGGCTGTGCCGCCGGGCCGATCTGGTCATCGGTCCAACGGAAGTCCATTTGCAGGCTTCCAATAGGGCGGCGCTTTTTGTCGGCAAGGGGGCCGTGGTCCCGTTTTACGTCGAGCCGGGCACGGCCGATCCCGACCGCCTTGATCCGGCCGCCCTTTCCGCCGTGCGGGAGCTGGCGGGCGGACGGCGGCTGGTGTTCGCCCTGGGGCGGCTTGTGCCCTACAAGGGCTTTGCCGTGCTCATCGAAGCGGCGCGCTACCTGCCGGACGACGCCGTGGCGGTCATCGGCGGCGGCGGGCCGCTGGCCGGGGAACTGGCCCGGCAGATCGAGGCGGCGGGCCTTGGCCATAAGGTGTTGCTGGCCGGGCGCATCCCGGACGGGGAGCTGCCGGCCTGGTTCGCGGCCAGCGACGTGTTTTGCCTGCCGTCGGTGACCCGGGCCGAGATGTTCGGCATCGTGCAGCTGGAAGCCATGGCCTGGGGAAAGCCGGTGGTTTCCACGGCCATAGCCGGTTCAGGCGTGGCGGCGGTCAACCGCCACGGCGAAACCGGGCTGGTCGTGCCGCCGGGCGACGTCCCGGCCCTGGGCGATGCCCTGGCGGCGCTTTTGGCCGACGAGGCCCTGGCCGCCCGGCTGGGGCAGGGCGGTCGCCAGGCCGTGGCGGCGCGCTACAGTCCGGCCGCCGTGGCTGATGCCCTTGGCGCGGCCTACGCCCGGCTGGACAGAGGCGCGCCCCGGACGCTATAAGCGGGCAAACCTTCAAAGGAGTCGCCCACATGTCCGACAACAAATGCGGTTGCCCGTGTTCGTGTTTCGCGCCCATGACCTGGATCGCCGTGGCGCTTGGCGCGCTGTTCGTGTTGTTTATGTTTTTTGAGGCCGTCACCATCCGCTGGTGGATCATGCTGCCTATCGCCGCTGTGAGCCTGTATCTGTTCGGCGTGCAGCGCGGTCAGACCTCGGGCCGGGAAAAATGCGTCTGTTCCTGGGGCTTCTGGCTGGTCATCGCCGCCCTGGTCCTGCGTGACATGTGCCTGTCGGGCCAGCTTGTCGCCGCCTATTGCCGCATGATCGCCGCCGGCCTGCCCCTGCATGGCTAACACGCCTTCCGATCCCCTTTTTCGCCGCATCGGCCCCGGCGCCACCGAATCCGGCCATGATCGGTTCGCCGTGGTCGATGCGGCGCTGCTTGCGGCCAAGGCCGCCGACGCCAGGGGCAATCCCCGGCTTCGGGACATGCACCGCTTCCACGCCGCCGACGCCGAAAATCCCCATCGCATGGTCAATGCGCTCCAGCCTGGGAGCTACGTGCGGCCGCACCGGCATTTGTCGCCAGCCAAGTCCGAGGCCTTCGTGCTGCTGGCCGGGAGTCTGGGACATGTGGTTTTTGCCGACGACGGGAGCTTCACGGCCGACGACTGCGTGGTGCTCGACCGGGAGCGGGACGTGCTGGCCATCGACGTGCGGCCGGGGCTGTGGCACGGCATCGTGGCCTTGGCCCCGGACACGGCCGTGTTCGAGGTCAAGCCCGGGCCTTACGCGCCCCTTGACGACAAGGATTTCGCGCCGTTCGCGCCGGCCGAGGGATCGTCCGGGGCGGCGGCCTATCTGGCCGACTTGGAAGACCGCTTCCGGGCGCTTATGGGCCTGCCCCCGCGCCCCTGGTAATTCTCCCACTCCCCCGACAAGCCCCCACCCCGTCCCCTTTACCCTTTCGGGGGGGCCGGGGGCTTCAAGCCCCCGGCCGCCGGAGGCATCTTCCAGTATTATCGCAGCTTACTCAGCCCACAACACGCGATTGCGGCCGGTGCGTTTGGCTTTGTAGAGGGCGGCGTCGGCGGCGGCCAGCATGGCGTCCACGGAGCCGTGGGGTTTGTCGCAGATGCCGATGGAGACGGTGACGCCGATGGTGCTCTTGCCGGCCTTGGCTTTGGAGCGTTCGATGCTGTTGCGCAGATCGTCGAAGGCGGCCATGGCTTGCTGGCCGGACAGTCCCCGGGCCAGGACGCAGAATTCCTCGCCGCCCAGGCGCGCGGCCACGTCATGGCCGCGGAAGCGGTTGCCAAGGCCTTGGGCCACGTGCTTGAGGACTTCGTCGCCGGCGGCGTGGCCGTAGGTGTCGTTGACCTTTTTGAAAAAATCGATGTCGATCATGGCCAGGGTCATGGGCGTTTCGCCCCGGGCCAGATCGGCGTGGAGGGTTTTGGCGGCCTCGAAGAAGTGGCGGCGGTTGTACAGGCCGGTCAGGGGGTCGCGGATGGCGGTCTCGCGCAGTTTCTGGATGTATTCGAGCATTTCCAGGTTCTGGGTGACCCGGCAGTAGAATTCTTCGCTGGAAAAGGGTTTGTTCAAGAAATCGTTGGCCCCGTTCTTGATGAACCGGGCCGAGAGGATGGTGTTGCCGTAGGCCGAGATGCCGATGACGGCCAGTTCGTCCTTGCGGCGCAGCCGGCGGATGCGGCGGGTAAGTTCCACGCCGTCCAGGCCCGGCATGAAGTAGTCGGCGATGACCACCTTGATCTCAGGGTGGCGCGAGATGGCGTCCAGGGCGGTTTCGCCGTTTTCGGCCTCGTGGACGATGAATTCGTGGGCTTCGAGCAGGCGCATGAGATGGCGGCGCACGGTGGCTGAGTCGTCGACCACCAGGACGTGGATGTATTTGTTGAGCGATACCCGGCGCACCAGGGAGCACAGATAGTCCAGGCTGTCGGGGGAGTCCTTGGCGACGTAATCCACGACTTTTTTCGACCAGATGCGGTCGCGCACGGCGCAGTCCACGTCGCCGGTGAAGACGATGGACGGGATGCCCTTGCCGATGACATAATCGACAATCCGGCCGTCGGCGGCGTCGGGCAGGTGCAGGTCGAGCAGGGCCACGATGTAGTCGTGGTTGTCGGGGTTTTCCTCGATGAGGTAGCGGGCTTCCTCGAAGTTCGAGGCCCAGCAGGCGTCGAAGAAGAGTTCGTCCTCGATCTTGCGGATAAGGATGCGGGCAAAGACTTTGCTGTCTTCGACGATAAGGACTTTTTCCATGCGAAACGACCGATGGAAATGGGTGGATGGTTTGAAGGTAAACCGTTTCAGGCGAAAAGGCCAGCCCGGTTGGGCGATCTTTCCCTGGCGGCGTAACCGGTCGTCCGTGACCGTTTCAGGACAGCGCTGAGCATGGCCGGTTTATCGCCGCGTCAATTGGCCGAGGCCCTGTCCGTGGAGGGAGCGTCGGCGCTTTCGGGCGAACCGTCGCGCAGCCTGGCCGAGGGCCTGCCCCTGGCCGTGGCCGTGCTGGACGGGCAGCGCCGTTTCGTGCGGGGCAACGCCCGGGCCAGGGAATATTTTGAAAGGCAGGGCATGGCCTGCCATCGGGTGCTTCGAGACGGGGGGGAGAGCTGCCAGGCCTGTCCGACCGGGGGCGGGCCGGCCGTGATCGCGCCTGGGGCGGCCTGCGTCGGCCTTGGGCCGGACGGGCGGGACGGCGTGGTGTGCGTTTTCGAGTCCGGCGTTTGGACGGTCCAGGAGGGGCTTTTGCCGGTGCTCGAACATGCCCCGGATTCTATTTTTGCCGTGGACCGGGATTTTGTGGTGCGTTACGTCAACCGGGCTTTTCTCTCGCTGCACGGGGGACAGGCCGGGGATTACCTGGGCCGCCATTTGGGCCATATCATTGGGCCGGCCGTTTTGTCCCGTTTCCATGCGGCGGCCCTGGAGGCCTTGCACAGTGGCACGCCCAATTCCGAGGAATTGACGCTGGTCCACGGCGGCCGGGAGCGCGAGTTTCTGGCCACGCGCATCCCGTTTCTGCGCGACGGCTTGCCCCTGGGCGTGTGGGGCTTGCTCGCGGACATCACCGACCGCAACACGGCCCGGCGGGAACTCGACGTCAGTCAAAGGCGCTATCGGGCACTCGTGGAGAATCAGACCGATCTGGTGGTCCGCCTGGACCCGGCCCTGCGGCGGACCTTTGTCAACGCCAATCTGGCCGCGCACTTGGGCACGCCGGCTGAAACGCTCATTGGCGGGTATTTCGGCGACCGGTTGCCCGAGGCCGAGACCCAGGCCTTGCGCCGGCGACTGCTGGAACTGACGCCGCGAGCCCCGACCTGCGAGTTGGAGCACGCCATGGTCCTGCCTTCGGGCGAAGAACGCCGGCTGCACTGGTCGGTGCGGGCCATTTTCGACGAAGCCGGCCGTATTGGCGAATACCAGGCCCTGGGGCGCGACATTTCGCTTGTGCGCCGCATGGAGCGGGAACTGTCGCAAAGCGAAGCCAAGTTCCGCGACATCTTCGAGCATTCCGCCGAGGGCATTTTCCAGTTTGAACCCAGCGGAGCGGTTGTCGCCTGCAATCCCGCCCTGGCCCGCATCCTCGGCTACGCCTCGCCGGAAGCGGTCCTGGCCGAACCGGGCGACCTGTTCACCCGCATCCAGGCCCGGCAGGAGGACCGGCTGGAATTTTTGCGCCAGTTGGCCCGCCACAACCGGGTCTACGATTTCGAGATGCAGGTGGTGCGCCGCGACGGCCGGGCCGCCTGGTTGTCCGTCAATGCCCGGGCGGTGCTGGACGGCGACGGCCGATTGGTCCGGGTGGAGGGCGCGGCCCGGGACATCACCGACCGCAAGCGGGCCGAGGGCGAGCGTATGTTGCTCGTTTCGGCCGTGGACCAGAGCGCCGAGGGACTGGTCATCGTCAGTCGGGATTTTCGCCTGGAGTACGCCAATCCGGCCTTTGCCCAGATCGTGGCCGGCGGCCAGGGGATGCTCGGCCGCGACGCCCTGGATGGGCTTTTGGCCCCGTTTCTGACCGAGTCCGTGCGCAAGATGCTGGGGCTGGGGCTTCGCTGGTCGGGCCGGCTGCGTCTGACCCGTCCGAGCGGCGAGGAAGCCGTGGCCGAGGCGCTCATTTCCCCGGTGCGCGACACGGCCGGCCAGGTGGTCAACCATATCCTGCTGGTGCGCGACATGACCTACGAACTCGACCTGGAACGCCGGCTGCGCCAGGCCGAGAAACTGGAAGCCATCGGCGTGCTGGCCGCCGGGGTGGCCCACGATTTCAACAACATCTTAACGCCCATTTTGCTCAATTCCGAGCTGGTGCTGTCCGATTTGCCGGTGCTGCATCCCCTGCGCAAGCCGTTGTCCGACGTGGTGCTGGCCTCGGAGCGGGCGCGCGAACTGGTACGCCAGCTTTTGGCCTTCAGCCGTCAGGGCGAGATTGCGGTGTCCGACCTGCCTTTGGCCCCGCTGGTCAAGGAGACGGCCAAGCTGGTGCGCGGCATGGCCCCGGCCGGGGTGGAACTGAAGCTGGAGATCGGGGGGGAGCCGTACTGCGTGCGGGCCGATCCGGCCCAGATGCATCAGGTGCTGGTCAACTTGTGCCTCAACGGGGTGCAGGCCATGGTTGGGGGCGGCCGGCTGGAGGTGGGGCTGGCCCCGGTGGGCGGGCCGCCCCGGCCGGAAAGCGGCGGCATCGCCGCCGGCGCGCCCCTGACGACCCTGGCGGCGGGGCCGTATGTGCGGCTGTGGGTGGAAGACACCGGCCACGGCATGGCCCCGGAGGTGGCGGAGCGGGTGTTTGAACCCTTTTTCACCACCAAAAAGCCCGGCCAGGGCACGGGCATGGGCCTGGCCGTGGTCCATGGCATCGTCAAGAGCTGCGGCGGGGCGGTCATATTGACCACGGCCCAGGGCAAGGGCAGCCGGTTCGAGGTCTACCTGCCCCGGGCGGCCGCGCCCGACGCCTGCTCGGCCAAGCCAGCCGACGGCGCGTCGCGCTGACCCCCCGCCGCCCAACGCCAACCCCCCTTAACCCTTTGTCTTTAAGTGGGGGGTCCGGGGGCCTCAGGCCCCCGGCCGCCGGAGGCCTCCCCTCTTCTTCAGTTAATCGGCACGTCCAGCAGTTCGAAGCCCTGCCAGCCCGGGCCGTCGAAGTGCCACCATTCCGAGGGCAGCGGATCGAAGCCGGCCTTTTGCATGGCCGCTTCCAGGCGCTTGGCGTTGGCCCGGGCGGCCGGATCGCCGCCGGTGTAGTCGCGGCGGGCTTTTTCCGAAAAATCGTCGAATCCCGACGGCATGGGCAGTTCATTGCCTGCGGCGTCAATAAGGGTCACATCCACGGCCGCGCCCCGGTTGTGCTTGGAGCCGCTGGCCGGCTTGCCGTCTTTTTCCACGGGTTTGGCCACCCAGTCCTCGTTGGGGACCAGGTCCCAGAATTTCTTCTGGATGGCAAAGGGCCGGTAGCAGTCATAGACCTTCAGGCCCAGGCCTTCTTTTTTGAGGTCGGCCTGGACCGTGGCCAGGCGTTTGGCCACGTCGGCGCGCAGGTAGCAGCGCGGGGCGGGGTAGACGGCCATGCCGGTAAAATTGTTGGGCGTGGCGTAGCGGATGTCCAGGACGATGTCCGGGGCCACGGCGGTGATGTCCACCAACCCGGCTTCGGCCGGGGTTTTTTGGGCCAGGGCCGGGACGGCGGCCAGGAGGCAGGCGAGGGCGAAAGCGGCCAGGACCGTAAAGGGCGGGCAAAGGCGGCGGACGGACATGGGCGACTCCTTTGTTTCCGGCACAATGCCCGGCTTGGCGGCCTTGTCAATACGGGCGGCGGGGGAATCCGCGGCCGCGCGCGGCCTTGTCTTGACGCCAAACCCCGCCGGGGGCATAAGGTCATAAGGTCGCCTTTTTTTCAGGGCGGCTTATTCACCCTCAGGAGGAACACGCCCATGAGCGAGCGTACCGGACTTATCACGTTTCTTGGCGGCGGCTTGACCCTGGTCGGCAATCCGGTCGGCGTCGGCGACGCGGCCCCGGAATTCGCCGTGCTGACCAACGACCTGGCCCCGGCAAAGTTGGCTGATTTCCCCGAAAAGGGCCTTATCCTTATTGCCGTGCCGTCCCTGGACACGGCCGTGTGCGATCTGGAAGCCCGCAAATTCAACAAGGAAATGGAGAGCCTTAGCGGCAAGGCCAAGGCGCTGGTCATCAGCATGGACCTGCCTTTTGCCCAGAAACGCTGGGCCGAGGCGGCCGGGGTCACCAACATCGTCACGCTCTCCGACCACCGCGACGCCGCCTTTGGCCAGGCTTATGGCCTGCTGATTAAGGAACTGCGCCTGCTCGCCCGGGCCGTGCTGGTCCTTGGCCCGGACCGTAAGGTGGCTTACATGGAACTGGTCAAGGAAGTCACCAACGAGCCCGACTACGCCGCCGCCCTTGCGGCCTTGGGCAAGGTCTTGTAGAGACGGCCTGTCCGCCCTTGGGGCGGCGCAGGTGCGACCATGAACAACCATTCGTCTTCGCGCCGACGCCTTCGGGCGTCGGCCCTTTTTGCGGCCTTGGTCCTGGTTTTGGCCCTTGGGGGCTGCGGCGGCCAGAAAGCGACGGTGACGCCGTCGGTGGTGGTCGAGCCCGAGGCGCTCGGGCGCGGCGTGGACGTGTCCGTGTCCGTCAAGGACGCCCGGCCCAACGACGAAGTGGGGCTGTGCAATCCCCAATCGTCGTTCGCCGGCAAGCTGCAAACGGCCTGCGATCCTTCGCCGGCCATCCACGCGGCCGTGGAGAAGGGCCTTCGCGACAAGGGGTTCACACCGTCGCCGGCCCGGGAATCCGTGGTGCGCACGGTCACGGTGGAGCTCGTGGAGCTGGCCTACAAGCCGTCCCACGAGGGCGCGCATCTGGCCGCCAAGGCCGTGTGCGCGGTCAAGGTCACGGCCGACAACAACGGCCAGATAATGACCCGGCGCTACGAGGCCGACACGGTCTGGAAGCTGCCGGCCGAGGGCGTGGAGCCGGAGTTCGACAAGCTGCTCAGCATGACTGTGTCCAAGGCCTTAAGCCGCATGGCCTCGGACTACGAACTCATCGCGTTCATGCAAAAAACCGTGCTGCGCACCCGCGACATCAAGTAGCCCGGCCGGGCGGCCTACCGCCGCCCGGCTTTTTTCCTGCCAACGGCCGTTTCCCGGCCCCGTCCGGCGGAGGCCCCGCCGCAAAAGGATCATCGCCCCATGGCCCTCTCCGTCGGCATCGTGGGTCTGCCAAACGTCGGCAAATCCACGCTTTTCAACGCCCTGACCAAGGCCCAGAACGCCCAGGCCGCCAACTATCCGTTCTGCACCATCGAACCCAACGTGGCCATCGTGCCGGTGCCGGACCCGCGCCTGACCGCCCTGGCCGAGCTGGTGCGGCCCCAGCAGGTGCTGCCGGCCACGGTGCGTTTCACCGACATCGCCGGCCTGGTCGCCGGAGCCAGCAAGGGCGAGGGCCTGGGCAACAAGTTTCTGGCCCACATCCGTGAAACCGAGGTCATCATCCATGTGGCCCGGGCTTTCGAGGACGACGACGTGGTCCATGTCTCGGGTTCGGTGGACCCGGCCCGGGACATCGCGGTCATCGACGCCGAGCTCATCCTGGCCGACGCCCAGGTGCTGGAAAACCGGCTCGACCGCATGGTGAAGCAGACCAAGGGCAGCAAGGACCGCGACCTGCTCGACAAGGTCGAGGCCGGCAAGCGCCTGCTCGACCATCTCATGAACGGCCAGCCGGCCAGTTCCGTGGACGGGGTCGATACGCCGGGCATGATCGCCCTTTTCGACGAGATCCGCCCGCTTTCGGCCAAGCGCGTCATCTACTGCGCCAACGTGGCCGAAGGGGACCTGGGCCAGCCCGACAATCCCCTGGTGGCCAAGGTCCGGGCCATCGCCGAATCGCGCGGGGCCGAGACGGTGGTGGTGTGCGCCCGCATGGAAGAGGATCTGGCCGGGCTGACCGACGAGGAGCGCCTGGAGTTCCTGGCCTCCTACAATCTTGACGAGTCGGGCCTGGACAGCGTGGTGCGCCTGGCCTACCGGACGCTTGGGCTTTTAAGCTTTTTCACGGCCGGCCCCAAGGAAGTCCGGGCCTGGACCATCGCCGCCGGGACCAAGGCTCCGGCCGCCGCCGGGCAGATCCATTCCGACATCGAGCGCGGGTTTATCCGGGCCGAGGTCATCGGTTTCGAGGACTACCTCAAGCACCAGACCGAGGCCAAATGCCGGGCCGCCGGCGTCCTGCGCCAGGAAGGCAAGGAATACGTCATGGCCGACGCCGACGTGGTGCATTTTTTGTTCAATGTCTAGCCGCAACGGGGGCGCCGGGGCTCGGCCCCGGGCTCGAACATGCCCTTATTCGGGCCGGATCGACCGTGTTGATCCGGCCCTTTTTCATGGCCGCCGGCCAGTCACGGCTCGGAGCGGCAAGGCGCATGGTCGCAGCCCAGGCTTTCAAATGTCCCGCAGCATCCCCCGCGCCGTATTGTTCCGTTTCACGCCTCAAGCCAAACCGACCTGAGGCGCAGGGGCCTCAGGCCGTTTCGGCTCCGGCCAGGATGGCCAGGGCGTTTATGGTGGCCCCGGCCAGGGCCGAGCCGCCCTTGCGGCCGGCGATGGCGATCCAGGGTACGTCGGCCCGGGTCATGAGCAGGGCCTTGGACTGGGCGGCGTTGACGAAACCCACCGGCATCCCGACCACCAGGGCCGGGGCGGGCGCGCCGCCGTCGATGCGGGATATAAGCCGCAGCAGGGCGGTGGGGGCGTTGCCGATGGCGAAAATAAGCGGCCCGGGCAGATCCAGGGCGAAATCCACGGCCAAGGCGGCCCGGGTGGAACCGGCGGCCTTGGCCGCCGCCGCCACCTCCGGGTCGTTCATGAAACAGCGCACGGCGCAGCCAAAGGGGGCCAGCCGCCGGGGCGGTATGGCGCAGCGGGCCATCTCGGTGTCCGTGACGATGGTGGCCCCAGTCTCAATGGCCCGGATGCCGGCCCGGACCGCGCCTTCGGAAAAGCGGACCAGATCAAGCAGTTCGAAGTCGGCGGTGGTGTGGATGAGCCGGCGCACGACGTCCCAGCGCGGGCCGTCGTAGGGACGCGGCTCGGGGACCTCGGCGTCGATGATGGCCAGGGAGGCGGCCTCGATGGCGTCCGGGGCGAAGATGGGCTGGATGGGCGAGGTATGCGGCATGAGCGCCTCCTTTGGGCCATCCTATCCGGGTTTCGGGGCGGGGCCAAGGATCGTCTGGAGTACGGGGTGTGAGGGAAAACGTTGTTGACACGTGTTACGAAAAAATATTTAAGACGAAACGTCGTATATGAAATTTTTTAAAAGTACTTAAGAGGGGAAGTTCCATGCACAGCCTGATCAAACGTCTGACGTTGTTCCTGGCCGGAGCCTTGCTTGCGGCCGGACCGGCCCTGGCCCATGAGACCGTGGTCAAACCCGGGGCCGAGACGGCCGTGCCGGGCAAGGCCCTGCCTTTTGGCGTCCATTCGGCCCACGTGTTTATTGAAAGCGAGGAACTGGAAGCCGCGCCCGACGTCAAGGCCTTCGTGCTGGAAGGCGGCAAGCTGGCCGAGGTGGCCCTTAAAGCCAACGAGAAAGGCCTGACCTACGACGGCCAGGCGGTCTTCGCCAAGCCCGGCACGGGCATCGTCTATGTCCACCGTCTGCCCCAGGTCTGGAGCCTGACCCCGGAGGGCATGAAAAAGGGGACCAAAAAGGAGCTGCCCGGCGCGACCAAGAGCAACCGCTACGAGAAGTTCGCCAAGGGCCTCGTGGCCGTGGGCGGCGAGACGGCCGGCTTCGACGCCCTGGTCGGGGCGCGCCTGGAGCTCGTGCCCCTGATCGATCCGGCCAAGGCCAAGGTGGGCGAGGATCTGCCGGTCAAGGTGCTCTTGGACGGCCAGCCCATGCCGGCCACGGTGCTGGCCACCTATGACGGGTTTACCAAAAATCCCAACACCTACGCCTATTACACCGAAACCGACGACAGCGGCGTGGCCAAGGTGCGCCTGACCCATGCCGGCTTGTGGCTGGTGCGCACCGAAGCCAAGGCCGTGCCGGCCGACGGTTCGGCGGACCAGGAAGTGCTGCGTTCCACCCTGACCTTTTTCGTGAAGTAACGATGTTCCGCCTGCCCCTCGCGCTTACGGCGCTGTGCCTTGTCGCGGCTGTCTGGCACCCGGCCGGGGCGATGGCCCACGGCGTCGGCTCGCGCGAGCTGGACCCGGGCGCGGCCCGGGCCATGGTCTTCCTCTACGCCGACGGGGACCCCATGGCCTTTGCCCAGGTCCAGGTGACGGCCCCGGACGGGACCGTCCACCAAAGCGCCCGCACCGACGGCAAGGGAGGGTTCGCCTTCCTACCGTCGGGCCGCGGCGTGTGGCGCGTGGCGGCCAACGACGGCCAGGGCCACCGGGCCGAGCGGGAAGTGACGGTTGGGCCGGCGTCCGGTCCGGCCTCTCCCGCTCTTGCCGCACCGCCTGCGCCTGGCCCAGTCGCCGTGCCCGCCCAGGCCGCTTCCACGGCCGGCATCGGCCCGAACTGGCGCGACGTGGTCCTGGGCCTGAGCCTGCTGGCCAATCTGGCCTTGGGCGCGGCCTGTCTGCGCCGTCGCGGCCGGTAGTCCCAGCGTTTTTTTCATGGTATTGAGGGCCAATGAGTCGCTGTTTTTATTGGGGAAAAAGGGAATTGTGAAAAATCTTCTTTTTGATCTTGATTCTTAATCTCAATTGCTCTAGAAACGATTCCAACGCGACGGGGCAACCCGGAGCCGGGCGGTCGCCTGTCCAGTGGCGTCTGGCGCAGGCGGCCCGGCCCAATAGGAAAAAAGCAAGCCGGTCATCGCACCGTCCGGCAAGCCATAAATCGCATCCCACACAACCTCCAAAACCCTCCAACCCCACGACGGCGACCGGAACCCCCCACAGGTTCCGGTCGTTTGTTTTGGGGGCGGGCCCGTGGTTGTCCCGCGCGCGAGAACCTACTTCGTCCAGCCCGATTCCTTGTCGCAGGCGGCCTGTTCGGTCGGATGCGTCTTTTCCCAGGCGGTGATGGACAGCGTTTCGTTGTCGTCCATCTTGTTGTTCATGCAGGTGCAGTATTTGGTGATGACTTCAATGGAGACCTTGGCATCCTTGTTGTCCGAGATGCATTTCGCCACCCATTTGGCGTCGTCGGGACCGGCGAAGGCCAAGGTGGCGGCGCAAAGCACGGACAGCAAGGCAGCAGCAGACAGCAGAGCTTTCATCGTCATTGTCTCCATGGTGTTTGTCCTTGGCTGTTGTGCGTCACGTCGGCAGGTTCACGCCAAACAGCAAGGAACGTTTGCGGCGTTTCAGTCTCGTGCAGACCATGTGTCGGCTCGGGAGCTGTTCGCCTATGGCCGGCAGTCATTTTCAGACTATTTTAATAATATAGAATTTATGGACCAGTGCAAGAGGTTGGTCGCAAAATAGGCAATTTCAAAAGTGTATAGTTGTCATGACAATAGGCGCAGGGAGGCAGACTGCCGTTCGGTCGGCCGGCTGCTGCAGCTGGTTGGCGACAGCAACGGTTGGTCGCCGTCATCGCGTCGCCTCGTCACTGGTGGATTTTCGTAAGCCCCCGTGGCACTGCGGGAAGCCGCTTCTTCGTACGAGACCCCATGCCCGATACGCCCACTTGTCTGGCCGCCGTGGCCGGCTATCTGACGTTTCTCGCGCGCTATCCGTCCTTTGACGCGCTCTATTGGGATTGCCGGCATGGCTGGCTCATCGTGCCCGAGGTCCTGCCGGGGGCTGGCCGACGCGCCCGGGCTACTCCCCGGCCAGCGCGCCCAGGAGCGGGGGCTTGTCGAAACGGCCGACCTGTTGGACGCCGCCGCAGTCGCCATAACCCCTTAAACTTTTTCTCCATGTGGGGGGGCCGGGGGCCTCAGGCCCCCGGCCGCCAAGGCATCCCCTCCGCCTCACGTCGCCGGGCCGGCGGCCGTCGCCGGGGCGTCCGACGCCCGGGGCGCGTCGGCGTCCTTGGCGGCGTCGGCGGCCGCCCGGCGCAGGGCGTTTAAAAACCCGTCCGGGTCGGCCGGGCTGGCCACCAGGGCGTAGCCCAGGCGCGTGGGCACGTAGACGGCCCGGGCCTTGTCCGTGACGAAGACCAGGGCCTTTTCGCCGCCGGTCAGCCGGTACCAGCCGGCGGCCAGCCCCGGCAGCCCCACGCCGCTTGTGCGCCACATAAGCCCCTTGGGCCCGCCCTGGCTCAGGTCCAGGCGATACGCGCCGGCCGCGTCCACGTCGGTAAGCGGGATGTCGCGGCCGTAGAAGCCGCCCTTGGCCGAAAGCACGCCGCCGGAAACGGCGATGCGCGCCGAGGCCGCGCCCTGGATCATGTGGGTGATGAAAAAAAACAGTCCCACCCACAGCACCAACATGCCGCCGAACAGCGCCGTCAACCAGCCGGTCTTGAGCGCCGCCGGGGCCAGCGGAAACACCTGCCCCCACTCCATGCCGTTCTCCTTTGGCGACCGGGCATCCGCCCGGCGGCCGAAGTTCCTTGCCCTTGCCCCCGGGCCTCTGTACCGTGCCCGGCACACGGCCCTCGCGGCCGGGCTATTCAGGCACGGCGGGCCGTGTTTCGATTACGCTGCCATAGTGCAGCCGGAACCAGCCATATCCACGGATGCGTTTACATATTTTCAAACATAACATCCGTTATGTTGGCAATTGGGCCTTATGCACTGGTTCTGGCTTTCCCTCACCACCGCCGCCACCCAGGCGGTCAAGGACACCTTCCTCAAAGCCGCCATGGGCCGGACCGATCCGACCCTGGCCATGTTTCTCTACAGCGCCGGCGCGGCCATGTTCCTGTGGCTTTTTGCCGCGCCCTCGGCCGAGGTCGTTCTGGCCCCGTCCTTCTGGCCGCTTTTAGCCCTTGGCGGGGCCCTTGGCGGCCTGACCTACTGGCTTTACGGCCTGGCCCTGTCGCGCGGCGATTTGTCGCTGACGTTGCCCATGCTGGCCTTCACGCCGCTTTTTTTGCTCATAACCTCGCCCATAACCCTGGGGGAGTTTCCGCGTCCAGGCGGACTTGCGGGCATCGCCCTGGTGGTTGTCGGGGCTTACGTTCTTAATCTCCGGGAGCGCCGCCACGGGCTGCTCGGCCCGGTGCGGGCGCTTTTCACCAACGCCGGTTCGCGGCTGATGCTGGCCGTGGCCGTGGTCTGGAGCATCGGGGCCAACATCGACAAATTGGGGCTGCAAGCCTCGTCCCCGGCCCTGTGGGGGGCCAGCATCTACACGGCCACGGCCCTGGGGCTGCTGCCGTTTTTGGGCCGAACCCTCAAGCGCACCCTGGCCGTCCTGCCGAGCTTTCCCTGGGCCATCCTCACGGCCGGTTTCCTGGAAGCCGTGGGCCTTTTCTGCCAGATGCACGCCCTGCCGCTGACGCAGGTGTCCTACGTCATCGCCGTCAAGCGCCTGAGCATCATTTTCGGCGTGCTCCTTGGCGCGGCGGTCTTTCGCGAGCCCGACCTCGGCCATCGCCTGCCCGGGGCGGCGGTGATGGTGGTGGGCGTTTTCTTTATCGCGGTTTTCGGATAAAAGCCCCCACCGATCCCGCCCACTCGGAGCCGTCCATGTCTGCATACCGTTTTTTGCCCGATCTATCCGCCGAAGCCATCGCCGACATCCAGGCCGCCGGCCTCAACTGGACCTGCCGCCACGCCTTTGCCGGCAGCCCGGTCTACCGGGAACGCTTGGCCGAGGCCGGCTACGAACCCGGCCAGAACCTGACCCTGGACGACCTGACCAGCCTGCCGCTGACCTCCGTCGAGGACCTGCGCCAGGGCTATCCCCTGCCGCTTCTGTCCGTGCCCGAGACCGAGGTGGTGCGCATCCACGCCTCGTCCGGCACCACCGGCAAACGCAAGATTTTGGCCTACACCCAGCGCGACATCGATACCTGGAAGGAGATGTTCGCCCGCTGCTACGAGCTGGCCGGGCTGACCACCCTGGACCGGGTGCAGATCGCCGTGGGCTACGGCCTGTGGACGGCCGGGGCCGGCTTTCAGCTGGGCTGCGAACATTTCGGGGCCATGGCCCTGCCGGTGGGTCCGGGCAACATGGAGATCCACCTCCAGTTGCTTGAGGACATGGGTTCCACCTGCCTGTGCTCCACCGCCTCCATGGCCCTGCTTTTGGCCGAGGAGGTCCACAAGCGCGATCTGCGCAAGCGCGTGAAGCTCAAAAAGGTGATTTTCGGAGCCGAGACCCATACCGACAAGATGCGGCGGCGCTTCGAGAAGTGGCTGGGCATCGAGGAGAGCTTTGACATCACCGGCATGACCGAGCTTTACGGTCCCGGCGCGGGCCTGGAATGCACGGCCCACCAGGGCATCCATTACTGGGCCGACAAGTTCATCCTGGAAGTCCTTGATCCGGTGACGCTCACCCCGGTGGCCCCGGGCGAGGTCGGCGAGATGGTGGTCACGTCGCTGTGCAAGGAAGCCGCGCCGCTGATCCGCTACCGCACCCGCGACCTCACCCGCCAGCTGCCCGAACCGTGTCCGTGCGGCCTTTCCATGCCGCGCCACGACCGGATCCTTGGCCGCTCCGACGACATGTTCGTGTTTCGCGGGGTCAACATCTACCCCGGCCAGATCGCCAGTGTGCTGGAGCATTTCAAGGACGTGGACAGCGAGTTCCAGATTCGCCTGCTGCGCCGCGACGGCCGCGACCAGATGGTGGTCAAGGTGGAGCGCAAGCCCGGCACCGGGCCGGAGCTGGACCAGAACCTGTCCGAGGCCATTTCCATCGAAATGCGCAAGCACCTCTTCGTGCGCGGCTGGGTGGAGATCATGGCCCCGGGCACGCTGCCGCGCACCTTTGGCAAGACCAAGCGCGTGGTGGACGACCGCAACGGCATCGAGGAAGAATAGCCGACCGGCCTTCGGGTCCGCGTTTTTACCAAGCCCCTGTCGCTGGCCGCGACAGGGGCTTTTTTCGTCCGCCGTCCCTGGGCCGAACGGGCTTGCTTCCGGGGCATTCGGCGCAAGGCGCAAAGGAGACAACGGCCGGCCGCGCTGCCCTGGGGGCGCCGCGGGTTGGTCGCCAGCCGCCGCCGACTGTCGGTGGCGCAGCGGGCATAAAGGAAGCGGGCCTGGAGATCGGCGACAGTGGTCTTTTGCGGCTTTTCCTTGTGGCCAAGCCCGCCGGCGTGCTAGTTTCCAGCCAAAACCTTTTCCGCTTTCGCCGGCAATGGCCGGCCAAATCCGGCTGGTCGGCTGTTATGCTCAGGATGTCGGGCCGTTGGAAAACGGACAAGGTGCGATGGATGCCGGGCGCAATGGCGTTGTTATGAGGCCAGATCGTTCACCGGGCTGGGTTGTGCGCGCCCAAGAACCGACAAGGAGTGGATCATGCAGAAAAAACCGATGGCTCCGGGCGTCCACTGGCTCGGCGCGGTGGACTGGGACCGGCGGCTTTTCGACGACCTCGTGCCCCTGCCCGACGGCACCTCGTACAACGCCTATCTCGTCCAGGGCACGGACAAGACGGCCCTTCTCGACGCCGTGGAGCCGGCCATGGCCGACACGCTTTTAGCCCAGTTGGCCGACGTGCCGCGCCTGGACTACATCATCAGCCAGCACGCCGAGCAGGACCATTCGGGGGCCATCGGCTTGCTCCTTGAGCGCTATCCCGAAGCCAGGGTGCTGGCCACGGCCAAGGGCAAGGCCATGCTGCTCGATCTGCTGCAACTCCCCGAGGACCGGGTGGAGGCCGTGGCCGACGGGGACCGGCTGGAACTTGGCGGCAAGACGTTGACCTTTCTCCACCTGCCCTGGGTGCATTGGCCCGAGACCATGGCCAGCTATTTGGCCGAGGACCGCATCCTTTTCAGCTGCGATTTCTTCGGCTCCCACATCGCCGCCTCGGAGCTGTTCGTCACCGACCCGTGCCGGGCGCGCGAGGCGGCCAAGCGCTACTTCGCCGAGATCATGGCCCCGTTTCGGCCCATGATCGAAAAGAACCTGGACAAGCTGGCCGGCCTGCCCATCGACATGATCGCTCCCAGCCACGGCCAGGTCTACGACAAGCCCGACTGGATCGTGGCCGCCACCCGGCAGTGGGCCACGGCTGCGCCGGCCAATCTGGTCGCCTTGCCCTTCGTGTCCATGCACGGCAGCACCCGGCGCATGGTCGAGCATCTCACAGCCGCCTTGGTGGCCAGGGGGACGGCGGTGGAACTGTTCAATCTGGCCGTGGCCGACGTCGGCAAGCTGGCCATGGCCCTGCTCGACGCCGGAACCCTCGTGGTCGGCGCGCCCACGGTCCTGGCCGGGCCGCATCCCCTGGCCGCCCATGCCGCCTTTCTGGCCAACGCCCTGCGCCCCAAGGCCAAGTTCCTGTCCATCATCGGCTCGTACGGCTGGGGCGGGCGCACGGTGGAGGTCCTGGCCGGCATGGTCCCCAACATCAAGGCCGAGGTGCTGGAGCCGGTCCTGTGCAAGGGCCTGCCCACCTCGGAGACCTATGCCGCCCTGGACCGGCTGGCCGAGGCCATCGTGGCCGGCCACGCCGCCCAGGGATTCGCGGCCCGGGTGGATTGACGCAGGAGCCGGCGCGCCATGGCGAGCAACTCCGGTATCCGCCCAGGGCTATGCGGCCCGGGTGAATTGCTGCGCCGGCCGGTCCTCGGCCGTCAGGCGGCCGGGAAGAGTTCGGGGAAAACGAGGTCCAGGGCGCGGGTCGGGATATGCAGGCGGACCGGCCCTTTGGGCGTGTCCGAGGCCAGGATGCCGTCAGCCAGGCAGTCGGCCAAGAGCGTGCGGGCCGTGCCGGTCTTCGATGGTGGCTAACTGCAGGTATGATTCATAAAAATAGATGCTGCGGGGTTGGGGTTGCCGATCTTGTTGCCGATATGTTGGGTGGGATAATGCCCTGAAGAACATGACTATCGGCTTGTTCTGACGCCGTTTATTGCCGGCGTCCGGCCGGCGTGGCCTTATGGCCTTGGCAGCCCGGCCAGTTCGCTGACGCGTTTGAGGGCGTAGTCGAAAAACGACGTGTCGATGTTGACGATGCCCACGAACGGCGTGTTGAGGTCCTCAATGACCGTGATGACCAGGATGATCATGGCGAACATGGGCAGCTCGAAGACGAGCTGGGTCTTGCGGTTGCCCACGCGGGTGAGCCAGGTCTTGATGAGCATGACGTAATAGCCGGCCACGATGAGCCCGAAAATCATGGGGTGCAGGTTTTCCTTGGCCTTGATGCGGCGGGTCAGACGGCATTTGGTGATGTCGGCGAGGTCTTGCAGCAAAAGGCGGGTGAGGGATTCCTGGGCTTTGGTCGTGGGTTGCAGCTTGTAGGCCTGGTTCCAGAGCCCGTCGATGGCAGCCATGGCCTCGGGCGACATCTCGCCTTGGGCCATGGCCGGCCGGTCGTAGCGGACCACGGCCGCCGCGTAATCGACCAGGGCTTTTTTGGCGCCTTCGGCGTGGTCCAGGCCGTTGAGCAGCCGGGCCATGGAAACCATGGCTTCCGATTCCCGGCGCGTGTCGTCCTGGACGTTGTTGAAATTGACGAGCAGGGTGACCAGGGCCATGCTCAGGAAGATGGAGTAGAGGGAGTTGAAGAGATTGAAGTTGGCGATGGTTTCCGAGAGGTTCTGGATGGGCGGCGCGTTGCGCCAATAGGCGACGACCAGGTAGGCCAGGGTCGGCAGGCCGAGAAGCAGCATGACCGAGGTTTCGCTGGTCCAAAACAGGTTGGTCACGACGTGCTCCGCTGCGTTTCGTGTCCTTGACGCTCACGAAGACGAAGCGCAAGGACAACAGTTGCTTCTTTCAGGCCTGCTTGTTGTGTGGGCTACAAGAGCGCTTTGGCAGGGGAACTTCAATCGGGCAAGGGATTCTTGAGATGCCGATAGTAGGTGTCGTATTGGTAGATCGCGGCCAGGGGATTGTGGCCAAGCACCCGGTCCTTGACGGCCAACACCGTGCCCATGGCCTCGGCGTGCTTGAAAAAGAGCGAATCGTGGCCAACGCATAGGCCGAGCAGCACGTTGAAGTCGGTGCGGGCCTCGTTGAGGGCCAAGGCCTGGAACACCGGATTGCACATGGTTTCGTGGGCGGCGGTGGGGTCGACCTGTTCGGCCGGGCCGATGCCCAAAAGCGCCTTGGCCTTGCCGCCGGCCTTGCAGCTCACCGAGGCCACGGCAAAGCCGTTGGTCGTGAGAATTTCGTGGACCACCTTGGCCTCGAAACGCAGGCCGATGCAAAAGGCCAGGCCGAGCCGTTGGTAGCCCATGCGCCGGGCGAACTCCACGATCTCCACGATGCGGGGCTTGACCGCCCGCACGGCGGCGTAGCCGTCTTCGCCTCCGGCGTAGCAGGCCGCTTCCTGGAGCGAGGCCTGCTTGGCGAAGGCGGCGCAGGCCCCTTCGGTCATGCAGGCCACCGACGCGCCGGCCAGATCGCGCAGCCTAAGCGACGGGCAATCGGCCGGGGCCTTGCCCTTGGCCGCCCGGCACCAGCGCTCGGACCAGTCGTAAGGGCACACAGCGCACTGGGGCAGGGGGACTTGTTGTTCGTCCATGGTCTAACTTCTCCGAAGCATGTCCCACCAGTTGCGGAATTCAAAGAACCGCTCGGCCTCTTCCACGGTCTGGCATTTGACGTGGAGCGGATCGATCATCTCGTCGAATTCGGCGTCGGTGAAAAAAAGTCCGGCCTCGCGCAGGGCCGCCTCGCGGGCGTCCTTGCCTTCGGCCATGTAGAGCTTCTTGCGCAGCTCCTTGTCGCTCTCGAAGCGCTCGTAAAGCCGGCGCACGTTGTCCATGGTCATGATGTATCGCCCTCTGCTCGGCTACAGATTTAGAAAAGCATGATGTCCGTTTTGTTTGCTATGCGGCGAGCAAGTCTATCAAAATCATCAAAACATTTCTTGACGGCTTCAACGTGTGATCCAATAGCTCCATCTGATGGCTTCAGGGAAAACATGGGCTTGTTGGCTTCCATGGCCATGGGCATGAGGCTGCGATAGTGCTTCAAAATTGCGAGGCAGTTCGGGTCCATGTCAAGGCTTGGCAAGCGTCGGGCTTGTTTGCCCAAAATGTATTCCTGGTATGTCGCAGGGATGCGGTCCATCCAGCGCTTGTAGGCTTTCACGGGCCGGGATTCCCGGAAGCCGTGCTGCATGACGACGTACCCCAACGGTTTGAACTTGCCGTCGGGAACGGGGAGATCGGCAGGAGCCTTTTTGCGCATGTCATGCCAGGCCTCACGCCAGTCTTGGAGCGTGGGGCCAAGGTTTTTGAGGCCCTGCAAGGAGAAAAGGTCTGGAGCCAGCGGCACGCAGATGGCGTCGACGGCAAGCAGGGCGGAACGGTTGATGGCCCCCAGGTTGGGGCCGATGTCGATCAATGTGATTTCCGCCCGCACGTCGGCGGCGACTTGCTCAATGATCCGGTAAAAGGCCGTTGTCACCCGGAAGGCGGCTTCATCCTTGTTGTGGCACTTGGGCCAGGCGTCCGAAAGCTTGTCTTCAAATCCCGACAGGCCGAGGTCGCCGGGCAGCAGATGGAGCGCCTCCCCGACCGTGTAGGCCGTCGGCGGGGCGATGTCGCCACGCCCCCGCAAAATGGGTTTGATCGCGCCGTAAAGGGTGCCGGGATGCTCCCCGTCCGGCCAAAGGTCTTCGAGGGCGGCCTCGTCCAAGAACATGGACGTCAGGTTGGCCTGGGGGTCGAGGTCCACGGCCAGGGTACGAATGCCCAAGGAGGCGTACATCCAGGCCAGGTGGTAGACGAGGACGGTCTTGCCGACGCCGCCTTTGTTGTTGAAAAAAACGAGGCTGGTCATGGCGCGGCCTGTTTGATGACGACCAGAAAGTTGCGTTCGTCAAATTCGAAGGCGGCAGGCGGATTGCCGTTTTGCCGCAGCAAGGCCTGGGCGCGTTCGATGCCGTAACCGAAGCGGTTGACATAGCCCAGGGCCTTCATGGCTTCGGCGAGGACCGGGTTGCGGTAGCTGTTTTGATGCGGAAAGTTGGCGCGCGTGGCCTCGCCGTACAGGCCACCGGGGCTTTGGATTTCCACATGATCGGCAAATACATAAAAGCGAATCGGGGTGTTGCTGTCGTAATTGCGATGCATGACCGCGTTTAAGAGCAATTCCCGCAGGGCCTGCTCGGGATAATTCGGGGTCAGCTGTTCCTGGAGCGGCGAAACGCTTCGCATCCTGGTCTGGACGACAAGACGCACGCGCAGTTCGAGTTCCTTGAGCACCGACAGCAAATCGCCGGAGATTTCCGCCTGATCCTCTGGAATATCCGTGAGTTCCGTTCCCGGCATGCGCAGATATTGGACGTAGGCTCCGGGCAGGAAAAACCGTGGGTTTGTTCCAAAGAGCAAAATTCCGGCATGGGTCGGGCACTGGCGATTGGGGTCGAAAAAACGCAGCGAGGCCAGCTGCTGTTCCAGGGGCCGGTGGTTGGCGGCGATGGTCTCGGCATCCACGGCCACGCGCCGGTAGGCGTCGAATTGGCCGAGAGCCAGATCGTCGAGGGTCGCTTCCTGGCATGGGCGGGCGTCGAAGGACCGGGCCATGGCCACCCGGCGTTCGGATAAAATGCGCTCTTCGCGCTCCGTGGCCACGGCTTTTCGCGGACCGACCCGAATCCAGACCCGGCCGTTGTACCGCACGGGCGGCAGATCCGACGGCTGCACTTCGACCACGGCCACATCGCCGCCATCCAGGGAAAACTTGGCGATGTGCAATACCGGCGGCGGCAGAATCTTGCCTTCGCTGCGCAGCCCGCCCAGATTGGTCAGCATTTCGTCGGTGACGGTCAAGCCGGAAACGGTTCCGTCGTTGGCGACGCCGATAAGCAGATAGCCCGGTTTGCCGTATCCCGGGAGATCATTGGCAAAGGCGCAAACGGCCTCGCCGAATTTGTCCCGGGCATTGGTGGAAACCGTGCGCTCGACGCGATCGGACTCCAGGTCGGACAGGAGCGCCAAGAGCTGATCGCGTGTGAGCATGACTCGTGTACTCCCTTGAAGGCGGGGGCGCGGAAAACCGCCGCCCCGCCTTTACGGCATCATGGGCGCGAGATTAAGCCCGGCATTGACCGGCAGGCCGGACATGAGGTTGGCGCAGGCCACCGCTTGGCCCGACGCGCCCCGGCAGAGGTTGTCGATGGCCGAGACGACGATGAGCCGGCCCGTGCGCGGATCGACGACTAAGCCAATGTCGCAGAACATGGTGCCGCGAACAAAACGCGTCTCGGGCAGCTTGCCCACCGGCAGCACGCGCACCCAGGGGGCGTCGGCGTAATGCCTGGCGTACAGTTGCCGGACGTCCTCCACGCTCATGGGCGCGACGAGCTTGGTGTAGATCGTCGAGAGGATGCCCCGGTCGATGGGCAGCAGGTGGGGATTAAACGACACGGTGATGGCCGCGCCGCCAAGCTTGGACAACTCCTGCTCGATCTCCGGGGTGTGGCGGTGCTTGCCCAGGTTGTAGGCCCGAAACGAGTCGTGGACCTCGCAGAAAAGCATGGGCGCGACGGCCTTGCGTCCGGCCCCGGACGCGCCGGACTTGCTGTCGCACACGATGTCGTCGGTGGCGACCAGGCCGTTTTGCAGCGCCGGGGCCAGAGCCAGGATGACCGAGGTCGGGTAGCAGCCCGGGTTGGCCGTGAGCTTGGCGGTTTTGAGACGCTCGGCGTAAAGTTCGGGCAGGCCGTAGACCGCCTCGGGCAAAAGCGCCGGGTGGCGGTGGTCCAGGCCGTACCAGGCGGCGTAGATGCCGGCGTCCAGCAGGCGAAAATCGGCTGACAGATCAACGACCTTGAGGCCGGCGGCCAGCAGTTCGGCGGTGTAGTCCATGGCCGCGCCGTGGGGCACGGCCAGAAAGACCAGCCGGCAGGAGGCGGCCAGATCGGCGGCGTTGGGGGCGGTGATGGCCACCTCGCCGGCCGGGAAGCCTTCCAGGAACGGGTAGATGGCCTTGAGCGGCTTGCCGGCCTCGGCCCGGGAGGTGGCCCGCGTCAGGGTCAGGGATGGGTGGACGGCCAGGATGCGGGCCAGTTCCATGCCGGTGTAGCCGGTGACGCCGACGAGTCCCACGGGGATGGTCTGCATGGCGGTTTCCTCGTTACTGCTTTTTGACGTAGAGCATCCGCAAATCGCACAAGAGGCTGCCGAGCACTTCTTTTTCCTCGCTCGTCAGGTTGCCGCGCGTCTTGCAGTCGAGCATGGCCAGGATGTCGATGGTGTGTTTGGCCTCGGGCAGATTGCTCAGGGTGCGGCCGGATTCCGGGTCCGGGGCTTCGCCCATGAGCACCATGGCCGACTGGGCCAGGGACAAAATGAAGGTGATAAAGGAGACCGGCGGCATGCACGGTTCCTGGCCGGAGCGCTGCCCGCAGCAGCCCCCGGTCTTGTCGGATTCGCTGGCCATGGGACGAATTCCTCCTTGAGTGCGCGGCATTGGGCCTTGTCCTGCGTCCCGCTCCCTATTACAGAAACCTATGACGCAAAACGGCAACCAGCCGGGGGTAGTCTTACCCCAAACCCGTCCGGCTTGCATCCGCTTTTTCCCGGCGACCCCGGGCGGATGCGGCCCCTTTAACGGAGGCAAACCATGCTGACCAAGATTGTGGCCACGCTCGGCCCCGCGTCGCTGTCCCCGGATGTCATGCTGGAGATGGCGCGCCATGGCGTGCGCATTTTCCGCCTCAACTTCTCTCATGCCGACGCGGCCTATTTCGCGCCCATCATCAAAACCATCCGGGCCATCGAAAGCGAACTCGGCGTGCCGCTCACGGCCATGGCCGATCTGTGCGGCCCCAAGACCCGCATCGGCGAGGTGACAGGCTCCCCGCGCACCGTGGCCAAGGGCGAGGCCCTGCTCCTGGGCCTGCCCGACGAACGCCCGGACCCGGACCGCGACGAGCGCGTGTTCGTCTCCCTGGATGTGCCGCCGCTTCTGGCCGGCCTGCGGGTGGGGATGCCGGTCAATTTGAGCGACGGGCTGCTCCAGTTCCACGTCACCCGGGAGATCAAGGCCGACCGACTCTATGAGATCGAGGCCCAAAACGCCGGCCTGCTCTCGTCCAACAAGGGCATCGCCTTTCCGGGCAAGCACCATCCCCTGCCGGCGCTGACCAAAAAGGACATCAAGGACCTCCACGAGGGCCTCGACGTCGGCGTGGACGCCGTGGCCATCTCCTTTGTGCAAAATGCCGAGGATGTCATCCAGACCAAGGAAGAGATCAAGCGCCACGGGGTGTGGGTGCCGGTGGTGTCCAAGCTTGAGCGGCAAAACGCCGTGGACAACCTCGACGCCATCCTGGCCGTCACCGACGCGGTGATGGTGGCGCGCGGCGACCTGGGTCTGGAATGCCCCATGTCCGAGCTGCCCATCATCCAAAAAAAGATCATCCGGGCCTGCCGCCATGCCCAGCGGCCGGTCATCGTGGCCACCCAGATGCTCCTGTCCATGGTCAAAAACCCCATCCCGACCCGGGCCGAATGCACCGACGTGGCCAACGCCATCCTGGACGGCGCGGACTGCGTCATGCTCTCGGAAGAGACGGCCGTGGGCGACCACGTGGTGGACACGGTCAAGGTGATGCAGGAAATTTCCCAGAACGCCCTGGAATACTACCTGGAGCGCATCGCCTCGCCTTACGCCCCCAAGCGCGAGAAAAACCCGCGCAAGTTCGTGGCCTATTCGGCCTGCCTCATGGCCGACAATCTGGAGAGCAAGGCCATCCTGTGCCATACGGTGAGCGGGGCCAATGCGCGGCTGACCTCCACCCGCCGGCCGCGCCAGAACATCTACGCCATGACGCCCGATCCGCGCGTCATGCGGTTTCTCAACTTCGCCTGGGGCGTGAAGCCCCGGCTTCTGGAGTGCGTCGATTGCGGCTACATGGAGCAGGTGGAGAACTTCGTGAGCGAGTGCCCGGATTTCGAGAAGGGCGAACCGGTGGTCATCACCGCCGGCCGCCCCACGCCCGGCAACGACATGCCCGGCACCAACGAGATCAAGATCTATTACAAATAGCACCTGAGTCAGGGACGCCTTCCGGGGAGCGGCCGCGCGGCCGCTCCCTGGCTGCCCGACAGGACGGAGACGACGCCCCGTGGACATGACCTTCCAGCATTATCTGCTCGGCCTTTTCGCTGTGGCCAACAACATCCCGGCCTTGCCGCTGTTCATGAACCTGTGCCGGGGGGCGCAGGCCCCGGTGCAGCATCGGCTGTGCGGCGTGGCCACGGCCAGTTCGCTTGCCACCATGGCCATATCCCTTTTCATCGGCGCGGCGGTGCTCGACTTTTTCGGCATCTCCATCGCCGCCTTTCGCATCGCCGGCGGGCTGCTTTTGGTCTCCAGCGGGCTTTCCATGCTCAAAAGCAGTTGCGACGAGGCCGACGGGCTCCCCCCGGTGAGCGTGTCGCGCATGATCCCCATGGCCGTGGTGCCCATCGCCATACCCCTGACCACCGGGGCCGGCACCATTTCGACCATCGTGCTGTTCGCCGAATCCGCCCACACCATGGCCGGGCTTTTGCGCATCGGCGGGGCTATCTGCGTCATGAGCGTGGTCAACTATCTGGCGTTTTATTATTCGCCGGGCATCGTGCGGTTTCTTGGCCGCACCGGCATGGACATCTTCACCAAGATTTTTGGGCTGATTACCCTGGCCTTGGGCATCCAGTTCATCATCACGGGCCTGACCGCCGCTTTCCCGGTGCTGCATTAGGACCGGGTTTCCCAACGCCGTCAGCGCGTTTTCCCCCGCAGAAACGACAGGATGACCCCCAGGCAGGAATAGGCGGCAAAGGCGGTCAGCCCGATGCGCATGCTGGTCAGAAAGGCCGGCAGCGTGTCCGGGCCGATGGCCGCCTCGCCCATGAGCAGGGCGAAAATGAGCGTCACGCTGGTCATGGACACGGCCATGCCGAGCGTGCGCATGCTGGCCACCATGCCCGAGGCCAGGCCGAACTGGCGCTTTGTTACGCTGCCCATGATGGCTGTGGAATTGGGCGTGATGAAAAGCCCAAATCCCGTACCGATGACGGCCAGCTCCAGGCCGAGCAGCCACAGCGGCGTGTCCTGGCCAATGCCGGCGGCGCAGGCGAGCAGTCCGGCCGAACTGACGAGCATGCCCACCGTGGCCAGCTTGGCCGGGGCGAACCGCTCGGCCAGCCGGCCGGCTACGGGCGAGGCGATGACCTGCATGACCGGTTGGCACAACAGCGCCAGCCCGGCCAGACGCGGCGGCAACCCCTTGGCGTATTGCAGATACAGGCTCATGAGAAAGGTGATGCCAAAGGTGGCGGCGTAGTTGCCCAGGGCCGCCAGACAGCTCAGGGTGAAAAACCGGTTTTGGCGCAACAGCGACACGTCCAGCAGCGGACAGGGGGTTTTGGCCTGCAGGCGCAGGAAACAGGCCAGCCCGATCAGCCCGCCGCCGATCATGGCCGGCCCGAGCCGCAGCTCCCGGGCGTGGGCCGCGCCGAGCATGATAAGCCCCACGCTTGCCGCGTAGGCCATAGCACCCGGCCAGTCCATGCCCTCGCCCGAGGCGGCGGCTTTGCCCTGGCGCACCCCGAACAGGCACATGGCCGTGGCGCAAAGCCCCAGGGGCGCGGACATGAGAAACACGGAGCGCCAGCCGAAATGCCCGGCGACCCAGCCGCCGATGACCGGCCCCACCGACAGCCCGGCATAGGTGCAAGCCGAGACCAGCCCGATCTTGCGGCCGCGAATCTCCGGCGGATAGGCCGCCGCCACCATGGCCAGGGACCCCGACAGCACCATGGCCGCGCCCAGGCCCTGGAAAAACCGCTGCACGAGCACCATCTCCACCGAACCGGCAAAGCCCAGGGAACAGGTGAGTCCGGTGAAAAGGGCCAGCCCGGGCAGCAGCACCTTGCGCTGGCCCACGATGTCGCCAAGCCGCCCAAAGGCCAGCATGGCCATGGCCAGGGAGACGACGTAGAGTTGTTCGATAAGCCCCAACTGCATGGCCGAGGCCCCGAGATCGCGGCCCAGCGACGGCAGGGCCACGCCCACGGCGGTCAGCATGAACGGGGCCATGAACTGGGCGATGCAGACGGTGATCAGGGTCAAAACCGGCGCACCGGCGGCGGGGAAAGGCATAACGACGTCCCTATTGCATTTTTGGGCGGGTGTGGGCTTTTCGGTCGGCCCCGTCAAGGCCGGGATGGGGAAAGTGGCCGCTCGTGTCGCGTCCACGATAGGTACCTATGAAGTTGCCGTGGACAATGGGATAGGCCAATGATTTTTTTCAAAAAGACTTTCGTATTTTTTGAGGGGCGGGCCGGGCGGCCAATGTGACATTTTGGCGCGCCCCTTGTCAGGCCTGACGCAGCCGGTTACGGTTTGCATTCGGCATATAACCAGACCAGCCGTGGGGGAATGCGTGGAACGCCTCATCGAAGCCGATTTGCAGCGCCTCAAAACCGAAACCTTGACCGCTTTTCGCCTGGCCCAGGCGGCCGTGGACATGGCCGTGCGCTCGGTGTTCGAGCGCGACCCGGCCCTGGCCGACGCGGTCATCACCGGCGACGCCGCCATCGACGCCCTGGAATGTTCGCTGGACGCCGAGGTGTTGCGGATACTGGCCCTGCACCAGCCCGTGGCCGGCGACCTGCGAGCCATCGTCGGCTGCATGCGCTGCGCCGGCGACATCGAACGCATCGGCGACCAGGCCGTCAACATCGCCGAGCGCGGGCTTATTCTCCTGGAATTGGCCCCGCACGCCCCGCCGCCCAAGCTTGTTGAGCTGGCCGAGGCCACCCGCGACTTCCTGGCCCACACGGCCGAGTGCTTCACCAATCTCGACCTGACCATGGCCCGGCGTCTGTGCGAGGAGTCCGACGAAATTCTGGAGCTCAACGTCACCATTCTCAAAGAGATGGCCGAGGTCATGCGCGACGCGGCCCGGCCGGTGGAGCGGGCGGTACAGGTCTGTTTCATCGCCCATGGCCTCAAGCGCGTGTGCGACCAGTGCACCAACATCGCCGAGTCCGTGGTTTTCACCCGCGAAGGGGCTTGCAGCCGCCACCGTTGCGACTGATTTTGCGCCAAACGGCTTGGCCGGTCGTGGCTTTTTGGCGGCCGGCGTCGTAGGGTGGGCCATGACGCCGCAGGAACATGCCGCCGTACGTCTGCCTCCCGCCATGAGCATCCTCATCGTGGACGACCAGCAGCCCATGCGCAAGACCATTGCCTTCATCCTGCGCCAGCTGGGACTCAAAAACGTCCAGTTCGCCGAAGATGGGGACGAGGCCTGGGGCATCATCAACACCGGGCGCATCGATCTGGTGCTGCTCGACTGGAACATGCCCCGCCTGTCCGGTCTGTCGCTTCTGGAGCGCATCCGCAAAAGCGAGCGCCACGGGCAGTTGCCGGTCATCATGGTGACGGCCGAAGCCCATGCCGATCATGTGGTCACGGCCGTCCAGACCGGGGTCACGGACTATGTAGTCAAGCCGTTTTCCCCGGACACCTTGGCCAAAAAGCTTCACGCCGTGTGCGACCGCTGCCCGAGCCTGGTCAGGCTGCGGGCAGGGATACGGTAAGGGTTGTTTCGCCCCCGCCCGTTTGCATAATGATGTCGCCGCCGTGGGCCAGGGCCACGCGCCGGGCCGAATAGGCCCCAAGTCCGGTGCCCTTGGGTTTGCCGGCCGTGACGTACTTCTCGAAAAACCGATCCCGAATGCTCTGCGGCACCTCGCCCTGGTTGGCGATGGCGACGCGCACCGTTTCCCCTTCCCGACGCAGTTCCACCGACACCGCCCCGCCCGGGGGCGAGGCTTCCACGGCGTTGGCCATGAGGTTGGCCAGCATGGAGCAGCACAAAAGCGCTTCGCCGCGCACGAGGCAGGCGGCTTCGGGGCTGTCGGGCCGGCCGTCGACGGCCAGGGTCAGGGCGAGTTCCCGACGCCTGGCCGTGTCGGCGTGGCTGGCGAAGAGCTTGCGCAGCATGGGTACGAGATCGACCTCGGCCGGTTCCAGCTCGTACTGGCCGCGCTCCATTTTATACAGCGCCGCCGAGAGGTTGACCATGCCGAGGATGGTGTAGCCGGCGTCCTCGATAAGCGAAAGCATCTCGCGCTGGTCGCTGGTCAGGTTTTCGTCCTCGGCCATGACCTGGGGCAGGCTGACGATGGTGGTCAGCGGCGTTTTGAGGTCGTGGCGCAGGATGCGCTCCACGTCCTCCTTGAGCCGGGCGTTTTCCAGGGTGACGCGCAGCAGTTCCCGGTCGGCGGCGGCCAGCCGGTACTGGGCCAGGGCGGCGTCCAGGGAGCGGGCCAGGATGTCGGGTGGGCAGGGTTTGGTCAGAAAACGGAAGATGCGGCCTTCGTTGACGGCGGCCATGGCCGCGTCGAGGTCGCCGTGGCCGGTGAGCATGAGCGGCACGGCCTCGGGGGCGATGTCCCGGGCCTTGGCCAAAAAGGCCACGCCGTCCATGCCGGGCATGCGCAGATCGGAGACGATGACGGCGAATGGGCCGGCGGTTTCCAGCCGGCGCAGGCCGGCCTCCGGCCCCACGGCGGTCTCCAGGTCATAGCAGCGCCCGAGATTGCGGCGCAGGGAATCGAGCACCGCGCTCTCGTCGTCCACGAAGAGGATTTTGGCGCATTGGGGCATGGCTGCATCCATACAGCAAACCCGGTTTCAGGGGAATCGGGCAACGGCGAAAAAGCCGGCGCAGGCCCAGATGACCGCCGCCATGAGCCGGAAGATCCGGCGCAGGGCGGCAGGCGAGGCCAGCCGGCCGGCCAGCCAGGCCCCGAAGCGGGCGTAGGCCATCATGCCGCCGAATCCCAGCAGGCAGACCGGGCCGGCAGTCAGGGCCAGAGTGGCGGCGTCAACCGCGCCCGAGGCGGCGAAACGCGGCAGCATGGCGGCCAGAAATCCCCAGGCCTTGGGGTTGCAAGCGGCCACGCCCAGCCCCTGGGCAAAAAGGCCGGTGAGGCTGGCCCGGGAGGCCTCGGGCAGGGCGAGCCTGGCCGGAGCGCGCCACAGGCACAGCCCCAGCCAGCCGAGATAGGCCGCGCCGGCCAGGGAAATAAGGCGCAGGAGCAGCGGCTCCCGGGCCAGGAAGGCCAGACCGGCCAGCACGGCTGCCACCTGGGCGAGGGTGGCGCAGACGTTGCCCAAGGCGGCGGCGGCCACGGGCCGCGTGCCGTGGCGCAAGCCCAGGCTCAGGGCTTGGAGCATGGCCGGGCCGGGGGTGAGCATCCCGGCGGTCAGGGCCAGCAGATAGGCGGGGTAGGAAAGGGTGTCCATGGCGGCTTCCCGCGACAGGATGGGCCGCCCGGCCGGGTCGCATGACCGGCCGGGGGCCTTGGGCGGCCGCCGATCTCCACGTTGCGGAAACCGGCGGCCGCCGCCTGCATCAGATGCGGTCAGCTGCGCCAGCGGGCCATGAACTCGGCGGCCGTGCCGCCGGCCTTGATGTGGGCGATAAGCGCCGAACCAAAGACCACGCCGTCCACGAGGTCGCCAAAAGCGTAGAGCTGCTCGGGCGATTTGATGCCGAACCCGAGCGCCACCGGGACGTTGAAAATGCGGCGCACGGCGGCCAGACGTTCCTTGACCTCGGTGGGCAGCGATTCCCGCATGCCGGTGGTGCCCAGCACGGACACGAAGTAGACGTAGCCCCGGGCGTTTTTGGCGTAGGCGGCCAAGCGCTCCTCGGAGGTGTTGAGCCCGACCAGGGGGATGAGGTCCAGGCCGTGCTTGTCCAGCGCCTCGCGCAGCGGGCCGGACTCCTCAAGGGGCACGTCCGGGACAATAAAGCCCGACACCCCGGCGTCGGCCGCGTCCTCGGCCAACTGCTCCAGGCCGTACTGCAAAAACGGGTTGTAGTAGCCCATGAGCACAAGCCCCGCCCGGTACTGGCCCTTGCGCTTCTCCAGTTCGTAGAACAGCCAGGACAGGCAGGTGCCGTTTAACAGGCAATCCAGGCTGGCCTGCTCCACCACCGGCCCATCGGCCACGGGATCGGAGAAGGGCACGCCGATCTCGATGATGTCGGCCCCGCCGGCATCCAGGGCGGCCAGCTCGTCGAAAAAGCGTTCCTTGTCCGGGAAACCGCCGGGCAGGAAGGGAATGAGCGCCTTGCGCCCGGCGGCAAGCGCTTCCATGATGCGGGTGGTCAGGATGGACTGGCTCATTTCGCGCCTCCAAGCTTGGCTTCGTGGGCCTCGATGATGCCGAGGTCCTTGTCGCCGCGTCCCGACAAACAGACGACGACTTGGGAACCTTTGGGTATCTCGGCGGCGTGATTAAGGACCCAGGCCACGGCGTGGCAGCTCTCCAGGGCCGGGATGATGCCCTCGCGGCGGCACAAGGCCTCGAAGGCGGCCAGGGCCTGATCGTCCACGGCGATGTCGTAGCGCACCCGGCCGGAAGCCCCGTAGTGGGCGTGCTCCGGGCCGACGCCGGGATAATCCAGGCCGGCCGACACGGAATGGGACGGTTCGATTTGCCCTTCGCTGGTTTGCAGCAGCATGGTGCGCATGCCGTGGAGCACCCCGGGCGTGCCAAGGCTTATGGGCGCGCTGTGGTAGCAGCCCGGCTCGCCCGTGCCGCCGGCCTCGACGCCGATGAGCTTGACCGTTTCGTCCGGCACGAAATGGTGGAACATGCCGATGGCGTTGGAGCCGCCGCCGACGCAGGCCACGACGTAGTCCGGCAGCCGGCCCATCTTGTCCAGGCACTGGGCGCGGGCTTCCAGGGAAATAACAGCCTGGAACTCGCGCACTAAAAGCGGAAACGGATGCGGTCCGGCGGCCGTGCCGAAACAGTAATGCGTCGTGCCCTGCTCGGCGATCCAATAGCGCAGGGCCGCGTTGATGGCGTCCTTGAGGGTCTTGGTGCCGGACTCGATGGGCACGACCTCGGCCCCAAGCAGCTTCATGCGCTTGACGTTGTGCGCCTGGCGCACCACGTCCTCGGCCCCCATGTAAACGATGCAGTCCAGGCCCAGCATGGCGGCGGCCGTGGCCGTGGCCACGCCGTGCTGGCCGGCCCCGGTCTCGGCTAGAAGCGCCGTCTTGCCCATGTACTTGGTCAGAAGCCCCTGGCCCATGGTGTTGTTGATCTTGTGCGCGCCGGTGTGGTTCAAATCCTCGCGCTTGAGCCACAAATCAAAGCCCAGCTCCTTGGATAGGTTGGGGCAGCGATACAGCGGCGACGGCCGGCCCACGTAATCGGCCAGCAGCGCGTTGAGTTCCTTCTTGAACGGCTCGCTGGGCACGATGGTGCGCATGGCCTCTTCCAGTTCCAACAGCGGCGGCATGAGCAGCTCCGGCACGAACTGCCCGCCAAAGTCGCCGTAGTAGCCTTTTTTATGAATGGTCATGAGTAGGATGCCTCCGGCGGCCGGGGAAACCTTTTTTGCAAAAAAGGTTTCCCCGGACCCCTTCCCAAAAACTTTTAACGGGGTGGCGCATGGGTGCGCGCAAATTTCCGACGTTAGCGGCGGTGAACGCCGCACCCCCATGTCGGGGGTCCGGGGGGCTGAGCCCCCCGGCGGGGCTTGGGGCAGCGCCCCAATCTTCCCGCCCGCGTCACACGCCTTTCACGGACCAAAGGGACCTCCGGACTTTTTGGAGGTCTTTGAGGCCCGGCGAGGATTCCACGCCGGAGTTGAGGTCCACGCCGTGCGGCTTGGCGATGCGCAGCGCCTCGGCCACGTTGTCCGGCCCCAGGCCCCCGGCCAAAAGCCAGGGCATGGGCGGGGCGAGTTCGGCCAGGGCGGCGAAATCCAGGGATGTGCCGTGGCCGCCGCCGGAAGTTCCGGCGTCAAGCAGCGCGTAGCGGACCGCGCCGTCAAAGGCGGCCATCTCGGCGGCGAGGCTACCCAGCGTCGGGTGCTTCTGGGGCCAGAAGGCCCTGATGACGCGCTGCGGCCCCACGGCCCGGCAGAAATCCGGGTCCTGGCCGCCGTGAAGCTGGGCCAGATCGAGTTCGGCCTCGGCCATGATGCAGAGCACTTCTTCGAGGGTTTGCTCCACGAAAACGCCCACGCGCTTGGCGGCCACGCGCGGCAGGGCCGCCGCCTGGGCCGGGGTCAGGCGGCGCGGGCTTTTGGCGGCGAAGATGAAGCCGAGCAGATCGGCCCCGGCTTCGGCGCAGCCGACGACGTCCTCGGCGCGGGTCATGCCGCAGACCTTGGCCAGGGGCGCGCTCATGCCGCGCTCCCGGCCAGCCGGGCCAGGGCCGCGCCGGGGTCGGCCTCGGCCATGATGGAGGTGCCGACCAGCACGGCGTCGAAGCCCAGCGACTGCATGGCGTCCACGTCGGCCCGGGTCTTGATGCCGCTGGCGGCGATCCACAGCCGGCCGGGGCGTTTGTAGGCGGCCAGCCGGGTGGCCACGGCGAAGTCGGTTTTGAGCGTATCCAGGTCGCGGTTGTTGACCTGGATGATGTGCGCGCCGGCGGCTTCGGCGCGTTCCAGGTCGCGCTCGTCAAAGACCTCGACCACGGCTTCCAGGCCCGCGTCGTAGGTCAGGCGCAGCATCTCGTTTAATTCCACATCGGTGAGCATCCGCACAATCAGCAGCAAGGCCGAGGCCTTGGTGGCCGCCGTCTGCACCACTTGCAAGGGATGGAGCAGGAAGTCCTTGCGCAAAAGCGGCAGGCCGCAGCGGCTCATGGTTTCGAGGTAGTCCAGCGACCCCTTGAAGTAGGTTTCTTCGGTCAAGACCGAGATGGCGGCGGCTCCCGAGGCGGCGTACATGGCGGCCACGTCGTCCGGGCCAAGGCCCAGGTTGATGTCGCCCATGGATGGGGAGGCCCGCTTGTACTCGGCGATGACGGCCATGGGGGCCTTGGCGATGAGCGCGTCGGAAAAGGACGGCCGTTTGCCCCTATATGGCTCGGGCAACTGCTGGGCCGCCTCAAGGCCGACCAGCCGGCGCACTTCGGCCGCCTTGGCGGCCCGAAACTTCTCAAGCATGGAACACGTCCTTGAAAAACGCGGCCGCCGCGCCCTGGGCGATGGCGTCCTTGGCCTTGTCCACGCCCTGGCGCAGGGTCAGGCCGTCTTCGAGCAGGTGCAGAGCGCAGCCGAGGTTAAGGGCCACCATGTCGAGCATGGCTTGGGGGCCTTTGCCGGAGAGCACCTCCTGCAGCACGGCCACGGCCTCGTCGCGGCCCGAGACCACCACGTCGCCGAGCTTGCTTTCGGACACGCCAAGGGTCGCCGGGTCGATGCGCTCCTTTTTGAGCCAGCCGTCTTTGACCCAGCACACGTCGGCCGGGCCGAACGGGGTCAGCTCGTCAAAGCCGCCGGCCCCGTGGACGACCACGCCGCGCGACAGGCCGGTGAGCGCCAGCACCTCGGCCATGAGCGGGACGTGGCGCGAGGTGGGCACGCCGAGAATCTGGTGCGTGGGCCGGGCGGGGTTCAAAAGCGGCCCCATGAGGTTGAACAGCGTGCGCGCGCCGAGTTCCTTGCGGATGGGGCCGATGCGCTTGAAGGCCGGATGGTAGTTGGGGGCGAAGAGGAAGACGAAGTTGTGCTTGTCCAGCTCGGCGGCCACGGCGTCGGGTTCCACGACCAGGGGGAAGCCCAGGGATTCCACGGCGTCGGCGCTGCCGCAGGCGCTGGACACGGCGCGGTTGCCGTGTTTGACGACCTTGTGGCCCATGGCGGCGAGGTACAGCGCCACGGCGGTGGAGCAGTTAAACGAGCAGGTGTTGTCGCCGCCGGTGCCGCAGGTGTCGATGCGCGGGCCGGTGAGGCCTTCGACCAAGCGGGCCTGTTCCAGGGCGGTGGTGACGCCGGCGGCGATTTCCACGGCGGCCTCGCCCTTGGTCTTGAGGCCCATGAGGAACGCGCCCACGCACGAGGCGGGCATTTCGCCGGTGTACATGGCCCGGAAGGCGTAGGTGGCGAGATCGGCGGGCAGGTCCTTGCCGATGGCCAAGAGTTCGAGGCATTCAACGTGTTTTTCCATTTGGCGTATCCTCCGAAAACTGCTCAAGCAGGTGTTGTTCAAGGCCACATGCGTGGAGCTTGGTTTTAAGAAATGGTTCACCTTGAAGTGGACGGAGAATTGAAACAATCATATCTTGTGTCGCTTTGGAGCAATCATTTAGGATGATGGCGACGTCGTGAAGGTCTATGACGCGCCTTTCGATTATGTCTCGCCATCGTTCCTTTGGAATGTCTTTTGTAATAGTTTTGTCGCTATTCATTCTGTTTTTTGCAGAGAGTATCTTTTTAATCTTTTCGTCGTTATAAATTATAGATTCTTTTTCTTTTGCGTTTATTGTTGCCAGAGCGTCTTTTGCGAGTTCATTTAAAAATGATATGTGCTCTATGTCGTGAAATGTTTCATGAATTTCAGAATATAGAGTTTGTCGGGCATAGTATTCCTGAAGTCTTGACGTGATTATTTTGGTAAAAAGGTATGAGTATTTGTTAAACAAATCGGTGTCTGTCCTATGAAAAAACACAAGCAACCTGATTATTGTTCCGTAGCGCAACTGTTCGTTGTTTGACTTTATGATGCTTACGATCATTTCGGTGGCAGTTTTTGAGTGTGATCCAATATTGTGATAAAAATTAGTTATTGTTTCGTGTATTGATTCATCTTGACGTGATTCTTTTATGTATTCTGAGAATAATTTATTAAACAGATCTAGATTGATGTATCCAGAGAATATGAACTCTAATATCATGGCGTTGACATCTGGTGCTTCTTCGTCTGTTGCAGACCTTGTGTAAAATTTACTTCTGTCAACGTTTTTGTGGTTGTGCTCTATCGTTTTTGATACAATGAACTCTATGCTTTGGCGTGAAATTTTTGAATGTCGATTGTTTAGTATGATTGGAAAGTGTTTTATGTTGTTTAATATCTTTTGTATTGTACGCATATTTATAATTTTGTTAGCCTCTATGAGGCTACACAGTTTTTCTTTGATAGATAAAAGATTCTTGAATTTGTGGGTGTTGAGTAAAATATCAATGTTTTCTTCAGAGGTTGGTCTGAAAATGAAGTAGTTGTCAACGATTTTTTCTTTAAAAGAGTGCCATGTTTCTTTGCCATGGAATACTTTATTTTTTGGTGTTTGTTCATTGTCGCTATCGTAAAGCGGTTGTGGGCTGTCTGTTGTTGTGATGCGTTCGTTTGTGATGATTATTATTTTGCATTTGTTTACTTCTTTTAGGTCAGAAATGTAACCAAGAACGTTTTGAAGTTCGATGTTTGGGGAAAGCCTTTCGAAATCATCGAAGACAATTATGGAGTTTTTAAAATCCTGCTCGTCGAGGAGCGAAAAGACAAAATTCGTCGGGACATATGAGGCGTATGGTATGCAACTTTTTATTTCTCCCCAAAGTAACGCAAGCTTTTGTCTGGCTTTTTTCCACTTTTGGTGTTTTGACAAAACATCGTTTTGCAAAGCGTCAATGCTGTGCGCCTTGAATAACGATGTATAGATGATCATTCTGTTTGTTTTTTGATCTTTGGCAAGTTTGTCTAAGTACTGATTGATAAAATGACTTTTCCCGGTTCCCCAGTCTCCCGTTATAAGTGTGCAGTCGTTTGTGGTGTTGTATGCGAGATGCTGTGTTAAGTAGTCGTTTAGTGATTTTCTAGCGGTATTATACATGATTATTTTGCCCTTCAAGTTATTCTTTGCGGTGGCTTTCTGCCAGTTCTTCCCGGGCCAAGTACAAAAATGCCTTGGCCCGTTCGATCTGTTCGGACACGTCTTCGGCGGTGATGCCGGTATCGGTTTCGTTTTCGGCCCGGTCGCGCAGCCGGGCGGCTTCGCTTAAGAATCGGTTGAAGGTTTCGGGCAGGTAGCCGGTGGCGGTCAGGTGCAGGGCAAAGGCCGAGGGGATGTTGCCGGCATCGGCCACGGGGTAGCCGTGGCGGATGAGGAAGGCCTCGGCCACGTAGCGCATGACGGCGTGGAGGCGACCCACGGCGAAATCGAAGTAGCCCTCGCTGCCAAGCAGCCGCGCGGCGCGAAGGCTGGCCTCGGCCTTGTCGATGAGGGCGGGGATGGTGTTCACGTCTGGCCGTCCTTACAAAATCTTATCCGGGAAATTGCCGATCAGCTTCATGCCGTCGGGCGTAAACACCGACTCCGGGTGGAACTGCACGCCGACCCAGGGCCGGTCCCGATAGCGCAGCCCCATGACTTCGTTCTGTTCGGTCCAGGCCGTGATTTCGAGCTTGTCCGGAGCCTTGGAGGCCAGCACCAAAAGCGAATGGTAGCGGCAGCACTCCATGGGGTTGGGCAGGCCCTCGAACAGGCCGGTTTCGCGGTGGTACACGTCGGAGGTTTTGCCGTGCATGATGCGGTCGGCGACCACGACCGGCGCGCCGGCGAAATGGCCCAGAATCTGATGGCCCAGGCAGACGCCGAAGACCGGGGTCGTGGCCGGCAACAGCTCCAGAAATTGCAGGCACAGCCCGGCGTTGGTGGGGTTGCTCGGGCCGGGGGAGATGCAGACCTTCTCCAGCTTGCCCGAGGCGGCCAGCTCCAGAATCTTGGGGTCGTCGTTTTTGAGCACCACCGGATCGTGGCCGCACTGCTGGAAGGCCTGCACCACGTTGAAGGTGAACGAGTCGAAGTTATCAATAAGTAAAAACATCGCCTTCCTCCTTGGCGGCCAGCACTTCGGCGATGACCCGGGCCTTGTTTTGACACTCCTTCCATTCCGAAGCCGGGTCCGAGTCGTAGACGATGCCGGCGCCGGCCTGCCACGAGGCCATGCCGTCGCGAATCCATATGCTGCGGATGGTGATGCCCGTGTCGAGGTTCACATGGCCTTCGTCCAGGCCGATCCAGCCGATGCAGCCGGCGTAGGGGCCGCGCGGCAGGGCGTTTTCGAGGTCCGCGATCATCTCCATGGCCCGCACCTTGGGCGCGCCCGAAAGCGTGCCGGCCGGGAAGGCGCATTGCAGCACGTCCAGGGCGTCGAGGCCCTTTTTGAGCTTGGCCGTGACATAGGAGACGATGTGCATGACATGGGAAAACCGCTCCACGGTCATGAACTTCTCCACCTTCACCGTGCCCTTTTCGGCCATGCGGCCCAGGTCGTTGCGGCCAAGGTCCACCAGCATGACGTGCTCGGCGCGCTCCTTGGGATCGGCCAGCAGTTCCTCGGCCAGACGGTCGTCCTCGACGGGATCGGCGCTGCGGTGGCGCGTGCCGGCGATGGGGCAGGTGGTCAGCTCGCCGTCGCGGCAGCGGATGAGCAGCTCCGGCGACGACCCCAGCAGCGTCACGCGCGGCAAACGCATGAAAAACATGTAGGGCGAGGGGTTCACCTGGCGCAGCCGGCGGTAGACCACAAACGGGTCGCCGGAAAACGGTGCGGCAAAGCGGGTGGACAGCACGGTCTGGATGCACTCGCCGGCCCGGATCATCTCCTTGCACTGGGCCACCGCGTCCATGTAGCCCTCGGCGTCCGGGGTGTTGACCACCTTGCCCAGCACCGGCCGGTTCATGGGCGCGAAGATGTTGGCGTGCTCGATCTTGGCCTTTTTGCCCTCGTCGAGGGACAGATGCAGGCAGCGGTGCTTGACATGGTCAAAAAGCACCACCCGGCCGGGCAAGACCAGACAGAATTCGGCCTCGTCGGGCGGCAACACCTTGGCCAGCTTGGGTTCGAACACCCCGGCCACGCCGTAGCCGAAATAGCCCACCAGGGAGCGGGTGATGGGCGGCACGTCGTCAAAACCCTCGGGGGCCAGGATGTTGAGGTCGGTAAGCACGGCCCGAAGCCCCTCCATCATGCCCCGGCCGGAATGCTTCTCCAGGCCGGCCAGCCGCTGGTCCCGGGCGCTGACGTCGAGCTTGCCGTCCTTCAAACGGATGCGCAGGCGGAAATCCCAGGCGATGAGGCTGTATCGGCCCAGGCGGCCGTCGACTTCGGCGCTTTCGAGAAGGATTCCGGGCCGTTCGCCCACAAGCCCGAGAAACAGGCTGATAGGCGTCTGGACGTCGGCCGGCAGCCACGTCCCTTCCTGGCGGAGCTTGATCGCACTCATGGGTTGTCCTTTTTTTCCGTCTTCTCGGTCCACCAGGCCTCGGCCCGGCGCACCAGCAGGTCGATGTCGCCGCCAGCGGCGATATTGAGGAAATTCCGGTAGTTTCGCACGGCCTCATGGCTGTGCGGGTTGGCTTCGAAAAGGGCCGTGAATAGCGCCGCGTCCTTGGTGATGAGTTTTTCCGCCGAAACCAGCCGGCGCTCGAAGGAGGGCGTTAAGTACTTGCGCACCTCGCCGCCGGCCGTCTGGGAAGCCAGATACGCCACGGTGGTGACGAAATTGAGGCCCTGGACATAGGCCGCCGCCTTGTCGTGCTCCTCGGCCGTGGACGGGAAAGGGGCAAAGCCGATGCGGCGGCACCAGTCGGCCACAAGCTCGGTCGCCCAGACGTCCTGCCCGGGCCGGCCGTCCATGACCGCCACCCGCAGCCCGTCGTCCTGGGCCGGAGCCGGGCCGAAAAGCGGATGCGTGCCCACCACCGGGCCGGCGTAGCCCTCGACCATGGCGGCGATAGGCAGCGTCTTGACCGACCCGACGTCGGCCAGAATCTGCGGCGCGGCCAGATACGGCGCGAGCCTGGCCGTCACCTCGGCCGTGGCGTAGACCGGCACCGAAACGAGCACCATGTCCGCCCCGGCCAGCGCCGCCGCGATGCCGTCATCAGTCAGCGGCCGGTCCAACTCCCGAACAGCCACGCCCGCCGCCCGGCATTTGGCCGCGATAAGCTGGCCCATGCCCCCCCGCGCCCCGACCAGGGCGATAGTGGAAATGGCGCGCGGCGCGCCCGGGGGAGGAAACCCCTTTTTGAAAAAAGGGGTTTCCTCCCCCGGCCCCCCTCCTTCCCCAAAAACTTTTTCCTGGGTGGAGGGGGATGTTGCCGGTTTGTTCGTATCTGGCATAATGTAGTCAACTTCCTGAAATTTATTTTTTGCTTCGGGCGGTTTTCAGGTCGCGCCGCCTTGGGCGCGACCTGAAAACCGCCCGAAGCCCTTTCCCCCTGTGGGGGGTCCGGGGGGCTCAGCCCCCCGGCGGGTGCGGGCAGAGCCCGCTCTTCCTTCTTAATTTCTTCCTTCTTCGTCTACCCTTCGTCCTGCAGCGCTTCGCGTATGGCTTCCCATTTGTCCCAGAAGGTAGGGAACGATTTGGCCACGCAGCCGGGGTTGTCGATGACCACGTCGATGCCGGCCAGTTCGAAGATGGCGGCGGACATCGCTAAACGGTGGTCGTCGAAGGCGGAGAATTCCACGCGCTGGTCGGTGCGCAGGGCTTTGGGTTTGATGCGCAGCCCGTCGGGCAGGGTGGTGACCACGGCTCCGGCCTGGGTGCAGTTTTCGGCCACGGCTTCGATGCGGTCGGACTCCTTGAGGCGCAGGTGGGCGACGTTTTTAATGATGGTCTCGCCCGAGGCGAAGCAGGCGGCGGCGGCCACGGTGGGCACGAGGTCGGGGCAGCGGCCCATGTCGAGTTCCTGGCCGTGCAGTTCGGACGGGAAGACGGTGAGGCCTTCGGCCGTTTCCTCGATGCGCGCGCCCATGCGGGCGAGGATGTCGCGGATGGCCCGGTCGCCTTGGAGCGAATCCTGGCGCAGGCCGGCCACGGTGACCGGGGCCGGTCCCACGGCGCCGGCGGCCAGGAAGTAGGAGGCGCTGGACCAGTCGGCTTCCACGGCGTACTCGCGCGGCCTGTAGCGGGCGGGCTGCATGGCGAAGCGGATCTGGCCGGGCACGACGTCGGTGATGGCGCGCCAGTCGGCCTCGACCCAGGCGTCGCCCTGGCGGGTCTGGACGGCAAAGGGCACGCCGAAATCGGCCAGGGTGGACAGGGTGATGGCGACGTAGGGCCAGGACACGGTTTTCTTGCCGATGATCTCGATGGTCAGCGGTCCGGCGGCCATGGGCGCGGCCAGCAGCAGCCCGGAGAGATATTGGGAGCTGTCTTCCAGGGAGATGGCGGTGGTTCCGCCGGCCAGGCCCTGGGTGACGATGGCCAGGGGCGGGCAGCCGGATTTTTCGAGGTAGAGGCATTCCGGGCCAAGGGGCAGCAGGGCGTTGACGAGTTCGCCGATGGGGCGGTCGTGCATCCGGCCGTGGCCGCGCACCAGGAAATGGCCGCGTCCGGCGGCGGCCACGGCCACGAGCAGGCGGCAGGTGGTGCCGGATTCGCCGACGTCGAGGGCGACGGAATGTTCTTCTTCGTCTTCGCCGCCCAGGGGCCGGCCGGCGGTGCCGGAGACGACCACGGAGCCGTCGCTTTGGGGGTGCATGGCCGCGCCCATGGCAATCATGCAGTCCCGGGTGCGGGAAATGTCCTGGCTATCGAGCAAACCCGTGAGGCGGCTGGTGCCGGCGGCCAGGCTGGCGGCGATGACGGCCCGGTGGGACACGGACTTGGAAGGCGGCGCGGTGATGATCGGCATAGGGTCCTCGTTGGCAAGGGTGGTCGGTGGGAAGCCTCCGGCGGCCAAGGGGCTACCGCCCCTTGGAACCCCCTAGCGCTTTCCGTCCGTTGCATTCAAGCGTCGCGTGCCACTGGGGTTGTGGCGCTGGGTCCGCGCGACCTTCTTCCTTTCAATTTATCCAGGGGGACCGGGGGGGATGATCCCCCCCCGGATTTCTTCTCGTTGCTCTTTTCCATCTACGCGTCGCCCTTATCCGTCGCGCCTTCGGCCAGGTCCACCTGGGGACCGGCCGGGTAGCAGCCGAGGATGCGCAGGCTGTGGGTATTTTCGGTCAGGGTGGCCAGGAGCTTCTTGTATTCCTCGCGGGTGAGGTCGCATTGCAGGTCGGCGAAGAAGAAGTACTGCCATTTTTCGCCGCGGATGGGCCGCGATTCGAGCTTGGTCAGGTTGATGCCTTCGCCGGCCAGATGGGCCAGCACCTGATGCAGGGAGCCGGGCTTGTTGGGCACGGTGAAAAGCAGCGAGGTCTTGTCCCGGGTCTGCTGCTTGGTGTCCTCGGGGCCGATGATGAAAAACCGCGTCCAGTTGTCGGGCAGGTCCTCGATGGGGCTGGCCAGCACATTAAGGTGGTGCATGGCTGCCAGGCGCAGGTGGCCGATGGCGGCGGCGTTCGGCTCTCCGGCCAGTCGCGCGGCGGCGGCGGCGGTGGAGTCGGTGGGGATGACCTTGGCCCGGGGCAGATGGGTCTTGAGCCAGCCGGCGCACTGGGCCAGGGGCTGGGGGTGCGAGTAGACGATTTCCACGGCGTCCAGGCTCGTTGCCGTGGAGAGCAGGGCGTGGCTGACCCGGCAGGTGATCTCGGCCTGGATAAAGACGTTGTAGCGCTGGAAGTTGTCCAGGCTCTGGCCGATGGTGCCTTGGAGGGAGTTTTCCAGCGGCACCACGCCCAGGTCGGCCTGCTTGCCGGCCACGGCGGCGAACACGTCGCCGATGGTGGTCTGGGGCAGGAAATCCGGGGAATGGCCCAGGGCGGCCATGGCGGCGAAGTGGGAAAAGGTGCCTTCGGGGCCGAGGTAGGCCACCCGTTCGGGGCGCTGGAGGCGTCTGGAGGAGGACAGGATTTCGCGGTAGACGGCGATCAGATGGTTGTTGGGCAGCGGTCCGGGATTGGCGGCGGTGAGGCGGGCCAGCACTTCCTGTTCGCGGAAGGGCTTGAAGATGGCGCTGGCCCGGCCGTCCTTGCGCCGCCCCACCTCAAGGCTGAGGGCGGCGCGTTTGTTGAGCAGGCCCACGATCTCGTCGTCCACGGCGTCGATGCCGCGACGAATTTCGAGCAGCGCCTCCTCCAGGGAACCCGGGGCGACGGCAGGCTTAGTCGTGTCCGGGTTCATGTCATCCTTCCTTGATCTCTTCGGCGATGCGCATGCCGAAGTGGCGTCCGGCCACGTCGGTGGAAACGAGCACCGTGTCGCCTTCCTTAAGGGCCACCACGCTGACGGGCTTGCCCTCGGGGGTGACCAGGCGGATGGTTTCGGCGTTTTGCAGGAACACCTTGCCTTCCTTGCCGCCCACGGAGGCGGTGATGAGCAGCATGGGGCGGATTTCGGTCTTGATCCGGCCGACCACGGCGGTCTTGGTGGCGCCCTTGTGGGAGACGATCAGCACTTCCGAGCCCGAGGCCAGCTCTTCGAGGTAGCGGGTCTTGTCCCCGGGCATCTGGCAATAGGCGTGGACGGCGCCGGCGTTGATGCGAAACGGCCGGGCGGCGACGTAGGGATTGGACTCGGTTTCGGCGTTGACCAGGAAGGTGAAGGCCGAGCTGTTGCCCACAAGCATCCCTTCGCCGGTTTTAAGAATGCTCGTGGTGTCCACGCAGACCCGGTGGCCAAGGCCCGCGTGTTCGATCTTGGTGATGGTGGCCGCCGCGAGTTCCATGGTTCCCTGGGAGAGCTTCAGTTCATTGACGATGGTTTTAAGATCGCACACGGCCTCGGGGGTGATGAGCAGCTTGTCCGCGCCGCGCTCCAAAACCCCGGCGGCCAGCCGCGCCCGGTCCAGGCTCTCGCATTCCAGGCCCAGGCCTTCGGTGCAGGCCAGGATGTTTTCCACCGGAATGATCTCCCAGCCCTGGGCCAGAAAGACCGGACGACACGCCTTTAAGGAGTCGATGGCCGTTCCCTCGTCATCCTTGCAGCAGATGGGGATCAGTTCGAACTGATCGGGCGTCATCACCTGGGTGCGCCCCAGGGCCAGCACCTTGTCGGCGTCGGCCGCCTCGACCACGAATCCGTCCACGCCGGATTCGAGGCCGAGGGTGATGACGTTTTTGTCGAAGGGAACGACCTTGAGCCATATTTCTTTGGTCATGACTTAATCCTTGAGGAGTTCGAGGGCCTGGTCGACTTCCCAGTCGAGGTGGACGATGCCGTGCAGGGCCTGGACGATGCGGGCGGGCTGGGCGTGCTGGAAGATGTTGCGCCCGATGGACAGGCCCGAGCCGCCGGCCTGGACCGAGTCGTGGGCCATTTGCAGCAGGTCGCGGTCGTTGTCCATCTTGGGGCCGCCGGCGATGACCACCGGGATGCAGCAGGCGTCGGTGACCTTGGAGAAGGATTCGATGTCGCCGGTGTAGGGCACCTTGACCACGTCCGCGCCGAGTTCGGTGCCGACCCGGGCGCAGTGGGCCACCACGTCCACGTCGTACTCGTTTTTGACCTTGGGGCCTCGGGCATAGACCATGGCCAGCACGGGCATGCCCCAGTCGGCGGCCCGGGAGGTGGTTTCGCCGAGGTGGGCCAGCATGTCGCGCTCGGTCTCGTCGCCGAGGTTGATGTGCAGGGATACGGCGTCGGCTCCGAGCTTGATGGCGTCTTCGACGGTGCCGACCAGGGTCTTGGCGTTGGGGAAGGGCGACAGGCTGGTGGAAGCGGACAGGTGGATGATCAGTCCGACGTCGCGGCCGCGTCCGCGATGGGAGCAGCGCGGCAGGCCCTTGTGCATGAGCACGGCGTTGGCTCCGCCTTCGGCCACCTGGTTGACGGCGTCGCGCATGTCGATGAGGCCCGAGATGGGGCCGACGGTGACGCCGTGGTCCATGGGGACGATGATGGCGCGGTGGGTGTTGCGATTGAAAATGCGTTCGAGGCGGACGGCTTTCCCAAGCAGCATGGCGTATCTCCTTGCGTTTGGCCCAACCGGCCGCGGCCGCCGGCGACTGGTAATAAAAAAGGGCCGCCGGCGTAATGCCCGCGGCCCTGGAGAGGCTCGTTTGCGATTGACCTAGTTCGACCGCAACCCCCCCAGACCACGGGCGTGGCTAAACCAGTACCAAAAGTAAAAGCCGGTGGTGGGGGTGTGGAGGGTCTGCATGGGCAATACGGGTACGTTCCCCTCTTGCTTCCTGTCAAGGACTATTTTCACAAGCCTTGCCCGGCCAGTTGCGCCCGCAGGCGTCGGGCCGCCGCGACCATGTTGGCCAGGGACGGCGTGACCTCGTCCCAGGCGCGGGTTTTGAGGCCGCAGTCCGGGTTGGCCCACAGCCGGGCCGGGTCGATGAGGGCGGCGGCCCGCCGCAGCAGATCTTCCATTTCCTCGGCCGAGGGCACGCGCGGGCTATGTATGTCGTACAGGCCCGGTCCGATGGCGTTGGGGTAGCCGTCCCGGGCAAAGGCGGCCAGGGGGGCCATGCGGCTGCGGCTGGCCTCGACGCTGATCACGTCGGCGTCCATGGCGGCCACCTCGGGCACGATCTCATCGAAGTCGGCGTAGCACATGTGGGTGTGGATCTGGGTTTCGGCCTTGGCCACGGCGGCGGCCAGGCGGAAGTCGTCCACGGCCAGGGCCAGGGAGGTCTCCCAGTCGCGCCGTCGCAGGGGCAGGCCTTCGCGCAGCCCCGGCTCGTCGATCTGGATGACGCGGATGCCCTGGGCCTCCAGATCGGCCACCTCGTCGCGCACGGCCAGGGCGATCTGGCGGCGGGTCACCTCCCGGGGCTGGTCGTCGCGCACAAAGCTCCAGGCCAAAATGGTCGAAGGGCCGGTGAGCATGCCCTTGACCGGCTTGTCGGTGAGGGATTGGGCGAAAACGGCCAGCCCGATGGTCATGGGGCCGGGGCGCGACACGTCGCCGTAGATGACCGGCGGCTTGACGCAGCGCGAGCCGTAGCTTTGCACCCAGCCGTTTCGGGTGAAGCAAAAACCGGCGAGCTTTTCGCCGAAAAACTCCACCATATCGTTGCGCTCAGGCTCCCCGTGGACCAGCACGTCCAGGCCCAGGGCCTCCTGGCGGGCCACGGCCTCGGCCACCTGGCCGCGCACGAAGGCCTCGTAGGCGGCGGCGGCAAGCTCGCCCCGGCGGAACTTGGCCCGGGTCTGGCGGATCTCCGGGGTCTGGGGAAAGGAACCGATGGTGGTGGTCGGGATCAGGGGAAGCTGCAAGGCTTCGGCCTGGAGCGGCGCGCGGGCGGCAAAGGCAGCCGGGCGGTGGAACATGTCCTGGCTGACGGCGGCCGTGCGGCGGCGCACGGCCGCATCGGCCAGCCGGGGGCTGGCCCGGCGCGATTCCCAGGCCCGGCGGTTTTCGGCCAGGGCGTCGGCCACCTCGGGCCGACCGGCCCCGCTCGGGGCGGCGGCGTCGGCCAGCAGGCGGACTTCGCGGCATTTCTGCACGGCAAAGGCCATCCAGGATTGGATTTCCGGGTCGAGGTCCGTTTCGGCCTCAAGGTCCACGGGGCAGTGGAGCAGGGAACACGACGGGGCGAGCATGAGGCGCCGGGGCCCCAGGCGTTCGGCGGCCAGGGCGATGCGGCTTAGCGCCGCGGCGGCGTCCACCCGCCAGATGTTGCGGCCGTCGATCAGACCCAGGGACAGGGCGGTCTCGGGGGCCAGGGCCTTGGCTGCCAGGGCGAGCTGGCTGGGGTCGCGCACGAGATCAATATGAAGCGCCCCCACGGGGAGGTCGCGCACGAAGTCCAGATTGTGGGCCAGACTGCCGTAGGGCGCGGCCAGCAGCAGGCGGGCCGGGGCGGCGGCCTCGGCCAGGGCGGTCCAGGCCGCCCGGCAGGGGGCCAGGGCGTCAGCCGGCAGATCCTGGCACAGGACCGGCTCGTCGAGTTCGATCCAGGGGCAGGTCTCGGCCAGCTTGGCGAGGAGTTGGCTGTAGGCCGGCAGCAGGCGCGGCAGCAGGGCCAGGCGGTCGAAGGGCTCGCCGGCGCAGGCCCCGAGCATCAGGAACGTGACCGGTCCGGGCAGCACGGCCTTGGGCGTGAACCCGGCGGCCCGGGCCTGGGCCGCCTCGTCGAGGATTGTCGTGCCGACCAGGGCAAAGCTCTGGTCCGGTTCGAATTCCGGCACGAGGTAGTGGTAGTTGGTGTCGAACCACTTGGTCATTTCCAGGGCCGTGACGCGGCCATCCGTGCCGGCCTCGCCCCGGGCCATGCGCCAGTAGAGGGCCTCGTCCGCCGGTCCGCCGGCATGGCCGTAGCGGGCGGGCACGACGCCGAAAAGCACGGCCAGATCGAGCATGTGGTCGTAGAGGGAAAAATCGCCGACCGGCACGAGGTCGATCCCGGCCGCGGCCTGGAGCCGCCAGTGGCGCAGGCGCAGGTCGGCCGCCACGCGGGCCAGTCCTGCGGCGTCGAGGGTCCCGGCGAAGCGGGCTTCAAGGGCGGTCTTGAGTTCGCGGGCCAGCCCCATGCGGGGAAAGCCCAGGGAGTGGGTGATCATGCGAGGTCCTCCTGTTTGCCCGAAGGCGTTTGGGGAGGTCGGCATGTCCCCTTGCGGGGAATGGGGAGACGCGAAAAAAACACCCGTTCCCGGCAGAGGGAACGGGCACGGGTGCGAGAAACGGCCCGGACGTCGCCGATTGCCGTCGCTGGTCACTCCGGCCCTTTGCGCGAGGCCCGAATGCCGACCGTTTTCGAGGCGTCTTCTGGCTTACGGGGCGGGTCGTTTCGACCGGCGGCAGCGGCCTTGTCCTTCCCGGGAACACCCAGTGGAGGTCGGCCAATAACCCCGAATACAGCAGCGCGACTGCGACGGATTCCCACCGTCTTCCGTTTCTCGAAAGGTCCGTCTGCCAAGCAGACAGGGGGGGCAATAGCCGGGAGGAGGCAAGGGCGTCAAGGGCCGGGCCGACGCGGGCGTCGCGGCCTGGGGTGGGGACCTGCGTCGCCGGGTTACAAAAGCCGGGACGTTGGTGAAGACGTCCATGACGCGTCCGGCCGGCCAAGAGGCGGAGGTTTGGCCTGGGGTATCATGCCGTTGTCAAAAAAGTCACAAGAGGCAGGGGGGTTGTAAAGAGGAACCGGGGAAAACCGGGAAAAGGTCTTGCGGGGGTGGGTGGGGTCTGCTAGCTTGGACGGTGCAACCACTACCGTGCATCGTCCGTGACCGGGGTCCCGCCGGGGTCTCCGGGGCCGATTTGTCGGCGCTTTTGGACGGACGTGAAAAAAAGAACATTACCCTTGACTGGGGTTGCGGCGCTTGTTAAACCGATCACAAGCTAACCGCAGGCAGTTCACAAACGGAAGCGATTCCGGGGTTTTGTTGTCGAGAGGCGGTGGGGATGACAAAAATCCCCAAGCCCGGCGGTTGCATAGAACGTCGGCACCAAGCGACGCCGACGCATGAGGGCAAGCCGGAGCCAGGCGCACAATGCGCCACATGGCGACGGCGCGCGGATGTCCCAGGCGTCCAGGCGTTCAGCTCTTTAATGGATTGGGCGCTGGGTGTACAACAACTAAACGTTTGGAGGACTACTTATGCCTACCTTTGTGGATCCGAGCAAGTGTGACGGATGCAAAGGCGGTGAGAAGACCGCGTGCATGTACATTTGCCCCAATGACCTGATGATTCTGGATCCTCAGGAAATGAAGGCCTTCAATCAGGAGCCTTCCGCTTGCTGGGAATGCTACTCTTGCGTGAAGATCTGCCCCCAGGGCGCTATCTCCGCTCGCCCCTACGCTGACTTCGCTCCCATGGGCGGCACCTCGATCCCCATGCGTTCCGCCGACTCCATCATGTGGACCGTGAAGTTCCGCAACGGCAACATCAAGCGCTTCAAGTTCCCCATCCGCACCACCCCCGAAGGTTCGATCAAGCCCTTCGAAGGCAAGCCGGAGCCGGGCGATCTGGAAAGCGAACTGCTTTTCACCGAGACCGCCCTGGTCACCCCCAAGGAAGCCCTTGGCAAGAAGTTCGACGTCACCGGCGCCGACACCGTGCAGTGCTGGTTGGACGGCTTCTGCAAGTAGTCCGTTTCGCCAACTGAATAGCCATCCACCCTACGGAGGACATATATTATGCCGACCATTCCCGTGAAGGACGAGCCCAAAGGCGTTGCCCTTGCCGAGCCGGAACTGATTGAAAAAGATGTCGACATCCTCTTTGTCGGCGGCGGCATGGGCTGCTGCGGCGCGGCTTTCGAAGCCGTTCGCTGGGCCGACAAAGTTGGCGGCGATATCAGCATCATGCTGCTGGACAAGGCCTCCCTGGAGCGCTCCGGCGCCGTTGCCCAGGGCCTGTCCGCCATCAACACCTACCTCGGCAAGAACGATGCTGACGACTACGTCCGCATGGTCCGCACCGACCTGATGGGCCTGGTTCGCGAAGACCTGATCTTCGACCTTGGCCGTCACGTCGACGATTCCGTTCACCTGTTCGAAGAGTGGGGCCTGCCCTGCTGGACCAAGGACGCCCACGGTCACAACCTCGACGGCGCCCAGTCCAAGGCCGCCGGCGTCTCCCTGCGCACCGGCGCCGACCCCGTCCGCTCCGGCCGTTGGCAGATCATGATCAACGGCGAGTCCTACAAGTGCATCGTGGCCGAAGCCGCCAAGAACGCCCTGGGCCAGGACCGCTACCTGGAGCGCATCTTCATCGTGAAGCTGCTCCTGGACGCCAAGCAGCCCAACCGCATCGCCGGTGCGGTCGGCTTCTCCACCCGCGAAAACAAAGTCTATGTCTTCAAGGCCAACGCCATCCTGGTGGCCTGCGGCGGCGCGGTCAACGTGTACCGTCCCCGCTCCACTGGTGAAGGCATGGGCCGCGCCTGGTACCCCGTGTGGAACTCCGGCTCCACCTACACCATGTGCGCTCAGGTCGGCGCCGAAATGACCATGATGGAAAACCGCTTCGTCCCCGCCCGCTTCAAGGACGGTTACGGCCCGGTCGGCGCTTGGTTCCTGCTCTTCAAGGCCAAAGCCACCAACGCCAAGGGTGAAGACTACTGCGTCACCAACCGCGCCATGCTGAAGCCCTACGAGGATCGCGGCTACGCCAAGGGTCACATCATCCCGACCTGCCTGCGTAACCACATGATGCTTCGTGAAATGCGCGAAGGCCGCGGCCCCATCTACATGGACACCGCCGGCGCCCTCCAGGCCACCTTCGCCAACCTGAACGCTGAGCAGCAGAAGCACCTCGAGTCCGAAGCTTGGGAAGACTTCCTCGACATGTGCGTCGGCCAGGCCAACCTGTGGGCCTGCACCGACACCGAGCCCGAGAAGAAGGGCTCCGAGATCATGCCGACCGAGCCGTACCTGCTCGGCTCCCACTCCGGCTGCTGCGGCATCTGGGTCTCCGGCCCGGACGAAGCCTGGGTTCCCGAAGAGTACAAGATCAAGGCCGACAACGGCAAAGTCTACAACCGCATGACCACGGTCAACGGCCTGTGGACCTGCGCTGACGGCGTCGGCGCTTCCGGCCACAAGTTCTCCTCCGGCTCCCACGCTGAAGGCCGTATCTGCGGCAAGCAGATGGTCCGTTGGGTTGTCGACCACAAGGACTTCAAGCCCACCCTGTCCGTCACCGCCGCCGAGCTGGCCAAAGAGATCTACCAGCCCTGGCACACCTTCAAGGACAACGTCGGCATCTCCACCGACCCGATTGTCAACCCGAACTTCATCAGCCCGCATAACTTCATGATGCGCCTGGTGAAGTGCACGGACGAGTACGGCGGAGGCTGCGCCACCCTGTACACGACCTCCAAGACCCTGCTCGACACCGGCTTCCAGCTGCTGCAGTACCTGGAAGAGGACAGCAAGAAGCTGGCCGCCCGTGACCTGCACGAGCTTATGCGCTGCTGGGAACAGTACCACCGCCTGTGGACCGTCCGCCTGCACATGACCCACATCATGTTCCGCGAAGAGACCCGTTACCCGGGCTTCTACTACCGCGGCGACTTCCTGGGCCTGGACGACTCCAAATGGAAGTGCTTCGTCAACTCGAAGTACGATCCGGCCACCAAGGAAACCAAGGTCTTCAAGAAGACCTACTACCAGATCATTCCCGACGCTCAGTAGGAATGACCAGAGCGGCCGCCGGGTTAGCCCGGCGGCCGCTTTTTAACGGTCTTACCCGGGCGGATGGACCGTGCTTGTACGCCTACGGCGGGGGCGGTCTATCCTCGCGGATCAGGCCGTTTTCTTGCTGGCCTTAACCATTGCCGGGAGGTTGCGATGTCGAGCAACGCGATACTGGTCGTCGGCGGCGGCTTCAGCGGCATCACCGCCGCGCTGGAAGCCGCGGAGGTCGGCCACGAAGTCTACATCGTCGAGAAAAACCCCTTTCTCGGCGGCCGGGTGATGCAGCTCAACAAATATTTCCCCAAGCTGTGCCCCCCGTCCTGCGGGCTGGAAATTCAGTTCCAGCGCATCAAGAACAATAAAAACGTCAAGTTTTTCACCCTCGCCGAAGTGACCAAGGTCACGGGCAAGGCCGGTGACTACGAAGTCACGGTGAAAATCAAGCCCCGCTTCGTCGAACCCGGCAGCGTCGATCTCTCGGATACCGCGAAAAAGCTGTCCAAGGACGTCAAAAGCGATTTCGAACTGGGCCTGGGCGACCGCAAGGCCCTGTACATGGACGTGCCCTTCGCCTTCCCCAACCGCTACGTTCTCGACAAGGAACGCTGCACCAAGGAAGACCTGGAAGTCCTGTCCGGCTCCGACGTCATCAATCTCGACGACGCCCCCAAGGAAATCGTCCTCAAGGTCGGTTCCATCGTGTACGCCACCGGCTGGAAGCCCTACGACGTCACCCGCCTGACCAACCTCGGCGCGGGCGACATCGCCAACTGCGTGACCAACATGCAGCTGGAGCGGCTTGCCTCCCCCAACGGCCCGACCTGCGGCAATATCGTGCGCCCCTCGGACGGCAAGGCCCCGCGCAGCGTGGCTTTCGTCCAGTGCGCCGGTTCCCGCGACGAGAACCACCTTAACTACTGTTCCTACATCTGCTGCATGGCGTCGCTCAAGCAGGCCGCCTACGTCCGGGAAGCCTTCCCCGATGCGCGCGTGACCATCTACTACATCGATCTGCGCACCCCCGGCCGTTACGACAACTTCGCCAAGCGCATCCTGGATGATGACCGCATAAACGCGGTCAAGGGCAAGGTGGCCGCCGTGGCCGAGGACGCCGGCACCGGCGACGTCATCCTCACCGTGGAAGACGCCGTTACCGGCATCAAGTCCGACAACCGGTTCGAACTGGTCGTCCTGGCCACGGGCATGCAGCCGAGCATTGCCGGCGAACGCCTGCCTGTGGACGTGCCCGTCGATGAGATGGGATTTATCGTGGGCGGCGAGGAGAAGGGCATTTTTGCCGCCGGTTGCGCCGCCACGCCCCTTGACGTCATGAAGTCGGCCCAGTCGGCCACCGGCGCGGCCATGAAAGCAATCGCTTCGGTGCGAGGGAGGTAGCGGCGATGGCCGAAAAAATCGGTGTGTATATCGACGAATCCAGCGTCGCCCCGCTTCTGTCCGCCGAGGAGTTGGTCGCGTTCGTCAAGGCAAAATGCGCTGGGGCCTGCCCCATCGTCAAGTCGCACAAGCGTTTGTCCAGCCCCGACGGCGTGGCCATGATCAAGGCCGACGTCGAGTCCGGCGAGATCGACGCGGTCATGCTGGCCGGCACCTCGCCCCGCGTGGACTGGGAAGTCTTCGACTTCGGCGACAAGGTCATCGTTGACCGTGTCAACCTGCGCGAGTTCGTGACCCTGTCCTATAAAAACCCGGACGGTTCGGCCCCGGTGGCCGGGCAGCCCGTGCCCCGCGAGCTGACTTCCCTGGTGCAGGACTACCTGCGCATGGGCGTGGTCAAGCTCCAGAAGATGGCCAAGCCCAACCCCGAGATTCCCGAGACCAACAAGACCATCCTGGTCCTTGGCGGCGGCTGGACCGGCATCAACGCCGCCCTGGCTGCGGCCGGCGCCGGCTACTCCGTGGTCCTCGTGGAAAAGGAAGCGGCCCTGGGCGGCAAGGCGGCCAACCTCTACAAGACGTTCCCCCTGGCCTATCCTTACCTGGAAGCCACCGACACCGGCATCGACCGCCTCATCGGCCTGGTTGCCGGCAACAGCAAGATCACGGTCAAGCTGTCCACGACGCTTAAGCTCCTGGCCGGCGCGCCGGGCCTCTACGAGGCCACCCTGGCAAGCGGCGGCAAGGAAGAGACCCTGCCCATCGGCTCCGTGGTCCTGGCCGCCGGCTGGCAGCCCATGGACGGCGAGGCCCTGGCTCCCTACGGCTACGGCACGCTCAAAAACGTCGTGACCTCGGCCGAGTTCGAAGCCATGGTCAAGGCCGGCTCCATCAAGCGGCCCTCCGACGGCAAGGCGCCCAAGACCGTGGCCTTTATCGTGGACGTGACCAAGGCTCTGGAAGCCAAGCCGGCCGCCGTCGCCGAGGACGCCCCGGCCGAAGCGGCCAAGCCCGCCGAGGCCAAGGAAGGCGAGGAAGCCGGACCGGTCTTTACGCCCATCAAGACCCCCAAGCACCTGGCCTACTCCTCGGAGCTGACGAGCCTTGTGGCGCTCAAACAGGCCAACTACGTGCGCGAGAAGCTCGACGACGCCGTGGCCATGATCATCTATGACAACATGATGGTCCCCGGCATCAACGAGCGCTACTACCGCGCCGCCCAGGACAACCCCGGCGTCATGCTCACCAAGGGCACGGTCACCGGCGTTGCCGAGGAAGGCGTGAGCCTGGTGGTCTCGGCCAAGGACACGCTGCTTGGCGGCGACATCAGCCTGGCCGCCGATCTGGTCGTCGTGCCCACCGGCATCGTGCCGGCCACGGCCCTGGATCCGACCATCAACCTGCTCTATCGCCAGGGGCCGGCCTTCCCGGATCTGCAGCTCTTCGACGGCTTTGCCGATTCGAACTACATCTGCTTCCCCTACGAGACCCGCCGCACCGGCGTCTATGCCGCCGGCTGTGTGCGCCAGCCCATGACCATGGCCCAGGCCAAGGAAGACGCGGCCGGCGCGGCGCTTAAGGCTATCCAGTGCATCGAATCCGCCAGCCGGGGCGTGGCCGTCCATCCCCGTTCGGGCGATCTGTCCTACCCGGTGTTCAACTTCGTGCGCTGCACCCAGTGCAAACGCTGCACCGAGGAATGTCCGTTTGGCGCCCTGGACGACGACGAAAAGGGAACGCCCAAGCCCAATCCCACGCGTTGCCGCCGCTGCGGCACCTGCATGGGCGCTTGCCCCGAACGCGTCATCTCCTTTGACAACTACAACGTCGACATGATCGGCTCCCAGATCCGCGAATGCGAGATCCCGCCGAAAATCGAAGACGGCGGACCGCGCGTCTTCATCCTGGCCTGCGAAAACGACGCCTATCCGGCCCTGGACATGGCGGCCCTTCGCGGCAAGAAGTGGAGCCCCTACGTGCGCATCATCCCGGTGCGCTGCCTGGGTTCGGTCAACGCCATCTGGGTTGCCGACGCCATGAGCAAGGGTGTTGACGGCGTCATGATGCTTGGCTGCAAGTATGGCGACGACTACCAGTGTCACTTCGTCAAGGGCTCCGAGATCTGCAACCGCCGCAAGGAAAACATCGCCGAGTCGCTCAAGCGTCTGGGCGTGGAACCTGAGCGCGTCGAGCAGTATCAGGTGGCCATCGACGAATACGACAAGATTCCCGACATGATCGACCAGTTCATGGACATGGTCCTCAAGATCGGGCCGAACCCGTTCAAAGGCTATTAGGAGGGAAGGCTCCATGGCAAACGAGCAGCGTATCAAGCCCGATCTGCAGTTCGTCAAGGACGTGCAGGCGGCCGGTGGCGAAGCCGTCAAGAAGTGCTACCAGTGCGCCACCTGCAGCGTGGCCTGCCCTCTGGCTCCGCCCGAGACGCCGTTTCCCCGCAAGGAAATGGTCTGGGCCCAGTGGGGACTCAAGGACCGTTTCGAGGGCGACATCGACATCTGGCTGTGCCACAACTGCCAGACCTGTTCCGACCTGTGCCCCCGGGGCGCGCGTCCCGGCGACCTCGTCTCGGCCATCCGCAACATCACCTACCGGGATCTGGTCACGCCGACCATCATCGGCAAATGGATGAGCTCGCCCAAGTATCTGCCCAAGCTCATCGCCATCCCGGCCGTGCTGTTCATGCTCATTTGGCTCATCACCACCGGGTTCAAGCTGCCCCAGGGCGAGATCGTCTTCGGCAAGCTCTACCCCGGCGATTACACCATCGACCCCATCTTCATGCTGGTCTCGGCTTTCGTGGCCTTCACGTTCTACAAGGGCGTGACGAAGTTGTGGAAGAGCTTTGAGAAGACCACGCCGACGACCTTGCAGATCGGGACCAAGGCCAAAAAGCCGACCCTGATCGAATCGCTCAAGGCCGTCATCGTGGACGAAATCGGCACCCACTCCAAGTTTAACGAGTGCGGCGTCGACAATACCGAGCGATACAAGGGCCACCTGTCGCTGTTCTACGGTTTCGTGGCCCTGGCCATCGTCACCGGCGTCGTGGCCGTTTCTCACTGGGGCGGCAAGATCATCACCTTCATCGCGCCGTTGGGGCACACCCCCATGCCGCTGTGGAGTCCGGTGAAGATTCTCGCCAACGTCGGCGCCGTGGCCCTGATCTACGGCTTGGTCATGCTGACCCGGCGTCGGATCAATGTCGACCCGGCCAAGTCCACGTCGTCCTACTACGACTGGTACCTGCTCGGCGTCATCTGGGCCGTGGCCCTCACCGGCCTTGGGGCGGAAATCTTCCGTCTGGCTGGTGTGCCCTCCCTGGCCTATCCGACCTATTACCTGCATCTGATTTCGGTGTTCATGCTGTTCGCCTATCTGCCCTGGTCCAAGCTCGGGCACTTGGTCTACAGAACCACGGCGTTGGTGTACGCCCATCAGGCTGGGCGTCTCCCCCTCAAACGTGAAGAAGAAAAAACTTTCTTGGTCTAATTTAGGAGGGTACCATGGCTGAAGCGCGCAAAGTGTTCCCCATGAATGCGTTCGTGTCGTATCTCAAGGGCGTCGACAAGGAAGGCAACAAGAAGGGCGTGGCCGAGATGGTCGGTTTCATGACCGGCATGGAAATCGACGCCGAGCTGGCGCCGTTCGCCGCCGCCCTCGCCAAGGCCTGGATCTACGAGCAGCATCCGGAACTCGTCCGGATGAGCTCGGGCGAGCTGGGCGCCACCGCCCAGAACGTCTCCGTGGCCGTGCTGCCCCCGGATGTCGTGGCCGAGGTCAACGCGATTTTCGCCAAGCTGACCGATTCCAAGAAGACCATCGACGAGCAGGCCGCCAAGCTCGCCAAGGTCGAAGCGGAACTGGCCGAGAAGACCGCCATCTTGAAGGACGTCGAAGTCCGCATGAAGGCCGCCGAAGACAAGGCCAAGCGCCTTGAAGAGTCCGCCAAGGACGCCGGCGAGAAGGTCATCGTGGCTTCCGAGGCCAAGGTTGTCGAGTACATCGGCAAGGTCGACGAGCTGCTCAAGATGATCGAGGACGTCAAGAAGCACGGCGTGGTCACCGTTTCCGGCGGCGGCGCTGCTCCGGCGGCTGCCGGCGCTTCCGGCGGAACCGGCGAGCCGGTCGTGGGCGGCGAGCCCGCTGCCGACTTCGGCTTCGGTTCCGACGCCTTTGCCACCGACAAGTGGTAGAAAATCGGCTCCGGTCGATTGACAGGGAGGCCCTTTGGGGCCTCCCTTTTTTTGCGCTTGTAGTCTAGTTCAACACATGTCGGTGAACCGTCGGCAAAATGGCTGTCAGCTATATCGCACCATTTAGGCTAAAGACCGGACAACTGGTTTCCTGACGGTCAAGCGCTCCCGTCGCTCACAACCGCCGCCTCCCGCCGCGCCGCCGCCTCCTCGCGCAACCGCGCCAGGATCTCGTCATACCCCTCGGGCCGATGCGGCCGCAGGCAGGGCGTACAGTCCTTTATCCCTTTGATCATCTCATGGTCGCCGCCGCAGTTTTCCAAGAAATACAGCGGACAAAAACAGAACAGACAGTTGAAGGCCTCGGGATCGGCCCCGGGGTGGCAGGGGAAATACCGGCAGGCGGCGTTGCGAAAGAAACGGTGGCTGTTTTCCACGAGGGCTCCGGTTCGTCGGCACAAGGGTTGCAATAACCCGATCGCGTCAACGGATTGATCGAACCACGGGATAGCGCCATGGCCATAGCGACAACCAACACTACCGCTCAGGATTTCCTGAAGAAAGCGGCTGCAAGTACGCCGGGATCGGGCAAGGCCAGGCTTGATCCCAAACTTTTCCAAAATATGCTGCAAAGCGGGTACGGGATCAACGGGGAAGTCGGCAAGAACAGCAAGTTGTCGATTCCCAAGGAAAATATGATCACCGGCCTGGAGATGTTGTCCTCGGGCGAAGGCACGGGTCGGGACGCGGCGTTGTCCATGCTGGGCTACCAGACTGACGCCAAGGCTTTGACGGCCATGGAGCAGGGCATGAACCCGGGCAAAAACCCGGGACTCAGTCCGGGATTGAGCCAGGGCATGGCCAGCTTCCAGGGCAGCGCCCTGGCCACGCTGTCGCGCATGGCCATGGAACAGGCCTCCGCTGGCCAGACGTCCGCGCCGACCTCTTCTTCGGGAGCGTCGGCCGCCGCTGGGGCCGATGCCGGCGGATCAAGCATCCGTCGGGCCGTTGACAAGTCGGCCGTGCGCATGGCCGTCAGCGCTGCGGCCCGCCACCCCGACGACCTCGGCCACCTGGGCCGGGTCAACCAGGCTTCGGGGCGGGGCGGTTTCACCAAGCGCGAGGAAGAGCTGCTGCTGGCTGTTGCCGGCGCGGAAAACATCCTGGCCGAGACGACCCGGGTGGAACAGGCCAAGGAAACGGCCGCCGTCTCCCGCAAGGTGCTGCCCTCGACCCTGGAGCACAAGGCCGGCCGGCTGTCCGCCCAGTACGAATCCAATTCCGAGATCGACTACATCGGCTACGACAGCCGGGGCGGCACCTCCTACGGCCAGTACCAGATTGCTTCCAAGACCGGCACCATGGACTATTTCCTGCGCTTCCTCGACGACAAGGCTCCGGACATCGCGGGCAAGCTGCGGTCGGCCGGTCCGGCCGACACCGGCGGGCGTTCCGGGCGGATGCCGGCCGCCTGGAAGACCGTGGCCGCCTCGGACCCCAGGCGTTTCGAGGCCTTGCAGCATGAGTTTATCCGCTCCAACAATTACTCGCCGGCCGCCAAGTCCATTGTGCTGACCACGGGCGTGGATGTCACCAAGCGCTCCTACGCCCTGCGCGAAGTCTTGTGGAGCACGGCCGTGCAGCACGGCCCGGGCGGAGCCGAGCGCATTTTTACCCAGGCCATCGAAAAAGCCGAGGCCATGCCGCCGGGTCAGGATTTTGACAAGGCGGTCATCGAAGAGGTCTACCGCGTCCGGGGGCAACAGTTTTTCCGCCACAACAAGCGTATCCGTGAAGCCGTCTTGTCGCGGTTCCAGGACGAAAAGACCACGGCCATAGCACTGCTGGACAGCCCCTCGGTCTAGTTTTTCCCAGGAAGCAGCTATTTCCCACGACCTCTCGCCGCGCGGCTTTGCCCTCGCGGCGATTTGTTGTAGCATGGGGCCATGACATCGACGGACGCCATGCCCGCCGAGGCCGGGGACGCTGTCAGCCTGTCGCGCAAGATCGATGGGCTGCGGCGGTGTTTCGCCCTGTCGCGGCTCGTGGCCGAATCCCTGGATCTTTCCGAAGTGCTTGAGCGCATCATGACCACCTCGCGCCAGGCCCTATGCGCCGAGGCGGCCAGCCTGCTCTTGGTGGACGACACGCCAGGCCCTGGTCAGGGCGAGCTGGTCTTCACCGTGGCCCAGGGCCCGGCCTGCCTGCCGCTTCGGTCCGGGTTCCGCCTGGCTCCGGGCCAGGGCGTGGCCGGCTGGGTGGCCGCGTCCGGCGAGCCCGTGCTGTTGGCCGACGCCTATGCCGATCCACGCTTTAACCGCGAGGTGGACCGCCAAACCGGCTATCGCACCCGCTCCATGCTGTGCGTGCCGCTGACGTACCGCGAACGGGTCATCGGCGTGGTGCAGTGCATCAACAAGGCCGGCGGCGGGGAGTTTGGCCCCGACGATCTGGAGACCTTTTCCCTGCTGGCCGCCCAGGCCGCCGTGGCCATTGTCAACGCGCGCCTGCACGGCGAGGCCCTGGCCAAACAGCGCATGGATTTCGACATGGAGGTGGCGGCCAGCGTCCAGCAAGGCTTTTGGCCCAAGGGCGCGCCGGCCCTGGCCGGCTTCGACGTGGCCGGGGTGAGCCGGCCCTGCGACGCCACCGGCGGCGATTATTACGACTACCTCATGCGCCCAGGCGAACATGGGGAGCGGCATTTTCTGGTGGCCGTGGGCGACGTCACCGGCCATGGCATCCAGGCCGCCCTGCTCATGGCCAGCGTACGGGCCTTTTTGCGCTCGCGCCTGCTGTCCCCGGGCGGTCCGGCCGCCATCGTCGGCGACGTCAACCGGTTGCTGGCCGAGGACATGGGCGTCTCCGGCCGGTTCATTACCCTGTTTCTGCTGGAGCTGTGCCCGGAAACCGGCGCGTTGCGCTATGTGCGGGCCGGCCACGATCCGGCTTTGCTCTACGATCCGGCCACGGACGAGTTTCAGGAACTCGGCGGCCGGGGTATCCCCCTGGGCATCGACGGCGACTGGCGCTATGAAGAGAATCTGGTCAAGGGCCTGCCGCCAGGGGCCGTGCTGGCCCTGGGCACCGACGGCATCTGGGAGGCCCGGGGCGCGAACGGCGAGATGTACGGCAAAACCCGGTTGCGCCACGCCCTGCGCCGGGCTGCGTCCCTGGACGCGGCCGGCGTCGCCCGCGAGGCGCTGGCCGATCTGGAAGCCTTCCGCCAGGGCGAACCCAGCCGCGACGACGTGACGTTGGTTGTGGTCAAGGCCTGGGCGAAGACGAAACACACGGAGGCGGCATGAAGTCGCGTATTGCCACGACGATGGTTCTGGCGGCCGGGCTTGCCCTGGCCGGCTGCAGCAAGGAAGATCCCACGGGATTTCCCAAAGTGGATTACAACAAGGACGGCCGGGTCATCTTCGAAGAGTTGATCGTCGTCTTCCCGGATCTTACCGTCGAGGAGTTCCTGGCCGCCGACGCCGACGGCAACGGAACGCTCAGCGACCAGGAGTACGGTCGATTCCGCGAAGCCCGGGCAAGCGGCAAGAAGCTTGATGCCACTACCGCTCCGGCTGCCCCGGCGGCCAAACCAGCCGATGCCCAGACGTCCAAACCGGCCGCTCCGGCCAAGGCCGCCGAGCCTGCCCCGACCGCTCCAGCGGTCGAACCGGCCCCGGCCGCGCCGCCGGCCGCTTCGGCTCCTGCGGCTGCCGAAACCGTGGAGACCGTGGTGGCCGAACCGCCGGCTCCGGTCTCCGCGCCCTCGGCCGCCCCGGCGGCCAAGCCGGCCGTTGGTGCAGATAAGCCGGTCGCAGCCGGCGGCGCGACCCACACCGTGGTGCGCGGCGATACCCTCACGCGCCTGGCCAAGAAGTATGGCGTTTCGGCCCAAGCCATCATGGAGGCCAACGCCATGAAAAACGCCGATCAACTGCAGCTCGGCAAGACGCTGACCATTCCGGCTCCGGCCCAGTAGGCCACCCCGGGTTTCGATCCTTCCTCCGCCCCGTCGTCCTCTCGGCGGGGCGGCCTTTCCCCTTTGACTGCTCTTTTGAGAGACTTGTCTTTTGCAAATGTTTATTGCATGACTATATTGGAATTGTCGGCGAAGTTCGTTTGCGGGCGGCGTCTGGCATCTCAAGTGAAATGGCCTGTAGGAACAGCATAGTCTATAGGTGTTGGTCGCTTTCCTAGGGTCGTGTTAAGGATACGTATCGGCCAATCCTTTGCTCTCTGTGTATTAACGGCATTCTTAGCACCGGCAGCGGCGTAAAGCAGCACGGCGAATGTCTTCGCCACCGCGCGTTGCCTGTAGTGGACGGTCATGCTGCGGAAAATATCCGTCGCCGAGCTTTCGCCCGGCATGTTTGTCGTCGATTCCGGCCTGTCCTGGTTGGAACATCCCTATCTTTTTGGTCAAGAAGGTGAAATCAAGAGTCTGGCCGCCGTGCGCGAGATCGCCGAAGCCGGCTACACCGAAGCCTTCATCGACACCGAACGCGGGACCTATGCCCAGGGGCGGTCGGCCGAACCGACCCTGGCCGAGCTGCTGGCCCGGGAGACCGACCGTGCGGCCGAGCCGGCCGTGCCCCTGGAAGAGGAGCTTGTGGCGGCCACGGCCGTCTACCAGGACTGCCTGTGCATCGCCCGCAACGTGTTGGAGACGGTTAAGGCCGGCGGCGAACTGGACATGGACGAACCGACGAGTCTCGTCGATGACGTCATCGCCAGCGCCGTGCGCAATCCCGACGCGCTTGTCGCCCTGTGCAAGCTGCGCCGGCATGACGCCTACACCTTCACCCACGGGGTCAACGTGGCCGCGCTGTCCGTGGCCTTCGGCACGGCCCTTGGCCTCGACACCCTGGGGCTGCGCGACCTGGGGCTGGCCGGGCTTTTTCACGACATCGGCAAGACCGGCGTGCCCGACGCCATTCTCAACAAGCCGGCCCGGCTCTCGCCCGGGGAATTCGAGCAAGTCAAAAACCATCCAGGCTACGGCCGCCAGATTCTTGAGGGCCGGGGACTGCCCGAGGCGGTGCTGCGCGGCGTGGCCGAACACCATGAGAAGTGGGGCGGCACGGGTTACCCTCACGGCCTTGCCGGCGAGGACGTGCATCCATACGGCCGCATCATCGGCGTGGCCGACGTGTTCGACGCCCTGACCTCCAGGCGGGCCTACAAGGACGGCATCCTGCCCACCAAGGCCCTGGGCGTGCTCTACGGGATGCGGGAGCGCGACTATCCGCCGGGGCTTGTCGAGCGTTTCATCAAGTTCATGGGACCCTATCCGGTTGGCAGCTTCGTACGCCTGGCCAGCGGCCACCATGCCTTTGTCAGCAAGTCCAATCCCGGCCGGCCGCTTTTTCCGGAGCTACTCCTGGTCTTCGGTCCGGCCATGGCGCGCCTGACGCCCCGCAAGATCGTGGCCAAGCCTGACGCCGCCGGCAAATCACCCATTATCGAGGTGGTGGACCCGGCCCGCCACGGCATTGATCCGTTGGAATTCCTCTGCCCGACGGCGGGTTGAGTCGGCAAGCCTTGCCGGGCATCGTCCTTGCATGAACTCCCGGGGGAACAGTCCCCCGGGAGCGTGCCATGGACATCAACACCACTTACGACAAGCTCAGCGGACAGCTGACCATCCGGTCAGGCTTAAGCGACGGCCAGGCCAAAACCGCCGGCACGACCACGGCCACAAGCGCCAAGACATCGACAACCGGCCAATCCGCCACGCAAAATCTCAATCTCGACAGCGCCTATATCAGCCCCGTGCTCCAGGCCAAGCTGCAAACCGAGGCGCTGCAGACCCAGTTCACCAAGACCCTGGCCGCCAAGTTCGAGGAACTGGACATCGACGTCAGCCGCCCCATCACCCTGACCCAGGGGGCCGACGGAAAGGTGACGGTCTCCGGCGACCACCCGGACAAGGCCGCCATCGAAAAGCTGTTCACCGACGTGCCGACCCTGACCGAAGCCTTCACCGCCCTGTCCAAGACCAGCTCGGATCTGGCGTCCATGACCTCAAGCCAGTCGGCGTCCCTGGTGCGCACCAACGGCTACGCCGCCTACCTCAAGCAGATCCAAAGCTCCGCCTCTTCCGGCGAGTTCTTCTACAGCTACATGAACGGCGCGGCTTCGACGTATTTCGGGTAACGGGGGCGAGGGAAAAGAAAGATGCCTTGGCGGCCGGGAGGGGGTAACCCCCTCCCGGACCCTCCCTATTTTGGGGCGCTTCGTGCTGCAGGCAGAGCCTGCGGCACGAAGCGCCCCAAAATAGCGTGGTTTCGTGAAGCGCGAACGAACATCCAAAGCCCCCACTCCCTTTCCCCAATTGGGGGGTCCGGGGGCCTCAGGCCCCCGGCCGCCGGAGGCATCTTCTCTTCTCTTCTTTCTCTTCTCCTATCCCTCGGCCACGAACCAATCGACGCCGTTTTCCGGCTGCACCAGCGAGGCCGGCACGGTCGGGTCCGGGCCGGCCAGGGCTTGGGCCAGGGGCGTTTCCTTGCCTTTGGCCGCGACCAGGAAGGCCACCCGGCGGGCGGCGTTTATAAGCGGCAGGGTGAACGTCAGGCGGGCCACGGCCGGCTTGGCCGTGGTCGGCGGCGGCGCGGCGGCCACCAGCCGTTTGGTTTCGCCAAGGACGGGGCTGCCTGGAAAGAGCGAGGCGGTATGGCCGTCGGGTCCCATGCCGAGCAGGATCAGATCGAAGCGGGGCACGGCCTCGTTTGGCCGGCCGAGGGCGGCGCGCAGCTCGGCCTCGTAGACGGCGGCCGCCGCCTCGGGGGGTGTGAGCTGCACGGGCATGGGCCGGATATTGGCGGCCGGCGCGGTGATCTTGTCAAAGAGTACGCGACGCACCACGCCAAAGGTGTTTTCGGGGTCGTCCCAGGGAACAAGGCGCTCGTCGCCGAAAAAAAGGAGCGCGTCGTTCCAGGCGATGCCCAGGCCCCGCTCGGCCAGGGCGGCGTACAGCGGCAGCGGCGTGCTCCCGCCGGACAGGGCCAGGGAGAACTGTCCCCGGGCGGCCACCGCCTCCATGGCCCGTTCGGCCACGAAGGCGAAGGCCGCCTCGGTCAGGGCGGCGACGTCGGTGAAGCGGCGCACCCGGGCGTTCATGGCACAAGTCCGTGGGCCGAGAAGAACCGGCCGGCCTCCTGCGGTCCCCAGGTGCCGGATTTGTAGAGGAACAGGCGCTCGGCCGAGGGTTTTTCCAGTAGGGGGGTGAGGAACTTCCAGCACAGTTCCACCCCGTCCTGGCGCCAGAACAGCGTCTGGTCGCCGAGCATGCAGTCGAGCAGCACCTTGGCGTAGGCAGTGAGCGCCGCGCCGGTGTAGCCCTGGTAGTAGTTGAAGTTCATGGTCACCGAGCGCAGGCACATGGGGCCGGGGGCCTTGGCCTGGAAGGTCAGGCTGACCTGCTCGTCGGGCTGGATGCGCAGGATGAGCCGGTTGGCCTCGATGTGATCGCCAAAAATGCCCCGGAACATGGAAAAGGGCACGGGCTTGAACTGCACGGCGATTTCGGTGCGTTTTTCCGGCAGCCGCTTGCCCGAGATGAGGTAGAAGGGCACGCCCTGCCAGCGCCAGTTGTCGAGATGGACGCGCATGGCGGCAAAGGTCGGGGTGGTGGAGTCGCCGGGCACGCCTTCCTCGTCGAGGTAGGACGGGGCGCGTTTGCCGTCCACCATGCCCGAGGCGTACTGGCCGAGAATGCAGTGCTCGGCCACATCGTTGTCGCTAAACGGCCGCAGCGCTCGGAACACCTTGGTTTTTTCGTCGCGCACCAGATCGGCTTCGAACAATGACGGGGCCTCGATGGCGCACAGCGACAGCAGCTGCATCATGTGGTTCTGGAACATGTCGCGCAACACGCCGAAGTGGTCGTAGTAGGAGGCCCGGTGGCCGACGCCGATGGATTCGGCGGCCAGGATGCTCACGTAATTGACGTAGCGCCGGTTCCACAACGGCTCGAAGATGGCGTTGGCGAACCGCAGCATGAGGATGTTCTGCACGGTTTCCTTGGCCAGATAGTGGTCGATGCGGAATATCTGGTGCTCGGCGAACCGGGTGTGCAGGGCTTTTTCCAGCACCCTGGCCGTTTCCAGGTCGCGGCCGAAGGGCTTTTCGATGACCAGCCGGGCATAGCCGCCGGTTTCCTCGGCCAGGCCGGCCCCGGCCAGGTTGACGGCGATGTCCTCGTAGACCGTGGGCGGCACGGCCAGATAGAAAATGCGGTTGGGACCGAGGTTGCGCTCCTTGGCCAGGTCGTCGAGGAAGCCGGCCAGGGCGGTGAACGAGGCCGGATCGTCGTAGTGGACCTGTTTGTAGGTAAACCGCGAGGCCATGGCGGCCCAGGCTGCTGCGTCGCAGTCGCCGAATTCCTTGGCGGCCTGGCCCATGCGTTCCCGGAAGGCCTCTTCGGTGAGTTCCGTGCGGCTGGCCCCGACCACGGCGAAGTTGTCGGGCAGATGGCCGCCGGCGCATAGCGCGGTCAGGGCCGGCAGGAGCATCCGGGCGGTAAGGTCGCCGGTGGCCCCGAAGATGACCAGGGTAAAAGGCTCGCCCACCGCGTCGAAGCGGCAGGCGTCGGCCGAGGGGGTGGAGGTGGTGCGGCCCAGGACCACCTCGGCCTGGACCGCGTCGCGGTCGCTAGTCATGGCCGTCCTTCCTTTTGACGGCGTGGCCGCCGAACTGGTTGCGCAGGGCGGCCAGCACCCGGTCCTGGAAGGCGTTGGGCTGGCGGGAGCGGAAGCGCTCGAAAAGCGAGGCGGTGATGACCGGGGCGGACACGGCGTTTTCCACGGCCTGGTTGACGGTCCAGCGGCCCTCGCCGGAATCGTCCACGTAGGCTTCCAGGGACTCCAGGCGCGGGTCGGCGGCAAAGGCGCGCTGGGCCAGTTCGAGCAGCCACGAGCGCACCACCGAGCCATGGTTCCACAGGTCGCAGATGGCCGTGAAGTCGAGCTTTTCCCCGAACTGCGAGGCGGCCAGGATCTCGAATCCCTCGGCATAGGCCTGCATCATGCCGTACTCGATGCCGTTGTGGACCATCTTGACGTAATGCCCGGAACCCACCGGGCCGGTGTGCAGGTTGCCGCCGGGGCCGGTCAGCACGTCCAGGTAGGGTTTGAGCACGGCGGCCACGTCGGGTTCGGCCCCGATCATGATGCAGTAGCCCTCGGCCAGGCCCCAGATGCCGCCGGACACGCCGGCGTCGCAGTAGCGCACGCCCACCTGGGCGGCGGCTTCGTGGCGGCGCAGGTCGTCGCGGAAAAAGGTGTTGCCGCCGTCCACCAGGATGTCGCCCGGGGAGAGCAGGGGCAAAAGTTCGTCGATGTGTTCGTCGGTGGCGGTTCCAGCCGGCAGCATGAGCCAGACGAGGCGGGGCGTGGGCAGGGCGGCCACGAGATCGGGGATGGAATCCACGGCCCGGGCGGCCCCGCCTTCCTCGGCGGCGAAGTCATGGGCTTTTTGCACGGTGCGGTTGTAGGCGGTCACGGCGACGCCGCCCCGGGCCAGCCGTCTGGCCATGTTGAGGCCCATGCGTCCAAGGCCGACCATCGCGATGTTCATGGCGTGACTCCTTACGGGTGGTTTGGCCCGGATGGGGCCGGTTGCGCGCTTTTCTCGGCGCGTTTTCGCCGCACGGCCTCCACGGCGCGCCGGGCGGCCAGGGGAAAGACGCCCAGCAGGGCAAAGGACACGAGAAGCCCTGGCGAGACGATGCCCGACAACGAGGTCAGCTCGCCGAGCCGGGTTCCGGCGTTGACGTAGACCGCCGTGCCCGGGAGCATACCGATCTGGGAGACGAGGTAGAAGGTGGACAAGGGCACGGCGGTGAGTCCCATGACGGCGTTGACCACGAAAAAGGGAAAAAGGGGCACCAGCCGCAGGGTGAAGAGGTAAAAGGCCCCTTCCCGGGCCAGTCCCGCGTCCACGGCGGCCAGCCTTGGCCCCAGGCGTTTGGTGACGGCCTCGCGAAAGAGCGTGCGCGACAGGGCGCAGGCCAGGGTCGCGCCGATGGTGCTGGCAAAGGAGACCAGGACAAGCGTTGTCCAGAAGCCGAAGACCGCCGCGCCGCCCAGGGTCAGCACCGTGGCCCCGGGCAGGCTCAGGGCGGCCATCAGCACGTAGAGCAGGAAATAGCCGGCGGCAAAGGTCAACGGCGCGGCGGCCCGGGCCTCGGTCAGGGCCTGCCGGGAGGCCTTGAGCGCTTCCAGGGTGAGATGCTTGTGCAGCCCCAGGCCGAAAAAGGCGGCGACCAGGGCCACGGCCAGGGCGGCCAGGAGCAGTTTGCGGGTACGTCCGGACATGATGCTTCCTTACAAGTGGCGGGCGATGTAGGCGTCGGCGTCGAATTTGCGGCGACAGCCCCGTTCGTTCATGTAGCGGATCTGGCCGAAAACCGGCCGCGTGGCCCAGGGCCGGTCGTGGAGGCCGCCCACGGACCACAGCACGCCGACCACGCCGTTGGGGTCGCGCCCGTCCAGGGCATAGCGGTCGTTGAGGGACAGGGCCGTGTCCAGGGCCTGGCGCGGCGAGGGCGACCATTCCAGGATTTTTTTCGCCCAGTACATGCGCATGTAGCCGTGGATGCGGCCCGTGGCGACCAGTTCGCGCTGGGCGGCGTTCCACAGGGCTTCATGGCTGGCGGCGGCCTCGAACTGGGCCGGGGTGTAGAGGTGTTCCCGCTCGTCGCCGGCATGTTCGTCCAGGGTCTTGCGCGCCCAGTCGGGCAGGGCGTCGTAGCGGTCGTAGTGGGGCGCATAGTGGCAGTAGTTGTCGGACAGCTCGCGGCGCACGAGGAGTTCTTCGAGATAGGCGTCGGCGTCATCGGCATGGCGTGCCCGGGCGGCCAGCACCTCCAGGGCGGCGCGTTGGGGGGCAAGCTGGCCGAAGTGGAAATAGGGCGACAGGCCCGAGACGGCCCCGGCGTTGGGGTCGTTGCGGCGCGCGGCGTAGCCGGGCAGGCGCTCGGCCGTAAACGCGTCCAGGGCGGCCCGGGCCGCAGCCGGGCCGGGGACGATGTCCGGGACCGGGCCGGGGAAGGCGTCCACGGAGAGGCTGGCCCGGGCCGCGCCCCAGTCCACGGCGGGGGTGGCGACCAGGGCGGCGTCGGGAAAGGCCGGCAGCTCGGGGAAGGGTTCCAGGAATTCCTGGAGCCGCTTGTGGATTTTCGGGCGAAAGGTGGCGGCTGCGTATTCCCGGCGCGGCGAGGCCACGACGCAGGGGACGACGTTGTGGGCGTCGGCTTCGAGGAGTGGGCCGGCGTAAGCCTCGGCCACGGCGCGTTTCCATAGGGTCTTGACGCGCATGGGGTCGAAGTCGGTGACGCAGGTTCCGGCCCCGATGTCGTGCAGGAATTGCGGCAAGGTCACGGCCGGATCGCCCGGCAGCAGGTGGAAGGGGATGCCGCGCGCCCGAAGCGCGGCCTCGGTTTCGGCCAGGCCGCGCAACATGAAGTCGTAGTGGCGAAGGCTGGCTCCTGGAAAGCCCGGAGCCAGGGCAAAGGCGACATGGAGCAGCGCGCCGGTTTCCCGGGCCAGATCGGCGGCGGCGAGCAGGGCCCAGTTGTCTTCGGCCCGCTGGTCGCGGCTCATCCAATAGACGACCGGCCCGGCGCGGCGGGGTTTTTCGGCGAGTGGTCGGACGCGGGCGGGATGGACCAGCATCCTTCACTTGTAGGCGGTCAGGGGGGCGCTTGCAAGCTAAGAGCCGATCTTCACCTCGTCCCACAGGGCGTTCTTGGCGGCCATGTCCAGCTTGTCGAGGTCCAGCCCCCGGGCGGCGGCCAGCTTTTCCATGGCCTTGTAGCGGGACAGGAATTTGGAGACCGCCCCGTCCAGGCAGGCGTTGGCCTTAAGGCCCAGGCGGCGGCCGTATTCGGTGAGCGAAAAGAGGTAGTCGCCGAATTCCTCTTCCATGGCCGTCTGGTCCCCGGCGGCCACGGCCGCCTCGAACTCGGCCCGCTCGGCGGCAAGGGCCGCGGCCATGGCTTCGTCGGACTCCCAGGTGAACCCGGCCCGGGCGGCCTTGGAATGGACGCGGTAGGCCTTTAAAAGCGGCGGCAGACCCTTGGGCAGGCTGGCGTAAAGGCCGGTTTTCTCGGCTTTCTCGGCCCGCTTGATGCGCTCCCAGTTGCGCAGCAGTTCCTCGCGGTCCTTGATGTCGCAGTCGGCGAACACATGGGGATGGCGGCGGATCATCTTGGCGGCGGCTCCGTCAAAGGCCTGGGCCAGATCGAAGTCCCCGCGCCGTTCGTGGAGGGTGGCGACAAAGAGCAGCAAAAAGAGCACGTCGCCCAGTTCCTCGCCAACGCCGGCCACGTCCCCCGAGCGGATGCAGTCCACCAGTTCGAAGGATTCCTCGATGATGTAGTCGCACAGCGTTTCCGGGGTCTGCGCCTTGTCCCAGGGGCAGCCGTCCGGGCCGAGCAGGGAATCAATCACGTCTTGAAGGCCGGCCAGGGCGGCGGCGTTTTTCCGGGTATCTTGTTCGGTCATGAGGGCTTGTCCGTGGCGGCCGCCTGGAGGGCTTTGTCTGGGGCGGCGGGCCGGGGTTTGGCCGTGGGGGCCGTTTTGTCGGCGGCAGCGGCCGGCGAGGGGGCGCTCTCCGGGGCCTTGGCGGCCTCGGCGCGCCTGGCCGGCGTCTGGCCCGGCGTGGCGGCTTGGGTTGACCGCATTTCGACCTTGAGTCCGGGCGAGACCGGCTTGAGGCTGGATTCGGGCTTGGCCGGCTCGGCCTTTTTGGCCGGTTCAGTCGGCTTGGCGTCGGGCTTTTTGGCTGGTTCGGCCGGCGTGCTCTGGGGCTTCTTGGCCGGCTCGGCCGGCTTGGCCTCAGCCTTGGGGGCCGGGGCGGCCGGTTTTTTGTCGGCTTCCGGCTTGGCCGGTTCGGCCTTTTTGGCCGGCTCGGCCGGTTTGGCCTCGGGTTTGGCCTCAGGTTTGGTTTCGGGCTTCTTGGCCGGTTCAGCTTTCTTCTCCGGCTCAGGCGGCTTTTTGTCGGCCTCGGCCGGTTTCTTGTCGCCAATGGCCGCGGCGGCGGCGGCAGCGGCGGCGGCCGCTTTTTTCTCCAGGGCCGCGTTTATGGGATCGGGCAGTTCTTTCTTGCTGAACTTGCGCAGCTTCTCATTGATGTCGGGTGGGATGTAATTGACAAGCCGAGTGCTCATCTTGTCCAGGACCGGCACCAACAGCGAACCTTTGAGGAAATCCGGGTCCGGCGCGGCCAGGCGCAGGAGAAACAGCAGCACGGCCGTCAAAATGACGCCCTTGGCCAACCCGAAGCCGCCGCCAAAAAACCGGTCGGCCCACTGGGTCATGGTGATTTTCACGATGCCCGAGATGGTCAGGGCCACGAACCACACGCCCAAAAGCGTCACCGTGAAAATGAGCAGATACGCGGCCGTGCCGGCGTAGTTGCCGGAAATGTATTCGGTGAGGTTGGGGGCGAGCTGCTTGTGGTAAGCCCCGGCCAGATAAAAGGCCGTGACGATGGCGGCCAGGGAGCCGGCCTCCTTGACCAGACCGCGCATATAGCCGCGCACGGCAAAAAAGAGCCACAAAATGGCCAGGGAGAGGTCGGCGATATTGAGTGTCGGCGTCATGGCGTGTGGCGGCGGTGGTTTGCCGTCGCGACCGCATCGGTAGCAGATGCCGCCGCAAAAACCAAGCTATCGGGGATGAGGGGGAGCGAAAGGCTGCCTCCGGCGGCCGGGGGCCTGAGGCCCCCGGACCCCCCGCATGGAGAAAAGGGTTAAAGGGGAGGCGGCGTGGCTTGGTTCTCTGGCCGGTTGGGAAACCAACGGACCCGGCATGGCGACTGGCAGGAAACGCCGTCGTTCCGGCGGCCGTCGTCGGGACGGCTTGTCCGGGGCCGGGGGACGCGGTAAGCATAAGGAAATCGCCCAAGGACGTGCCCATGGAAAACCGGATACTGCCCACGGAAATAAACGCCTTCCTCGCCGCCCGGGTGCTCGGCCAGCAGGAGCTCCTGCGCCGCATCAGCGTGTCGCTGTACAAGCACATCCATGGCCTGCCGGCCCCCAACGTGCTCCTTATCGGCAACTCCGGCACGGGCAAGACCACCCTCATGCAGGCCGTGGCCGCCTTTTACGAAGCCCATCCCGAGCTGGACCGCTTCCGCCTCATGCTCATCATCAACGCCAACACCCTGTCCCCCGAGATCGAGGGCGAGGACCGCACCACCCGGCTTTTCAAAAAGCTCGAAGCCCGGGCCAGGGTGACCTTCGGCGGGGCCATGACCGCCGCGCAGCTCAAGGACTATCTGGAAAACGCCACGGTGTGCGTGGACGAAGTGGACAAGATTTCGGCCCGGGTGTCGGGCAAGCCCAATGTCGAGGGCATCACCACCCAGTACGCGCTCTTGACGCTCCTGGAAGGCGAGGAGTTTCTCTACCGGGCCACGGTCCTGGAAGACGGCCAGGAGGTCACCCGCGAGATTCCCCTGGAGACGGGCAAGCTGCTGTTCATCTGCGGCGGGGCCTTCGAGGAACTCTACGACCAAGTCTACAACTGCATCGTCAACCGGCGCGACGACCGGCGGCTCAAGGAAGTCTCGGAAGTGGAGCGCCGGCCCGACGGCACCATGAACGTGCGCACCGTGACCCGGTTCCGGCTGCGGGAATACCTGCGCCTGGCCGACATGTTCGCCTTCGGCATGATGCCGCAGTTTATTGCCCGGTTCGGCGCGGTGGCCATGTTGGAGGAACTGGGGCGCGACGAGCTGCGCCAGATTCTTATCGGTTCGCCCAATTCGCCCCTGCGCCTGTGCCTGGAATATTTCCGCCACATGGGCATCCGGCTGCTCGTCACGGACCAAGCCATCACGGCCATCGCCGACGCGGCGGCCAAAAACGCCCGCATCGGCGCGCGCGCCCTGCGCGAAATATTCAACGGCCTGATCGCGCCCTACGAATACGACCCCTACGGCTCGGCCCGCTATGCCGAGACGGACAAGGGGCCGACCCTGACCATCGATCTGGAGGCGGTCATGGAATACCTGGGGCAGACGGGATGACGTATTGCACGGATTGAGTATGGGGATGGTTTGTGATTAGTGCTTCATGCGCATTGAACGTAGGAATTTAAATCCAGGTCTAATGACCAGATATAGACGTTAGACATTGGATGTTTCTCGCAAGTTCTGTAAAATTCATTGATGATTGAACAGTCGCTGAGGCTGATGCCCTCCGTGGTCTTGGCCGGTGTTTTGTTTCGCATGGCATAGTCAGGAAATGTACCAAGCCATCGTTGAAATTCGTCACGGTTTGGGAAATGGGTGGGGCGATAAGGATGCTGGCCAGTGATCGCTAGCTGAACGTCTTTCACCAAGAGGTCGGCATACTTTCTTCTCGTCGCTCCGTCAGCGAGACGGGCGATATGATTGCCTGTTTCCCATATGGCCGCCATGGGGAGCAAGAAAATGTCGCTATTGTCGATTTTTGTGCCGAAATCAGCAAGGACAATTTCCCGGTGCTGGTTCCATCCCGGTATGTCCAGCACATTCATGTAGATGGAAGTGTCGAGGAGGACTATCGCGCTCATTGTTCAGCCTTGCTCCGTATTTTGTCCAACCAGGCATGGGCAAGGGCTTTGCGTTCTTCAGGGCTGCGATGTTGTTTGACGAATCGTTCGAGAATGCCGGCGGTCATGAGTTGGCCAAGCGGGCCTTGGGCGACGAGTTCCGGGAAGTCCGGCAAGTCCTTGAGTTGAACAAGCTTGCTGGCCCCGTCCGCTGGCGAGCGGTAGCAGTAGACAACATCTTGAATGGATGCGTCTGGTAGCGCGTCGGTCATCGCCGGGTTGTGCGTTGACAGGAGTACCCGGAGACGGCGTCTGTCAGCGATTTTTCGGATGCCTTCCAGAAGATGGCGGGCGCGGCTTGGGTGGACGCCATTGTCGATTTCTTCGATGACCACAAGACTGCCTTCGTCCGCGGAGAGCATGGCGGCAACGATTGCCAGAACGCGCAGGGTTCCGTCAGAGAGCAACGAGGCGTCGTATCCTCTTTTGTCGCCGCCGAAAGTTTCTTTGAGCCGCACCATGACGCCGCCTCTTGGCTCAATAAGGAAGTCAATCTCTTCGATGTCTTGTTCTGGGAGGCTCTTGATAAAATTCAATATTTCAAATCGTTGCGTTGCGTAAGGCTCGACGACGGCCTCGCTGTCGTTTCCCCAGAGGTTGTAAAGCACCCCTGAGAGGTTTGAGCCGTCACCCTGGAGGCGTTTTTCCGACGGGAAAGCATAATCTCGCATTTTGGCTGGTGCGGGGTCGAGGAACAACATAGCGCTGAGCCATTGTTCGTAGGCCCGTGCGATCTGCGGAATGATCTCCTGGGATTGCTTGTGTTGCGCGTTGAGCGTGGCGGCGCTGGTGAGTTGTGTAAAGATGGCGAACTGGTCGCTGCATCTTATGTGCGGCTTGTTGCGACCTCGTGAAAAATTATTGTAGGCTACACTAACGTCTGTGTTGTTTCCTGTTGATTGCTGGTCTATGGTGTAGAGTGGAATGTTTGATTCGTGACTAGATATGTGTTCCTTGGTGATGTGCAGTCCGTCTTCGCGCAAGGATATTTCCATGAAAAGATTGTTCCAGTCTGGTGTGCTGGTTTCGCAGCCGAGACCAAATTGTCCAGTTCTGCAAAATGACAGGTCAATCGTTCTGCCTCGAACAATTCTGTCCGTATTTTCGACGAGATATTGTATTGAAGAGAGTTTTTGCCCTTGAGCCAGCCAGGCCAAGAGTCGCATGGCCTCTATGGCGTTGCTTTTTCCCGCAGCGTTGGCACCAATCAACACCGTGAGCGGCGAAAGCGGGAGCCGTGCGCTTTGGTAGCTCTTGAAATTGGCAAAGGTAATGGCGTTAAGCATCACGTAGGGTCCTTTTGCCCTTCAAGTCGGCTGCGGCGCACTGTGCTGTGCCGGCCGGGCCGTCACCAAAATATCCTCGCCCACCTGCCGCAGGCCGCAGAAGCGAAAGCCGGCCGCGTCGGCCATGCGCGGGATGATGCGGCCCGAAAAGCCCGGCACGGCTTCGGCGTCGGCCAGCACCTTGGGCGCGTAGAAGATCGCCAGTTCGTCGGCCAGCCCCTGGGCCACGAGCTGGCCGGCCAGGCCGCCGCCGCCTTCGCATAAAAGCGTGAACACCCTGGCCTCGTCGCGAAGGCGCTTGAGCCCCGGCAACAAATCCAGCTCGCCCTCGTCACGCAGCGGCAGGCCGTAGACCCGCGCTCCGCGCTTGCTCAGGGCCAGTCCGGCCGCGCCTTTGGCCTCGGCCTCGCCGGTCAAAAAAACCAAGAATGTGGAACGCTCCCGCACCAGGGCGAACCGGGCGTCGGCCGGGGGCAGCGAGCGCGTGACCACCACGGCCAGGGGCTGGGGATTGCCCGAAAGCGGGTCCACCACCTCCAGACGGTGGGTCAGGCGCGGGTCGTCGGCCCGAAAGGTGCCGCCGCCGACCATCACCGCCTGGGACGCCGCCCGCATCCGGTGCACCCGGCGGCGCGATTCCGGGCCGCTCACCCAGGCCGAATCCCCGGTGCGGGCGGCGATGCGTCCGTCCAGGGTCATGGCCAGCTTGAGCGTCACATAGGGCCGGCCCATGGTCTTGTAGACCACGAAATCGGCCACGGCGTCGCGGCACTGCTGCCCAAGGACGCCGACGTCCACGGTGACGCCTCCCTGCCGCAGGGTCTCGGCCCCGCCGCCGGCCACGGGATTGGGGTCCAGGCAGCCGATGACCACCCGGGAAACGCCCGCCTCCAGCACCGTGCGCGAACACGGCGGGGTCTTGCCGAAATGGTTGCACGGCTCCAGGGTCACGTACATCGTGGCCCCGGCCGGATCGATGCCCCGTTCCTCGGCCTCGCGCAGGCATTCCACCTCGGCGTGGGGGCCGCCGAACACCTTGTGCCAGCCTTCGGCCACAATTTGGCCGTCACGCGCCAGCACCGCGCCCACGCGGGGGTTGGGCGTGACAAATCCCCGGCCGCGCTCGGCCAGTTCCAAGGCCCGGGCCATGAACACCGCGTCGTTGTCAGGAGCCATGGTCGCCCTCCAGCACGTCAAAGCCGATGCCGGCCTCGGCGATCATCTCGGCCGAGAGCGGGTCGGGATAGCCCTGGGAAAAATAGATGTGGTTGACCTGGCAGTTGATGAGCATCTTCGTGCAGATCAGGCAGGGCTGGGTGGTGCAGTAGATGTCCGCCCCGGCGATGGGCACCCCGTGCAGGGCGCACTGGATGATGACGTTTTGTTCGGCGTGCAGCCCCCGGCACAGCTCGTGGCGCTCGCCCGAGGGGATGCCGAGCTTTTCGCGCAGGCAGCCGATGTCCAGGCAATGGGCCGTGCCGGCCGGGGAGCCGTTGTAGCCCGTGGCCAGGATGCGGCGGTCGCGCACGGCCACGGCCCCGACCTTGCGGCGCAGGCAGGTGCTGCGTTCGGCCACCAGATAGGCGATGCGCATGAAATAGTCGGGCCAGGGAAGGCGTTTGTCCATGGTCGGGCGGCTCCGGTTGGAATGCGCCGCGCCGGGCGGGAAGGGGCGGGCCGAAGGGGAGCGGCCCCAGCGCGGCAGGCGGCTTCCTTAAGTGGACCACGGCAGGGCCGGGCGTCAAGTACGGCCGGCGGCGCGGGGCAGGGGAGGCGGCCCGTCGCGGCGATAGGCCGTGCCGTCGTGGTGGATGTCGAGCTCGACCTGGCGTCCATCGGGCATGACGCCTCGCACCCGGTAGCGCAAGCCGGCCTCGCCGTTCATGCTCACCCAGGCGTCGGTCACCGTGATGCCCTGGGCGGCGCGGCGCAGGGCGCGCCAGGCCGACTCGGGCAGTTCATCGGGGGCAATGGCGGCCGGGTCCTTCTCCAGGCTCGAACGGGCGGCCCGGGCCAAGCAGAAGATGAGCAGGATAAACGACAGGTACAGGGCTGCGCCCATGGCGTGGCTCCCAGGGCCGGGCCGGCCCTTACGGGTCGAGGCCGGTTCCCGCCGCCGCACCGGGCGGCGGGAACCGGTTGACCGGGTTACTTCTTGGGAATGGCCCAGTCGGGCAGCACCGTCAGATCGATGCCCCAGACCCAGGGCATCAGGAAATAGACCACCAGGGTGATCTGGATGATGCCGAGGATGTTGAGCCACAGGCCGGTGCGGGCCATCTGGCGGATGGTCACCGCGCCGGAACCGAAGACCACGGCGTTTGGCGGCGTGGCCACGGGCAGCATGAAGGCGTAGGAGCAGGCGATGCAGGCGGCCACGATGGGGCCGAAGGGGTTGATCTTCATGCCCACGGCGATGGCTCCCATGACCGGGATCATGAGTGTGGCCACGGCGGTGTTGGAGGTCACTTCCGTGAGGAAGATGTTGAGCGCCACGATGCAGGCGATGATCCAGATGAGCTGCATGCCTTCGAGATCAACCAAAAGCCCGGCGATGTACTTGGTCAGCCCGGTGTCCTGGAAGCCGTCGGCCAGGCACAGGCCGCCGCCAAAAAGCAGGATCACGTCCCAGGGAATCTTGACCGCCGTTTTCCAGTCCAGGAGAAACACGCCCTTGTTGAGATCCGAGGGAATGATGAACAGGAGCAGGGCGCCGGCGATGGCCACCGAGGCGTCGGACACGCCCTTGAAGATGGGCCATTTGACCAGGCCCATGAGGATCCACAAAGTCGCCACCACGGCAAAGACGGCCACGATGAGCTTTTCTTCCTTTTTCATGGCCCCGAGCTTGGCAAGCTCGGCCTGGATGAGCTGCTCGCCCTTGCCCTGGAGGATGTCGCCCTTGACCGGGAAGAGCACCTTGGTCAGCAGCAGCCAGGTGAGGATAAGGAAGGTGGCGGCCAGGGGCACGCCCACCTTCATCCAGTCGAGGAAGCTGATGGTCTGGCCGTAGAGCTTGTCGATCTGGGCCACCATGATGGTGTTGGGCGGGGTGCCGATGATGGTGCCCAGGCCGCCGATGGAGGCGGCGTAGGCCAGGGCCAGCATGAGGCTGACGGCAAAGGGATTGTGCCTCAGGTCATGGTCGCCGGTGATGTCGGCGCAGGCCTTGATGATGGCCAGGCCGATGGGCATCATCATGACCGTGGTGGCGGTGTTGGACACCCACATGGACAAAAAGCCGGCCGCCACCATGAAGCCGAGCACGATGCGCGAGGGGCTTGTGCCCACGAGCCGGATGGTGTGCATGGCGATGCGGTAGTGGAGATTCCAGCGTTCCATGCACACGGCAATGAAAAAGCCGCCCATGAAAAGATAAATGAGATGGTTGGCGTAGGGCAGGGTGGCCTTGGCGCTGGGCATGATTTTGAGAAACGGAAACAGCACGATGGGGATCATGGACGTGGCCGGAATGGGAATGGCTTCGGTGATCCACCAGGTGGCCATCAGCGCGGTGACCGCCGCGCAATAAACGGCCTGCTGGGACAGACCGTCATGGGGCGGGATGAGGCATACGAGCAGGAACAGGGCTGGACCCAGGGGCAGGCCGACTTTTCGCATGGTGTCGATCATCAACAATCTCCTTGGTGCATGGCCGTGGTGTTGCGTCGCATGAAAAAAGCGCCGTGATTGCGGCGGTGGGCGCGGGTAAAGACACCTCCTTGCTTCGGGCATAGAGCCGCCGCAACCGGCCGGCACGTGGCCGGCTGGGACGGTGCGGGCAATCCGCATGGCATTCTTGACAATTTACCGCTTGTTCATGCTATCAGGCGAGGCGGAGTTAGATGCAAGGGTGTTATAATCTAAGAGGCACTTTATAATGTCGTCGGACATTCGTGGCGTGATTTTGGACATGGTCCGCAACAGCGACAGGCCCGTCAAGGACATCGCCGATGCGGTGGGAAAGCCCTATTCAACCCTCATGCGGGAGCTTGATCCAGGCGACGCCCGGGCCAAGCTCGGCGTGGAACTGCTGCTGCCGCTGATGCAGGCCTGCGATTCCACGGCCCCGCTGCGCTGCCTGGCCGACGCCCTGGATTGCCGGCTGGTCTCCAACCGGGGCATCATCCCGGACAAGCCGACTTTTCACGAGGAACTCCTCGACACCTACCAGGCCCTGGTGGACTACCACCGGGCCATGCTGGAAGGGCTGCCGCCGGACGTGGTGGGCAAAAAACGCGAGACGCTCATCCGCCAGCTCAAGGAGGACTTCGCCTTCTACGTGGCCCGCGTCGGCGGCGGGGACGGCTGACCGGCCGTTTCTGGCGTTGGTGCGCCAACGCCGCGCCACAGGGCTGCCGCAACCCGGCCCGGCCATGGCTTTTTGCCTCCGGCTGTCTTATCGTGCGGATTCACGCCCCCGGCCGGGGGCGGTCAAACCGGCTGCGGCCGGAGCAAGGAGTGTTGTCATGAGCGCGAAAACCGCGTCGTTTGCCGCTGTCTGCCCCCATTGCGGCCAGGCCGTCACGGCCACGGCCTCCTCGGCCGACGTCACGGCCGGGTCGGTGTCGGTCAAGGAAAAATGCCAGCGTTGCCTGGGCGAGTTCGACGCCATCGCCGAGGCCGACTGCCTGGAATGGGACGACCAGTGCAAGGTCGAGATGAGCCGGTTGGGCTGAGGCCCTGCGGTCAAACAGGGAGGCGGCCGTGGCCTACTGGCTGATCAAGTCCGAACCGGGCTGTTTTTCCATCGACGACCTGGCCGCCGCCCCGGACCGCACCACGGGCTGGGACGGGGTGCGCAACTTCCAGGCCCGCAACTTCCTGCGGGCCATGCGCCTGGGCGACGGCCTGCTTTTTTACCACAGCGTCACCAACCCGGGCGTGGTCGGGCTGGCCGAGGTGGCCCGGGAGGCCTATCCCGACGCCACCGCCCAGGACCCGGACTCGGGCCATTTCGATCCCCGGGCCAGCCCGGACAAGCCGCTGTGGGACATGGTGGACGTGCGCTTTGTGGCCAAGTTCCCCCAGCCCGTGCCCTTGGCCGCCCTGCGCGGCGTGCCGGAGCTGGCCGGTATGGAAGTGCTGCGCAAGGGTTCGCGCCTTTCCGTGACGCCGGTGACCGACCGGGAGTTCGCCGTCATCCGGGCCATGGGCCTGGGCGAGGGCTGAGCCGCCGTCCGCCCGGCCGGGAAGGGCGGGCGGACGGCGGGACGCGGCCTCGTCCCCTGGCCTGAGCCGGTCGGACGATTCCAGTCAATGCCGGTCCGCCGAGCGCGCTGCCGCCCCTGGCTCCAGCGGGGGTGGACCGGCGCAAGTGACGTTTTGCCGACAAATGCGTTTCGCCCCTGCCGTCAGGTTTTTTTCGTATACAGGGAAACTCCATGCGGACGGTTTTCCCTGCCTGCCTGCTCGTGGTCGTGTTGCTGAGCGCGCTTTTATCCCCGCCTCTTCGGGCGCAATCCCAGGACCCCTTGGTCTTCGGGCTTATCGCCACGGCCTCGCCCAAAACCGTCCTGGCCCAGTGGGCGCCGCTATTGGCCGATCTGGCCCAGTCCCTTGGCCGTCCGGTGCGGCCCCAGGTTTTTACGGATTACGCCGGCGTGGTCTGGGCCATGGCCGCCGGCCACGTCCACATGGCCTGGCTTGGCAACAAGTCGGCCATCGAGGCCGTGGACCGGGCCGGCGGGGAAGTGGCGCTCCAGGCCCTGGGCAACGACGGCCAGGCCGCCTACCATTCGGTGCTCCTGGCCCGGGTCGGTTCGGGCATCGCCACGGCCGAGGACATGTTCGCCCGGGCATCGGAGCTGGCCTACGGCGACGGCGACGTCAATTCCACCTCCGGCCACGTGATTCCGGATTTTTACCTGTTCTCCCGGCGCGGCCTGGAACCTCGGGCGATGTTTCGGCGGGTGGCGCAAAACAACCACGAAGACAATTTCCTGGCCGTGGCCGACGGCCGCCTGGACGTGGCCACGGGCAACACCGTCAACTTGGCCCGGTCCACGGCCCTGCACCCCGAGGCCGCCAGCCGGGTGGCCGTCATCTGGACCTCGCCGCCCATACCCGGCGACCCGCTCGTCTGGCGGGCCGCTCTTGACGCCCCGACCAAGGCGTCGGTCAGGGGCTTTTTCACCGGGTACGGTCGCGCCGCGCCGGGCAAGGCCCAGGACGCCCTGGCCCGGGAACAGGCGGTGCTGGCCGCCATGGAACGCGGCGGGTTCAAGGCTTCGGACAACGGCCAACTGCGGGAAGTGCGGCGCATCGAGCTCCACCAGCGCCGCGACCGCCTGCTCTCCGATCTCGGCCTGCCCCAGGAAGAACGCCTGCGTCGCCTGGAGGACATCGACGCGGCCATGCACGCCTTGGGCGGCGACGCGCCATGAGGGAGCGTTTAGCCCGGGCGGCCCGGGAAGTCCGCTTCCGGCGAGGGCTGGCCTCCAAGATCCTGCTGCCGGCCCTGGCCCTGTCCCTGGGCGTGGGCACGATGTTGTTCCTCTTTTTTTCCGCCAAGTTCGCCCGCCAGGCCGAGGAAGACCTGCGCAACCGCCTGGAGACCTTCCTGACCACCCAGGCGGCCGAACTCGAAGGCCCGGTATGGGAATTCGACCAGGCCGCCATCGACCGGCTCTTTCGCAGCTATGCCCTGGCCCCGGACCTGCAGACCGCCCGCCTCGTCGATGCCCGGGGCCAGGTGCTGGCCCGCGTCGGCGAGGCCGCTCCGGCCGGGGAACGGGTCTTTACCGACAGCCGCGGGCTGTCGCGCCAGGCCGGCGGGCAGACCTACGACCTGGGACGGCTGGAGGTGGCCTTCAGCGATTTTCGCCTGCGTCAGGCCCTGGCCGCCGGCCGGGCCGTGGAACTGCCCGCCGCCGTGGGGCTCACCGCCATTTTCGTCGGGGTCCTCGCCCTGACCGTCCATTGGAGCGTGGGCAGACCCCTGCGTCGGCTGCGCGAATCCCTGGAACGCAACGCCGCGCCGGGTACCCGGATGCCCCTGTCCTGGGGCAGCGCCGACGAACTCGGCCAGGTCGTGGCCGCCTACAACGCCATGCTGGCCGAGGTGAACCAGCACACCGGCAACCTCGAACGGGCCAATGCCGGTCTGCGGGTCGAAAACGCCCAGCGCCGCCGGGCCGAGAAACGTCTGGCCCTGTACAAGGCCATGGTCGAGGCCACCGACGCCGCCATGGCCATCGCCGACCGCGATCTGCGCATCCTGGAAACCAACGCCGCCTGTCTGCGGATCACCGGATTCGCCGCCGACGAACTGGCCGGCCGCCAGGTCTGGGACACGTTTTTGGCCGGCCAGGAGCCGGACCAGATCGCCGCCATCGGCCGCAGCCTGGAAACCCATGCGGCCTGGTCCGGCGAGTGTCGGGGCGTTGTCCGGGAAGGGCGGCGGATCCCGTTTCGGGTCACCATCAACGCGCTGTCCTTCGACGACGACGCCCCCAGCCATCATGTCATCGTATTCGCCGACATCAGCGAGCAAAAGGCCACCCAGAAGCTGCTCAAGACCCTGGCCTACACCGACAGCCTGACGGGCCTGCCCAACCGGGCCTTGTTCATGGACCGGCTGGAGCGGGAGATCTGCATCGAATCCCGCCACGGCCGGGGTTTTGCCTTGCTGTTTATCGATCTCGACAATTTCAAATGGATCAATGACTCCCTAAGCCACGACGTGGGCGATCAGGTGCTTGGCGTCATGGCCGGCCGGATGCAGGAATGCTTGCGGGCCGAGGACACGTTGGCCCGCATGGGCGGCGACGAGTTCACGGTGATCCTGCGCGAGACGGCGTCCCCCCCGGCCATCGTCCGGGTGGTCGAAAAGCTCCTGGCCCGGCTGGCCGAGCCCTTGTCCATCGACGGCCATCGCCTGGAAGTCGGCGGGAGCGTGGGGGTCGCCTTGTATCCGGCCGACGGCCTCGACTCCGAGACCCTGATGAAAAACGCCGACACCGCCATGTACGCGGCCAAGGCCGACGGCGGAGGGCAGTTGCGGTTTTTCAAGCCGTCCATCGCCGAGGCGGCCAAGGCGCGCATGGAACTGCGGGCCCAGCTGCGCCAGGCCGTGGCGGGAAGCGAGTTTGTCCTGCACTACCAGCCCATCGTGGACATGGTCGGCGGCGGGGCGGTCCACTATGAGGCCCTGGTGCGTTGGAACAGGTCCGGGGGGCTTGTCTATCCAAACGACTTCATTGCGTTCGCCGAGTCGGAGGGACTTGTCGGCGCCATTGGCCGGCAGGTGTTGGACATGGCTTTCGCCCAATTGCGGGCCTGGGAGGAAGATGACGAGGAGGCGACTCTGGCCGTCAACATCTCCCGGAATCAGTTTTTGGAAGAGGGCTTTGTGCCCGATCTGGTCAGACGAGCCCAGTACCATGGCGTGGCCCCGACCCGCATGGTCCTGGAGCTGACCGAATCCCTGATCATTTCCGATCCGGCAGCGGTGCGGGCGGTGATGGCCCGACTTATCGACCATGGCTTTCGCATTGCCGTGGACGACTTCGGGGTGGGCTATTCCTCCTTAAGCGTCCTGCTGGAATACCCGGTGCATATCGTCAAGCTCGACAAGTCGTTGGTTGCCTCCCTGGGACGCGATCTGCGGGCTCAGGCCATGGTGTCGGGCTTTATCTCGTTGTTTCAAGGTATTGGCCTGGAGGTCGTGGCCGAGGGCGTGGAACAGCCGGCCCAGCATGAATTCTTGCTGGCAGCGGGCTGCGACATGGCCCAGGGCTGGCTTTACGGCAAACCCTTGCCCGCCCCGTTCGCCGTGACCGCGGCCCGGTCCTTGGAGCAACGCCTGTTCGCCCTGCGGCTGCGCGACAAAGCCTTGCCTCCGACCCAATGACGCGCAGCCGTCGGACCAACGGCAATCCCTGCCCTGGTCATTGACGGCTCCAGGCGGTGGCCGTATCAGAAAGCATGGGAAACCTTCTCCTTCGTGATCGGCCTAGGGCGGCGTGCCCTGCCCGGCGACTCCGACAGTTCCGTTGGCTCCTTGGCGCAGCCTTGCCGCTGTGTCCCGGGAAGGCCCTGGCCGAGGCTTCGGGCCAAGGGCCGGCCGTTTTGTCCGGTTTGGAGTCCTTCTTCCCCCAACTGGCCGCCTTGTGGGCTTCCCTGGCCCTGGCCGGGGTCATGGCCGGAGTCATCGTGGCCTTGCTGGTCGCCTTGGCCTCGCGCAAGCAGGCCCTGGCCGCCCTTGGCGAGAGCCAGGCGCGCTACCAGGGCGTGGTGGAAAACGCCCCGGCCGCCATATTCATCGTCAACGCCGCCGGCCGGTTTCTCGACGTCAATCCCAAGGCCTGCCGTCTGACCGGCTATGACCGGGAAACCCTGCTTGGTCTGACCATCGGCGAGGTTCTGGACCAGGACAGCTGGCAGGCCGTGGCCACCTACCTGGCCGATTTCAAGGAAGGAGCCCGCATTGCCGAGGTTTCGGGGCGGCGGCGCGACGGAGCCAAACGCTGGTGGTCGGTTTCGGCCGTGCGCCTGGACGGGGAGCGCGTCCTCGGTTTCGCCGCCGACGTCACCGAGCGCCGCCGCCGCGACGACGCCCGGTCGGTCTTTTACGAGCTGGTGCAAAACGCCGAGCACGTGGTGGTCTTCAAGGACCGGGACTTGCGCTACGTCATGGTCAATCGGGCTTACCAGAATCTCACCGGCCGCCCTCTGGAAAACGTCGTCGGCAAGACCGACTCCGAAGCCTTCGAAGGCCTTTCCTCTCCCGAAGATATCGCGCGGTATGTGGAAAACGACCGCCGCGCCCTGGCCCTGCCCCGAGGCCGCACCCTGACCAGCGAGGAGCATATGCGCGGCGAGGGGGGCGGTTCGCGGACGTTTCTCACCAAGAAATTTCCGGTCTATGCCGAGGACGGCCGGCTGCTTGGCGTGGCCACCATGGCCTCGGAGATCACCGAGCGCAAAAAGGCCGAGGCCCGGCTTCGCGAAAGCGAAGGCCGTTACCGGCTTTTGGCCGAGCTGGCCCCGGTCTCCATCATGGCCTTTGACGCGGCCGGCCGCATCACCTTCGTCAACCGGCGGCATCTGGACACCTTTGCCGCCGGCCGGCGGGACCGCGACTATTTCCTGGGTCGGCGGCTCACCGACCTGCCGGGGGTCGTGCGGGCCGGCATCGCCGGAAAGCTGGCCCCGCTGCTGGAGGGGCGCGAGGTCGATCTGGAGGCCGTGCATTTTCCCGAATTCACCGGCGGCCACTCCGGCTACGTCAACCTGCGCGGCGTGCCGCTTGTTCGCGACGACGGCTCCCTGGCCGGCGGCATCCTCATCCGCGAGGACGTCACGGCCCGCATCGAGATGGAGCGCACCCTCACCGCCGCACGCAACGAGGCCCAGGCCGCCAATCAGACCAAATCGGAATTCCTGGCCAACATGAGCCACGAGATACGCACGCCCTTAAACGGCGTCCTGGGGATGCTCCAGCTCCTGCGCGACACGCCGCTTACCGCCGAGCAGGCCGAGTACGCCGAGCTGGCCATCCAGTCGAGCCGGCGGCTCACCCGCCTTTTGGCCGACATCCTGGATCTGTCCAGGGTAGAGGCCGGCAAAATGGCCATTTTATGCGAGTCCTTCGAACTGGCCCGGGCCGTGAACGAGGCCGTGGAGCTGTTTAAGCCCTCCGCCCGCCAAGCCGGCGTGGAATTGCGCGTCTACGTCGATGCGGCCCTGCCGGCCCGGGTGGCTGGAGACGCCGCCCGGTTCCAGCAGGTGCTGGCCAACCTCGTGGGCAATGCCTTGAAATTCACCGCCAAAGGGTCGGTGGCCGTGGAGGCCTATCCCCTGCCGCCGCGTCGGGAGGGCGAGACGCGGGCGCTTTTCTCCGTGGCCGACACCGGCTGCGGCATCGCCGACGTCGATCTCACCCGCCTGTTCGAACCCTTTGTCCAGGGCAGCCGGGGCTACAGCCGCAATGCCCAGGGCGCGGGGCTGGGGCTTTCCATCTGCAAAAGCCTGGTCGAACTCATGGGCGGGACCATTGCCGTGGACAGTGAGGTGGGACGGGGCACGACCATTTTTTTCTGCTGCTCCTTTAACGTGTGCGAGCCGGCCGGGCAGGCCGCCGCCCCCGTGGCCGCTCCGGCCGCGCCAGGCGGTTTGCGGGTGCTTGTGGCCGAGGACGACCGCATCACCCGGCTGGCCGTGCGCCGGCTCCTGGAAAAGGAAGGCCATGCCGTGGCCGAGGCCATCGACGGCGTCCAGGCCCTGGAGGCCCTGCTCCGGCAACCCTTTGACCTCGTGCTCATGGATATCCAGATGCCCGGCCTCGACGGCGTCCAGGCCGTTCGGGTCATGCGCGACGACCCCCGTTACGCCGTCGTGGCCGGCTTGCCCGTGGTGGCCCTGACCGCCTTCGCCATGGCCGGCGACCGGGAAGCCTTCCTGACCGCCGGCATGGACGCCTATGTGCCCAAGCCCGTGTTTCGCGACGAGCTGCGCCGGGCCATGGAAGACGCCCTGGCCGCCGGGCGGGCCAGAAACGGCTGATATTCTGCCGCTGACCGGTCTGCCGCGCTGCAAAACGCCGGCACGGTGGTCGAAGCCGGCGCATTCTGCCCCGGGCGTCGCGGCGATGCCCCATGATGGGGGCCGGCCCGGCTTGGCAGGGCGGCGCTTTTTCCGTACCGTTTCCCCGTGCGTCCGCCAGGAACCGTCCTTTTCGCCATGCCCCGCCTTGCCGGCCTGCGCGCCGTCCTGGCCGTCCTGTGCGTGGCGGCTGCGCTGGCCGCCGCGACCGTGGGGCATTGCGCCGAATTCGTGCCCGGCGTCACCCGGCCGGTGGTGGTGGGCGGCGACCGCGACTATCCGCCCTATGAATTCCTCGACAAAAATGGCCAGCCGGCCGGCTTCAACGTGGACATCTCCCGGGCCATCGGCGAGGTCATGGGCATGCGCATGGAGTTTCGGCTCGGTGACTGGGCCAGCCAGCGCGAGGGGCTCATGGAGGGCCGGCGCGACGTGCTTCAGGGCATGTCCTATTCCGACGACCGCTCCCAGACCGTCGATTTTGCCCCCCACACCATCGTCAACCACGGCATCTTCGCCCGCCGCGACGCCCTGGCCGTGGACAATCTCGACCAGCTGGCCGGCAAGAAGGTCATTGTTCACCGGGGCGGCATCATGCACGACACGCTCTCCGCCAAGGGCTTTGCCGACGATCTCGTGCTGGTGGACACCCCGGCCGACGGCCTGCGCCTTCTGGCCTCGGGCCAGGGCGACTACGCCGTGGTGGCCATGCTGCCCGGCATCTACATCATGCACGAGTTCGGGCTGGACAATATCCAGCCCGTGGCCCGGGGCGTTTTCACCGTGCGCTACGGCTACGCCGTGAAAAAAGGCGACGAGGCCTTGCTCGCCCGCTTCAGCGAGGGCCTGGCCATCCTGCGCGAGACCGGCCGCTATCAGGCCATCCACGACAAATGGCTGGGGGTGCTGGAAAACGGCCGGCTGCGCTGGCAAACCATCGCCCTGTACGTCGGGGCCATCGCCACGCCGCTTCTGGCGCTGCTTGGCGGCTCCATGCTGTGGACCCATTTTTTGCGCAAGCAGGTGGCCCAGCGCACCAAGTCCCTGACCAAGGCCATGGAGGAACTCTCCCGCAACCAGCGCCAGCTCGTCCAGGCCGATAAGATGGCCGCCCTGGGCATCCTTGTCTCCGGCGTGGCCCATGAGATCAACAATCCCAACGGCTTGATCCTGCTCAACATCCCCATCCTGCGCAAGGCCCAGGCCGACGCCGTGCGGCTGCTTGCGCGCCGTTACGAGGAGGAGGGCGATTTCCTCCTGGGCGGCATTCCCTTTTCGCGCATGAAAAACGAATTGCCCAGGCTATTGGAGGAAATGCAGGAAGGGGCTCAGCGCATCAAGCGCATCGTCAACGACCTCAAGGACTTCGCCCGGCGCGAGGAAGGCTCCGGCCGCTCGCTCATCGATGTCGGCGACGCGGCCAGGAAGGCCGTGCGCCTCCTCGACGCCGCCATCCGCAAGGCCACCGATCATTTTTCCGCCGTCTACGAACCGGATATCCCCCTGGTCTGGGGCCATTCCCAGCGTGTGGAACAGGTCCTCGTCAACCTCGTGCTCAACGCCTGCCAGGCCCTGCCCGACCGCGACCGGGCCATTGTCCTTGCCGTCAGCCACGACGCGGACAAAAAACAAGTGGTCCTGACCGTGCGCGACGAGGGCGCGGGCATCGCCCCCGAGCACCTGCCCCACCTGACCGACCCTTTTTTCACCACCAAGCGCGAGACCGGCGGCACCGGCCTTGGCCTGTCCGTCTCCGCCGGCATCCTCAAGGAATACGGCGCGACCCTGTCCTTTCACTCCGTCCCGGGCCAGGGAACCACCGCTGTTGTCGCCTTTCCGGTTCCGGCCCAGGAGCAGGCTTCATGAGCACCTTTCCCGCCTTCGGCATCCTGCTGGTGGACGACGAGCCGGCCTGGCTGCGTTCCCTGTCCCTGACGCTGGAGTCCTCGGCCGGCGTCACCAACCTCTTTCTGTGCCAGGACAGCCGCGACGTGCTGCCGTTGTTGGACAAGGGCGGCATCCGCCTGGCCCTGCTCGACCTGACCATGCCCGGGCTGTCCGGCGAGGAACTGCTGGCCCGCATCGGCGAGGAGCACCCGGAAGTGGCCGTCATCATCGTCAGCGGCGTCAACCAGCTCGACACCGCCGTGCGCTGCATGAAGCTTGGGGCCTTTGATTACTACGTCAAGACCGACGATGAGGATCGGCTGGTGAGCGGCGTGCTGCGGGCCATCCGCATGATCGAGCTGCGTGACGAAAACCGCGCCGTCTCCGACAGCCTGGTGGCCGGAACCCTGTCCCGCCCCGAAGCTTTTGCCGCCATCGTCACCCGCTCCCGGGCCATGTTCCAGGTGTTTGCCTACATCGAGGCCGTGGCCAAAAGCAGCCAGCCCTTGCTCGTCACCGGCGAATCGGGGGTGGGCAAGGAAAACGTGGTCCGGGCCGTGCACGGCTTAAGCGGCCGGCCCGGCCCCCTGGTCGCGGTCAACGTGGCCGGCCTGGACGACGCGGTTTTTGCCGACACCCTTTTCGGCCACGTGCGAGGGGCCTACACCGGGGCCGAGGCCGCCCGCAAGGGCATGATCGAGGAAGCGGCCGCGGGCACGCTTTTCCTCGACGAAATCGGCGACCTGTCCATCGCCTCCCAGGTCAAGCTCCTGCGCCTGCTCCAGGAGGGCGAATACTTCGCCCTGGGCAGCGACGTGCCCAAGCGCCTGCGGGCCCGGGTGGTGGTGGCCACCCACCGCGACCTGGCTGCCGAGGAAGCGGCCGGCCGGTTGCGCCGCGACCTCTACTACCGCCTGCGCACCCACCACGCTCACATTCCGCCCCTGCGCGAGCGTCCCGAGGACATCGAGCCGCTGCTGCGCCATTTCCTGGCCGAGGCCGCCGCCTGCCTGGGCAAGCCCGTGCCTACGCCGCCGCGCGAACTGGCCGGCTGCCTGGCCGCCTACGCCTTTCCCGGCAACGTCCGCGAACTGCGGGCCATGGTCTACGACGCCGTGAGCCTGCACGCCGGCCGGATGCTGTCCATGCACAGTTTCCTGGCCGCTGTCGCCCGGGCCGAACCCTGCCGGGCGACGCCGCCGCCCAATCCCTTCACGCCCTTTGAACCGCTGCCCACCTTTGCCGAGGCCGCCGGATTCCTGGTGGACGAGGCCATGCGCCGCTCCGGCGGCAACCAGACCATGGCCGCCCGGCTCCTTGGTATCTCCCAGCCGGCGCTGAGCAAGCGCCTCAAGCACGCCGTCCGCCAAACCCCCATAACCTAGGGCATGGGCATAACCCGGGTGATTTGAACCAACAGCCCTGTTTTGTTGGCGAAGTTTTGCTGGCGTCGGAATCCTCATAACTTCGGTTATGGGGGTTTTCGCTGCGCATCCAGATAAAATCAGCTGTAAAATAAATAAATTCATAGCCTTATCTCGCTTGTTCGGTGCTGGCATTGTCCGTGCTTGGGGCAGGGCAGACTGCTGCCATAGCCTCGCGGCGGCCGGGCGCGACATCCCCCTCTTCGCGCCCGGCCTGCGGCGGGGCCGCCGGGCGGACCGGCTCCATGGCGGCCCGCTTCGCCACTTCCCAACGCAAAGGAGACGCCATGCAACGCGCCGCCAAGATGCTCGCCCCGATCCTGCTGGGTTTGGCGGTCTGGCTGCTGCCCGCCCCCCAGGGACTTTCGGCCGCCGCCTGGGCCTATTTCGCCCTGTTTGCCGCCGTGGTCCTGGCCCTGGTCCTGGAACCCGTTCCCCCGGCCCTGGCCGGACTCATCGGCGTGGCCCTGGCCGCCATGTTCCGGCTGGTGCCGGTGGCCCCGGGCAAGGTCCCTTCGCCTGGCGACGCGCTCAAGTGGGCGCTGTCGGGCTTTTCCAACGGCACGGTCTGGCTCATTTTCGCTGCCTTCATGTTTGCCCTGGGCTATGAAAAGACGGGCCTGGGCAAGCGGTTGGGACTCACGCTGATTAAGCGCATGGGCCGCAAGACCCTGGGCCTGGGCTACGCCGTGGCCCTGGCCGATTTGGTGCTGGCCCCCTTCATGCCGTCCAACACGGCCCGCAGCGGCGGCACCATCTTTCCCATCATCAAGAACATTCCGCCCCTGTACGGCTCCACCCCGGACAACAACCCCCGGGGCATGGGGGCCTATCTCATGTGGACGGCCCTGGCCACCACCTGCGTCACCTCGTCCATGTTCTTGACAAGCCTTGCCCCCAACGTCCTGGCTCATTCGCTCGTGGAAAAGGCCACCGGCGTTAACATCGCCTGGGGCCAGTGGTTTATAAGCGTCCTGCCCGTGGGCGTGATCCTGTTTTTGGCCACGCCGCTTCTGGCCTACATCATCTATCCGCCGACCCAGAAGACGTCCGAGAACGCGCCCATCTGGGCCGGCGAGGAGCTGGTCAAGCTCGGACCGCTGACCGGGCGCGAGATCGTCATGGCCCTTTTGGCCGCCGGCGCGCTCATTGGCTGGATCTTTTTCAAGGACTTGATCGACTCCACCCTGGTGGCCCTGGTCGCCATCTGCATCATGGTCCTGGCCAGGGTCGTGGATTGGGACGACATCCTGGGCTACAAGCAGGCCTGGAACGTGCTGGCCTGGTTCGCCACCCTGGTCACCCTGGCCGACGGCCTGGGCAAGGTGGGCTTTCTCACCTGGTTCGCCGACGCCGCCTCGGCCCACATGCAGGGCATGACCCCCACGGCCACGCTGCTGGGCCTGACCATCCTGTTTTTCGTCAGCCACTACATGTTCGCCAGCGTCACCGCCCACGTGGCCGCCCTGCTGCCGGTCATGCTGGCCGCGGCCAAGGCGGTGCCGGGCCTGGACATCGGCCTGGCCGCCATGGTCCTTTGTGGGACGCTTGGCATCATGGGCGTCATCACCCCCTACGGCACCGGCCCCTCGCCGATTTATTACGGCTCCGGCTACGTCAAGGGGAAGGAGTTCTGGATTCTTGGCCTGATCTTCGGCGCGATTTATCTTGGCGTATACCTGCTGGTCGGGTTCCCCTGGATGGTCATGCGCGGCTAGGGTCGCGACCGCGAAAAGCACAGACCCCCTTTCAAAGGCCATGGACTGAAACAAGGCATTTTTACACATACTCCCATCGTCTTGGTTAAGGGAGGCGCGGCGTGCCGCGACGCCCCTCGCCTCTGGCGAAACGCCCCGGACGCGGCCGCGTCCGGGGCGTTTGACGTTCTTGTGGACAGGCCGCCGGTCTTGGACCATCCCTGGCGGGGAGCGGCGCGAAAATCGGCCTCCCGCGCCGTTTTTCGGCCCGCGGCACTTGACACGGCCGCCGCCATTGCCCAAGAGACATTTTTCACCTTTGACGTGATCGGCATCGTGCCGCCAACTTTCCCCCGCCCGGAGGCTCCATGAAGCGTATCGTCATCGCCCTGGCCCTGGTCCTGTGCGCCGCCCAGCCGGCCCTGGCCGACAAGGTCGCAACGCCCATCCCCATCGGCATCGCCGTGGCCCAGACCAGCAACGTGGCGCTTTTCGGCCAGGAGCAGGTCAACGGCGCCAAACTCGCCGAGGAACGCCTGAATGCCGCCGGCGGCGTGAACGGCACGAAAATCGCCCTGGTCTTCCAGGACACCGCCGGCGACGAAGCCGGGGCCGTCAACGCCTTCCAGAACCTGCTCAACCGCGACAAGGTCGTGGCCATCATCGGACCCACGCTCTCCCAGCAGGCTTTCGCCGCCAACCCCATCGCCGACCGGGCCAAGACCCCGGTGGTCGGCCCCTCCAACACCGCCAAGGGCATTCCCGAGATCGGCGAGTTCGTCGGCCGCATCTCCGCTCCCATGACCCAGGTCGCGCCCAACTCCCTCAAGCAGGCCATGAAGATCAAGCCCGACCTCAAGCGGGTGGCCGTGCTCTACGCCCAAAACGACGCCTTTTCCTCTTCCGAGACCACGACCTTCCAGGACGCCATCAAGGAGCTTGGCCTGGAGACCGTCACCGTCCAGAAGTTCCAGACCACCGACACCGACTTCACCACCCAGGTCACGGCCGTGCTCGGGGCCAATGCCGATCTGGTCGTCATCTCGGGCCTTGCCGCCGATTCCGGCAACCTCGTCAAACAATTGCGCCAGCTCGGCTACAAGGGCCTCATCGTCGGCGGCAATGGGCTCAATTCGCCCAACATGTTCCCGGTGTGCGGCGCGCTGTGCAACGACGTGCTGGTGGCCCAGGCCTACAGCCCCGGCGCGGTGGACAAAAACCCGGTCAACAAGGACTTCGCCGCCGCCTTCGAGGCCGCCTACAAGAAAGGCCCGGCCCAGTTCTCGGCCCAGGCCTACGCCGCCGTCCAGGTGGTGGTCGAGGCCCTGGCCAAGATCGAAAAAGAGACCGGCAAGAAGATCGCCGACTTCGAGCTGGCCGATCTGCGCGCCGCCCTCAATAAGTCCCTGCGCACCGGCACGTACCTGACGCCCATGGGCGAGATCAGCATGGCCCCCTCCGGCGAAGTGCAGCAAAAGGACTTCTACGTCTCCAAGATCGTCATGAATCCCGACGGCAAGACCGGCGCTTTCGTGCTTGTCTCCGAATAGCAACCGTCCCATCACGGCTGCGGCCGGGACGCCCAGGCATGGGCGTCCCGGCCGCTAAAAAAGCGTTCCCATGGATTTCGCCTGGCTCCTGCAAAGTCTCCTCAACGGCCTGAGCATCGGGTCGGTCTACGCCGTCTTCGCCCTGGGCTACACCCTGGTCTTCTCCATCCTCGGCATCATCAATTTCGCCCATGGCGCGGTCTTTACCCTGGGCGCGTACCTCACCTACGCCCTGGCCGTGGGCCATTTCGGCATAAACGGCCTTTTGGCCGACTGGACCATGCCCGTGACCCTGCCCTTCGTGCCGGCGCTGATTCTCGGCGCGCTGCTGTCGGGTCTGGCCGGCATGGCCGTGGAACGGCTGGCGTTTAAGCCCCTGCGCAAGCGCGGGGCCGATCCGCTCCTGGCCCTGGTCAGCAGCCTGGGCGTGGCCCTTATTGTCGTCAACCTGATCCAGTATCTCGTTGGCGCGGAGATCTATTCCTTCCCCGCCGACATCTTCGGCGACCTGCCCATGGCCGTCATCTTCAAGATCGGCGGCAAGCCCGTGGCCGTGCGCACCATCCAGATCATCCTTTTTGGCGCAAGCCTCGTCATGCTGGCCGGCCTGGGCTGGTTCATCGGCCGCACCCGCGGCGGCAAGGCGCTTAGGGCCACGGCCGAGAACGCCGACACGGCAAGCCTGCTTGGCATCAGCGTCAACCGCTTTATCCTGGGCACCTTTTTCATCTCCGGTCTGCTTGGCGGCCTGTCCGGCACGCTGATTGGCGTCTCCTTTGGCGTGGCCGGGCCGTATTTCGGCGTGTCCTACGGCTTAAAAGGCCTGGCGGTCATCGTGCTCGGCGGCCTTGGCAGCATTCCCGGCGCGGTGCTTGGCGGGCTGGTCATTGGCCTGGGCGAGGCCTTTTTGCCCTCGGACATGAGTTCCTACAAAGAGGCCGTGGCCTTTGTGCTGTTGTTCGCCATCCTGCTGATTCGGCCCCAGGGCCTGCTCGGCGGCCGTCTGGAGCAGAAGGTGTAATCATGTCGGGCTTTTTTGAAAATTACGGGTTTCTGCTCGTCACCATCGTGCAGCAGGCGCTGTTGGGACTGAGCATCTATTTCCCGCTCATGGCCGGCCAGCTGTCCCTGGCCAGCATCGGGTTTTATTCCCTGGGCGGCTACGTGGCCGCCATCATGGGCACCCATCCGGCCCTGGCCCCCCTGCGCGAGGCCCTGGGCTTTTGGATGTTCCCCCTGGAGTGGCTGGGGGCGCTGGTCCTGTCCGTGATCCTGGGCATCGCCGTAGGCTATCCGGCCCTGCGCCTGCGCGGCATCTATCTGGCCCTGGCCACCGTGGCCTTTGTCCAGGTGGTCAACGTGGCCGTGCTCAACATGCCCATCGCCGGCGGCGCGGTCGGCATCTTCGGCATCCCCCAGGCCTTTGAGTCGCGCCTGGACTACATCTGGTTTTTCGGGCCGCTGTTTCTTTTCGCCCTGTTTCTGGTCTGGCGCATCGGCAACATGGGCCGGGGCCTGGCCTTTTTCGCCGTGCGCGAGGACGAGCTGGCCGCCGGGGCCATGGGCGTGGCCACCACCGGCAACAAGGTCACGGCCTTTGTCCTGGGCTGCGCCCTGGCCGGCGTCACCGGAGCCATGTCCGCGCCGTTCCTCAATACCTGGAACGCCCGGCAGGGCACCTTCGACGCCTCGGTCACCTGTCTGGCCTACGTGCTCATCGGCGGTTCGCGCTCCATCTGGGGGCCGCTGTGCGGCGCGGCGCTGTTGGTCAGCCTGCCGGAGCTTTTGCGTCCGCTCAAGGACTCGCGTATGATCTTAAACGGCGTGGTGCTGGTCGCCGCCTGCGTCTATCTGCCCCAGGGCATCATGGGCGGCCTGGCCGCCTTGCGGTCGCGGCTGGCCGGCCGGGGAGGGGCGGCATGAGCGCGCTGCTGCAAGCCACCGACCTGCGCCGCCGCTTCGGCGGGCTCATGGCCGTGTGCGACGTCTCCATCGAGGTGCGGCGTGGCGAGATCATGGGGCTCATCGGCCCCAACGGCGCGGGCAAGACCACCTTTTTCAATCTGCTCACCGGCATGACCCGGGCCGATTCCGGCACGGTGGTCTTTGACGGCCACGACGTGACCCGGGCCAAGCCCGAGGCCATCGCCCGGCTGGGACTGGCCCGCACCTTCCAGAACATCCGCCTGTTTGGCGGGCTGACGCTTATGGACAACGTGCGCGTGGCCGGCCGGGTCCAGGCCCGCCACGGGCTGCTCTCCGGCCTGTGCTTCACCCCGGGCAGCCGCCGCGAGGACGAGGCCGTCACCGAGCGCGCCTACGATCTGCTGCGTCTGGTCGGCCTGGAGGACCGGGCCGATCATCTGGCCGCTTCGCTGCCCTACGGCGACCGCCGCCGGCTGGAGATCGCCCGGGCCTTGGCGTTAACGCCCAAGCTGTTGCTCCTCGACGAGCCGGCTGCCGGCCTTAATCCTTCGGAGAAGCTCGGGCTGGCCGATTTCATTCGCGACATCAAGGAACGCTTCGACCTCACGGTGCTCCTCATCGAACACAACGTGCCCATGGTCATGGGGCTGTGCGACCGGGTGATGGTGCTCAATTTCGGCCAGACCATCGCCGTGGGCGCGCCCGAGGATGTGCAGCGCGACCCGGGCGTCATCGAAGCCTATCTCGGAGGGGACGCCCATGGCGCTGCTTGAGGTCGAGGCGCTTTGCGTCAATTACGGGGCCGTCTCGGCCGTGCGCGACGTGTCGTTGTCCGTGGAGCAGGGCGAGATCGTCACGCTCATTGGGGCCAACGGCGCGGGCAAAACGTCCATTTTGCGCGCCATCTCCAAGCTCGTCGCGCCGCGTTCGGGCGTGGTGCGCTTCGACGGCCGCGACGTGACCTCCCTGCCGCCCGAGGCGCTGGTACGCCTGGGCATGGCCCATTCCCCGGAGGGCCGGCAGGTGTTGGCCAAGCAGAGCGTTGGCGACAACCTGGAGCTTGGGGCCTACGTGCGTAAGGACCGGGCGGAAATCGCCAAGGACATGGCCCGCATGTACGAGCTGTTCCCCAGGCTCTCCGAGCGGCGCAACCAATCGGCCGGAACGCTGTCCGGCGGCGAGCAGCAAATGCTGGCCATCGCCAGGGCGCTCATGAGCCGGCCGCGTTTGCTGTTGCTCGACGAACCGAGCCTGGGACTCGCGCCGCTGCTGGTTTCCGAAATTTTCGAGATCATCATGGGCCTTGGGGCCATGGGCACGACGATCCTGCTGGTGGAGCAAAACGCCCGCCTGGCCATGCGGGCCGCCGCCCGCACCTACGTGGTGGAGTCCGGCGGCATCGTGCTGGAAGGCCCGTCGGCCGAGTTGGCGGCCGACGAGCGGGTGACCAAGGCGTATTTGGGCTGATTGCGACGCCAGTTCGGCAGAGGAATTTTCGCGCGCGGCGGGGAGGTTTCCCCGCCGCGCTTTTTGGCGGGGCGTCAATCCGGTTGCAATCCCATTGTCACCCGCCGACCTGCTTTCTTCCCAACCCTTCGGCCAGCAACGCCACGGCCAGCGTGTTCATGCTGACCCCCTCAGCTTCCGCCTGCCGGGCCAATTTGGCATGGAGACTCTTGGGCGCGCGCAGGTTGAACTTGCCCGATGCCGGGCCGCCGCTGCCCGGGGCCGGAATTTCCCTGCCTTCCTCCACATGGACCGCCATCCAGCTGGCAAACGCATCCCTTCCCATTTCCATGGCCTCTTCCGGGGTGTCCCCGTCGCTCATACAGCCGGGCAAATCGGGAAACGTGATCAGATACCCGCCGCCTTCTTCGTCGGAAAGGGGAGTGATCTGAAATGGGTAGTCTTCGAATCGGAGTATTTTGCTGGCCATGGTCTCGTCCTGATATTTTATATCTATCCACAAATATAGGCCCTGTGTCAAATGCTCTTCTTCGACACCGCCCGCCGCCTATTTTGTGGCCCGTCCCCGCCCCCTCCGAAGGATCGCCACTATTGTGCCCTGTTTCCCGAACACGTCACGAAATTCTTCCCCCAGCCTTTGACAGCCGGGCGGTCGCCGTGTATCACTCAGCGGGCCGGTCGTTCCGGCTGCCGGAACGGTAGTTCACATTTTCAGCAAATGGAGCCGATTTCGTGTCGGGAAAGGCCAATATATCCGAATCCCTGGCCAAGGGGCTGGCCATCCTCGACCTGTTCGGCGTCGAGGACGCCGGCTTCACTTTAAGCGAAATCGCCGCCCGTGTGGGCATAAGCAAAACTTCCGCCCACCGTTACGTCACCACCTACTGCGAACAGGACTACCTGGCCCGCGACCCCCGTTCCGGGCTTTACCGTCTGGGCGTGCGCACCCTGGCCCTGGCCCAGTCCATGATCGAGACCAGCGAGCTGGTGCGCGGCCTGCGCCCCTTTGTGGACGAAGCCGCCGCCCGCCACGGCATCCACATCGACGTGGCCCTGCTCTCCCGGGATGCCGTCTATCTCGTCTATCGCCGCGACTCGGCCGACACCCGGGTCTTCCGGTCGTTCAGCTACGCCTCGTCCCTGCACTATCTGGCCGCCGGCAAGGCCGCCATGGCCTTCATGGAGCCGCGCGCCCTGGCCGGCGTCATGTCGCGCCTGACGCTTTCCGCCAAGACCGACCGCACCATCACCGACAAGGCCGTGCTTGAAGCCGAGCTGGCCGAGGCCCGGGAACTGGGCTACGCGAAAAATAATGAAGAATCGCTGCCGGGGCTCATCGCCATCGGCGCGCCGCTGTTTTCCCTGCGCACCGGCGAGGTGGTCGGCGCGGTCAGCTTCGACTCGTCCACCGCCACCTATTCCATGCAGGAGTTCGAGCGCCTCTTCGCCGGCTATCTGGTGGAGTTGGCCAAGAAAATATCGGCCGTGGTCTCGCTGTAACCGCCGGGCCGCATCGGCCGCCGGCGAAAACCGCAACGTGGAGGACTTCTCATGCGCAAAATGCTTCTTTTGTGCCTGGCTTTGGTGCTCGGTTTCGCCAACGCGGCCCTGGCCGCCGACGACACCGTCAAGATCGGCGTCTTTTTGCCCCTGACCGGCCAGAACGCCTTCGGCGGACAGCTGGAACTCGAAGGCGTGCAGCTCGCCGCCAAGGAGAACCCCACGGTTCTCGGCAAAAAGGTCGAACTGTTCGTCGTGGACAACAAGTCCGATAAGGTCGAAGCGGCCAACGCCGTCAAACGCCTGATCGAAAAGGAAAAAGTCCAGGCCATCATCGGCACCTACGGCTCCTCCCTGGCCATGGCCGGCGGCGAAGTCTCGGAAAAGGCCGGCATCCCCCAGGTCGGCACCAGCTGCACCAACCCGCTGGTCACCCAGGGCAAGAAGTACATCTTCCGCGTGTGCTTCATCGACCCCTACCAGGGCGCCGGCGCGGCCACCTACGCGTATAAGACCCTGGGCCTGAAAAAGGCCGCCATGCTCGTCGACCTGGCCAGCGACTACTCGGTCGGCCTGTCCAAGTTCTTCAGCAAGTCCTTCACCAAGCTCGGCGGCCAGGTCGTGGCCACGCTCAACTACCAGTCCGGCGACCAGGACTTCACCGCCCAGCTGACCAAGATCATTTCCGAAAAGCCCGACGTTCTGTTCATCCCCTCCTACTTCGCCGAGGGCGCCATCATCATGAAGCAGGCCAAGGAGCTCGGCGCCACCTTCAAGATCATGGGCGGCGACGCCATGGACAACCCCAAGATCACCGACATCGGCGGCGCCGCCGTGGAAGGGTTCGTCCACACCACCTTCCCCTATGATCCGTCCATGAAGAACATGACCGAGATGGCCAAGAAGTTCACCGCCGCCTGGAAGGCCCAGTATCCCGGCAAGGAACTCAACGTGAACGCCGCCCTGGGCTACGACGCCTACATGATCATCCTCGACGCCATCACCCGCGCCGGCAAGGCCGACCCCGAGTCCATCGCCAAGGCCCTGGCCGCCACCAAGGGATTCCAGGGCGTCACCGGCGCCACCACCATCAACGAAACCCACGACGCCGAAAAGCCCGTGGGCCTCGTGGTGATCAAGGACGGCAAGAAGATCTACGAAGGCGAAATCACCCCCGAACTCTAAACCGTACGACGCGTTTCGCCAGCGGCGGGACGGCCCCTTAAAGGGGCCGTCCCGCCAAACCGACCGGGCGGCGAAACCGCAGGCAAGGACCCCCGCATGAACTCGGCGACGTTCATCCAGCACATGCTCAACAGCCTGACCCTGGGCAGCCTCTACGCCCTGGTCGCCATCGGCTACACGATGGTCTACGGCATCCTGCGCCTGATCAATTTCGCCCACAGCGAAATGTTCATGCTCGGGGCGTATTTCGTTTTCTGGGGCATCACTCTGGCCAATCTCCCCTGGCCCGTGGCCATGGTCATCGCCATCGTCGTCACGGCGACGCTCGGCATCGTGGTCGATCAGGTGGCCTACCGGCCGCTGCGCGACGCTCCCCGAATTTCGGCGCTCATCAGCTCCATCGGCGTCTCCTTTTTTCTCCAAAACGTGGCCATCGTCTTTTTCCAGGCCATCCCCCGCGAGGTCTACCGGCCCCAATGGCTGGAAGACCCCATCATCATGGGCGGGGTGCGGGTGCTGCCGCTGACGCTGTTCGTGCCGCTGCTGTCCCTGGCGCTGATGCTCGGGCTTATCTGGATCGTCTACCGCACCAAGGCCGGCCTTGGCATGCGGGCCATCAGCAAGGACATTGAGACGAGCTACCTCATGGGCGTGCCGGTCAACCGCATCATCGCCCTGACCTTTGGCATCGGCTCGGCCCTGGCCGCCGCCAGCGGCATCATGTGGGCCCTGCGCTATCCCCAGCTCCAGCCCATCATGGGCACCATCCCCGGATTCAAGGCCTTCATCGCCGCCGTCTTCGGCGGCATCGGCTCCATCCAGGGCGCGGTCATCGGCGGTCTGGCCCTGGGATTCATTGAGATCATGACCGTGGCGTTCTTCCCCGATCTGGCCGGCTATCGGGACGCGTTTGCCTTCGTGCTGCTCATCGCCGTCCTGATGTTCAAGCCGACAGGCCTTTTAGGCGAACGTCTGGAGGATAAAGTCTGATGCGACGCGGACAAACCGTCATCCTCAATCTCGTGGCCGTGCTGGCCCTGGGCGGATTTCTGTGGCTGGCCGAAGGCAACTTCGACGGCTACAAGATCCAGATCTTGAACCTTATCGCCATCAACATCATCCTGGCCCTGTCGCTGAACCTCATCTACGGCTTCACCGGGCTGTTCAGCCTCGGCCATGCCGGGTTCATGGCCATCGGGGCCTATGTCTGCTCCATCCTGATCATGACCCCGGACCAGAAGGACATGCTCTTTTTGCTGGAGCCGGCCTATGACTGGGTGCAAAACACCCATGCCCCGTTTTTGGCCGCCGTCCTGGCCGGCGGCATTGTGGCCGCCGCCATCGGCGCGCTGGTGGGCTTTCCGCTCCTGCGCCTGGGCGACGACTACCTCGGCATCGCCACCCTGGGCTTTGCCGAGATCATCCGCGTGCTGGCCAACAACTTCCCCCGCCTGACCAACGGCGCGCTGGGGTTCAAGGGCATTCCCGACTACGCCAACCTGTGGTGGAACTTCGGCTGGTGCCTGGTCACCCTCTACGTCATCGTGCGGCTGCTCAAAAGCAACACCGGCAACGTGCTCAAGGCCATCCGCGATGACGAAGCCGCCGCCCGGGCCATGGGCGTCAACGTCTTTCGCTACAAGCTGTTGTCCTTTACCGTGGGCGCGTTTTTCGCCGGCGTCGGCGGCGCGCTCCTGGCCAGCCTGCTCACCACCATCGACCCCAAGATGTTCCTGTTCACCCTCACCTTCAACATCCTCATGATCGTGGTGGCCGGCGGCCTTGGTTCCCTAAGCGGCACGGTCATGGCCGGCATCGGCATCACCGTGCTCCTCGAATGGCTGCGGGTGGTGGAAAATCCGGTGGATATCTTCGGCTTCGAGCTGCCGGGCGTGCCGGGGATGCGCATGGTGGTGTTTTCCCTGGCGCTCATCATGATCATCCTCTTCCGGCGCGAGGGCCTCATGGGTATGCGCGAACTGCACTGGCAATCGCTGTCCAAAGTGTTTTCCCGGGGGAGGGCGTGATGTCCGGCGACGTGATTTTAGCCACAAACGACGTGACCATGCGCTTTGGCGGTTTGGCCGCGGTGACGGACCTGTCCCTGGCCGTGCGCCGGGGAACCATCGCCGGGCTCATTGGCCCCAACGGCGCGGGCAAGACCACCTGCTTCAACATGATCACCGGCTTCTACAAGCCGACCACCGGCTCCATCGTCTTTGACGGCCAGGAGGTCACGGGGCTGCCGCCGCACAAGGTCTGCAAGGCCGGCATCGCCCGCACCTTCCAGAACATCCGGCTGTTCGGCAACGAGACCGTGCTCGAAAACGTCATGATCGGCCGCCACCTGCGCCAGAAGACCAGCTGGATCGACGCGGTGCTGTTTACCCCGGGCTACCTGCGCGAGGACAAAGCCATGCGCGCCCACTGCCTGGAGCTGCTGGCCGCCGTGGGCTTGGCCGATTTGGCCGATGAACAGGCCTCCAGCCTGGCCTACGGCGCGCAAAGACGCCTGGAAATCGCCCGGGCCCTGGCCACCGAGCCGTCGTTTCTGCTCCTGGACGAACCCGCCGCCGGCATGAATCCCCAGGAGTCCGAAGACCTCATGGGTTTCGTGCGCACCATCCGCCAGGACTTTGACCTGACCATCCTGCTCATCGAACACGACATGAAAGTCGTCATGGGCATCTGCGAACACATCTGGGTGCTCGATTACGGCGTCACCATCGCCGAGGGCGCTCCCGAGGCCATCCGCCGCGATCCCAAGGTGATCCTGGCCTACCTCGGCGAGGAAGGGGGACTCCATGCTTGAGATCCGCGATCTCCACGTCCACTACGGCGGCATCCATGCCTTAAAGGGCGTCTCCCTCGATGTGCCCAAAGGCTCCATCGTGACGCTCATTGGCGCTAACGGCGCTGGCAAGTCGAGCACGCTGCGGGCCATCTCGGGCCTCGTCAAGAACAAGCGCGGCCGCATCAGCTGGAACGGCACGGACATCTCCACCAAGAATCCGGTGGACATCGTCAAGTCCGGCATCGTCATGTCCCCCGAGGGCCGGCGCATCTTCGCCCACCTGAGCGTGCTGGAAAACCTGCGCCTGGGAGCCTACAGCCGCAGCGACGAGGCCGGCATCGCCAAGGACATCGACTGGGTTTTCGAACTCTTTCCGCGCCTGTCGGAGCGCCGCAACCAGAAAGGCGGCACGCTGTCCGGCGGCGAACAGCAGATGCTGGCCGTGGGCCGTGCCCTCATGGCCGCGCCCGAGCTCGTCATGCTCGACGAGCCGAGCCTCGGCCTGGCCCCGCTTATCGTCAAGGAAGTCTTCGACATCATCCGCATGATCAACGCCAAGGGCATGACCGTGCTCCTCGTGGAACAAAACGCCTACGCGGCCCTCAAGGTCGCCCACCAGGCCTACGTCCTCGAAGTCGGAACCATCACCCTCTCCGGCACGGGCGAAGCGCTCATCGCCGACGACCGCGTCCGCGAAGCCTATTTGGGTGGATAGTAGGGGTTTAAAAAACACAGCGTTTTCGGTGGATTGAGAAGAGGAAGATGCCTCCGGCGGCCAAAGGGGCTGAGCCCCTTTGGAAACCCCACCTGGGGAAACAGTTTGCAATGGGGAAACATGTGAAACTTGCCGTCTATTCCATGGGCGGAACCATCGACAAGGTCTATTTCGACGACCTGTCCGACTACTCCGTGGGCGATCCGCAAGTCGGGGCCATCCTGACCCAGGCCGGGGTGGACTTCACCTGGAGCGTCACCGAGATCGCCCGCAAGGACAGCCTCTACGTCACCGACGAGGAGCGCGCCGCCCTGCGGGAACACATCCTCGCCGACGCGGCCGGCCACGTGCTCATCACCCACGGCACCGACACCATGACCCGCACGGCCGAGTTTCTGGCCGACATCCCGGGCAAGACCATCGTCCTGACCGGGGCCATGAGCCCGGCCCGGTTCGCCGCCTCCGACGCGCCCTTTAACGTGGGCTGCGCCGTGGGCGCGGTCTGGTCCAGCCCCCCCGGCGTCTACATCGCCATGAGCGGCCGGGTGTTTCCGGCCGGGGCCGTGCGCAAGAACCGCAAACGCGGCCGGTTCGAAGACGCCGCCGCCGGTGAGGGCGTGTAAGCCGTATGATCGAACTCGCCGATGTCCTGGCCGCACGGGAGCGCCTGTCGCCCCGGCTGGCTCCGACGCCCTTTTTGCAGTCCCAGGTGCTCTCGGCCATGACCGGGGCCGCCGTCTGGGTCAAATTCGAAAACCACCAGTTCACCGCCTCCTTCAAGGAGCGCGGCGCGCTCAACAAGCTGCTGACGCTCTCCGAAACCGAACGCTCGCGCGGCGTGTCGGCCATGTCCGCCGGCAACCATGCCCAGGGCGTGGCCTACCATGCCAAGAACCTGGGCATCCCGGCCGTCATCGTCATGCCGGCCCATACCCCGTCGGTGAAGGTGGAGCACACCCGCGCCCACGGCGCGGAAGTCGTGCTGGCCGGCGAGACCCTGGCCGAGGCCACCGAGGCCGCCAGGCGCATCACGGCCGAGCGCGGCCTGACCTTTGTCCATCCCTTTGACGATGCCATGGTCATGGCCGGCCAGGGCACGGTGGCCCTGGAAATGCTGGACGCCGTGCCCGACCTCGACGTCATCGTGACGCCCATCGGCGGCGGCGGGCTCATTTCCGGCGTGGCCACGGCGGCCAAGGGCGTGCGTCCGGACATCCAAGTCGTGGGCGTCCAGGCCGCCTGCTATCCGTCCATGCTGTGCGCCATGCGCGGCGAGCCGCCCGAGGGCACGGGCAACACCATCGCCGAGGGCATTGCCGTCAAGTATCCGGGCGCGCTCACCACCGAGGTGGTCAAGGCCCGGGTCGACGCGGTGCTGACCGTGGACGAGCCGCGCCTGGAACAGGCCGTGGCGCTGTTTCTCTTCGTGGAAAAGACCGTGGCCGAAGGAGCCGGCGCGTCGCCCCTGGCCGCGCTGCTGGAATATCCCGGCCGTTTCGCCGGCAAGAAGGTCGGGCTGGTCCTTTCCGGCGGCAACATCGACCCCCGGCTTTTGGCCTCGGTCATCATGCGCGAGCTGATTCGGGAAGGCCGGGTGGTGACCATCCGCCTGCCCATCTCCGACCGTCCCGGGACGTTGGCCCAGGTGACGGCCGTACTGCGCGACAGCGGGGCCAACATCATGGAAATCCAGCACCACCGTACGCTTTTAGCCCTGCCGGCCAAGGAGGCGAGTCTGGAAATCGCCTTCGAGGCCCGGGACCGCGAGCACGGCCGGTCGGTGGTGGCCGCGCTGACGGCGGCGGGATTTCAACCGGAAGTGCTGTAGTTTACAACGCCGGCGCGCCAAGCCCCCCCTGGCGTGCCGGACCTGCCGGCCGCGATCACCGCGTGTGGTCGCGGCCGGTTTTTGTTTTGTGCGCCGCCCCTTGCTCCAAAGTTCCGCCCCCCCGTTGCCGCGCGGCCCTGGCTGGGGTAGGGCTTTTAGGCCACGGCCCGACTGTCTGGGCCGGCCCAATCAGGAGGAAGGTCATGGCGCGCTGGTTTCCCGAGGCCCTGGCGGCGGCGTTCGCGGCGTTTTTCATCCTGCTCGGTCTGGCCCCGGTCTCCCGGGAAGTCTGGTGGGCCGAGGTCATCCCGGTCCTGGTCGTCTTTGTTTCCCTCGTGGTCGCGGCCCGGCGCTTCCGGTTTTCCAACCTGGCCTATGCCCTGATGGCCGTCTGGCTTTTCCTGCACACCATTGGCGGGCATTACACCTTCGCCAACGTCCCCTTTGGCTTTGTCACCGAGCTGTTCGGCTTTTCGCGCAACCACTTCGACCGCATGGCCCATTTCACCGTGGGCTTTTACGCCTTTCCCCTGGCCGAATACCTCTGGCGCAGGCGGCTGGCCCATCCGGCGGTCATCGCCGTGTTTGCCCTCACCATGATCATGGCCGTGGCCTGCGCCTACGAGATCATCGAATGGTGGTACGCCGCCGCCGAAGGCGGTCAGGCCGGCATTGAGTTTCTGGGCAGCCAGGGCGACGTCTGGGACGCCCAGAAGGACATGTTGGCCGACACTCTCGGGGCCGTTGCCGCCGTGGCGCTTTTCTGGACCGTCCGTCGCCGCCTGCCTGTCGAGCCTGACCGGGCCGGTGTCTATCGACACGACCGCTAGTGTCGCGTCCACGAAGCGCGCCTGTGGCGTTTGGTGGGCAACGAGCTAAATCCGCTGTAGTTTCTCCAAAAATCCGGGCGTATTCGTCAGGGGGCTGGCCACCAGGCCGGGCCTGCTTCCGGGCGTGGTTCCGCGCCTGTCGCTGATTTTCGTCGTTTCTCAAGCCTTTCTTTTCAGGCTCGCCGTCGCGGCCGCCGGGTGACTCCGGCGGCTGTTGCTTTTTGACCCATTCGCCGGGCCAAATTGACCCATTTGTACCTTGTTTCAAAAGAACGTTTATTTTCAGTGTTTTGCCGTTCCTATGTCAAGACAGACCGGAAGATGCGACGATCACGCAGGGTCACCATGTCTGTCAGGATCAGACACGCAATACGACAGAAGCGCCGCCAGCACGCCTCTGTAATGGAATCTTGGCATTGGCCTGTAAATTGCTTTTTCAGTGTGAGTGAAGGTTTTATGTTGGTATAAGCATATGACAGCAACGTATTGTGTTTGAAAAAACAGAGTCAAGTTGGTGTTGGTCGCCGTTTTTTTTGAGAAGTTCTGTGGGTTCGTTCTGATTGTGTTAAGTTTAATATAGAAAATTGTCCGGGAGAGGCTGGGAAGAACAGTCGTCGCAACAGGGCGGCCCAGGCCGCGGCGACCGGCCAACCAACAACCAACCGCAAGGGAAGAAGACGCGCCATGCAGGTGAGCCAAGAAGTCCTCCGGCACCGAAACGCCCCCATGCGTTCCATCCCCGTCCACCAGGCCTCGGGCATGGTCCTTTGCCACGACATCACCCGCATCGTGCCGGGCGAGGGCAAGGGGCCAGCCTTCCGCAAGGGGCATGTCGTCGAGGACGGCGACATCGAAACCTTGCTCAGCCTCGGCAAGGAACACCTCTACGTCTGGGATCTGGCCGACGGCTTCATCCACGAGGACGACGCCGCCGAGCGCATGGCCCGGGCCATCGCCGGACAAGGCATCGTGCTGTCCGCCCCCTGCGAGGGCCGCATCAACCTGCTGGCCGCCCACGCCGGGCTGCTGTCCATCGACGCCGACATCCTGCGCCGCTTAAACGCCATCGAAGAAGTGACCATCGCCACCCTGCACGGCAACGTCGTGGTGACCCCGGGCCAGATGCTGGCCGGCACCCGGGTGGTGCCGCTGGTGGTGGACGAGGCCAAGATCGAGGCCGTGGAGGCCGTGTGCGCCGAGTACGGCCCGGTGGTGCGGGTGCGCCCCTTCCGGCCGCTTCGGGTCGGCGTGGTGACCACCGGCGGCGAGGTCTACCACGGCCGCATCAAGGACGCCTTCGGGCCCATCCTGCGCCGCAAGTTCGAGGCATTGTCCTGCACCGTTACCCGCCAGATGTTTGTCCCCGACGATCAGGACATGACCGTGCGGGCCATCCATCGCCTTATTGACGAAGGGGCCGACATGATCGCCGTCACCGGCGGCATGTCCGTGGACCCCGACGATCTCACCCCGTCGTCCATCCGGGCGGCCGGCGGCGAGGTCGTCACCTACGGTTCCCCCACCTTTCCCGGGGCCATGTTCATGCTGGCCTACGTCGGCGAGATCCCCGTGGTCGGGCTGCCGGGCTGCGTCATGTACCACAAGGCCAGCATCTTCGATCTGACCGTGCCCCGCCTGGCGGCCGGCGAGCGCCTGACCCGGGACGACATCGTGGAACTGGGACACGGGGGCCTTTGCGCCATGTGTCCCGAATGCCGCTATCCCGCCTGCGGCTTCGGCAAGGGATAGGGCCTGGCCAAGGATCAAAGGCCGCGCGGACGGGAATCGGTTCCGGGCGCGGCGTCGGCAACGCGATTAACCTCAAACCGAAACGGAGCGAGACGACATGCAGGAAAAAATTCTTATCGTGAACGGGATCGAGCGCAAAATCATCGCCGACCCGGATGCCTTCCTGTCCGACGTGCTGCGCAACCAGCTGCACATGGTCGGCACCAAGGTAGGCTGCGCCCAGGGCCAGTGCGGCGCCTGCTCGGTCATCATCGACGGCAAGGTCACCCGCGCCTGCATCACCAAGATCCGCCGCGTCGCCGATTACGCCAACGTGACCACCATCGAAGGCATCGGCACGCCGAACAACCTGCATCCGCTGCAGACCGCCTGGGTCGTCCACGGCGCGGCCCAGTGCGGTTTTTGCACCCCGGGCTTCATCATGTCCGCCAAGGGCCTTTTGGACGAAAATCCCAAGCCCAGCCGCGAAGACGTCCGCAATTGGTTCCAGAAGCACAAAAACGTGTGCCGCTGCACCGGCTACATCCCCCTGGTCGATGCCGTCATGGACGCCGCCAAGGTGCTGCGCGGCGAAATGACCCTTTGCATCAACCACAACATGCCGGCCGACGGCAACGTGTTCGGTTCGCGCGCCCCGCGTCCCACCGGCGTGGCCAAGGTCACCGGCCAATGGCTGTTCGGCGACGACCAGAAGAACATGCTGCCCCCGGGCACCCTGCATCTGGCCATTGTCGAAGCCCGCGTTTCCCATGCCAACGTCAAGGGCGTGGACACCGCCGAAGCCCTCAAGATGCCCGGCGTGCACAGCGTCATCACGGCCAAGGACGTCAAGGGCAAAAACCGCATCACGGGCCTCATCACCTTCCCCACCAACAAGGGTGACGGCTGGGATCGTCCCATCCTGTGCGACACCAAGGTGTTCCAGTACGGCGACGCCATCGCGCTGGTCGCGGCCGACTCCGAGGCCAATGCCCGGGCCGCCGCCGAGAAGGTGAAGGTCGATCTGGAAGTCCTGCCGGCCTACATGAGCGCCCCGGCGGCCATGGCCGACGACGCCATAGAAATCCACCCCGGCACCCCCAACACCTACTACGAGCAGAACCACGCCAAGGGCGCGGACGTGGCTCCGTTCTTCGCCGATCCGGCCAAGTACGAAGTCATGGGCGGCGACTACTACACCCAGCGCCAGCCCCACCTGCCCATCGAGCCTGACGTAGGATTTGCCTACACCAACGAAGAGGGCAAGCTGGTCATCCACTCCAAGTCCATCGGCCTGTACCTGCACCTGTACATGATCGCCCCGGGCCTGGGCGTCGAGCCCGAGAACCTCGTTCTCGTGCAGAACCCCACCGGCGGCACCTTTGGCTACAAGTTCAGCCCGACCATGGAAGCCCTGGTCGGCGTCGCCGCCATGGTCACCGGCCGCCCGGTGCACCTGCGCTACAACTACGCCCAGCAGCAGTACTACACCGGCAAGCGCTCCCCGTTCTGGACCAAGGGCAAGATCGCCGTGGACAAGGCCACCAAGAAGATCGTGGCCTCCGAAATGGAATGGATCGTGGACCACGGCCCCTATTCCGAGTTCGGCGACCTGCTTACCCTGCGCGGCTCCCAGTACTGGATGGCCGGCTACGGCATCCCCAACATGCGCGCCAAGGGCTACTGCGTGGCCACCAACCACGGCTGGGGTTCGGCTTTCCGCGGCTACGGCTCGCCGGAAATCATGTTCCCCTCCGAGTCCCTCATGGACGAAATGGCCGAGAAGCTCGGCATGGATCCCCTGGAATTCCGGTATGTCAACGTGTATCGCCCGGGCGACACCACCCCCACCGACCAGGTGCCCGATTCCTGGACCCTGCCGGAGATGATCGACATCCTGCGTCCCAAGTACAAGGAAGCCTTGGCCAACGCCAAAAAGAACTCTACGGCCACCCATAAAAAGGGCGTTGGCGTGGCGATTGGCATCTACGGCTCCGGCCTGGACGGCCCGGACTCCGCCGGCGCCGACGCCGAGCTCAATGCCGACGGTTCCGTCACCATCTACAACACCTGGCAGGATCACGGCCAGGGCTCCGACGCCGGCACCGTCGGCTTCGCCCACGAAGCCCTCAAGCCCCTGGGCATCCCGGCCTGTAAGATCAAGCTGGTGCTCAACGACACGAGCAAGTGCCCCAACTCCGGCCCGGCCGGCGGCTCGCGCTCCAACGTCGTGGTCGGCCAGGCCATCAAGAACGGCTGCGAACAGCTCGTGGCCGCCATGAAGAAGGCCGACGGCACCTTCCGCACCTACGACGAGATGGTCAAGGAAGGCCTCAAGACCCGCTACAACGGCACCTGGACCGCCCCGGCCAAGGATTGCGACGCCAACGGCCTGGGTTCCCCGTTCTGCTGCTACATGTACGGCGTGTTCCTGGCCGAAGTGACCGTGGAACTGGCCACCGGCAAGACCGTGGTCGACAAGATGGTCCTGGTCGAAGACATCGGCACCATCAACAACCGTCAGACCGTCGACGGCCAGAACTGGGGCGGCCTGGCCCAGGGCATCGGCCTGGCCCTTACCGAGGACTTCGAGGACATCAAGAAGCACTCCTCCCTGGCCGGCGCCGGCGTGCCCTACGCCAAGGACATCCCCGACGCCATGGAGCTGATCTACGTCGAGTCGCCGCGTGAGCACGGTCCCTACGGCAACTCGGGCGTGGGTGAAGTGCCCCTGTGCGGCCCGCACCCGGCCATCATCAACGCCATCTACAACGCCTGCGGCGTGCGCATCCGCCATCTGCCGGCTTACCCCGAGAAGGTGCTGGCCGGCCTCAAGGCCCTTGGCAAGTAAGACCGTTTCAAGCAACTTTGAAGTTCATGTCGTAACCGGACGGGGCGGACGCCAGGCGTTCGCCCCGTCTTGCAAACAGGGAAGGTCTTCATGGATCAGCAGGGTCTGCGCGATATCGAGTACCGTTGCATCCAGGAGGAGCAGCCCGCCTGCCAGGCCGCCTGTCCCCTCCATGTCGACGTCCGCAAATTCATGGGCCAGGTCCGCTCCGGCGATTTCTCCGGGGCCCGCAAGACCCTGGACCGCACCCTGCCCCTGCCTACCGTCCTTGGCCGCGTCTGCGACCACCCCTGCCAGGCCCGTTGCGTGCGCCTGCCCATTGACGCGGCCCTGGCCATGGGGTCGCTGGAGCGCGCCGTTATAAGCGCCACCGGCCCGGCCGCCAAGCCCCTGTCCATGCCCGGCAAAGGCAAGCGCGCCGCCGTCATGGGCGGCGACGTCAGCGCCCTGACCGTGGCCTGGGACCTGGGCAAGAAGGGCTACGCCGTGGACATGTATTTCCCGGGCGACGCCCCGGGCGGGCATCTGCGCGAACTGTCGCCGGACACCCTCCCGCCAGCCGCCCTGGCCGCCGAGATCGAGATCATGGGCCGCATGAACGTGACGTTTTGTCCGGGCCAGGCCCTGGACGCGGCGCTGCTCGACCGGCTTTGCGCCGACTACGACGGCGTCTACGTCGAGGCCGTCTCGGCCCCGGCCCTGGGGGTCGCCAAGGCTGACGCCGACGCCCTGACTCTGGCCCTGGCCCTCGACGGTTGCGAGGGCGTTTTTGGCGGCGGTTTCGCCGTTCCCGGAGAGCCGCTCTCCGTTATTTCCCTGGCCGGCGACGGCCGCCGGGCCGCCGTGTCCCTGGACCGGCATCTGGCCGGCGTGTCCGTCACCGCCTCCCGCGAGCGCGAAGGGGCCTGCCCCACGCGCCTTTTCACCAACACCACCGGCGTCATTCCCTTGCCGGCCGTGGCCGCGGCCGATGCCGCCGCCGGCTTCACCCCGGACGAGGCCAAGGCCGAGGCCGCCCGCTGCCTGGACTGCCAGTGCCTGGAGTGCGTCAAGGCCTGCACGTACCTGGCTCGCTACAAGGGCTATCCCCGCGTCTACGCCCGCCAGATCTATAATAATCTTTCCATCGTCCAGGGCGCGCGGTCGTACAACCAGATGATCAACTCCTGCACCCTGTGCGGCCAGTGCGAGGAGCTGTGCCCGTCGGGCTTTTCCATGCCCGATCTCATCCTCACGGCCCGGCGCGACATGGTGGCGCGCGGCAAGATGCCGCTGTGGGCCCATGAGTTCGCCCTGGAGGACATGGCCTTTTCCCTGTCCGACGCCTTCCGCCTGATGCGGGCCGCGCCGGGCGAGACGACCTGCTCCCACCTCTTTTTCCCGGGCTGCCAGCTCGGCGGCGATCCGGCCGCCTCCGTGCCGGCCGTCTACGCCCATCTGCGCGCCGGCTTGCCTGGCGGCGTGGGGCTGGGCCTGGCCTGCTGCGGCGCGCCGGCCTTCTGGGCCGGCCGGCAGGATCTGGCCGAGGCGGCCATGGCCGCCTTCCAGGCTGACTGGGAAGCCTTGGGCAAACCGCGCGTCATCGCCGCTTGCGCCTCTTGCCAGGCCACCTTTGCCCGCCTGGCCCCCGACATTCCCGTGGTCTCCCTGTGGCGCGTGCTTCTGGACGAGACCGGGCTGCCCGCGCCCGCCGGCCAGCTTCCCGACGCGCCGGTGGCCGTCCACGACGCCTGCACCGGCCGCCACGACGCCGCCGGGCTGGCCGCCGTGCGCGAGATCCTGGCCAAGCTTGGGGTGACCGTCGAAGAATTGCCCGCCTCGGGCAAGCTGGCCTCCTGCTGCGGCTTTGGCGGCTTGCAGGCCAACGCCCACCCGGAATTGGCCGCCGCGTCCCTGGCCCGGCGCGTGGCCGAAAGCCCGCGCGACTTCGTGGCCACCTGCTCCATGTGCCGCGACCGGCTGGCCGGGGCCGGCAAGCGCACCTTCCATCTGCTGGATCTGCTTTTCCCAAGCCAAGCCGCCGATCCGGCCCGGCCCGATCCCGGCTTTTCCTACCGCCACGAAGCCCGGGGCCGGCTCAAGCGGTCCGTGCTGGAAACCGTCTGGAAGGAGCCGGCCCCGCCCGAGACGCCGCCGGCCGTGCGGCTGGTCATCCCCGAGGCCGTGCGCGCCGTGCTGGAAGCCCGCCACGTGCTGGACACGGATCTGGCCCGGGTCGTGGCCTACGCCGAGGCCACGGGCCGCAAGTTCACCGACACGGCAACCGGCCGCCATCTGGCCGGGCTGGCCGGGGCGCGGGTCACCTACTGGGCGCTCTACGAAATGCTGGAAGGCGTGGCCCACATCCACGCCGGCTACAGCCACCGCATGAACGTCACCGGCGTGGACCGGCAGGAGGCGTAAGCGCCATGAACGACACCCCCACCTATCTGCCCGAGTCCGGCGACTGGAGCTGCGCCGCCTGCGGCGAAAAACTCGCCCCCGCGCCGGTCGGCGTCACCTATCTCCAGGGCGGGTTCACCATCACGCTCATGACCTGCCAAAAGTGCGGCCTGTCGCTGGTGCCCGAGCATCTGGCCGTGGGCAAGATGTTCGAGGTGGAACAGCTCCTGGAGGACAAGTAGTGCCCTTTGCCGCGCCGCTCACCGGCCCCGCGCCCTTTGCGCCGCCGGCCGGCCCCGGCTTCGGGGGTGGGCGGCCCGGCGAAAAGCCCTACGAACGCGCCGACGTGCGCCGGGCCACCGGCGGAGCCATCCGTCCGGGCGGGCTGGCGCTGACCGACCGCGCCCTGGACTTGCTCCCCTTTGCCGCCGGCGCAAGGCTCCTGGACTGCGGCTGCGGAGCCGGGGCCACGCTATCGCGCCTCTCTGCCGCCGGCTTCCGGGCCGTTGGCTGCGACATTTCCGCCGTCCTGACCGCTGAGGCGGCCGGCCGCGTCCCGGGCCGGGCGCTGCGGGCCGAGGCCGGAGCGCTGCCCTTTGCCTCGGCCGCCTTTGACGGCGTTTTTGGCGAATGCGTGCTCTCGGCCCTGGCCCGGCCCGAAGCCGCCCTGGAGGAGATCGCCCGGGTCCTCGTCCCGGGCGGCTACCTCGTCGTCTCCGATCTCTATCTGCGGGCCGGGTCGCCCGGCAGCGGGGGCGCGGGCGCGGGCTGCGCCGCCGGAGCCCTGTCCCGGGAAGTGGCCGAATCGCGCTTTGCCCGGCATGGGCTGCCTGCCGTGGTCTTCGAGGACCACACCCGCCACCTCATTGATCTTTCCTGCCGTCTTGTTCTCGAACTCGGTTCCGCCCGGGAGGTCATGGCCGTGCTGACAGGCCGGGAGCCGGGCTGCGCCGGGGACGGCCAAAAACCGCGTCTGGGCTACGGCCTGTGGATTTGCCGCAAGGAGGCGTGACCATGAATCCCACGCTGCTCGAAATCCTGCCCCTGGCCCACAAGGGCTACTGCTGCAGCCAGATTCTCATTCTTCTGGCCCTGACCGCCCAGGGCCGGGAAAACCCGGAACTCGTCCGCGCGGCAATGGGGCTGTGCCACGGCATGGGCGGCACGGGCGGCGCTTGCGGCATCATGACCGGCGGTTGCCTGGCCCTGGGACTCTACACCGGCAAAGGCCGCGACGAGGAAACGCCCTTCGAACAAGGCGACGCCCTGGTGTCCGATTTCGTCGATTGGTTCAGCCAGCGCGCCCAGGACGACTACGGGGCCACTACCTGCGCCGCCATCTTAAACGACGGCAAGCCCGACCCCATCCGCTGCGGCGGGCTGATGGCCGACGCCTGGAACAAGATGCTCGAACTGCTCGTGGCCTACGGCCTCGACCCGTCCGAAGGGCGTGATTAGGACGAAGAGGAAGAGCGGGGGAAACCTTTCTGGAGAAAGGTTTCCCCGGGCCCCCTTCCAAAGACTTTTAACGGGGGCTGGCGCGGGCGGCGGGAGAGCGTCGTCTGGCTGGAAGGAATACGGGATATGATGACGGCGACCGAGAGCGTTTGTCCAGTGTGTCTGGCCCGGTTGCCGGCATATCGCGAACAGGACGGCGACGACGGCTGGCTGGTGCGGACCTGCCCGGAACACGGCCCCTTTCGTACGCGCTACTGGCACGGCCCTCCGGGGCCCCAAGGCTGGGACCGGCCGAAAATCCCCAAGCCCGGGACCGAACCCCAGGGCGCGGCCCCGGGGCCGGGTTGTCCCTACGTCTGCGGCCTGTGCCCGGAGCACCATCAGCGCACCTGCACCGTGGTCCTGGAAGTGACCAGCCGCTGCAACCTTGGCTGTCCGGTCTGCTTTGCCGACGCCGGCAGCGCCAGCGCGCCCGATCCAAGCTTGGCCGACATCGCGGCCCGGCTGGTCCAGGCCCGCCAGCAGGCCGGACCGGCCAATCTGCAGCTGTCTGGCGGCGAACCGACCATGCGCGCTGATCTGCCCGACATCGTGGCCGCCGCCAAGGCCGCCGGGTTTCCCTTTGTGCAACTCAACACCAACGGCCTGGCCCTGGCCGCCGACGCCGCCCTGGCCCCGCGTCTGGCGGCAGCCGGCCTGGATTCGGTATTTTTACAGTGCGACGGCGTGTCCAACGCAGTCCATACGGCCCTTCGCGGCCGGCGGCTTGCCCGGGAGAAGCGCGCGGCCATGGAGGCGTGTTCCGCCGCCGGCCTTGGCGTGGTGCTGGTGGCGACCTTGGTCCCGGGCGTCAACGTGGCCGAGGTCGGGGAACTGGTGCGGCTGGCGGCAAGGCTGGCCCCGGGTGTGCGCGGGGTCCATTTCCAGCCGGCCGCCTGTTTTGGCCGCTATCCCGGCGACGGGGCCAGCGCCCCGCGCCTGACCCTGCCCGAACTCCTGGCCGCCTTGGAGGCGCAAACGGGCGGCGAACTGCGTACCGCCGACTTTCATGCCCCGTGCTGCGAGCATTCCCTGTGCTCCTTTTCCGCCTCGTTTGCCGTGGCCCCGGACGGCCGGCTGGCTGTGTCCGGCGGCGGGGGCTGCTGCGACACGGGCGCGGCTCCGATTCCCGCCGAGGACGGGGCGCGCCAGTCCATGGCCTTTGTCGCCCGCCAGTGGGGGCCGGCCAAGGCCGCGCTCGAGCCGGCCGCCATCCGCGACGACTTCGACCGCTTCCTGGCCGCCGCCGCCAGCCGGCCCAAACTGAGCGTCTCGGCCATGGCCTTCATGGACGCCTGGACCCTGGACCTGGAACGGGCGCGCGGCTGCTGCATCCACGTGGCCGTGCCGGACGGCCGGCTCATTCCCTTTTGCCTCTACAACCTGACCGCCGCCGACGGGACGGCGCTGTATCGCCAAAAACCATGCGCGTAAGCCCTTTTGACGCCTGGATCGCCGCCTCTATCGGCCAGGACGGCGGCACCCCGGACCCGGCCCGGCTGGCCGGCTGGCAACTTATTGCCCTGTGCCGCGCCCTGGACCATGCCCGCAAGGCCCCCTTTTACCGCGACCGGCTGGCCCGGCTGCCGCCCGGGTTTCCCGAAAGCTTCGAGGCCTTCGCCACGTTGCCGACCACCACGCCGGCCGATCTGGCCGCCCAGTTTCCGCGCTTCCTGGCCGTGCCCCAGGACGCGGTCGCCCGCATGGTCACCGTGGCCACCTCGGGCACCACCGGCCCGCCCAAACGCATGGGCCTCACCGACGCCGACCTTGCCGAAACCTTGGAGTGCTTCCAGGTGGTCATGGCCGTGACGCTTAATCCCGGCGAGACGGTGCTGATCCTGTTTCCGGCCGACAAGCCCGACAGCGTGGGCGACCTCATCGGCCGGGGCATGCGCCGGCTCGGCGCGTTGCCGGTGTTCGGCGACCCGACCGGCAATCCGGCCCGGCTGGCCGAGGCGCTGCGCGCCCATCGTCCGGCCAGTCTCATTGCCGCGCCGTCCCAGCTGCGGGCCGCCCTGGAAGACGTCACCGCCATGCAGGCCGCCCGGGAGACGCTGCGCTCGGTGGTCTACGCCTCGGATTTCCTTTCGCCCGAGCTTCGCGAGCGCACGGCGTCGCGTTTCGGCTGCCGCGTCTTCGACTATTACAGCGCCACGGAAATGGCCTACGGCGGCGGCATGGAATGTCTGGCCGGGGCCGGCTACCATCTGCGCGAGGCGCAGCTCTATTTCGAGGTGCTTGATCCGCTCTCCGACGTCCCCTTGCCCCAGGGCGAAGTGGGGGAGGTGGCCTTCACCACGCTGACCTGTCGCGGCGTGCCGCTTCTGCGCTACCGCACCGGCGACGCGGCGGCCATGCTGCCCGGGCCGTGCCCGTGCGGCAGTCCGCTGCGGCGGCTGGGGCCGATTTTGGGACGCATCGAAACAACTACCGGCGGCTTTGCCGTCGTCACCCCAGACAAGGGAAAGGGTAGGGCATGATCGAACTGATTGCCGCCATAAACGGCCGTTTGTCCCGGGGCGAGGCCCTGGCCGCCGTCACCATCGTCACCAACGAAGGCTCCACCCCGCGCACGGCCGGCTCCAAGATGCTGGTCTTTGCCGACGGCTCCATCGCCGGCACCGTGGGCGGCGGCCTGGGCGAGGGCATGGCCATCGCCGCCGCCAAGGAAACGCTCTCCGCCGGTCCGTCGCGGCTGCTCGGCATCGACATGACCGGCCAGGCCTCGGCCGGGGCCGATCTCATCTGCGGCGGCCGGATGCGGGTTTTCATCGAGCGCATCGCCCCCGACGATGCCGCCAAGGCGCTGTTCGCCGCCCTGGCCGGCCATCTGGCCGCCGGACGCAGCTGCCTCATCGTGGCCCGCATCGGCGACGGGACCAGCGGCCGGGCGCTCATCGCGCCGGACGGCGTTCTTGGTGACGCTGTACCGCCCGAGGTGCTGGAAGCCGCCCGCAAGCAAGGCCGGGGCATCGCCGCGCCCATCTGTTTCGAGGTGGCCGGAGTACCGTGGATGCTGGAGCCGGCCCTGGCCCGCGATCCGCTCTATATTTTCGGCGGCGGCCATGTGTCGCGCCCGACCTGCCAAATGGCGGCCATGGTGGGCTTTGGCGTCACGGTTTTCGACGACCGGCCGGAATTCGCCAATCCCGAGCGGTTCCCGGACGCCCGGGAAACGATGGCTTATAAGGATTTGGCCGAGTGCTTCGCGGGCCGTTTATATGAGGAAAACGCCTCGGTTGTCATCGTCACGCGCGGCCACGCCCAGGACAAGGACGTGCTGGCCCTGGCCCTGCGCACGCGGGCCGGCTACATCGGCATGATCGGCAGCGTGGGCAAGCGGGATTCGGTGTATGCCAGGCTTCGTGCCGAGGGTTTCACCGCCGCCGACATCGCCCGCTGCCATTCGCCCATTGGCCTTTCAATCGAAGCCGAGACGCCGGAGGAAATCGCGGTCAGCATCGTGGCCGAGCTGATCGCCTGCCGGGCGGCGCGCCGGGGCTAGGCGTCGGCATTCGGGTGCTGCGCGCCGCATGTCGTCCGCCCTTGCGGCGTGGGGGTTGTCCGGGGTAGACGACAACAGCGAAGCGGCAGGCGGCGGCATGGCGGCGGCTTGTCTGTCGCGCCCGGCGACCGTGCGCCCGGCGAGGTCGGGACGCCGCGCGTTCGGGCCGGGAAGACCCGGCCGCGTCAGGCGAGAGCGCTTTTCAGGACCCCCTCATGAAGATCGATATTGTTGCCAATGGCCGACTCCTCGACGTTTCGATAGGATTGGAGGCAACGCAGTCCTTTTCCTGCGTCCTGTCTCCGCCTGACGGCGATGTGACGTTCGTGGACGTGTTGCCGGAGATCTATGAGATCTACACCAATGTCCTCGGCGTCAATTTCGAGGAAAGCGAGCAGAATGGAAAACCGGTCAGATGCGGCAAGGGCTGCGTCAGTTGCTGTCATCAGCTGATTACGGTGTCCGTTCATGAAGCTTTATTGCTGGCGCACATAGTCGGTCTGCTGTGTCAGGAAGAGCAGCAGCGGATACGATCAGCTTTTGACGAGAGTTTGACGCGCCTTGAAAATGCCGGCTTGTTTCGTGATCTGTTGCATTCGCATGTGAATGCGTTTGATGACAGGGAGCTGGTTGTTGACGCGCAAAAACGGTACTGGGCGCTCGGGCTGGCCTGTCCGTTCTTGCTTGACGACGCCTGCGCCATATATCCCTATCGACCGTTTATTTGCCGGCAGTATGGCGTCAGTTCCGACCCGGAGCATTGCGGGAAGATTTTCCAGAAGGACCACCTGATCGAAAGGATCAGGTTGTCCCACGACTTCGGCAGCGCGGCGGCCTCCTTCGACGGGCTTGAGGCGATAAAGACCCGGGCAATACCGTTGCCCACGATTTTTTTGGTTCATGGGATGCTGCATTGCTTTGAGCGCCCCAAGGCGACGGCGGAAGTCATGATTGCGCGGTTCTTGCGCCACGCCGACAAGCATTTCAGCAGGTGATTTCACGGTCTTTTATCTGGAAGGCGCTCCTGTCGTTCCTCCCTTCCGCCACCGCGAGCAAATCCCTGGGCGCGATTTCGAGCGTCCGGTTGCCGTCGCCGGTATCGTTCGCTGTCGTTCGCCCATTCGCTCATGGAGAGAAGCCGGGACGCCGGGAGAAATCGCGGTCAGTGTCCTGGCGAACTAATTGTCGAGCAGGCGGCCAAAAGGGGCTGATTTGTCGCACGTCGCGGAGCCCCCTCATGGTCAGGAGGGGCTGGATGCATCGGAAGGATGAAGAAACAAAAGATAGGGACTACGACTGGCCAAAAGCTGCGATGCTGTTTCCTTTGTGTTTTTTTGCGTTGTACATGGCTATGTCGGCTTCCTTCATCAACGCGTCAGGAAGCTGGGGGTATTCTAAATTGAAGCGAGCGAGGCCGACACTCATCGTGACGGAGGAGTTTCCTTTGTTTGTGTCGAACCTTTTCGTCAGTCTTTCAATGACCTCTTTTGCTTTGGCAAGATCGACATCGGCGATGATGACAGCAAACTCGTCGCCGCCAATTCGCGCGCCAAGGTCTTCGGCCCGCAAGGACTCACGCACGGCCTCGGCCATGCAAATCAAAATCCTGTCGCCTTCCTGATGTCCAAGCGTATCATTGGCCTGTTTGAAGTGATCAAGGTCGATATAGGCCAGGACGAATTCTTCTTCGTGCCGAATTGATCGGGCTATTTCTCTTCTTAAAGCATCAAAGAACGCTCTTCTGTTATTGAGTTGCGTCAGTGCATCAGTCTGGGCAAATTCAATGAGTTCTTTTGTTCGCGAAGATACCTCTTCTTCGAGGCTTTTGGCGTAGTTCTCCAGCTCTGCCTGGCTGTTGGAGACTTGCTTGACAAGCGCATGGATGTAGGTGTCTATGACGAGAGTGAGGTCGAAAAGTATAATTTTTTCAAGCGCTTCAAGAATTTTGTGGCAAGTGCTGCATTGCTTGCTCGCGGACAGTTTGCTGGTCAATCGTTGTCGTAGTATTTGAAAGAGCGTGCGAATGGAAGAAATGTAAAGCATCGGCGGAACGCCGATGCGGTCATGGACCAAACCTATTCTGAGGCGGGAGAGAACATAGATGTCGTCATAACGTCCAGAAAACATGTCTAAAATGTAGTTTGACATGTGGTGTTTCAATCGCCCGAGCGTGCCAGCGTCTCCAATAGTTCTTTCGATCTCCGGTTTGGTGACTTGATCGTCATAGAATTCGTCAACAATTGAAGATGCGCTGATGTCTATATCTGGCTTCAACTCGGCCAGAATTTTGGCGTCTTCTTCCGTAAAGCCCAGAAGCTCTTTGCGCCTGCGGATGTCTTGGCGCGTAATCTTTAACTGAACAGCCAAATCCTGGTCTGTCAGGTTCATAAAAATTGCCTCCGATATGGCAATATTGACGACTCGATGCTTTGTGATATTATGTAACAACAGGGGAATTCACAAGATATTATTTCTTCCCTCTTCCCGTCATTCTTTCGAAAACTCCCCCGCAACCACTTCTCCCATCCCTCCCGCCGCCGCGACCAAATCGCCCGGCGCGATTTCCAGCGTCCGGTCCGATCGCCCCAGCCCGCAATAAACCGTCGGGCGTATCGTCAGCACGTCCGCATCCACCAAGAGCTTCCCCCGCCCTTCGGCCAGCAGCGGCGACACGCTGCCCGGCGCGACGCCAAGACGGGTCATAACTTCCTCGGGCGACAGCGCCGCCAGATCCCTTCGCCCCACGCCCAGCAGGCCGGCAAGGGCCGGATAGGCCACCCGGCGCGTGCCGCGAAGGGCGGCCAGCGCCAGCCCGCCGCCGCGCAGGGCAAAGGCGATGGTTTTGACGATGCGGGAAGTGTCGAAGTCAAGATTGGCCTCGGCTTCGGCCACGGTGCGGGTGGGGGCGTGGACGTGGACGACGTGGGGCAGGCCGGTCTGGGCGAGGCGCTCGGCCAGATGGCGGAAAACGTCCTGCGACGGGTCAGGGTGTGGTGGGTGCGTCATGGCCGGGGTTGTGCCCCGTTGCGTCGGCGGATGCAAGAACTTGCGCCGACTCCCTTTACGCGGGCCGGCCAAGGCGCTAGTGCTGCTAAGACGCAAAAAGGTTTTGCGGAAGGAGGACGAACATGGCGCGACAGGCAAAAGGCTGGAACCCGTATCTGGCCGGGGCGCTTTCGGGGCTGGTGTCGGTGGGGTCGGTGTGGGTCGCCGGCAAATATCTGGGCGCGTCCACCACCTTCGTTCGCGGCGCGGGTCTGGCCGAGCGGCTCTATGCCCCGGACGTGGTGACGACGCTGGCCTATTATCTCAAGGAAAAGCCCCTTATTGACTGGCAGTTTTTGTTCGTGCTGGGCATCGCCTTGGGGGCGTTCATCGCGGCCAAGGCCAGCAATGATTTTAAGGTGCAGCTCGTGCCGGACACCTGGCGGGCGCGGTTTGGCGACGGGGTCGGGCTGCGGGCCTTGGCCGCCTTTGTGGGCGGAGCGGTAGCCATGTTCGGGGCGCGGCTGGCCGACGGCTGCCCCAGCGGCCATGGGCTGTCGGGCATGTCGCAGCTCGCCGTCTCGGGCTATCTGGCCGGGGCGGGCTTTTTCGCCGGGGGCATCCTCATGGCCCGGCTGCTCTATAGGGGGAAATGACATGGACCTGCTGTTTGGCCTGCTTACCGGCGTGCTCTTCGGGTTTTTGCTCCAGCGGGGGCAAGTGCTGCGCTACGACGTGCAGCTCGGGGCGTTGCGCCTTAAGGACATGACCATCGTCAAGTTCATGCTCTCCCACATCATGGTGGCCATGGTGGGGATTTACCTTTTAAACGATCTGGGGCTGGTGAAGCTCTCGCTCAAGGCCACCGTGGTCGGGGCCAACGCCCTTGGCGGGCTTATTTTCGGCCTGGGCTGGGGGCTGGTCGGCTACTGCCCGGGCACGTCGCTGGGGGCCGTGGGCGAAGGGCGGCTTGACGCCCTGGCCGCCATCGCCGGCATGCTCGTGGGCGCGGGCATCTTTGCCCGGGCCTACGACGGGCTTTTGCCCACGGTCTACACCTGGGGCAACTACGGCAAGATCACCCTGGCCGGCGTCCTTGGGATCAACCACTGGCTGGTCATCGCCATCCTTATCGTCGCCTTCGCGGCCATTTTGCGGTTCATTGAGCGCAAGGGGCTGTAGCGGCGCGGTCAGGCCGGGGCCAACCGGCGATGCGCCGCCGTGTTTGCGGCCTCGGGGGCCGTCCGTCCCTTGATTTGGCGGGCCAAGTCGGCCAGAATAGGAGACTTTCCCGCCCCGGCCGCGCCCGCCTTGCCCGGTTGGTCGCGCCCGGGGAGAGCGCCCTGTGGAAGGGCGGCGGTATTTCCAGAAATACGTTTATAAACGGCCTCGGTTGAGGCCGCCTGCTTCGCAACCCGCAAACGGAGGACAGGCCGATGGCGGTTTTCAACTGCAAAAACGCCGACGACGTGCTGCGTGCCGTCAAGGATTACAACGTTTCCTTCATCCAGTTCTGGTTCATTGACGTGCTGGGGGTGCTCAAAAGCTTCCAGATATCGCCCCGGGAGCTGGAAAACGCCTTTGAAGAAGGCATGGGCTTCGACGGCTCGTCCATCACCGGCTTCACCAAGATCCAGGAATCGGACATGGTGGCCTTCCCGGACCCGGCCACCTTCCAGCTGGTGGCCTGGCGGCCGTCGGACCGGCCGGTGGCCCGGCTTTTTTGCGACGTGAAAAACCCGGAAGGCACGCCCTTTGCGGCCGATTCGCGCTATGTGCTCAAGCGGATGCTCAAAAAGGCCGCCGACCTGGGCTACACCTACTACGTCGGCCCGGAGCTGGAGTTCTTCCTTTTCGCCAACTCCACCGAACCCAAGATCCTCGACCACGGCGGCTACTTTGACGCGCCGCCGCGCGATCTGGCCAACGACGTGCGCCGCGACATCAACTTCGCCCTGGAATCCATGGGCGTGGCCGTGGAATACAGCCATCACGAGGTCGCCCCTAGCCAGCACGAGATCGACCTGCGCTACCAGGAAGGCTTGATCATGGCCGACTACGCCCAGACCTACCGGGTGGTGGTCAAGGAAGTGGCCCGCAAGCACGGCTGCTACGCCACCTTCATGCCCAAGCCCCTTTTCGGCGAAAACGGCTCGGGCATGCATTGTCATCAGTCGCTTTTCCGGGGAGCCAAAAACGCCTTTTACGACGCTTCCGACCCCTACCACCTGTCCGGCGAGGCCAAGGGATTCATCGCCGGGCTTTTGCGCCATGCCCCGGAATTCACGCTCATCACCAACCAGTGGGTCAATTCCTACAAGCGGCTGGTGCCGGGCTACGAAGCGCCGGTCTACATCGCCTGGGCCCGGCGCAACCGCTCGGCCCTGGTGCGGGTGCCCATGTACAAGCCCGGCAAGGAGTCGGCCACGCGCATTGAGTTGCGCAGCCCGGACCCTGCCTGCAACCTCTATCTGTCCTTTGCCGCCATGCTCGGCGCGGGGCTTAAGGGCATCGAGGAAGGCTATACGCTGCCTGACCCCATCGAGGAGAACATCTTCAAGATGACCGACGAGGAGATGGAGGAAAAGGGCGTGACCTCGCTGCCGGGCAGCCTGCGCGAGGCCGTGGACAATCTGGAGAAGAGCGAACTCATGCGCGAGGTGCTGGGCGACCATCTCCACGCCGCCCTGGTGGAGAACAAGAAGGCCGAATGGGACGCCTACCGCACCCAGGTCACGGAATGGGAGATCGAGCGCTATCTGCCGATTTTGTAATTCACCGCGTCGTTTGATACGGCATGGAGTGAACGCCGCCGTCCGGTTTATCCCGGGCGGCGGCTTTTTTTTGGGGCCTTGGGGCGCTTGTCTGGAGGGGGCGACAGGCGGGGAGGGTCTGTCGGGGCCTGACGGGGGGGAGTGTGGATGTGGTGTCAAAATTGTCAAAATCTCTTTTTTTATCCTTGCGCCGCATGTTCGGCTGTGCCAAAAAAACCTGTTTTGGGGGGTTTCTGGGGAAGAGTGACAGGAATTTGTTGTGATACAAAAATGTATGAAACAGACTTTTCCGTGCTTCAAAAATGTCCGCGGCGCGGAGGGTTGTTTAAAATTCGTGTGATATAAGTATGTTGTAAATGGCCTCGGGTTTGCAATTCTCCGGGAGGGGCCGGGGAGGGCCGACCCCGGGCCGCCGCGCCGGGCGCGGCGGCCGCCGGCCAGACAAAACGTTCAACGCTTTCGTGAAAGGGGGGTTTTATGCTGCACAGACCGAAGACGCGCGACGTCGCCCTGATGGCCCTGGCCATCCTGACCCTGCCCGCCCTGGCCCTGGCCCAGGACGAAGCGCCCAAGCCCGAATTCTTGTCCATCTTAAACGGCAACACCCTCTGGACCTTGATTGCCGCCATTCTCGTCATGTTCATGCAGGCCGGCTTCGCCATGGTGGAGACCGGGCTGACCCGGGCCAAAAACGCCGGCAACATCCTCATGAAGAACATGTTCGACTTCTCTGCCGGCTCCATCGCCTTTTTTCTTGTGGGCTACGCCTTGATGTTCGGCGCCGACGTCGGCGGCTTCGTCGGGTTTTCCAATTTTGGCCTGTCCGAGGCCACGCCGACCACGCCTGACGGCTTGTGGGCCTACACCTACTGGTTTTTCCAGTGCGTGTTCGCCGCCACCGCCGTCACCATCGTCTCCGGGGCCATTGCCGAACGCACCAAATTCGTGGCCTACCTCATCCTCAGCTTCGTGGTCACGGCGCTGATTTACCCCGTGTCCGGCCACTGGATATGGGGCGGCGGCTGGCTGTCCAAGCTCGAAGCGCCCATGATCGACTTCGCCGGCTCCACCGTGGTCCACTCCGTGGGCGGCTGGATCGCCCTGGCCGGAGCCATGCTCGTTGGCCCTCGTCTGGGCAAGTACACTCCTGACGGCGTGTCCAAGGCCATTCTCGGCCACAACCTGCCCCTGGTCGCCCTGGGCGTCTTTATCCTCTGGTTCGGCTGGTTCGGCTTCAACCCCGGCTCCACCACCACGGCCACGGGCAACATCGGGCTTATCGCCGTCACCACCAACCTGGCCGGTTGCGCCGCCGCTTTGACCGCCATGCTCACCACCTGGATGCGCTACGGCAAGCCCGACGTGTCCATGTCCTTAAACGGCGTCCTGGCCGGGCTGGTCGCCATCACCGCCGGCTGCGCCAACGTCTCGCCCATGGGGGCCATCATCATCGGGCTTTGCGCCGGCATCCTGGTGGTCATGTCCGTGGAATTCGTGGACAAGGTGCTCAAGATCGACGATCCGGTCGGCGCGATTTCCGTCCACGGTGTGTGCGGCGCGTTCGGCACGCTCATGGTGGGCTTTCTCGCCCATCCCGATTTCGGCGGCGTGGCCGGCCTGCTTTATGGCGGCGGTCTGACCCAGCTTATCACCCAGGTCCTTGGCGTGGGTTCGGTGTTCATCTGGGCTTTCGGCACCGGCTATGTCGTCTTCGCCCTGCTCAAGGCCACGGTGGGCATCCGGGTGAGCGAGGAAGAGGAACTCAAGGGCCTGGACATCACCGAGCACGGTTCCGAGGCTTACAGCGGCTTCCAGATTTTCATCACCGAGTAACCACGGACTAGCGGGGATACGTCTATGAAACTCGTCATCGCCTACTTTCGGCCCGAGCAGCTCAACAGCGTCAAGCAGGCGCTCTACGCTCAGGGCATCCACGGCATGTCCGTCACCAACATCGCCGGCTCCGGTCGCCAGAAGGGCTATACCGAACAGTATCGCGGCGTCATCGTCGAGGTGAATTTGCTCAAAAAAGTGCGTCTGGAAGTGGCCGTGGCCGACGAAAAAGTCGATCTGGTCATGGACGCCATCGCCGACGGCGCGAAAACCGGCAAGGAAGGCGACGGCATGATGTTCGTCATGGACATCGCCAACGCTCGCCGCATCCGCACCGGCGAAACCGGCACGGACATTCTGCGCTAGTCTCGGGAGCGTGCAACGACAAACGCCCTGTCCGGCAATGCCGGACAGGGCGTTTGTCGTTATGGCCGGCTCGGCCTTTCTCTCTTGCGCCCTTAACTTATCCCGCATGCTGCAGATGGCGAGGGGGATTGTCTTCATCGCTCCCGCGTCTGCCCAGCCCGCTTGTGGCTCCCCCGCCCGCCACAGACAGCCAGGGGGGCCGGGGGGATTATCCCCCGGCGGGTCCGGGCAGCGCCCGGCGGGTGCAGGGCGGCGCCCTGCCGGGTCCAGGGCAGCGCCCTGGCGCCCGGCTTATTTGCCGGCGGCGGCGGCGGCTTTTTTGTGGCGCAGGTATTCGATCACGCCGGGCAGCACCGAGATGACGATGATGGCGAGGATGACGGCGCTGAAATTGCGCTTGATAAACGGCAGGTTGCCAAAGAAGTAGCCGGAATAGACGAAAAGGACGACCCAGATGACGGCGCCGACGATGTTATAGGCCTGGAATGTGGGATAGGTCATGCGGGCGATGCCGGCCACAAAGGGGGCAAAGGTGCGGATGATGGGCACGAAGCGGGCCAGGATGATGGTCTTGCCGCCGTGTTTCTCGTAGAAGGCGTGGGCTTTGAGCAGGTGTTCCTTTTTGAAGAAGCGGATGTTGTCGTGCTCGAAGACGGCGGGGCCGACCCTTCTGCCGATCCAGTAGTTGACGTTGTCGCCGATGAAGGCGGCAGTGATGAGCAGACCGACGATGACATGGGGGTCGAGGACGCCCCCGGCGGAAAGCGCCCCGGCCGCGAAAAGTAGGGAATCGCCGGGCAAAAACGGGGTGACGACAAAGCCGGTTTCGCAGAAAACAATGGCAAAAAGGATGGCATAGGTCCACATGCCGTAGTCGGCGGCGATGGCGTTCAGATATTTATCGACGTGTAACATGACGTCGATGAAGTGCATCAGGATGTCCATGGAAGCTCCTTGCAGCTGTTCGTGGCGGAAAGCCTCTTCCTATGCAGGGCTTGGGCGTTTGGCAAGGGCGTTTCGCGGCCGACCGGCCCGACATCGTTTCGGCATGGAGCTGTCGTCGGGGCTTTTCAAGGCGTTGCCGGCGGGATAGGGTGTGGGCATGGCGGTTTGCGACACGGATGGGGCAAAGGGATCGGGGCGCAGCTTTCGGCTGGTGTGCCAGGCGGGGCAGCGGGATATTGTGGAGGCTTTTCTGGCGGCCACGGGGCATATGGCCGAGGCGGAGCCGTTTTCGCCGTGGTGCCGGCGCGTGGTGGCCGAACCCACGGCCCTGGGCGCGTCGCTGGCGGCGCGGTTTGGCTACATCCACATCCAGGACCGTTCGTCCATGCTGCCGCCGCTGCTGCTTGATCCGCCGGCCGGGGCGCGGGTGCTGGACATGTGCGCCGCGCCGGGCGGCAAGACGGGGTTTCTTGCCCAGCTCGTGGGGCCAACGGGCTTTGTCCTGGGCAACGAGCCTTCCCCCGACCGGCTGGCCACCTTGCGCCAGACGTTGTTTCGGGAAAGCCTGGCCAACACGGCCACCTGCTCCTTTGCCGATCTTTCGCCTCAGCTGCCGGCCGGCTCGTTCACCCATATTTTGCTCGATCCGCCGTGCAGCGGCTGGGGCACCCTGGACAAGAATCCGCAGGCGGCCAAGATTTGGGCCGGGGACAAGGTCGCGCCCCTGGTGGGGCTGCAGCGCAAGCTTTTGGCCACGGCCGCCGCGCTTTTGGCCCCGGGCGGGCGGGTGCTCTATTCCACCTGCACCACCAACGTGGCCGAAAACGAGGACCAGACGCGCTTTGCCCTGGACGAACTGCCCCTGCGCCAGATTCCCCTGGCCGCGCCGGCCGGGTTCGTGTTCGAGGCCCCGCATCGGGGCGACGTGTCCGGGGTGTTGCGGGTGGACAGCGCGGCCAGTGCCGCCCAGGGCTTTTATATGGCACTCTTCGAGAAGATCGGCGGCGAGGCCGACGATTCCGGCGACGGGACGCTTCCGGGCGAGTCCGTGCCGCAGGCGGCGATCACGGCCGCCGGCTGCGACCCCTCGGGCCTGCCGCCCGGGGCGGTGCGATCCTTTGGCGACAAGGCCTTTTTTCTCCATGCCGGGGCGGCGCGGCTCCCGGCCGGCTTTCGTTACCAGGGCTTTGCCGTGGGCTCGTTTCGCTCCAAGGTGTTCCGACCCCATGGCCGGGCGCGGCTGCTTATGGGGCGCGGCGGGCCGGGCTTGAACGAGCTGGCGCTTTCCCGTATCGAGGCGCTGCTTGCCGGCCAGAGCCTGCCGGCCGGCGATCTGCCGGCCAGGGCAGGCCTGTACTGGCGCGGGCTACCGCTGGGATTTTTGACGAGGAAAGGTTCCCGGGCCTTGTGGTCCGACCGATAAGTCTTTTTTTGGAGGATCAATGCACGGCAATGATCGCAAACTGGCGCGGCTTTTCCATCCCCACACCGGCAAGGCCGTGGTGGCTCCCCTGGACCATGGCGTCTCGGAAGGGATGCTCTCGGGGCTGGAGGAACTGACGAGCCTTTTGGAGATGGTGTCGCGGTTTCCGGTGCAGGGCATCATGCTCAACAAGGGGGCACTTCGGGCCTACCTGCACGAGATTCCGGTGGACATCGCGGCCGTGCTCCAGCTTTCCGGCGGCACGCGGCACTGCCAGCCGCCCTATGCCCGAAGCCTCATGTGCTCCACGGCCGAGGCCTTGCGCCTGGGCGCGGACATGGTGGCGGTGCAGGTCAACATCGCCAACGAGTTCGAGGACCGGATGCTGGCCGATCTGGGGGCCATCGTGGACGAGGCGCACGGGTTCGGCACGCCGGTGCTGGCCCTTATCGCCCCCAAGGGCGAGCGGGTGGTCAACGAGATGGACCCGAGCCTTATCAACCACTGCATCCGGCTGGGGGCCGAGCTTGGGGCCGACGTCACCGGGGTGCCGTATTCCGGCGACGCCCGCAGCTTTGGCCGGGCCGTGGCCGCGTCGTCGTCCCGGGTGCTGGTGACGGGCGGCCCGTCGCGGGCGGATTTCAAGAGCTTCGCGGCCATGGTGGAAGCGGCCATGGGGGCCGGCGCGGCCGGGGCCTGCATCGGGCGCAACGTGTTCCAGCATCCCAACCCCACCGAGGCCATGCGGCGCATCGTGGAGATCGTGCACGGCAAGGAAGTGCTGGAATTGGCCGAAGAAACCCTTCGCGCGGTGGAAGAGGCGCAAGCGGCGGCCGAAGCGGCGGCCGAAGCGGCGGCAGACGCGGCCGGGGAGTAGGGCTTGCCTTTGCCCGGAGCGGCTTTATGCTTGCACTCAACAGCCGGCAGCGAAAGACGTTGGAGCGGGTTTACGCGGAACCGACGCGTTCGGACGTGACCTGGCCGGAAGTGCGGGCCTTGCTGGAGGCCTGCGGCGCGGCGGTCAAGGAAGGCCGGGGGTCCCGGGTGCGGATTGAGCTTGGCGCGTTCATGCTCAACATGCACACGCCGCATCCGCAAAAGGAAATGAAGAAGTACATGGTGGAGCTGGCGCGGGAATTTCTGGCCAAGATCGGCGTCGGACCGGAGCGGGGGTGAGCCATGCACGACAACACGATGCGCTATAAGGGCTATGTCGGCTCTGTCGAATACGATGGCCGGGACAAGGTCTTCCACGGCCGGGTGCTGGGCATTTCAGACATCGTGGCCTTCGAGGGCGACTCCGTGGCCCGGCTCGAAGAAGATTTCCAAAACGCCGTGGACGACTATCTCGACGCCTGCCGCGAGGCCGGGAAAGCCGCTGAGACGCCGTATTCCGGCAAGATCACCCTGCGGGTGCCGCGCCAGCTCCATGCCGCCCTGGCCGAGCAAGCCAAGGGCGCTGGCAAAAGCCTCAACGCCTGGGCGGCGGAGATCCTGGCCCAGGCCTCCCGTAGCGAAGCCCGCTAGAAAAACTCCCCCTTACGTGTCCCGTGTACGAAAAGCGCCAGGGACATTTCACTGACGATAAACGACGCCCATTGGTTTTCCGAATAATACGGCCGTATTTTTCGGATGCGCCGCTACCCCGCCTTTCCCTCGTCCGTGGCCTTGATGACCACCAGCGTCACGTCGTCCTCCAGGGGCAGCCCGGCCTTGAATTCCTTGAGATCGGCCACCAGGGCGTTGACGATGGCCGAGGCCGGGCCGGCTGCCTCGCGGCGGATCACCGCTTCCATGCGCTCCTTGCCGTACATGCTGTCGGTAGGGTTTCGGGCCTCGTGGATGCCGTCGGTGAAAAGCACCAGCACCTGACCAGGGACCAGCCACGGCCGGCGCATCTCCTCGTAGCTCCAGTCCGGCACGGCCCCCAGGGGAATGCCCGAGCCCTGCATCAAGTCGAAAGCGTCGCTGGCCGGATCGTAGAGCATCCCGGGATCGTGCCCGGCCCGGCACCAGACCATCTCCTTGGCGCCGCGGTCCAGGCGCAGGAAAAACAGCGTAATAAAGCGCCCGGTCAGATGGGTGTCCTGGCACAGCAAGTCGTTGACCTCGGTCAAAAGCGCGCCCGGCCCGGGCTGGCCCACGGCCCGGCCGCGCAAGAGCGCCCTTCCCGTGGCCATGAACAGGGCCGCTGATACGCCGTGGCCTGTGACGTCGCCGATGACGATGTCGGCATGGCTGGCGTCGTCCTGGGCGAATTCCAGGAAATCGAAATAGTCGCCGCCGGTTTCGTCGCAGTAGAGGCTGAGCGCCGCGATGTCCATGCCCTCCATGGCCGGCGGCCGCCCGGGCAGCAAGTGCTGCTGCACCTCCATGGCCAGCGCCATGTCGTTTTTGAGCTTCATGCGCTCGACGAGCTGGGGGGCCATGTCGTTAAACGAGGCGGCCATCTCGGCCAGCTCGTCGCGGCCGTAGGGCGTGACCCGGGCCGAGAAATCCCCCGAAGCGAGCTTTCGGGCCGCCTCGGCCAGCTCGCGCACCGGTCTGGTGACGGTTTTGGAGGCGGCCACGGCGAGCAAGGCCACCAGGGCCACCGCGCCGGCCAGAAACAGGCCGATCTGGCCGGCCAGGCCCGAGGTGGCCCGGATGACCTTGGCCTCGGCCAGCCGGGCCTCGGACACCACCATCTCGCGCGGGGCGGCCAGGACCACGGCCAGACGCTTTTTGGTCACCGGCGCAAAGGCGAGCAAGGTGTCTTCGCCCCGGTAGGACAGGCGGCGCACGCCGCTTTTGCCGGCGGCCAGGGTGGCCGCGATATCATCCAAAACGGCTGCGTCCGGGGATTCGACGCGCTCCAGCTCCACCGGCGCGGCCCAGTCCCGGCTTTTTTGGGCATAGTCACGGCCGGCCACGACCACCAGTTCGGGTTTGCCCGAAAGGGTCTTGTCCGACAGGGTGACCACCATGGAACGTAGCCGGCCGTCAAAGGCCCGGGACAGGTCGCTGTCCAGAAACAGCCGGCCCATGGGCACGTCCAGCCCGGCCACGCCCAGGACCTTGCCCGAGGGGCTGCGCAGGGCCAGGGCCATGGTGGCCATGACCTGCCTGGTGACGGCGTCAGTCATGATGGTCCAGGTGATGCCGTCCTTGGCGGCGGCGTCGAGATACCAAGGTCGCCGCCGGGGGTCGTAGTCGGGGGGGTAGCCGCCGTGGCCGGGGTAGGCGCAATGCAGGCCCGTGGCCAGCCCCACATAGCCGAACTGCATGAGGTCCTTGTGGCGGGCAAACAAGGTGCGGTAAAAAGGGAGCAGGCCGGACAGCGCCCGCATGTCGGGCAAGGCGGCCTGACGCGACAGGCCCGGAGCCAGATGGAAGGAGACATGGTCGTAGCTGGCGGTGACGTCCGAACCGGGGATGGGGGTCAGGGGGGCGTCCGTCACCGCGCCGTCGTCGAAGTCACTGGCCAGGGGCATGAGGCCGTTGGCCGCCTGGGGCGGCTGGACCTCAAGGAGTCTGACGGCGGCGTCAGCGGTCAGCGACAGGGAGGTTTCCAGCAGGTCCAGGGTGTCGGCGCAGTGCTCGCCGAACATTTCGGCGGTCTGGACCAGCTCCCCGGCGGCGTTGGACTCCAGGGCCCGGGCCGCGCCCCGGGCCAGCTCACGGCCCAGTTCGCTGGTTCGGGACCAGGAATACAGCCCTAAGGCGCAAAGGGGGATGATGACCACCGCCAGCAGGAAGCATAGCAACTTGGTCCGTATGCGCATGGCTGCTCCGGGAATCGGTTTTGGAATCGCCCCCGTGCATAGGCCGGATGCGCGCCGGGGGCAAGCATCCAGGCGGCGGCCTTCGGGATCGTCCGCTCAAGCGTTTCCGCAGCGTCCAAGAAACGGCGGTCTCTCGTTCGCTGCGGACTCCAGGAGACGGCAGACGTCTTCGCAGGCGCTTTACCGGTGTGCTGAAGGCAAGGCTGGGCGTTGGTCGCCGGCCGTCAGGCGTTTGCCTTTGGAGCCCCCAGCTTGCATTTCGTCAATTAGCCCCCGCAAAATGCGAGTCTGGTCCGCCAGTTCAGCCACCGACCGGGTCGATTGTTCCAGGGCCCTGGCCGAGTCCTCGGCCAGCCGGTCGATGTCCAGGATGCTGCGGTTGATCTCTTCGGTGGTGGCGGATTGTTCTTCTGCTGCCGTGGCAATGCTGCGAACCTGATCGGTCGTGGCGTCAACCAGGGTGACGATGGCCTGAAGCGTTTGACCGGACTCTTCTGCCAACGTTGTCGCGTCATTAATCTTTTCTGACGCCAGCTCGACGTTGTCAATGTTCAGGCGGGTTCCCTGCTGGATGTCGCGGATGGCTTCGCCGACTTCCTTTGTGGCGGTCATGGTCTTTTCAGCCAGCTTGCGGACTTCATCGGCAACAACCGCGAAACCGCGCCCTGCCTCACCGGCCCGGGCGGCTTCGATGGCGGCGTTTAAGGCAAGCAGGTTGGTCTGATCGGCGATGTCGGAAATGACGCCCAGGATGCTGCCGATGCCTTCGGCCTGCCGTCCCAGGGCGGTCATATCCTCCTTGAGTCGTCCGGCCCGGTTTTGAACCTCGGCGATGCTGTGGATGACGCGAGCGACGTTGTCCGAACCCGCATTGGCCTTGTGCCGGGCGTTTTCGGCGGTCTGGGAAGCCTGAGAGGCGTTTTGAGCCACTTCGAGGACCGTGGCGTTCATCTCTTCCATGGCGGAGGCCGTTTCGCTGACCCGGTGCGATTGGTCGCGGGAACCTTGGCTCACATGGGCGATCTGTGCTGAAATCTCCTCGGAGGCGTCGGTCACGGCGGCCACGATGCTCTCCAGGGTCGCCGCTGCCTGAAGCATGCCTTGTTCCCGGGCATTTTCCGCCTTGGAATGGGCGGTCTCGGCCTCTTGCATGGCTGCTCTGGCCTTTTCGGTTTCCTGAGCGGCCAGGGCGCTTTGCTCCTTGGCCTCGATGATTTTCGCCTTGAGGTTGGCGACCATGGCCGCCATGGCGCTTTGCAGGCTGCCGATTTCATCACGTCGATCCGTGTCGAGGGGCGTGTCCAGGTCGCCGCCGGAAATGCGCTTGGCAACGGCGACCAGCCCTTCCACGGGGCGCAGCACATTGACGGAAAGGATGATCCAGACGCCAAGGCTGAGGAAAAGAGCCACGCCGGCCGAAAGCCACACAATGAGCAGGCCGAGATTGCGGGCTTCAACAAACGCAACGGCTTTGTTGACGGTTATGCCGAGCATCCAGCCGGTCCGCTGGGATTTTTCAAAAAGGATGAGCTTTTCAACGCCCAGGGAAACGACGTTGAGGAGGCCTTTGGATTGTCCGGCCATCTGGCGTCCGAAATCCGTGTCGTTGAACACGTTGAATTTGCCGACCAGTTCGCGATCTGGATGAGCCAGGGTCAAACCGTCGGGGGCCGTGATGAAGGCGTAGCCGGCGGGAGTGTCCAGGGGAGCGACGAACTGATCGGTGAAGCGGTCGATGCGGACCCCGATGGCGATGGTGCCGATGATCTTGCCTTCGCTACGGACCGGGGTAGCGATGACGAAAACAAATTTCTGGATATCCTTGCTGAGAATTGGCGGAGAGATAAAGGTCTCTCCGGCAATGGCCTTTTTGAAATAGTCTCTGTCGGTGCGGGCCACGCCGACAAAAACAGGGTTGGTGGCCAGAGTGACGTTGCCTTGCGTATTGATGAACAGGACACTGTCAAAGGAGGGGTTGCGCGTGACGACGTCCTGAGCCAGAGCCAGGGCCTTGGCCTGGGTTGCGGCGTTCGGGTTGGCCAGCGCTTGGGTGATGTCTTCAGTTTTGGAAAGCGTGAGGACTTCGTTTTTTGCGCCTTCCATCCAGATATCGACGAGGGAGTTCAAGGATGCAAGGTTGATTGCAGCCTGTTGAGTCCCAAGAGTGGTCAAGGCTTGTGTGCTTTTGGAGTAGGTCAGCCAGGTCGTGCCAGTCATTCCAATAAAGATGAGCAACAAGGTCGGAATGATGAATTTAGTCTTGAGGCGCATGAAGGCTCCTTTTGGCAGATCGACAACAAATGCTTGGGATAAAGTGTTGATTGTCGTTGCCTGGCGTAGCCGTTGCAGTGAAAATTCCCAGAATAGCAGAGTGTAGGAAGTCAGACGTAAAGAAGTGGCGCTACGAGCAATTCGATTTATTTCCTAGGAAGCATAAGAATTGGAAAAAAGCAAGCCGTCATGATGAAAATCGATGTCGTTTGGGAGCGTGTCCCATGACAATTCCGCGAGAGTATTATGGACACCGACCATCCCATGCTTCAGGGGAAGAAGCGCTTGGCAGGCTGGATATTGGCGAGTCGTATTCATGTTGCGCAAAATGTCTTGCGCTTGGCCGGCCTCAGAGCAGGCTTTTGGTTGGCGGCTGTATCAGTCGGCGCTTTGAATCGCCTTGAGGGTACTCGAATAGGCGGTGAAAACGTGGCGGCGGTCCAGCAGCCCCAGCACCGTGTCGGGCTTGTCCGGTCCGACCACGGGCAGCTGGCCGAGGTCGGTTTCCACAAAGAGCATAAGCGCGTCGTAGAGGGACGTGTCGGGGTGGACCACGGTGGGGGGGCGCATGAGGTCGCGGGCCACGACAAGGTCGCGCAGGCTGGGCTCGAACAGCACGCCGCGGGCGTCGTGGACATCGAGCAGGCCGGTGAGGACGCCGTGCTCGTTTTGTACCGGAAAAACGAAGTCCCGGGTGGCGGCGATGACGTCGGTGATGGCCCGAAGCGTCACGCATTCCTCCAAAACGACGGTCCGGCCCGGGGTGAAGACCGAGGACACGGGCAGGGTTTCGAGGATGTTGGTGGTGGCGTCGGCGGCGTGGGCCGGGGAGGCGAACTTGTTGTCCACTTGGTTTTCGTAGAGGTGAATGTCGTCGCACAGGACCAAGGCCACGGCCGAGCAGAGCATGAGCGGGGCCAGCAGGCCGTAGCCTTGGGAGATCTCGCAGACCATGATCAGCGGGCCGATGGGGGCGTGGGCCACGCCGGCGAAAAAGGTGGCCATGCCGACCAGGACGTAGCCGCCGGGCTGGGTCACGATGTCGGGCCGCCACATGTGCCCGGCCTGACCGACCACGCCGCCGACGGAGCCGCCGAGAAACAGCGCCGGCGCGAACATGCCGCCGCTTAAGCCCGAGCCGATGGTCAGGGCCGTGGCGAGGAGCTTGCCGCCAAAAAGTCCGAGCAAAAAGAGCATGTCGAGCTTGCCGCCGGCGGCCAGCTCCAGCCAGCCGTAGCCGCCGCCGCACAGTTCCGGGAACCGCCAGCCCAAAAGCCCCATGCCAAGGCCCCCGGCCAGCATGGCGACGGTGGGGCCGAAGCGTTTGGCGATGGGGCCGAAGACCTTGAACTTGACGGCGAAAAAGACCCGGATAAAAAGTCTGGCCGCCAGGGACGCGGCCACGGCCAGGGCCAGGTAGAAGGGCAACTCGAAGGCGTTGGTGAAATTGTAGTTCGGGGTAGCGAGAATGGCCCGGCCGCCGAAAACAAAGGCAAAAAGGGTGTAGGCCACCACCGACGAGACCACGGCCGGCAGCAGGGCCTCGGCCTCGAAATCCTCGCAGTAGAGCACTTCCACGGCGGTGATGGCTCCTCCCAGCGGCGCGCGGAAGATGGCCCCCAGGCCCCCGGCCGCGCCGGCCAGGAGCAGGATGCGGCGTTGACGGGCGGTCAGGCCGAGCTTTTGGGCCAAAAGCGAGCCGAAGCCGGCCCCGAGCTGGGAGATGGGACCTTCCTGGCCGGCCGCGCCGCCGGCGGCGATGGTCAGGATGGCGGTGCCGCTTTTGAGCGCCGGCACGGCCGGCCGGATGACGCCGCCCTGGGTGTGGAAGGCCTTGATCATGGCGTCGGTGCCGTCGGTGACCCCTTCTAAAGACTTGGGGATGAACCGCGTGACAAGCAGTCCCGTCACCAGCCCCACGGCCGTGGTGAAGACCGGGATGAGCCAGGGCCGGTAGGGGCCGGCCGGGCCGGAGATAAGCTTCTCGCCCGAGGGATGGGGCAGGGTCAGTCCGGCCAGATGTACCTGGAGCAGATGGGACAGGCCTTCGAGGCCGGCGTGGAAGGCGATGGCCAGGGTTCCGGAACCCAGGCCGGCGACCACGCCCAGGACCAGCCAGCGCATGAGCGCGATGTGGGTGTAGCGCCGGGCCAAAAGCCGCCACAGGGCGCGGGGGCGGCGGAAAAAGGTCGGGCGGCTGGAGGCTGGGGCCTGGGGCGCGTCCATGGCGGTCAGGGCCGGGCGTCGGGCGCGGCCAGGATCATGCGGGCCAGGCCGATGTCCTCGCGGATGCGCGTGATGAGCTCCTCGGGGCCGGAAAATTTCTTTTCGGAGCGGATGCGCTGGACGAAATGCACCCGGATGGGCTGGTCGTAGATTTTGCCCTTGAAGTCGAGGATGTGGGCTTCCACGGACAGGTCGAAGTCGCCGAAGGTGGGATTCTTGCCGATGTTGGCGACGCCCGGCCGCAAAATGCCGTCCACCTCGACCCAGACGGCGTAGACGCCCGACAGCGGCACGAGTTCGTCGCGCACGCCCACGTTGGCCGTGGGAAAGCCCAGTTTTCGGCCGCGTTTTTGGCCGTGGACGACCAACCCCCTCACTTGATGGAAACGGCCCAGCAGCGGCCTGGCGTCCCAGACGTTGCCGGCCTGGACCATGTCGCGGATGCGGGTGGAGGAGACCACGGCGCCGTTTAGGATGACCGGGTCCAGGCGTTCGACGCCAAAGCCGTACTTCTGGCCCATGGCCGAGAGCATCTCGAAGTTGCCGCGCCGGCCCTTGCCGAAGGCGTAGTCATAGCCGATGACAAGGTGTTTGAGGCACAGGCCGCCGACCAGCACCTCGCGTACGAAATCTTCCGGTTCGCGGGCGGCCAGTTCGCGGGTGAAGGGCAGCACGACGCAGACCTGGACGCCGCTTTGCCCGATGCATTCGAGCTTGTGCTCCAGCATGGTGATGGCCGGCGGGGCGGCGTTGCCCATGAGCACCCGGCGCGGGTGGGGATCGAAGGTGAGCGCGGCGCTGACGAGGCCGGCGGCGACAGCCCGTTCGCGGGTGCGCTGCAACAGCTTGGCGTGGCCCATGTGCACGCCGTCGAAGTTGCCGATGGTGAGGCAAACGCCGTGCAGGGCTTCGTGGATGTCCTCGACGCGGTTGACGACAATCATGGCGGGTGGTCCGGCGGGCGCGAAGTGGCGAAGCGTGGCCCGTTTCGAGGAAGGTGCTACCGCAAAAGGCGTCGGTCTTCAACCGAGCAGGGGGCCGGAAGGCCGGCGAGCGGTTTTTTGCAGAAATTTTTCACGGGCCGCATTTTTTTGCTTGCCAAGACGGGCCGTCGTCCGTAAAAGCTTTCTTCTGCACCGCGCCGAAGTGGTGGAATTGGTAGACACGCTAGGTTCAGGGTCTAGTCCTCGCAAGGGGGTGGGAGTTCGAGTCTCCCCTTCGGCACCAAAAGACAGTAAAGGCTGGGTTTCACAACCCGGCCTTTTTGTTTTTGTATCGCTACGGCGTCATGCCTTTTCGCGTCGGCGTCGGGCTTGGCGCTTGGGGCAAGCTGTTGGTCGATTTGCTGGCACGAACATCCATGACGCAGGAGCCGTCCAGGTCTTGAGCCTTCGGAAGAGAGACGGTTCAGCTCCCATCATGTCGCTTCTTGGGGTGTTGCTTTTTCGGCAGACAGTTCCAGTTGGCGCAAGCTGTCATTGTAGCCTAACACCGCCTCCGTCGGTGTTTGAAAGGACGGCCATTGACCCTATGGGAATTCTTCGTTTCATTCTCGCTTTATCAGTTGTTGTAGGTCATGCCGATCATTCTTCAGGCTTGCCAGGGCTGGACACGACCCTGGCAGTCCGTTCGTTTTATATGATCTCTGGTTTTTATATGGCTCTTGTTTTGTCATCAAAATACAAGACTAAGCCGTACTATGTGTTCATTTGTAGTCGGTACATGCGGCTTTTTCCTGCCTATTTGGCCGTGCTGGTTTTGACGGTCGTTTATGGTTTTGTAACCTGGGCCGTTGTCGGTTCAGTCCAGTGGCCTTTGGCCGGGTGGGTTCATACCGTAACCGGACTCAGCGATAGCGCCATCGTAGGATACGCGCTCTCGAACGTGTTCCTGTTCGGCCAGGATATTCTGAGTTTTTTCAATGTGGCCCCAGATGGCCGTCTGGTGCTTGACTACCTTGCCCGTTATACAGACGGGCCTTTCGGCGGCTACATGCTCGTGCCCCAGGCCTGGACGCTTGGACTCGAATTGTCATTCTATCTTGTCGCGCCGTTTTTCATCGCCCGTTCGTCCCTTGTCATCGCCAGCGTCGTCGCCGGAAGCTGTTTGCTGCGCTTTGCGGTTTTTCCTTGGTGCGGCATTGAGGCTGAACGGCTCGGTTACCGTTTCTTTCTCTTTGAGATTATTTTTTTCTGTTTTGGTGGTCTGGCGTACAAACTCTACGCGTGGGAGCGCTTCAGAAGCCTTGGCGGCCGTGTGCACGGAGCCGTCGTGTTGGCGCTGGCCGTACCGTTTTTGTCCTTTGCCTGGGATGTCCCGGAAGCCGCTCGCTATGCAGCCTTGGCGCTGTGCATCCCGTCGCTTTTCCTCCTCACGCGCGACAGTCGCCTGGATCGGCTTGTGGGCGAACTGTCCTATCCGATCTACATCAGCCATATTCTGGTGCTGTATGCTTTAACGCAATACACGAAGATGGGGGACGAACTGCCTGGCGTGGCCCTGACGCTCGTGCTGTCCGTGCTGCTGTACGTCTTTGTCGAGCGCCAGGCGGAAGAGCGGCGCAAGCGTATTGTGGACGGGCCGCCGCGACGCTGGCCGACGTTTACGGGGGCGGTTACGGGCGCGAGTTTCGTGCTTGCCGTCGTTGTCCTGCCCTTTGTCGGCAAAGCGGTTTTTGAGCGAGAGCATCTCTCCAGGGCAGCGGCTTTTGCAGCGTATGATTTTCTGGCGGATGCCCCGGACAGAATCGTGCTCGTCGGTTTCGACGCGCCCGAACGTAACGGGGCAAACACATGGCGATGGGGGCTTGGCTCAAAATCCGAGATGCTCTTTTCGCTGCCAAAGGCGGCGAATTGCACGCTTACTTTTCAGTTCTTCTCTTTACTGCAGGGGCAAGTCGTATCCATCTATTGCAATGGCCAGCTTCTGGAAAAGGTGGCTATGCAGAAGGATGAAATTGTCTTCAGACAGTATCGTTTGCCGCTGCAAAAGACGAATAATGTCATTCGTTTTATGTACGACGATTGGAACGGGAAAGACAACGCGGCTCCTCGTGTTGCGCCAAGTGATGAGCGTCCCCTTGCCGTTTGCTTCAATGCGCTCACGATGGCCTTCTGACCGCCCGACGAAAACCCGGCTGCCTCGGCTTGTTGCCGGCGCCAAGCTTTCCCGGCTTTGCGGGTGGTCCAGGGAAGTGTCCAGCCTGTTTTTTCCGTCTGGATTGGCCTAGGGTTTTCTTGGACACGCCTGAAGAGCAGGTCATCATCGAAGCAGAGGAAACGGCTAAATCCGTTTTGGCTCGGCAAGAAGCCGTCCAGACAGCCCAACTCCAAGCCTTGTACGCCTCCCGTACGCCCGAGGCCCATACCCAGGCCGGCGACGTGTTGTCAGCTTGGTGGTTCAAGCTCCTGAGTTGGCCGTCATTGCTTCATATCGTTGACGGGAAGTTCCGGGATGCCGAGAAGATACAACTGTGCAAACTCAAAACCGTCGCATTCGCGCACAATTTTGTCGCGCAATACGGTTTTGAGCAGTGTCTTGTAAACAAGCGTTGCAATGATAAAATTGCCCTGGATGCTCGGATGGCTGAAATCAGCTTTCCCGTAAAATAACAGCCGATCTTTCGCTTTGAGAACAGACGGCTGCGGATCAAGATAAACCATATTATTTTTAGCGGCGAGACTGGCATTTGCCTGGCCAAGCAGGGGCATCGCCTGCCAGAAAAGATTAAATTCCCAATACTTGATGGTGTCTTTTAATGGCGTGAAATTGTCTTCTCTGCCGACAGAGGAAGTGAAATTCCACGGGTAGTTTATGTTGAAGACAGAGATGCCTCTGGCTCGGCATCCGTCTATCATGGCCTGCATGTTTTTTGAATACAAAATGAGAGCTTGCTCAATTTCAGGTGTCAAATCTTTTTTCTCATGGGCTTGGAGCTGCAATTCATCGATCCATTCGGACAGCCATGCCTCGATCGCGCTGCAAAGGCGGCTTCTCTGGATTAAATATTCGACAAAAGTGTTATAATTCCTTGCAGCAACGCGCTTTCTGATAGTGTCCCATCCTTCGTGTCTTTGTAGAATAGCTTGAACATCAGTCATTCCGAGCATGAAAATAAACAAATCAGGGGAAATCTCTAAATAACGCTCAAAGAGATAGGCATGATGATCCGTGACATAGCCAGGAACACCGGCGTTGATAACTTCAACTTTCAAATTGTCTTTAAATTGTGACCTTGAAAACATTTCACTAAGAATGCCTGGGTATGTTTCATGGTTATGTACGTTGACTCCATTCGTTGCGGAATCGCCAACGCACACGATCCGATAGGTGTTTTTGGGCTTGATGACGTCAACATCGTCCCCTCTGAAGCCGACATTATTTATGCAATTTACAGACTTGCCTTGCGGCGAAACGCTTCCTTGTCGAAAGCGATATCCAAGTACGGCGTCAGAAACGCACAATGGATCATTGGCATACTTGTCTGTCGTTTGTTTATCATGAACAAACCTATAGACAAATTCAGCCGTTGCCAAAAGCAAAGCAACGCCGACGAGGCTGCTTAGTATTCTTTTTATGATCATTCGGTGCACCGACAGGATTCTTGTAGTTGTCATGGTGACGATCGACAATGCTTGGCAAGCGGCTGGCAATTCATCGCCAATATGCCATTTCAGGGCCGTTGCTCAGAGATGATGGTCAAAAAAACACAGCGCCGTTGAGTGTCCACAACTGCGCAAACTTGCCATAAAGAGAAATGACAAGCGTGGTATTGAAATCTTCATCGACCCAGCCAAAATCGACGCAATCCAGACAGATGCGATATTGCTTGCTGATGGGCGACCATCCGCGGTCCTTGCCGTTGACAACAAAGAGAAGACGCCTGCGAACATTGCGTTCCTCATGAATTGTAATCGCATCCTCCGGCCCGGATGTCCGCGGGTACAGTATGGCTAGGTCGCGATCAACTTTCAACGTGACTTTGACCAAGGCAGGCTTGGAAGGATCACGCGGGGAAAGTACTTGCCAGGGGGTGTTTTGCTCTTCGCTTGTTGCTATATTGTCGGTGAAAATAATCTGTTGTTGTATATTGCTGCATTCCAAAAAACGCTCGCGCCGCAGGGCGGTATCTTGCCATGGCACAATGAAACTGCATATCGTTCGGGTGATGAGACCTTCCTGCGCAAAGAAAAAAACAGTGCCGGTAGCCAATAGGGACAGCACAAAAACAACCGTAGATATTTTGATTTTCAAAGGGTTAACCTGCCCACTGTTGCGCACATCACTTCTGGCATTGCGCGTCTAGATTTAAATACAATGTTCCGTGATCACTCTTCCAGAGTTGTTCTATCTTTGTTGTCCGCGTCACCTGAGAATACTGCTCGTCGTTCATGATAAAAATGTAGTGCGATTTGTATGGCAGGTCGTGTTTTTCAGGCTCTTTGAAAAAATGGATGGCGATCCCCGGCGGAACATCCAAAAAATCCCTCTTTGTCCAATCAAGCAACATCAACGTGTTGCACCAAGGCGAACTGTCAGGAATGTAACGTATTGTTTTTGCCATCTCTCTCCCGTAGGTCTTGTACTTGTTGCTTAAATACTCATATTCCTGCTTGATAGGATAGGTATCCGTCTGTCCGTCTCTATGGTTCTCGAGATTTACGGGAAGGAGCATAAGGCTTGCTACAAGCACAATATAATACCAGCGAGACGGCAAATAACTTGTCATGATAACTAAGGAAAGAAGAAAGCATGGAGCCAGCAATCGAGTGTTTGGATAATACCAAAAGATAGAGAATATGAATAGTCCTCCCATATTGATGATGTGGAAAAGAGTCAGATCTGCTGCCGTAGTGCCATTCTTGCCCACACCCTCAATCTTGTTTTGAAAGAGATAGGTCAGCACGGGTGCGGCAAACACAAACGAGGACATGGTCCAAAGCAGTAGCTTGTCATGAACGTTGTCTCTCTCGAACGAAAAAAAGAACTCAATATTCCATGCTAAATAATCAAGGTAGTGTTTTGATGAAAATCCTTCGGAGAAAAGGCCTTCGAGATAATTAAATCCGAATTTTCCGTAGGGATATGGGGCGGATATGAGTTTGTACATGATGTAGCAAACGCCAATCATAAGAAATCCGGCTATGGTCGACCGAATATAACCCCACTTGCCAGGCTTTCGCGTAAAAAGAAAAAGGGGTAAGTACAGCAACGCCCAGGAATACCGCAATAATGAAGCCAGCAGAAGAAGAACGAACCCTATGATGAACGCATTTCGTCTCTTTGGTGTGTGTGCATCCTCAGATATCAGGCTCATGAATATCGATGCGAGCGCGATGGCCACAGACACATGCAGTGTTTCCTGCCAATTCAGTATCAAATGCGAGAAAAAAGGGAAAAATGAACCGATAAACAATGCGGCAAAAAGCAACATATCGCTGCGACCGCGCCAGCGCGCAACGAAAAATATAGCGGCAGCTGCAAAATAAAAAAAATAGGCAAAATTAATGCCGCTATACTCCGGGAATCCTATGAGCTTCCCGATGATTGTCGCCAAAAAAAAGGCGAAGAAACCATGGCCGCCATATAATCCTATGCCAAGTCTCGGGGCAAATCCCAGCATCTCTTCAAAACCGGAATAGCCACCCTGCAAACCGACATGATAAAACGAATTGGCATCTATCCAGAACAATGTTTCATCATGGTTTCGCGGCAGATAGGTCCATGGCGACGACTGAAAGATGATGCATATTGTCCAGAAGCTTATCGCTATTGGAAGTCCGATCAGCAAGGTCCCTGCTAACAAACGCATTGCCCAGGACGTAGTACTCCGCGATGCCATCTCGTCCACTCCTTCCAGCCAAACGAATCGTGCCGACTTCGCCCTTGCGACGCTGGCAACGTCGCCAAGGCGGGCTTTCGCCGTTTGCCGGCCGAAGGCGCATAACCCTCTTAACCGATTGTTTTACCACTTTAGGTCATTATGACCAGAGCGGCAAGGCAATTGGTATTGGATGTCGCGAGCACAGACTATGAACGACGCAGGTAACCCATGAATTGACCGATGCCGAAGAGGTCAGGCGCCGTTCCCCCACCTTTGGGAAATTCCCCTTGGGGCTGTCATGCGCGGCCTAAGCATCAATCGCATGGCCGCAGGAGATTGTCCGGTCCCATGTCGGGGAAGGTTTTGGCGATGCCGTACATCCGGCCGTCGTCTTCCGTCCGTGCCATGATGGGAGTAATCTTCACAAAGGGAAAACCTGTCGACGCTTCTTGGCGCCGGCGAAACAGGGGCGGACATGCGCGCGCCACGGAAGCAGGAGGCGGCACGGCCGAAAGTGGCCTGGCCGCACTGCAAGACGCCCTGCTGCGCAACCTGTCGCCGCAAAACCTGGATGCCGGGAAAACGGACCGGGGCCGGCATCTCTTCAAAACGAAAAGCCCCCGCCGGGGCAGGGGCTTGATGATCGCTTGGGCGCGTACAGGCCGCCAGGCGGCCGCAGCCTCAGTTGGCGCTTGTCTGCGTCGGCTGGGCCAGGCCGGCCACGGTCTCGGGCCGGGTGAGCTGTTCGTTGGGCTGGGTCACGTACTTCTCGATGAGCGCCTGCCACAGCTTGTAACCGTCGGGCCGCAGATGCACGCCGTCGGTGGTCAAGGATTCGCGCAGCGCGCCGCCCTCCGCGAAGTGGCTGTACAGGTCGATGTAGACGCAGTTTTGCATCTCGCCGCAAAGCGTCTTGAGGCCGGCGTTTAATTCCATGATCTTGTCGTTGGAAAGGTCCTGGCGGTTGACGACCGGCAGCACGCTTTGCACGAAGATCATGGTCTTGGGCGAGCCCTTGTTGATGCGAAGCAAAATCTCGCGGTAACGGGCCAGGATGGCGGCATTGGGGCTATACAGCTCGTTTATGCCTTCCAAAATGAAGATCTTTTCCGGCTTTTGCGCCACCACCGGCCCCAAGGTCTTCAAAATCTTGGCCGTGGTGTTGCTCACCGCACCCTTGTTGACCACATCCTTGAACATGCCCATGTGCTTCCAACCGGCCGTCTGGCTGCCGCCCAAAAACACGGTCTTGGCCAGCGCCCCGGTGGCGCACAACACGAGCGCCGCCGAAATGACGGTCGCGCGAAACCAAAACGACACCATTGCTCCCCTCTTTGTGCGCATACATCCATCCCCTAGGCAAAATCCAACACGGGGCAGCTGGTAGCACGGCCCGAACCGATTGAAAAGTCCCCCGGCCGGGCAGCTCCCCGTTTTTCATGGCCTTCTCCGGGAACAGGTCTTTCCTGGTATTGATTTTCATTTTCATATAAGCCACAGTGCCTCAACGCCGTGACCCACGGCAAACGAATCCGCGTCCGTGTGCGCCTCGTCCGGGGCGTTGCGGGCCTGGGCAATGAAGCAGTACGCCCATGACGTCTCCCGCCCCCCCCCGCCGCCTGTTGGAAGAGGCTTTGGCCCAGCGTTCGCGCTGTCATTTGTCGCTGCCCGAAAACGTGGTCGGGCTCAAAAACCTCGATTGCGCCATCCTGGAAGCCACCAACCGTGGCATCCTGCTGGAGAGCATCGGTAAGGCCGCAGCCGGTTCGCACTGGGTCGGCCTCGACGTGAAAGGCTATTTCCGGGTGGCCATCAAACGACAGACGCTGGAGGAGACGTTTTACACCTTCAACAGCCACATCAAGGCGGCGGCGGCCAGTCCCGCCGGCCTGGCCCGGCTGCGGCTGGCCGAACCCGAGCGCCTGGTTTTCGGCCAGCGCCGCAAGAGCCTGCGTCTGGAGCCCGATCTGGACCGGCTGCGGGAGGCCTTTTTTTGGCGTTACGACAAAGCGGCGGGCTTTTCCCTGGATTACCCGGCCCTGCGGTCGGCGGATTTTCGAAACGGCCGGGCCCGGCTGCTCAATCTCTCGGCCGGCGGCCTGGGGCTGGCCGTCAGCGCCGCCTTGGCCGGCCCGCGCGGCCTTGAGGCGGCCAAAGGCGACCGTTTGGTGGTGCGCCTGGAACTGGACGAGCCTCGGGCCGTTACGGCCGGCGATTTCTGGATGGTGGCCAAGGTCTGCCATGTGGCGACCTTGGGCTGCGACGGCGATCTCCAGTTCGGCCTGCAGTTCCTGGCCAGCGGCAGCCTGGACGCCAAGGCCGGCAAGATCCGTTGGCAGCCCGTGGAAGGGCACGTCATTCCGGAACTGGCCGACATCCTCTATTATTGGCACCTCGACCGCCACCGCGAACGCCAGGGCTAGTGTCGCGTCCCGGAAAAATACGAGAGGTTTTTTTAAGAAAAATAAATAGTTTTAGCTTGTTGACTACAAAACACCAGATATGTTTTTAGCGGACTCGACACGGGCCTCGCGGCGCTGCTCGAACACCTGGACCGGGGTCACAGCCCCGGCGTCTGGGCCCGCCGGCGCAGATCGGCCAGGGACAGGCCGCTGACGGCCAGCACCCCCATGCCCGCCAAAGTTATCGGGATGTATTGCAGCATGTGCATGGTGAGGCCCAAGGCAAAAGCCTGGTCCCGGTCCACGCCGAACCAGCCAAGGGCCAGCACGGCCGAGGCTTCATAGACCCCCATGCCGCCCGGGGCGGCCGGCAGGGCAAAGCCCAGGGTGGTGACGGCGAACACCGTGAGGATCATGGTTGGATCGGCCGGCCGGCCGCCGATGCTGGTCAGCCCTACGGCGAAGGTCAGGATGAAGCCGGTCCAGCAAAGCGCCGTCCAGGCCGCCAGACGTAGCAGGAAGCCGGCCCGCAACCGGCCTTCAAACAGGGTCAGCATCTCCCCGGCGAACAGCTTGAGCCGCTCGCCAGGAACAAGGCGCAGGCAGGCATGGGCCGCCGCCGGGCGCAGCCGCAGCAAGGCCAGAAAAGCCCAGCCGCCGCCGACGATGGCCAGCAAGGGGTAGAGCAAAAGCCCCTGGCCAAGCAACGCGGCCACGGCGATGCCCAGGACGAGCAGGGCCGACAAGTCGAAAAACCGCTCCCAAAAGACCGCTTCCAGGGATTGCCCCAGGGACAGGCCGGCCTCGCGGCACAGATAGGCCGCCTTGGCCACCTCGCCCAGGCGCGCCGGCAGCACGTTGTTGACGCCAAGCCCGAGCAGACAGGCCCGCACCCCGCCGGCCGGGCTGATCCGGTCGCCGGCCAGAAAACGCAGCCGCAGCCCCGGGGCCAGCGCGCTGGCCAGAACCGTCACGGCGTAGAGCAGCATGGCCCAGGCCGGGAAACCGGCCAGCGCCTGCCCCAGCCGGTGAAAATCGACGCCCCACAGGGCGTAGGCCAGGCAGGCGGCGGCCAAGCCGAAGCGTGCCGCCAGGGAAAGGCATTTGCGCATGGTGGGGAAACCTCGTAAAAAAGGCCATGGAAAGGGCTTCCATGGCCTTTTTCACGGCAACGGGCAAGATGGTTATTTTTTGGGCAGGGAGGCGTAATAGGCGGCCAGATCGGCGATGTTTTCGTCGGATTGCTTCTTCATGATGGCGACCATGGCCTTGTTTTCGCCCTTGCCGTCCTTGAAGGCCTGCATTTTGGCGGTCAACGCGGCCACGTCCAGGCCGTCGAGGTCGCCCTTGCTTTTGTGGCAGGCGCAGCCCTTGGCCAGCTCGGCGCCCTTGGCCGCGTCGCCGGCGGCGTAAGCCAGGGCGCAAAGCCCCAGCACCAAAGCGCAAATCAATATGCCGATGCGTTTCATGCGATCCTCCTTGGGTGTGCTCCCGGCGATGCCCCACGACGGGGAATCGCTTTCACCATATCCCGACTTTTTAAAAAGGCAATGCTTTCACTGCGTTTGCCTTGCATTTGGGAAATTTTTGTTGCATTTCCATCAGCCCAGGGTAGGCTTGCACGTCGTGGACATCTCCAGGCAAAGGACGTTTCCCATGGTTTCGCGCACCGTTTTGGCTATGCTGCCCTTGCTGCTTTTGGTGGCTTGCGCACCGTCCCCGTCCCGGGACGGCGTCAAGGAAGCCATCAAGGAACACCCGGAAATCGTGCTCGACGCCCTGGGCGAGCGCAAGGCCGAACTGTTCGCTCTCGTCGTCGAGGGCCAGCAGGACTACCAGACCGGCCAGCGCCAGGCCCGGCAGGACGCCGAGCTGCAAAAGCCGCTGTCTCCGGCCATTGATCCGGCCCGGGCCATGCGCGGCCCAGCCGACGCCGCCACCACCGTGGTGGTCTATTCCGACTTCCTGTGCCCCTACTGCGCCAAGGGGGCTACGACGCTTAAGGAATTCGCCTCCCGCCATCCCGATTCCGTGCGCGTGCTTTTCAAGCACTACGCCACCGACGAACTGGCCAAACAGGTCGCCCTGGTCTATGAGGCCCTGGCCGCCCAGAATCCCCAGCTCGCCTTCGCCTTTCACGACGCCGTCTTCGCCGCCCAGACCGAGGTGGAGCAGGGCGGCGAACCCGTGGTCTACGCCTTGGCCATCAAGCTCGGGGCCAACGTGAACCAGCTCAAGCGCGACCTCAAACGCCCCGAACTGGCCAAACGCATTGAGGACGACACGGCCGAGGCCCGGGCCTTCGGTTTCGACGCCACGCCCACCTTCGTTGTCAACGGCGTTTCCGTGCGCGGCGCGGCCCCGCTGTCCGAGTTCGAGGACGTGCTGCGCCGGGTGGCCCGCAGCGGCGGCCAGGAAGCCCCGTGCGCCGCCTGCGACAAGAAAAAGCCCTGATGCCCACGCCCGGTTTGCACCCCCAAGCGAGGCGCCCCATGCGCGTTTGTTCCCGCGTTTTCGCCGTGCTGCTGGGCAGTCTGCTGCTCGCGGCCTGTCTGGCCGTCGTCCCCGCCCCGGCCCGGGCCGAAGAACATACGCCGCCATCGACCGCCGTCACCCTGGACGAGGCCGTGTTGGTGGCCATGCTTGATGACCTCATCAAGTATTATGAGGACGCCCGGCCGGCCGAAAGCCAGATCATAGCCCTGCTGCCGGTCCACGAAAAGAGCAAGGACAGCCCGGAATACAAAAAACTGCGCTTTCTCTTCGACACCTACCAGAAAGCCACCACCAGCCTCAACAATCTGGTGGACATGCTCTACATCTATCTCAAGCTCGGCAATTCCAAGGAAAGCGACATCAACGCCTATGTCGTCAACCGCACGAAAAATATCGTCACGTTCCTCAACAACATGGTCTATCTCCTGACCACCCGCAATCAGGAATACGACGTGCCCGCCTCTTCCGACGTGCAAAAGCTCTACGAGACCTACCTCGTGCGGCTGACCACCCTGCTCTACGAACTCAACAAAGCCATGCCCCAGTTCGCTCGCTAAGGCGGGTACAGAAAAGATGCTCCGGCGGCTGGGGGCCTGAGGCCCCCAGCCCCCCCCATATGGAGAAAATGTGGAAGGGGTTTTCGGGGGTATTTTATTTTCCAGTGACCTGGGTAGCCAAAGAGACCAGCATAGCATTCGTGGGAAGTCGCGTTGCTCCGACGTCCGAGAGCCGACCGCCTAGACCCCTTTATGGTTGAGGCGGCCGTTGCGACTTGGCGCTGGAATCATCCTACGGCGCGGCCGGCTGGTGCCCTTTGGCGGCGAAGCCGGTCAGGGCGGCGTCCAGGGCCTCGTCCAGGGCCTGGCGGCAGGCGGCGAAACGGGCCGTTTCCCCGGCCCGGGCGGCGTGTTCGAGCTCCCTGGCTCGGGCGACGGCCGTGGTCGCTCCCACCACCCCGGCATTGCCCTTGAGGGAATGGGCCAAAAGCGCCGTCCCGGCGGCGTCCGACGCGTCAAGGGCCGCCGCCAGCCGCGCCCGGTCGCCGGGCGTGTCGCGCAGGAACACCGCAATCAGCCGGTCGTAAAGCGCCTCGTCGCCGCCAAGATTGGCCAGGGCTTCGTCGCGGCCGGCGTCGAAGGCCGGCTCGGCCGCGTTGTTGGTCCGGGCGTCGGCCTTGCTTCGGGAAGAGGCGGGCGCCGATCCGGCCTTGGTCCGGGAGCGCCCGGAACGGGGCTTGGCGGCCGGCATGACGTCGCGCCGCTCGGGTGCGTCGGCCGTCGTCGCCGCCGGCCCGGCTTCGGCCTGGGGGGGGCTGTCCGGGGCCGGGGACTGGCTGGCGGCCAGGGCGTCGAGGAGCTGGTCGAAATTGACGGGCTTGGCCAGATAACCGCTCGCGCCGCTGCCAAGGATGCGCTCGCGGTCGCGCACGGCCCCGTAGGCGGTGAGCGCCAGGATGGGGATGTCCCGGGGGATTCCGGCAACCTCCCCGGACCGGATGCGCCGGGTGGCGGTCAGGCCGTCCATGACCGGCATCTGGATGTCCATGAGGACCACGTCGAAGCGGCGAAGGACCAGGGCGGCCAGGGCCTCCTCGCCGTTGACCACCCGGATGACGTTGTGCCCCTTGGGAACCAGGAAGGCCTGGATCATCTCGGCGGCCAGGTCGGCGTCCTCGGCCAGCAGAATGTCCAGGGCCGGCAGCTTGGTTCTGGCGGCGCTGGCCGGTTGGGCCGGACCCTCAGCCAGGGGGAAGCGGGCGGTCAAAACGAATTCGCTGCCCTGGCCCACGCACGAGGCCAAGCGCAAACGGCCGCCCATGAGCGCGGCCAGCCGGCGGCAGATGGCCAGGCCCAGGCCCGTGCCGCCGTAGCGCCGGCCGATGGTCTCGTCGGCCTGGCTGAAGCTCTCGAAAATGGTCTTTTGCTTGTCCTCGGGGATGCCGATGCCGGTGTCGCGCACGGCAAAACGCAGGCTCACCCGGCCATCCGGGGCGCGCCGGCCGGGCCGGGCCAGGGTCAGGCGCAGGCTGACGCCGCCGACGGAAGTGAATTTGAGCGCGTTGCCGACGAGATTGCCGAGCACCTGGGCCAGCCGGCCGGCGTCGCCGATGACGTGCTCGGGCACGTCGGCGGCGGTTTCGCCGGTGAGCGCAAGCCCCTGGCGCTGGGCCACGTGGCGGTGGGCGGCCAGGGTCGCCTCAAGCACCTGCCGGGGGGAAAAGGGCGCGGCGTCGAGTTCCAGCCGGCCCGACTCCACCCGGGACAGGTCAAGCAGGTCGCCCAGGATGCCGCGCAGGGACGTGCCGGCCTCGCGGATCATTTCCAGGCAACGGGTCAGGTCGGCCTGGCCGCCGCTGTCCGGGCGCAGGGCCAGGTCGGCCATGCCCAGGATGACGTTTAGGGGCGTGCGGATCTCGTGGCTGACGTTGGCCAGGAACACGGATTTGGCCCGAAGGGCCCGGGCCAGCTTGGTGCGGGCGGTCTTGAGCTTTTGGGCGGTGCGCTCGTGGCGGGCCGCCTCGGCGGCCAGACGGTCGTTGGTCTCGCGCAGGCTGGCCGTGCGGGCGGCGATGACGTCCTCCTGGCCGCGCACGTGTTCGGCCAGGGCCTGTTCAGCCGCCTTGAGTTCGGAAATGTCGGCCAGAAAGCTCACCGTGGCCGGCCGGCCTTCCCACTCCATCCAGGCCGAGGCGGCGTTGACGTGGCGCAGGCCGCCGTCGGCCGTGACGATGCGAAAGGCGTGGCCTTGCGGGGCCTGGCCGCCGGCCAGACGGCGCAGGTGGATGCCAAGGACCGTGCGGCGGTCGTCGGGGTGCAGGAACTCCACAAAGGGCTTGGAGCGCAAGGTGGCGGCGTCGTAGCCGGTCAGGCGCTCCATATAGGGGTTGACGTAGACCAGTCGGCCGGCGGCGGCCACGGCCACGCCTTCGGTGGCCCCGTCGATGATGTCGGCGAACTGGCGCTGCCGAACCTCGCCGGTGGCGGCGGCTTCAGCCAGATCGGCCACGTCCAGGCCGCGCAGCACCAGACTCCCGTCCGCCTCGGCCTCGGTCCAAAGCCGCCAGACGCCGCCGGCTCCGGTCCAGTCCAGGCTGGTCCCCGGAGTCGGGCAGGGCAGGGGCGGCGGCGCCCCCAGGCAATCGCCCAAGAGACCGAGGGCCGCCGGATCGGCGGCTTTGACGCGCCCGGCCGGGTCGAGACGAAGCGCAAAAGCCGGCCCGGGGAGGGCCGGGCCGGGCTGGGGCTGGTTCATGCAGGCCTCCCGGTTTGGCCAATGTCCGACCCGACGGGCATCTTGTCAAGGCGTGGGACAGCGGACGGGGCGGGCGGGAGCCTGCCCCGACTGGCGAGGGCCGGCCGTCGAGGGCCGTGTCCCCGAAAAACGCCTATGGCGTTTTGTGGACTACAGGCGTGGGGTTTTGTTTAAAATTCGGTCGTATGTTGCACGGACGAGACACTAGGAATCGGGGCGGGTCAGGGCGCGCAGGGCGACGGTGTAAACGGCGTCGCGCCAGGCGGCGGCGGCGACCGGGTTCAAATGCACGCCGTCCACGGTCTGGGGCTGGCCGGAGGTCTTGCGGCGTTCGGCGAGCATGGCGTTGATGTCCGCCAGGGGAACGTCGAGACGGGCGGCCACGGCGGCCACGATGGCGTTGTAGCGCGCGATCTTGGATGCGTCGAAACGCTGGGCTTCTGGCTTGTCCAGCTCGATGGGCGGCAGGTTGACCAGGACCAGCCGGCGGTTGTCGGCCAGGACGGTCTTGCACAGGGTTTCGTAGCCGGCCTCGAACTGCTCGGGCGTGGTCCCAGCCGCGCCAAAGGCGTCGTTGACGCCCATGGCCACGATGACCAGCGGCCCGGGCGCGGCGGCCAGGACGCTTTCCAGGAAGGGCTGGGATTCGAGCACCCGCGCTCCGGAAATGCCGGCGTTTAAGACGTTGCGGCCGGCCAGGGCCGGGCAGAAGAGCTGTTCCACGATGCTGTCGCCAAAGACGACGATAAGCGGCAGCCCCTGGGAGCGCAGCTGGGCCTGGATGATGGCGATGCGGGTGCGGCGGTAGAGGCCGCCGAGGTCCTGCATGGTGGTGTTGACGAGATCCACGTCAGAGGCGATCTCGCGCATCTGGGCGGCCATGCGGTCCCAGCCCAACTTGTAATAGAAGGCGATGCCGGACATGCTGAGCAGGCAGCCGGCCAACAGCGCGACAAGGAGTTTGTCAGTTTTCAAACCGGTTGATCCTGGCAACGGGTGACGCGGGAAAATCGCGTGAGGCGCACCGTCTAGCAGGTTCCCGGCGGCACGTAAACCCACGTTCACCTCGGTCGCGCGAACCTTGTTGACCGTCGTGCCCGGCGCGGCGCATAGAGGAGAGCATCCAGGCCGCCGGCAATCCCCGGCCGGCCGACCGCAACAAGGAGCCCGCCATGCGCATTCGCCCCCTGCCCCTGGCCGCCGTTTTGATCGTCGTCCTGCTCGCCGCCGCCGCCCAGGCCCAGGCCCAGGCCGTCCCGGATCTGGTCGGAGTCTGGAAAAGCGTGGCCCATGAAGGCCTCACCACCGGCAGCCGCCATTTTCCCAAAAACGACCCCGGCCCGCATTTCGTTTCCAGCCAGTTTGTCCTGCGCATCGAGCGCCAGGAAGGCCGGCGTTTTGTCGGCGTCAAGTCGAGCCCGCACCACAAGGAGACCGTCATGGGCGTCATCGGCTATGACGGCTCGACCATCCACATTTTGGAGGATGAAGGAAGCTTTACGGGCAAGCTGTTGCCCGACGGCTCCTTGGAGCTCATCTACAGCCACGACGTCGGCCCTTCCAAGGGCATCGGCATCGCCCGCTACGTCCGGGAGGGCAAGTAATGCGGCGTGGGACAGCGCTCTTGTTGTTGTGCCTGGCGCTGGCCGCCAGCCCGGCCCGGGCCGGCGGCATCGACTGCGCCAAGGCCAAAACGGCTGTGGAAAAAACCATTTGCGCCGAGCCCCATTTGGTGGAGGCCGACGCGGCCGTGGCCGAGGCCTTTGGCGAGGCCGTGGCCGCCAGCCCTGACCCGTCCTCGGTGCGGGCCGAGCAACGGGCCTGGTTGGCAACCCGAAACGCCTGCCCCGACGCCGCCTGCCTGGGGCAGCGCCTGGCCGAGCGCCGGGCGGCGCTGACGGCGGCCGCTGCCGGGGCGGCCAAGGCGCTGTGGGACGAGCGGGCGGCCTTGCAGGCGCGGCTCCACTGGCCCAAGGACTGCGAGGACTCCTTTCGGGAAACCTTTGCCGCCGCCCCCGGCGGCCCGGGCCTGCCCCTTCGGGATGCCGGGGTGGAGCGCCATGCCCTGGGCGACGGCCGGACCCTGTACCTCGTCCAGTGCGATCAGGCCGCCTACCAGGGCGTCTATGCGGCCATGGAGACCGGCCCGGGCGACGGAGCGGCCAGGCTGTTGCGGTTTCCCACGGCCGACGCCGACGGCGGCAGGATCATCCGGCGCGAAGACGACTCCCTGGTGGGCGATATGCAGTTTAATGACGCGAACAATACGCTCACCGTGCTGACCAAGGCCCGGGGCGTTGGCGACTGCGGCAGTTACGCCGTCTACGGATTCGACGCGGCCGGCAAGCCGGCGGCCCGGGAGCTGCGGGCGCGGGAGTGCCCCAAAAAGGCCGGGCCGTATCTGCCGCCCGAGCGGTGGCCCCTGGTGGGACGCTGACGGGACGTTATTTCCCCACTTCGCGCTCAATGACCAGGGCGAGCTGGCGGCCAAGGGCCGGGTTGCCCAGGCGGTCGGCGGCGTAGCGGGCGAGGCTTTCGGCGAGGTTGTCGGTAACGCTTGGCTGGCCGCCGCGCGGCGCGATGACGGTGCGGCCGTCGTGGTGGAATTCCACCCGGCCGGCGTCGATCCAGCCGAAAAGGCCGTGGTGGTAGCGCACGGCCACGGATTTGCCCCAGTCGGCGCTGGAGATGGTCACGTCAAAGGGCGCGCCGGCCATGGCCGGCCGTGGGACGAACGCCAGGGCGAGGGCGACGACGAGGCTCGCCATGGCGGCGGTGGATGGTTTCATGCCGCCTCCTTGCCGGCGGCGTTTTGTCGCCGGCCCAGAGGACATTGCAATTTTGTTGCCATGGGGCGTGGCGGGCCGGAACCGGTTGCCTGCGGGGCGGGCCGGCGCTAGGGTTGGGCAGGGAGAAGGCCATGAAACGATACGCTTTTGCGTTGGCGCTGGTGTTGGTGTCGGGCTGGCTGGCGGCGGCCCACGGCGGGGTGGACGCCGGCTGGCAGCCGCTTATGGACCGTCTGGCCGCCGACGGTCTGGACCGGGCCTTTGTGGAAAGGGTGTTTGCCGGGGCCGGGGTGGACTACGAACCCTCGATCATGGCCCGCAAGGTCGATGCCATGGTGCGCAAGCAGTTCGAGCCGCGTCCCGCGCCCACCAAGAAGACCTTGGAAGCCAGCAATTACCGTCAGTTCCTGACGCCGGCCAGCATCGAGGCCGGGGTGCGCTACATCCGGGAGAACCGGGCTGCCTTTGACCGGGCCCAGCGGGAGTTTGGCCCGCCGCCGGAGCTGATCTGCGCCTTTCTCATGGTGGAGACCAAGCTCGGCACGTATCTCGGCGACCAGGACGCGCTGAGCGTCCTGGCCAGTCTGGCCCGGGCCTCGGGGCTGGGGCAGATCGCGCCCTATATGAAGACCCTTCGCGGCGACGCCGAGCGTTCGGCCTATGCCGACTGGGCGGCCAAGGACCGGTCGGAGTGGGGTTTTCGGGAGCTTGCGGCGCTTTTGCGCTATGCCAAGGCCAAGGGGCAGGGGCCGGGAACCATCCCGGGATCGATCTACGGGGCCATCGGCATCTGCCAGTTCATGCCGTCCAATGCCTTGCGCTTTGGCGTTGACGGCGACAATGACGGGGTGCTGGATCTGTTCACCCCGACCGATGCCATTGTCAGCGTGGCCAGCTATCTGCGCGGCCACGGCTGGGTTCCGGGCATGACCAGCGAGCAGCGCGACAAGGTGGTCTACGCGTATAATCACAGCGAGTTGTACGTGTTGGCCGTGACCACGGTGGCTGAGCGCCTCAAGGCGCGCCTGGGCGGCTAGGGCCGCGTCCGCGAAAAGCGCAGAAGGCATTTCGTCGCCGAAACCCCTTTGCGCCTTTCCCCATTCGGGGGGTCTGGGGGCCTGAGGCCCCCGGCCGCCAAGGCATCTTCCCGCTCTTTCTCTCCCCATTTCCCCTACGGATTCGGCACCTTGAAAAATAGCGGGTCAGGCTTGCGGTCGGCGGAGAGGAAGCTGCCTTGGTAGTAGCCTTGGTTGAAGCCGTCGCGGTAGCCGGCGTAGTAGGCACCGCGCGAGGTGAGGCGGCTGCGGTTGGGGCCGGTGGCCATCTGGTTGGTGCGGGCCTCGGCGAGCATGTCGCGGCGCCGGTGTTCCAGGTAGGCGATGCGTTCCCAGACCTGTTCGCGGCGGTCGGCCACGTGGGCGTCCTCTTCCTTGGGGCTTGGCGCGCCAAGGAAGATGTAGGTCACGATGCCGATGATGACGATGAAGATGAGCAGATACTTCACGGAGCCCCGCCGCCTGGGGTGGCGCTCGGCCGGCGTCCTTGCCGACTGGCGCTATTCCCCTTTTACGACTCATCGGAGGCCGGGGGGGCGGTCTTTAGCCTTGGCGAAAAAAGCGGCTCAGGCCCGGGCGGCCGGGATGGCGTACTTTTTGAGCAGGGCGTAGAGGCGCGAGCGCGACAGGCCGGAGACGTCGAGCATCCGGCCGATGTCGCCGCCGTGGCGGGCGGCCAGTTCGCGCAGGTAGCGGGCTTCGCGGCCGTCGCGGTAGTCGCGGAAGGTGGGCAGGGCGGCGGCGGGCAGGTCGGACAGGATCGGCTCGGTTGGCGGCGGCGCGGCTGCGGCCCCCCGGCCGACGACCCGGTTGCGGGCGGCCAGGACCCGGATGTGCAGGGGCAGGTGGATGGGGAGCAGGGCGTCGTCGGCCTGGGCCAGGGCCAGGCAACCTTCCAGGGTGTTTTTGAGCTCCCGGATGTTGCCGGGCCAGGGATAGGCCAAAAGCGCCCGGGAAAAGTCGTCCGACAGCGGTTTGGGCGTCAGCTCCTGGCGCTTGGCGGCTTCGGCGGCGAAGTGGGCGGCCAGTTCCAGGATGTCGTCCGGGTGTCCGGCCAGGGGCGGCAGCTCGATGCCCACGCCCTGGAGGCGAAAGAGCAGATCTTCGCGGAAAAGCCCCTGCCTGACCAGGGATTCCAGATCCTGGTTGGTGGCGGCCACCAGTCGGAAGCGGCAGGGGACTTCTTCCAGCGCGCCGACCGGCCGCAGCCGGCGTTCCTGGAGCACGCGCAAAAAGGCCTTTTGCACCGACAGCGGCATTTCCCCCACCTCGTCGAGAAACAGCGTCCCGCCGTGGGCGCGCAGCAGCACGCCTTCGCGGCGGCGGTCCGCGCCGGTGTAGACGCCTTTTTCCGATCCAAAAAGCACGCTTTCGACGATGGTGGCCGGCAGGGCGGCGCAGTCCACCACCACGAAGGGGGCGGCGTGGCGCGGGCTGTTGTCGTGGATGGCCCGGGCGAAGAGCTCCTTGCCGGAACCGGTGGCCCCGGTCAAAAGCACGTTGACGTCGCTGCCGGCGGCCCGGGCGGCCTGTTCCAGGCAGGCGGTGCGGGCGGGGTTGCCGCCGAGGATGCCGGGAAAATGGAAGACGGTGGTGGCGCTGGCCCGGCCGCGCCGGTGTTCCATGGCGCTGACCAGGGGCGCGGTCATGGTTTTTACGGTGGGGGGTTTTTCGATGTACTCCCAGGCCCCTTGGCGCATGGCCCGCTCGGCCCCGTCGGGGTCGCCCCAGCCGGTGATGACGATGACTTCGGGGTGTGAGGGCGAGCGGCGGATGTCGGCGATGGCGTCGAGGCCGTTGCCGTCGGGCATGCGCACGTCGAGAAAGACCACGTCCACGTCGTCCTTGCCGGCCCGCAGCAGGCCTTCGGCCAGGGTGGAAGCCAGGGTGGGGGTATGGCCCAGGCGGTCCACGACCCGGGCCAGGGCGTCGCGGATGGTCTGATCGTCGTCAATGATGAGCACGTTGCCCAAGGAGTCCTCCGGAGCGCGCGGCTATGCGGCCGCTCGCCCTTTTGGATGACCACGCGGCCAGGAACTGTCAAGAGGCGGCTTGGCGACGCGGCCAGGCGGCGTGACGGGGCGCCCGGCTGCGGGGTTTGGGCGGGGCGGGGGAGTTCGTGTCGGCGGGCGGATCGCCACCACGGGCGGCGCAGGCCTTGCCGCGGCGGTCCGGGGAGCCTGCCCCGGGCCGCCGCGGAGCGTGGGGCGTTACTTGCCGACCACGCCGGGCTTGCGGGGCCAGCCTTCCAGGCCGAAGTTGTTCTCGGGCACGGTGTTGTTGACGTTGAGCGCCCGGGCCTTTTCCAGGTTGGCCCTGGCGCAGGCGTCGTCGCCAAGGCGCATGCAGGCGACGCCGAGGTTGTAGTAGGCGTAGCTCAAATAATCCACGCAAAGGGGCGTGGTCAGGGCCTGGCGCAGGACCGTGGCGGCCTCGGCGTTCTTGCCGGCCACAAGCAGGTCCGTGCCCTGCTTGTAGAGCAGGGAGCCTTCCTTGGACGAACAGCGCCACCAGGGCTTGGCCGCCTTGCCCTTGGCGGTCTTGCCGCCCATGGCGGCGTATTCGGCCGGGTCGATCTTGCCGTCTTTGTTGAGGTCGATGACGGCGAAGACTTCCATGGTCAGGCCGGAATTGAAGACCACGATCTCCTCAAAGATGATGACGCCGTCGCCGTTTTTATCGACATTTTTAAACGGCGGTTTTTTCCAGGCATGGGCCGTCCCGGCCAGGGCCAGCATGGTCAAGAGCACGGCGAGCTTGAGCAAGGCGCGTTTCATGGGATCCCTCCTTGGCGGTGGTTGGCGGTCAGGGCCAGCCATAGCACAGGGCCGGGCGTTTGGGCAGGGGGAGCGGGCTTTTCCGGCGAAAAAAAAAACATGCTGGCCGAGGCGACGGCGACGGCGTCGTTTAGTCGGCTGGTTCCCAGCGTGTTCCGTCGGCGCTTTTGCGCGTGGCCATGGTCTTGCGGGAACCGCAGTGACGGCAAAAGACCTCCACAATGCGGGCCTCGTCGGCCCGTCCGGCCTCGGAGGAAACCAGGGCCGGGCGGTTGCAGAAGATGCAGTCGAAGCGGGGCTGTTCGGCGGCCGGAGACGGCTTTTGCAGCACAAAGCTCATGGCGTTCCTCCTGGCTGGGCCAGCTCCCGTGGGCGGCGCTATCGGTCCAGCACGTGTTTTTCCGGCACGAAGCAGGTGAAGGTTCCGGTGAAGACGGCGTCTTCGCCCCGGCGCACGGTGACGGCGACGAAGCGTTTCTTGCCGGCGGTTTCGGTGAGCCGGGCTTCGGCCACAAGCGTCTGGCCGACCACCACCGGCGCGGTGAAGCGGACCTCGGCCGCGCCAAGAATCACGTTGGGGTCGTTTATGGCCAACATGGCGGCGTAGTCGGCCAGGCCAAAGAGGAAGCCGCCGTGGACAAGCCCCCGGTCATCGGCGGCCATGGCCGGCAGGGCGGTGAAGGCCACCCGGGCCAGGCCTTCGCCCAGGATTTCGGGCCGGCCGCACAGGCCGGGATCAATGCGCTGGTGGGTGTTGACGTCCATGGGGCGGTCTCCTGTCCTTTCGGGATGCCAAAATGTCGGGCGCTCGGCAAACGAAAAGGGCCGTCCCCTTGCCCGGGACGGCCCTTTTGCTTCGCGAAGCAGGCGAAATTTAGCTGCCCAGCTTGCCGGCGATCTCGGTGAAGGTGGCGGTGAGCTTGGTGCCGATGGAGGTGACGGCGGTGATGATGACGGCGGCGATCAGGGCGGCCATGAGGCCGTATTCCACCGCGGTGGCGCCTTCTTCGTCACGGATGAACTGGGTGATGGCGGTCAGCATGGCGTGTCTCCTGGTATGTAAAGTTGTTTTGGGTTCCTGCGCGTCTCTTGCCTTTCCTTAAGCAGGGTGCGTGCCAAGGTGTGCATTGTTGGTAACGCCCTTAGAAGACTGATGTAAAATTTTGATGAGGCCAAGCCGGGCCATGGCGCGTGGATTATGCGTGGGCCGTTCCAGGAGAAATGGAGTCGTCGGGGCCTGGGGGGTGTCGGCCGGCTTGGCCGTGCCGGTTGGACGATACGCGGCGCAACCAGGGACAACAGCCGGGAGGCGGTGGACCCTGGGCGAGGCGGCTTGGCATACGCAGGAGCCGGTCATGCGCCTTGGCCTTTCCAGGGTCGGCTGGTCCTGGCGGCTGGCCCGGCAGCCAAAACGAAAAGGGCCGTCCCCTTGCCCGGGACGGCCCTTTTGCTTCGCGAAGCAGGCGAAATTTAGCTGCCCAGCTTGCCGGCGATCTCGGTGAAGGTGGCGGTGAGCTTGGTGCCGATGGAGGTGACGGCGGTGATGATGACGGCGGCGATCAGGGCGGCCATGAGGCCGTATTCCACCGCGGTGGCGCCTTCTTCGTCACGGATGAACTGGGTGATGGCGGTCAGCATGGCGTGTCTCCTGGTATGTAAAGTTGTTTTGGGTTCCTGCGCGTCTCTTGCCTTTCCTTAAGCAGGGTGCGTGCCAAGGTGTGCATTGTTGGTAACGCCCTTAGAAGACTGATGTAAAATTTTGATGAGGCCAAGCCGGGCCATGGCGCGTGGATTATGCGTGGGCCGTTCCAGGAGAAATGGAGTCGTCGGGGTCTGGGGGGTGTCGGCCGGCTTGGCCGTGCCGGTTGGACGATACGCGGCGCAACCAGGGACAACAGCCGGGAGGCGGTGGACCCTGGGCGAGGCGGCTTGGCATACGCAGGAGCCGGTCATGCGCCTTGGCCTTTCCAGGGTCGGCTGGTCCTGGCGGCTGGCCCGGCAGCCAAAACGAAAAGGGCCGTCCCCTTGCCCGGGACGGCCCTTTGGCTTCGCGAAGCAGGCGAAATTTAGCTGCCCAGCTTGCCGGCGATCTCGGTGAAGGTGGCGGTGAGCTTGGTGCCGATGGAGGTGACGGCGGTGATGATGACGGCGGCGATCAGGGCGGCCATGAGGCCGTATTCCACCGCGGTGGCGCCTTCTTCGTCACGGATGAACTGGGTGATGGCGGTCAGCATGGCGTGTCTCCTGGTATGTAAAGTTGTTTTGGGTTCCTGCGCGTCTCTTGCCAAGGGATAGAGCATGGGGTGTGCCAAAACAGAGAGAATGAAGAACATGCTGCCATGATGGACTTTTTTGAGGGGAGACGGTTCGGGGCGTCGTCGGTCCGTGGACTTGACGGCGAGCGGTCTAGGAAAAATGGAGTCAGGGCGCGGGGGATGACGGGACGAGCCGGGCGTTGATGAGGCCCAAGCGTTTTTTCCGCGCCGGTCGGCGGCAGGGCGCGAAAGAGCAGCACGTGGCGGCCCGGCGGCAAGGTAAGGGGCAAAGACAGGGGCGTGACCAGGGCGGAACAGTCAATGGTCGCGCCGTCCGGCATAAGCGCCCCCCCCCAGGCCACCGTGACCGGCGCGGGGGCCGCCGCCGTGGCGGCGAGCGTCACCCGGGCTACCTCGGACGTGTTGTTAACCAGGGCCAGTTCGGCCGTATCGCCGGCCCAGACCACGTCGCCGGTGACGGACCGCTCGGGCGCGGAAAAGCCCGGGCCAAAGCGCAGGAAAACCGGCGCGGCCTCGCCCGTGGCGAGGCTGTGGGCCGCAACCCTGGCCATGGAGGCCGGCAAAAGCCCGTCGCCTGCGATGTCGGTGCGCGAATACCGGCCGCCGCCGACGGCAAGGGGGGCCACCCGCCAGCCCGAGGCGTCGCGGAAGACGAGGTCATAAAAGCGGTTGGCCGCGTCCATGGCGACAACGGCCTGGCCGGCCAGGAGGGTGGGCGCGTCCGGGGCGGCGGCGTAAGGATCGGCCGGGGCCGGACCCAACGCGGTCACCCGGGCCAGGACCAGGGCCGTGTCCCGGTCCAGGGGGCCGGACAGGCGGCGCAGCAGGTAAACCGGCGTTTTGGCCGGATCGGCCTCGCCCAGCCCCGATGCCACGATCAGTCCCCGGCCGGCCTGGGCGCGGAAATAGGCCGGCCAGTAGTCCGGGCCAACCAGTTCGGTGTTGACGGCGGTAAACAGGTCCGGTGCGACAAGGCGCGCGCCCTCGGGCAGGCCGGCGATGAGCCGGCTTTGGCAGGCCAGGGCGGCCACGCGCCAGCGCGCCCCGGCCGCGATCTTGGAGTCGCGCACCGAGGCGTTGACCGAGGCGTTGACCAAGGCGGCCAGCCCCACGGCCAGGCCGAGCAGGGCGGCGACGACGCGCCGGGATTTGTCCGGCAGCCGCCCGGCCAGGGCCAGGGCGGCCAGGGCCAGCAGCACGGCCACGGCGTAGAAGGAAAAGGTGGTGGTCACATACCAGGCCAGCCCCGAGGCGGCCGGCTCCTGGTACTTGGGCGACAGGGCAATGAGCGCATTGGGGCAGACCACGGCAAAGGCGCACAGAAGCCAGGTGAGCCAGGGCACGCGCGCCCGGACGGCCCGGTCCAGGCAATAAGTGGTCAGCCCGCCGGCCAAAAGGCCCAGGGCGACCCAGGCCGGGGCAAGCAGGGACAAGTTGGCGGCAAGCTCCGACAGGTACTGGCCAAAGGACAGGACGTAGGCCTTGGAGAATTGCGGGAAGCGGTTGACGTATTCGAGGTTGAAGGCAAACCCGCCCAGGGGCAGGGCTGGGAGGCTGTAGGCCCAGGCCGTCTTGAGGATGGCCGCCGGGCTGGTGAGGTCCAGGGCGTTGCCGGCGTACTGGCTGGGGTGGGCCAGACGGTAGCCGAGGTAGACGGCGGCGTAGGCCGGCAGCACGGCAAAGGCCGGGACAAGGGCGCGCGCCCGCTCCCGCGCGCCGCCCTGGGTGGTCAGCCAGACCAGGCCGGCCAGGATCGGGACGTAGGCGACAAAGGCCTCGAAATGGCAAAACGCCAGGAAAAGAGCGAGGTTGGCCACGACGAGCCAACGTGCTCGGCCGGTCTCGGCCCGGCGCGCCAGGGCGTAGGCGGCCAAAAGCAGGCAGAGCATCCCGGAATCGAAGACCAGGGGATAGGCGGTCAGGATGTTGTGGTGCCAGTTGTCCTGATACAGGCCCAGGGCCAGGGCGGCGACGAGGACGCCCAGTTCCGGGCGGCGCGACAGCCGGGCGGCCAGGGCGGCCAGGGCAATGATGACGCCCAAAAATCCGGCCAGGGCCACGGCCCGGCGCAGGGGCGGGCTGTCCATGCGGTAGGCAAGGCTGGTCAGGCCCACGTGGAGATAGTGGTGGAATCGGCCCGAGCCGGCGGCCAGCTCGGCGCTAAAGGCCCCGATGCGGCCTTCGAGCACGGCACGCTCGTAGGTCAGGTCGTCGCTGGCCGTGGGGCCGCTTCGCGGCACGTCCCAAAAGGCCAGGACGGCCAGGGCGCACAGGGCCAGCCCGGCCAGAAACCGGCCGGCGGGCCGCATGGCGTCGTTCATGGTCTGCCGGCTACCAGCCAAGGACGTAGTAGCGCAAGTAGATGTAGCCCATGGAGATGGTGATGGTCCCCAGGGTCACCGGCGCGCCGTATTTGAAGAAGCGGGCAAAGGTGATCTTGTGACCGGCCTTTTCCGACAGCCCGACCACGATGACGTTGGCCGAGGCCCCGATGGCCGTGCCGTTGCCGCCAAGGCAGGCCCCCAGGGCCAGGGACCACCAGACCGGCAGCATGGTGGGGTGGGTGTAGAGGGCAGGCCCGGTGAGGCCCGTTTCCGGGCCGAGGACCTTCTCGGCCAGCTCGGCCAGAAGCGGATTCATGGTGGCCACGAAAGGAATGTTGTCCACGATGGCCGAGGCGATGCCGGAAAACCAGACCATGACCATGGACAGCACAAGCATGGAGTCCTTGGTGGGGTGGGTCAGCGCGATGACCTTTTGGGAAAACACCTCGATGAGCCCGGCTTTGACCGTGCCGCCGATGATGATGAAAAGGCCGATGAAGAAGAAAATGGTGGGCCATTCCACGTCCTCGAAGACCTTTTGCGGGTCTTCGCCGGAAACGAGCAACAACGTCGAGGCCCCGAGCAGGGCGATGGTGGCCGGCTCGAAACCGAGAAAGCCGTGGAGGGTAAAGCCCAGGATGGTCAGCCCGAGGATCAGGCCGGATTTTTTGAGCAGCGCCGGGTCGCGGATGAGCGCGCCCTCGTCCATGGCCAGGATACGGGCCTTTTGGGCCGGGCCCACGTGCAGGCGTTGGCCGAAGACGAGTTTCCAGACGAACATCCAGGCGAACATGATGACGACGATGGCCGGGGCGAGGTGGACGATGAAGTCCATGAAGTCCAGACCGGCCTTAGAGGCGATCATAATGTTGGGCGGATCGCCAATGAGCGTGGCCGTGCCGCCGATGTTGGAGGCCAGGGCCTCGGTGATGAGAAAGGGCACGGGGTCGATTTCCAGTTCCTTGGCCACCAGCAACGTCACCGGGGCCAAAAGCAGCACGGTGGTGACGTTGTCGAGCAGGGCCGAGGCCACGGCCGTGACCACGGCGAAGATGGCCATGATGGCGAAGGGTTCGCCCCGGGCGATCTTGGCGGCGCGCACGGCCACGTACTGGAACACGCCCGTCTTGGTCATGATGTTGACCATGATCATCATGGAAATGAGCAGGAAGATGACGTTCCAGTCCACGCCGAGGTCGGCGTCGTGGAAGGCGTCGTGCTGGGTGAGCACCTTGGCGGCCAGGGTGAGCGCCGCGCCAAAAAGCGCCACCTTGGTCTTGTTGATCTTTTCCGAGACGATGACGGCATAGGCGCCGACGAAAATGGCGGTGGCGATCCAGAACATGGGCGGGCCTCCGGGATGCTACAGGCCGCAGGAGCCGGCCAGGACCACGAGAATGGTGCGCCGGGTGACCTCGCCCACCACCCGGCCCGTCGCGTCGACCACGGGCAGGACGTTGTGGCGGCCTTCGGCGAAATAGGCCTCGGCGGCGAACACCGTGTCGTCCGGGGAGACGGTGACGACGTGGCTGGTCATGACGTCGCCGGCGGTCTTGTCGCGGCAGGCGGCGGCAAAGCTGTTACGAAGCACCGAGGTGTCCTCGGGCAAGGCCCGGGCCAGGCTCGAATCGACGTAAAAGGGCAAAGCGGCCCGCAGCAGGTCGTAGCAGCTGACCACGCCGACCAGCCGGCCGGCCTCGTCCTCGACATAGACCAGCCGGGAATCGCGGCGGCGATGGGCGGCGACCAGCTCGCCAAAGGGGGTGTCGTGGCGGGCCCGGGAGAGGTTGGTTCGCATCAGTTCGCGCAGACGCATGGCGGCTCCTTGGGGTCCGGCCGAAACGGCCCGGACAGCCTTGGGGGATGCTCCCGATTGCCGAAAATTGTCAAGACCGGGCCAGAACTTCGGGGTTGAGGCAGGTGGGCGGCGTGGTCCCTTCCAGCATGGCGATGAGATTGTTCGCGGCCAGCACGGCCATGCCCTCGCGGGCTTCCGTGGTTGCCGAGCCGATATGGGGCGTGATGACGACGTTTGGCAGCGCGGCCAGCCCTTCGGCCAGGCGCGGTTCGAATTCGTAGACGTCCAGGCCCGCCCCGGCGATGCGGCCTTCCCGCAGGGCCACGACCAGGGCGGCCTCGTCGATGATGGGGCCGCGTCCGGTGTTGACCAGCAGGGCGGTGGGCTTCATGCGGGCAAAAGCGGCGGCATTGAAGGCGTGGCGGGTGGTGTCGGTCAGGGGCGCGGTGATGCTTATGACGTCGGCGGCGGCCAGAAACGCCTCGAAGGGCAGGGCGGCGGCCCCGAATTCGGCCACCAGCGCCGGGTTGGGCTTGCGCCCGCCGCAGGTGACGATCTTCATGTCAAAGCCGCGCGACAGCCGGGCCACGGCCAGGCCGATGCGCCCCGGGCCGTAAATGCCCATGGTCTTGCCGGTCAGCTGCGTGCCGATAAATTGCAGCGGCCCCCAGCCCGGCCACTGGCCCGAACGCAGCTCCGCGTCCGAGGCCACGATGTGGCGGGCCGTGGCCAGGATCAGGGCAAAGGCCAGCTCGGCCGTGGCCTGGGTCAGCACGTCCGGGGTGTTGGACACGGGCAGGCCTCGGCGGGTGGCCTCGGGCACGTCGATGTTGTCGTAGCCCACGGCGTAGTTGGCGTAGCCGCGAAGCTTCGGGCAGGCGTCGAAAAAGCCGGCGTCGATGCGGTCGGTCAAAAGCCCGATGACGCCGTCGGCGTCCTTGGCCTGGGCCAGCAGTTCGTCGCGACCAAGCGGCCGGTCCTCGGGGTTGACCCAGACGCTGGCGCGCTCGCGCAACAGGGCCAGCCCGGCCTCGGGAATGGCCCGGGTGACGACGACATGGGGCAGGGGCTTGGTCATGGCGAACTCCTTGGGCGCGGCCGGGCGCGAGGGGCCGGACGCCGGATTTCTGGCGGCGACGGTGCGCCGCGTGGGCATGGTAGGCGCGGAGGCGTTGCCATGGCAACCAGACAACGCCTCTCCTGGCCACGTTGTTTGGGCGGTCTATCGACTGGCGGTCTTATGGCGGCTGTCCAGGGCCGAAACGGCGGCCCGGGCCAGACGCACGGCCGCGATGGGGCCGAAAAGCCCGGTCGCCACGTAAAGCGGATAGAGGCGGGGAGCGCTGACGCCAAAAAGGGTGTTGTCAAGCATGGCCGGGTCCGTGCCGGTAAGCGGGATAAGCAGGCAGTTAAGCAGGAAGAAAAAAATCAAATGCAGGCACATGATGGGCACGGTGTTGTCGCCAAGCACCACGAGGAGGCTGGCCGGCCGGCTGGTGGCCGCCAGTTGTCGGGCGAGCCAGAAGACCAGGAGCGAACCGCTTAGGGAGGTGAAAAAGACCAGCAACGGGTTGCCCGAAAAGGACATGGTCGAAAGGTTATAAATGGTCTTTGCGCCAAGGCAGGAGAGCAGCACGGCCGAAACGACGCTGGCCGTCACGCCCCGGGCCGAAACCAGTCCGGACAGGCCATTCCAGGCCCTGGCCCTACGGCCGCACGCATAGAAAAAAAGCCCAAATCCGACCTTGCCGAGCTGGGTTCCCAGGAGCGAGAGGTCGAAGCCCTTGCCGACCAGGACGCAAACCAGGGCCAGCAGGCCCGTGGCGGCCAATTCCCGGGCCGGGCCGTCACCGCGAAGAAATCGGGGCAGGGGCAGATAGGCCAGCTGGACGAAAAACAGGGTCACCAGGAACCAGCCGCCGTTAAAAAGCGGAAACTGATGCCCCGTGGTCAGGGGTTCGTAAACCAGGGCGCGCAGGGAAAAGGGGGCCAGGTCGGTCCACAGGCCAAGGGTGGCGGCGGCCAGGGCGGTGAGGCCGGCAAACAGCAGATTGTAGAGGAAATACGGGGCTAAAAGTCGTTTGGCCCGAGCCAGGACATAACGCTTGGGGTCTTCCCGGTGGCGCGGGTTGAACACATAGCCGGCCAGCAGAAAAAACAGCGCCATGTGGTAGGAATAGATGGGATACCAGCTGAAGGGATCAAAGCAGTGGCCGAGCACCACCAAAATGATGCCGAGTCCCCGGGCAATGGAGACGGCGGGGTCGCGAGCAGGCGTCATGAGGACTCCTCAGGTGTGGGGTCTTAAGGCGTTGCCGTGAGGTGCCCCGGGCCGCGCGGCTTGTCAATGGCGTGTCGGGGAACCCCTTGCGTTGGGTAAATGGGCTTGATAGATAGCTTAACGTATATAGGTACAAGGAGTGCCCATGGCCACCATCTACGCCACCTGCCGGGGCGACCGGCGTTTCTACGACGGCGAGCTGCGCGATACCCTGACTCTGGCCGACGCCGTGGCCGCGGCCCGACCCGGGGATGTGGTGCAACTGTTGCCCGGAGCCTTTTTTCCGCCCACCCGTATCGACCCGGGCAATCGGGCCCTGGGCGAGGCCTTCCCGGTGGAAATACGGGGCTTTGCCGGTAGCGAGGATGCGCCGTTGACCATCCGGGGCTTTGGGCCGACCACGGCTTTTTACGGCGAAGGCAAGGCCGAAATCGCCGACGCCCGGTTGCCCACGGCCGACCAGTTCGCCTTTTTCAAGCTCTTCGACAGCCAGTGGGTGGTTTTCGAGAACTTCGACGTGGCCGGCTGCTGGCCGTGTTTTCTGTTCATGGAACACAGCCGTTACGTGACCGTGCGCAACATCCGGGTTTTCGACGGCCGCTACGTGGTCTTTGCCCGGGGCGAGCGCAGCCACCACATCCTCATCGAAGGCTGCCTTTGGCGGCAGGACCCCACCGGGGCGCTGTGGCGCGACATCACCTGGGAAGCGGTCAAACGCGAGGACGAGACCGGCTACTATTACTACAACGGCGGCTTTTTCGGCTCGGTGGACATCTCCGGGAGCCTGGTTTTTCGCGAAAACACCCTGTGCACGGCCTTTAATGGCCTGCGCCTCAAGGCCAGCGCCAGCAAGGGCGGCCGGCTCAACCACAACGTGGAGATCACCGGCAACCGCTTCCACCGGCTGCGCGACAATCCGGTGGAGCCCGAACGCACGGCCGTCAACTGGTATGTCCGAGGCAACCGCATCGTCAACGCCCACGCCTGGTTTTCCATGGACAACGTGGCCGGCGGTTTTTGGTACTACTGCGGCAACACCGGCTACTTCAACGACAAACCGGGCCTGCCCGAGGGCGACAACACCGGCGGCGCGGTCTACAAGTACGACGTCGAGGGCGGGATGCCGGACCGGCCGGTGCTGGCGGCATTCAACACCTATTTCCTGCGGGCCAACCTCATCAAGGAAGGCCGCACCAAACACCTGCGCCATATGGACAACGTGGTGCTGTTTTGCACCCCGGCCGATCTTCGCGGTTACGATCCCGATCCGCCGTGCCCGTTCCCGGCCTCGTGCCCCGATCCGTGCGCGCCATCGCCCCTGACCGCCGATCCCGAGAGCTTCGGCTGCGTGCCCCCCATGGCCGAGCCTGGGCCGTCGTTTGTGGCCTCACCCGGGTTTCTGGACGATCCGGCTGGCGACCATATCGTTTTCGACGGCGACCTGACCAACCGCCCCTGGCCGGCGGGATTCGGGCCGGCCGGCTTCGAGACGGCCGGGCGCGTCGCGCCTGAGCTGCATTTTCGCGCCCCCTTTGCCGGCGATCTGCGGCTTTCCGGGCCGTCCCTGCCGGCCGTGCCCGTGCGCCTTGCCGCCGGGACCGACTGGGCCGGGGACTACGACTGGCAAAGCCCGGCCCTGGCCGTGGCCGGCGCGGCCCAGCCGGCCGGCGCGCCGGCCCCGTGTCCGCCTTTTGTCTTCTGTATGCCGCCCAACCCGGCCCCGGGCTATGACGAGGCCCCCCGGCCCGTGGATCTGTCTTTCGAGGCCGGCCGGCTGGTGGTCCACTGTTCCCGGCCCCTGGCCGCCGGGACCTGTCAGGCGCTGGTGCGCGACCGCCGGGGGGAGGTCGTGGAGGTCGCCGGCCGGACCGAGGGCACGCGGCTTTTTCTCACCATCCCGGGACCTTGGCGGCGCAAGGTGGCCGGTGTGGTCCTGCCGGCCGATCTGACGGGCGCGGACGGGCAACGGGTCAGTTTGTGGGGAAATGATCCCCGGGTGACGATTTCATCAAAAATTCACTTTACAACGGCGACGGAAGGCTTAACTGTATGATCAACGGCAACCTCGAAAGAGGTCAATCCCTAGCAGGAGGAAGCCCCGTCACGAATGCCGTATCCCATACCCGGCGAGTCGAGTCGCCCCAGTAGGAAGGCGGGAACGGGCAGCAAACCGGACCGCCAGAATGCAAAGGACAGCTCCGATTGCGTTGATGGATAGTCGGCGTCGCGGCGGACGAGAATGGCCGCACAGACCCCGCTGGCTTCCCGGGAATGACGAGAACGTGACAACGCGTGAAAGCGCAAGATGGAGGTAGACTCCGATGGGCCAGAAGTGAACATATCCGGCGAATGGAGTCGCCCTGTCGGCCCGGCTGCTTGAGGGCCGGAAAGCGAAAGGATTTGCCCGATCGCTACGTGACCCCGCCTGCGGCAGGTAGCCCCCTCGGGGGAGGAGGCCGCCGCGCTGGGGAAAAGGTCCTGGAATTTCGGAAACACGCAAAGAAGATTTGCGCGAGCGTCGCGCCAAACCATCATGAACCCACTCCCGGCGAGATGACTCGCCGCGAAGTCGGGGACCGGAGGTTCTCTCCGGAACCCGCCGGGCGGGGGGAACCGCCTTCCCGCCGGGTGCTTCGGGCACGGATCGGCCGCAACAGCCGAAAAAATCCGATGCCGCGACGATTGGGAAACTGGTTTCGGCAATATACGAACAAGACCACTAGCGACCTCGCCTGGCCCCGACGGACCGGGCGAGGTCTTATTTTTATCCTTGGGAGGATCGCCGCATCATGACGAGCCAGATCAAGACCGCCTTGCTGCTTGGACTGCTTACCGCGCTCATTCTCATCGTCGGCCAGGCCATGGGAGGCCGCACCGGCCTGATTATCGCCTTCGGCATGGCCCTGGTCATGAACGTCGGCAGCTACTGGTTTTCCGACAAGATCGTGCTGGCCATGTACGGCGCGCGCGAGCTGTCCCCGGCCGACGCCCCGGGCCTGCACGCCATGGTCGAGGAGCTGGCCCGAAACGGCGGCATCCCCAAGCCCCGGGTGATGATCATCGCCCAGGAAGCCCCCAACGCCTTTGCCACGGGCCGCGATCCCGCCCACGGCGTGGTGGCCGTCACCGAAGGCATCCTGCGCCTGCTCTCGCCCGAGGAGCTGCGCGGCGTCATCGCCCATGAGCTGGGCCACATCAAAAACCGCGACATCCTCGTGCAGTCCATCGCCGCCGTGCTCGGCGGGGCCATCGTCATGATGGCTAACATGCTGCAATGGGGCGCTATTTTTGGCCTTGGCCGCAGCAGCGATGAAGAAGAAGGCGGCGGCTCCGGGGTGGTCGGCAGCCTGCTCATGGCGATTTTGGCCCCCATCGCGGCCTCGCTCATTCAGATGGCCATCTCGCGCTCCCGGGAATATCTGGCCGACGCCACCGGCGCGCAGCTTTCCGGCACGCCCCTGGCCCTGGCCGGGGCGCTGGGCAAGCTCGACGCCTATTCCCGCCAAATTCCCATGAACGCCAATCCGGCCACGGAAAACATGTTCATCGTCAATCCCTTTGCCGGCATGTCCATGGCCTCGCTTTTTTCCACCCACCCGCCCACCGAGGACCGCATCCGCCGGCTGCGGGACATGGCCGGGCGCTAGGTTCTTTTCTTCGACCCAACGGCAAGCGGACGGGGCGCGGCGACGCGCCCCGTCTTTTTGTTGGTCGCCGGCAAATGGAAAAAAAGCCCGCCTTGGCAACAGCCTCAAGGGCGTCTCGGCGGGCGGCGTTCAATCAATTTTCCTCGACGGCAACGGCCTCCAATAAACATTGCTCGGCTAACGAGGAGATAAACCAGAGTATCAAGGATGTTGGCAGGGTTTTCCTGAAAAACTCCGAAACGATGAAGCCCGCAGCCCAAGCGTTGGAAGAATTGACACGTCAAGCGCAGGCCCCTAAGATACGTACTAGAGACGGTTCGGTCGGACAGCGGAACATCCCAGGCTCTGTCCTTGTCAGGGCGAATGGTGTTGTCTTAAAGGGGCTATTAATGGACATTGATTCAAACGCCGAAAGTCATGCCAATGGGGATTTGCTCCAGCTCGTCACCTTTGAAATCGGCGACGAAGAATTTGGCATCGATATTCTCAAGGTCCAAGAGATCATCCGCACCATGGCCATCACGAAGGTGCCCAACTCGCCGCCCCATGTCGAAGGCGTCATCAATCTTCGGGGCAAGGTTATCCCGGTCATCAACTTGCGCAGCCGTTTCTCCATGGAACCGCGCACCCACGACAGCCAAACGCGCATCATTGTCGCGGATCTGCATCGCGTGGTCATCGGGTTCGTCGTGGACGGCGTCTCTGAAGTGCTTCGGATTCCCTCCAGCACGGTCGAACCGCCCCCAGCGGTCGTCTCCGGGATCGAATCCGAATACATCAAAGGGGTGGGCAAGCTCGACAACCGGTTGTTGATCCTGCTTGACCTCGATAAGCTCATCCCTGTCGAGGAACTCGTTTTCCACTAAGCCTGCCTCCCGGGGCTGGCTATTTCCCGGCCCCCGCAGTAATTTCCCCCCCGTCGCCGACCGGCCGGCTTCTCGCCAATCCGCCGCCGGCAAGGGGTCCCCATGCTTGAATCCAAGGCTTTCCAACGCCTGGCCATGGCCGTGTGGCTTTTTTCCGTGGCCTCGGTGTGCTACCTCTCCCTGCTGCCGGCCATCGAACTGCCGGTCAAATTCTGGAACGCCGACAAGGTCTACCACCTCATCGGCTACGGCTGGCTCGGCTTCTTGCCCCTTTTCGCCTTCGCCCGGGGCGGGACGGCCCGAAACGCCGCCTACCTGATGATTCCCCTGGGCGCTCTCCTCGAATGGGGCCAGTCCTTCGTGCCCGGCCGGGCCTCCAGCATGATGGACGCCGTGGCCAACGCCGTGGGCGTCTTTCTCGGCATCTGGCTGGCCGAAACCCTCATGGCCCACTGCCGTGGCTGCAAAGGCCTTGGCGGCGATGGCGAGCGCTTGTAAGAAGAGAAGATGCCTCCGGCGGCTGGGGGCCTGAGGCCCCCAGACCCCCCAGCGGGGAGAAAGGGGTAAAGGGGGCCTTGGGGCGTGCGGGGGCGTGGAGATCGCACAGCCTCTTGTCGCTTGTCGTGTCTCCTGGTCCCTGTTGGCCGCCCCCCGCACAGCGCCGGTAAGCGACGTTTTTCCGTCTGTTTGCCGTTTTCCGTGAGACCGTCTCCTGCCCCGCACACTTGCCCGCCCGCAATCCCTCGCCTTCCCGCGCCGTCCTTCCGGCCCGACGTTTTTGCCGCCATGCCGGCTTTCTGATGGCTTCGATTATTTTTATGAAGGTTCCATGTTTTTGCACCCTTCGCATTGTCATAATCCCCTGGGCACGGTAGGATATCCCAAACCTTTTATCAGGAGAGGGACCATGGGACATGCCGGCAAAGGGGGCGTGCGGCTCCTTGTCGTGGCGGGGCTTGTGGTCGTTGGCGTAGGACTATTCCTGGCCCTTGGCCCGCCCGGGCTCTTGGCCAAGTCCGAAACGCCCGACTTTTGCGCTTCCTGCCACGTCATGGAGTCGCAGTACGAGGCCTGGTTCCACCACGGAGCGCACAAACGCATCCGTTGCGTGGACTGCCATCTGCCCAACGACAACACGGCCAGCCACTATCTGTGGAAAAGCATCGACGGAATGAAGGACGTGGTCGTCTTCCATTCCGGACGGGTGCCCGACGACATCCGAATCTCGGCCCACGGCAAGGAAGTGGTGCAGGCCAACTGCATCCGCTGCCACGAAACGGCCGTGGAAATGATCGACCAGAAGCGCTGGTGCTGGGACTGCCACCGCCGGACCATGCACCGGCATGTGGGCGTGCCGTTTACGCGCTAAGCGCGCGGCCAAACGGCGCGGGCGAATACGGCATGACGGCGGACCGTCGCGGCAAGACGCCTATCCCTTGCCGGGACAATGCCAACAACAACCGAGTCCACGAAAAAGAGGGAAGCGCATATGCGGGGCAAACTGTTGTACAAATTGGCCATTGGCGCGGCGCTGGCCGCCTTTCTCTTCGTCCCCTACGCCTGCTCGCCGCCCAAGCCCGAGCCGGTCAAGACCGTGATCATCCCCGACGGCGAGATCGATCCGGCCGTGTGGGGCAAGGCCTATCCGGAAGAATACGAAACCTGGAAGATGACCGAGGAGCCCACGCCTGCCGGCAAGAGCAAATACAAGCGTGGCTTTGACGCCGACCGTATTACCTACGATAAGCTGGCCGAATTTCCCTACATGGCCCTGCTGTTTAACGGCTGGGGCTTTGGCGTGGAATACAACGAGCCGCGCGGCCATGCCTACATGGTGCGCGACCAGCTGGAGATCGACTCGGCCCGGCTCAAGGCCGGCGGCGTCTGTCTGACCTGCAAAAGCCCCTATGCGCCGCTTCTGGTCAAGGAGATGGGCGTTGATTACTACAAGCTGCCCTTCAAGGACGTGCTCAACAAGATTCCCGAGCAGTTCCGCACCCTGGGCGTGGCCTGCATCGACTGCCACAACAACAAGGACCTCTCGCTGACCATCTCGCGCGGCTTCAGCCTGACGCCGGCCCTGGAAGGCATGGGCGTGGACTGGAAAAAGCTCACCCGCCAGGAAATGCGCTCCGTGGTCTGCGCCCAGTGCCACGTGACCTACAACATTCCCAAGGACAAGGACATGCAGTCCGTTGGCGTGTTCTTCCCATGGCAGTACGGCAAGTGGGGCGGCATCACCGTCGAGGACGTCATCAAGAAGATCAAGAGCGACGACTCGGTCAAGGAATGGAAGCAGACCGTCACCGGCTTCAAGCTGGCCTTCATGCGCCATCCCGAGTTCGAATTCTATTCCAACAACAGCGTGCACTGGAAGGCCGGCGCGGCCTGCGCCGACTGCCACATGCCCTACACCAAGGTGGGCGTGCGCAAGGTGTCCGACCACCGGGTGACCAGCCCGCTCAAAAACGACATGAAGGCCTGCATCCAGTGCCACACCCAAAGCCCGGACTGGCTCAAGCAGCAGGTCATCACCATCCAGGACCGCACCGTCTCGCTACAGATCCGGGCCGGCAACGCCACCGCCGTCACGGCCAAGCTCTTCGAGGCCGTGCACAAGGCCAAGGAGCAGGGCAAGGCCATTGATCAGGCCCTCTACGACCAGGCCAAGGACTTCTACGAGGAAGCCTTCTACCGGTCGCTCTATATCGGCGCGGAAAACTCCATGGGCTTCCACAATCCCACCGAGGCCCTGCGCGTGCTTGGCGACTCCGTGGCCTTTGCCATCAAGGCCGAGGCCTACCTGCGCCAGGTGCTGACCAAGGCCGGCGTGGACGTGCCCATCAAGGTCGATCTTGAACTGGCCAAGTATCTGGAAGGCCGGGGCGCCAAGAAACTCGGCGCGCCCGCCGACCAGGAGTTCAAGGACCCCATGGGCGTCCAGGACCGCTTCTAGTCCGCCGAGTCCCGACAAGCCAAACGCCCGCCCTGGAACTTCCGGGGCGGGCGTTTTCGCGTCGGATGGGACAGCGGCGCGGTCGGCGAGGGCAGGCGAGCCAGGCTTTGGCCCAGGCGGCGACCCTCGCCTTGACCCCGGGCTGCCCTTGTCCTATCGCCATCGGTATCCCCGCGAAATGGCAAGGAGTGGCCCATGACAACGCCGCGAGTCGTGTTGCGTCCCGTAACGGTCCTCATTCTGTGCCTGTGCCTCGTGGCCGCCCTTGGCCGCACGGCCCGGGCCAACGACAGCGCCGCCGCCTACGACGCGGCCGTACTCGAAGCCAAGGCCCATGCCGCCGACCCCGGCCCCTGGAGCGTCTCCAACTTGAAGGTCATCACCGGCCCGGGTTCGGGCGACGGCAACGCCTACGTGGACGGCAAGGTGGTGGCCGCCACCTTCACCAAATCCTCCTATTACACCAGCGCCTATCCCGGCCTGTCCATGACCGTGTACGGCCAGCCCGCCTCCAGCGCCTCCTGGGTGACCGTGGGCGGCGAACTCAAGTCCTATCTGACCAGCCAGGGCGTGACCTTTGCCGACGTCAAGCTCGAAACCTCCCGCGTGCTTGGCATGTCGCAAACAAACAGCAACGACGCCGTGGTGGAGCTGCTCGTCAGCCCCGACGTCAACACCATCCAGCGGCCGACCAAGGACCCGTCCGTGGCCGGCCAGCCCACGTCCCTGGGCAGCGCCGCCACCTTTGTCCGGCCGGCCGGCATGACCGACGCGGCCTACGGGAATTTCGTGGCCTACTACAATTCCTGGGAGGCCGCCGCCTACGGGTCGAGCAACTTCCCCTGGACCCAGCTCGGCTACACCTACCGCTGGGGCCTGGGGCCGACTCTGGGCGACATTCGGGGGCTGTCGGAATTCATTATCCTTGGCGGCACGCGCTACACCGTCTACGCCGTCTATTCCCTGGGGTCCTACCTCTACACCAGTGGCAGCGGCTCCGGGGATTTCCGGGTCACGGGCGCTCTCGACACCCTGTGGGCCGGCCGGCAGTTTCAGCCGCGCGGCGACAGCGTCGTCATCGAGGCCGGGGCCACGGTCTCCGGCGGCCAGGGGCTGCTCATCTCCTCGCCGGGCTACACGGTGTCCAACGCCGGAACCATCACCGGGACCACGGCGGCCAAGTACGGTCTTGGCGGCACGGCCGACGTGGCCGTGCTGTTTCTCGGGCGCGAGGCGGCGACCGGCTCCCTGGCCGAACCCTACGGCCGCGCCAACACGCTCTATAATGCCGGCAACATCGATTCGCCGGGCACGGCGGTCATGGCCCTGGCCGGCGATACGGTCGTCGTCAACTCCGGCACGATCACCGGCGGCCAGGCGGCCGTGGTCACCGGCGACGGAGCCGACCGGCTGGAGCTGCGCGGCGGAACGGTGTCCGGCCGGGTGGATCTCGGCGGCGGCCAGGACAGCCTGGTCGCCACCGGCCCGTCCAGCCTGGCCTTTGCCCTGGCTCCCCAGGGGACCTCGGCCGCGCCGGTGCAAAACGTCGAGTCCGTGAGCCTTGGGCCGCAGACCTCCCTGGCCCTGACCTTTGACCCGTCGGGCTATGTGGCCACCGGCCAGCGCTACGCCATTGTCTCGGGCGGCTCCGTCGCCCTGGCCGACGCCGGGCTTGCGGTCACGAGCAACCTGCCCATGGTGCGTTTTACCGCTGCCGCAGATACCTCGGGCCTTGCGGTCACGGGCTGGCGCGATCCGGGCTGGTATGCGCGAAGCCTCGCCAGCCCGTCCCTGGGCGCGGCCCTGGACGCCGCCGCCGCCACGGTCCGGCCGGGCATGGAAGGGCTCATCGGGTTTCTCGACCACAGCCCGGACGCGGCCGGGGCGGCCTCGCGGCTCTTGCCCGGCCCCCAGACCCGGTCCATGGCCTTGGCCGTGGACGGCGCGTCGGCCTTTACCGCCGCCTTTGCCGAACGGCTGGCCGGGCTGCGCGGGAGTACCGGCGCGGCAGGGCTGGCCGCGCCCGGATTTTACGGCCACGGCGCGGGCCTGGGTGATCTGGAGGCCCTGGGCCGGCTGGCCTTGGCCGGGCAGCCGGCCGCCCTGGCCGAACCCTGGCGCGCCGCCGTGCCCGGAAGCGCGCCTGCCGCCCCAATGGGCGACGGCCCGGGGCTGGCCGAGACAGCGGCCCAGGGGCCGGTGGAAGCGTTTGCCACGCTCTACGGCGGCCAGGGCCAAGGCGTTTCCAGCGGCGACGCTCCGGGCTATGCCAGCAGCTCGGCCGGAGCCATGGGCGGACTGGGGATCCGGGCGCTGCCCGGGCTGCGTTTGGGGCTTGTGGGCGGCTACGCCTGGACCGGGGCCGACTATTTCACCGGCCGGGGCCGCAGCGACGATCAGGTCTGGCGGGCCGGGGCCTATGCCGCCGTGGACGCCGGCCCCTGGACCCTGGACGCCCTGGCCGCCTACGGCTGGCACACGGCCCGCAGCAGCCGGCCGGTCTGGGACAGTGTGGCCGAGAGCACGGGGACCATGGGCGAATGGCTGGGGTTTGCCCGGGCGGCGCGGCGGTTCGATTTTGGCAACGGCTTGGCCGCTGAACCCTTTGCCGTGGGCCAGTTCGTGTCCCTGCGCCGGGACGCGGCCACGGAGAGCGGAGCCGGCGCGGCCAACCTGCTGGTGGCCGCCGACACCAGCCTGTCGCTGACCTCGGTGGCTGGGCTGCGCCTGGAGAAGACGTTTGCATTCGGGGCGTGGCGGCTGACGCCGGAGGTTTTCGGCGGCTGGAAGCACGAATACGGCGATCCGGCCCCGTCGGTGACGGCGGCCCTGGCCGGCGCTCCCGACGCGCCCTTTGCTGCCTCGGGCGGGGCCGTGGACCGGGATCAGGCCCGGTTCGGGGCCGGGCTCAAACTTTGGGGCACAGGCGGCGCGGCCGTGGCGGCCCGGTTCGACGGCACGGCCGGCGGCACGCGCTCAAGCTACGGCCTGTCCCTGGGGCTGCGGCTGGGCTTTTAATCGCCGGGCCTGGCGCGTCTCGGAAAATACGGAATTGCGGCTGTTGCCCGCGAAAAGCCCGTGGGCTTTTCGTGCGCGACCTTAGCGCACCACCACCACCGTGCACGGGGCGATCTGGACCAGGCGCATGGACACGCTGCCCAGGAGCAGGTTTTCCACGTCATCCTTGCCTCGGGAGCCGAGGTAGATGGCGTCGGCCCCTTCCTCGCGGGCGATGCGGGCCACGGTTTCGGCCGGCCGGCCCGGCGCCCAGCGGGTGCGGATGGTCACCCCGCGCGAGCGGGCGATTTCCTCGGCCTCGGCCAGGATGGCCTTGGGTTCGCGCAGATGGGCGGCAAACGCGGTTTCGCAGTCCGTGTCGTCGCAGTCGAAAAAGGACAGGGCCTCCACCACGCACACGGCCAGGATGTCCATGGGTACGCAGCCGACCCGGTCCAGGGCCCGATCCAGGGCGCGAAACGACGGCTGGGAGCCGTCCAGGCACACGATGCTCGTTTTCATGGCCTTTCCTCCCGGGCGCGGCCCTTGGCCGGGGCCTGCTTCGCCCATGCGCTTTTGGGCAAACCCATGCGGAGCATATCCCGCCGCCGTGGCGGTGTCGTGTGAAAACAGCGCTGCCGCCGTGTTTTCACGAAATCTTACTCCATGTGGAGCACCACGGCAAAAGCGGTAAAAAGAGCCCAGACTTTTTGCCCTTCGTGCAGTTCCAGATCCCGGGCGCTTTGGGTGGTGACCACGGCGCACAGGCGCGTGCCGTCGGACAGGGCCACGATGGCCTCGCTGGTCAGCTCGCCCAGGCGTAAAAGCTCCACCTCGCCCTGGAACCGGTTGCCGGCCGTGGACCGGGGCATGTCCGTGCAGGCTTCCAGCACCACCCACGGAGCCTTGATCTCGGCCGTGACGAAGCTGCCTTCGGTGATGCCGAGGTTTTTGAGGCTTTCGTTGGTGATGATGGCGTTGACGGCATGGCCGCCCAGGCTCTCCACAGTAACAATGGACTGGATGTCGCCGCGCTGGATGCGGGCCACCCGGCCGAAAAAGGCGTTTCGGGCGCTGGTGCGCCGGGTTTCCCGGGTGAGCACTTGGCGTTCGACCTTGCGCCGCTGGTCTTCGGGCAGATGGAGAAAGGCGGCCGTGAGGTCGGCCGTGGAATGGCCCAGGATGCGCTGGACCACGGGCAGGGGCACGTCGTCGCGCAAGAGCTCCACGGCCCGGGACCGGCGGATGGTGCTCGGGTTGACGAGCTCCTTGGTGAAACCGCATTCCTCGGCCCGCTCGTAGAACTTGCGGCGCACATGGCCCTGGTCCAGGCGAAACAGGGCGCCGCGAAGCCCGGCGTAGGCCGGGTGGTCAAAAACGGCGGCCAGGGCCTCGCCCAGTTCGGCCGGAATCTGGACCTCGCGGCCCGGTCCATCCTCGCCGCCGCCCAGCATCACCGACAGGCTCTCCAGGTTGACGTCGGCGCGGTCGTTTATGGCCAGCACCTCGCCCAGGCGCGCGCCGGTGTGGCGCAGCATGAGAAAAATCAGGCGCACCCGGTTGCGCGACACGGCCACGTCGGGCCGTCCGGCCCGGGCGGTCCAGGCCGAGAAGGCTTCCGACAGCCGCGTCAGCTCCAGGGTGTCTAAGAATTTGACGTCGTCAGGCACCGAAAAAATGCGGGCCGCCCGGAACCGCTTGCCGCCGGTTTCGGCGTTTTTAGGCTCGTTCATCAAACCTCCCCGCGAATGCACGGAAATAGTAAAAAATCCACGGGCAGGCCCGCAAAGTCAAGGGTCAGCGCGAGGCCACCACTTCGATCTCCACCAGCACGTCCCGGGGCAGCCGGGCCACTTCCACGCAGGAACGGGCCGGGTAGGGCTTTTGGAAATAGCTGGCGTAGACGTCGTTTATGGCGGCAAAGTCGTTCATGTTTTTGATAAAGACCGTGGCCTTGACCACGTTGTCCAGGGTCAGCCCGGCGGCTTCGAGAATGGCGCGCACGTTTTTGATGGTCTGGTGGGCCTGCTCGACAACGTTGTCCGAGGCCACGACGCCGGTTGCCGGGTCAATGGGGGTCTGGCCGGACACAAAAAGGAGATCCCCGGCCCACACGCCCAGGGAATAGGGGCCGATGGGGGGCGAGGAGCCCTCGGCGACGACGATCTGTTTGGCCATGACGGCCTCCTTTACGCTGATGTTGCGGCGGCGGCTGTCAGGCGGCTGCCGCCGGGGCAGTGTGCGACGCCGACGGCGCGGCGTCAACCGCAAGTGGCCGCCAGCGGCCGAAGTGCCGTCAAATGGCGGCAAGTGGCGCAAGGCGCGCAACCGGCGATGTACGTGGCGCATCAAGATCGGAGAGCCGGCCATGGCACCGACGGCGCGGCCTCTGCCCCAACTGGCGACGCCGGCGAGGGCGAAGGGGTCGCAAGCGGCCTGGCTGGGGCGTAAAGGGGCCGCACTGTCGTGCGAAGGAGTGCGAGAGGTCGCGATGAGGCGCAACGGCTTACAGGCACTTGTGTAGTTGTCTTGATAATTGTGGTTAAATGGCCATTGTTTTTATGATGCAACATTTCATGATTGTCAGGAAAAGGCGCGATGATGCTTTGCCATCACGTCTTGACGTGAGCCGGGGAATGCCAATATTCACTATCGATGTAGTGTGGTTTTGGGCGTTTCGTCTGCTGCGAAAAGTCTTGGCAAAGCACCAGGAAAAGGAGTCGGCATGGTTGCATGGTGGAAACAGGCATTGTTCGTTGTGCTCGGCGTCGCGGCTTTGGCCGTCTTCTCCCAAGCCGGCAGCGCCGTGGCAGGCGACTACTCGTTTAAGGTCCACAACAAGTCCGATGTCGGCATCACCAAGGTGCTCGTGCGTGAAGCCGGCGGCAGTTGGGGATCGTTCGACATCGGCACGATGATCGAACCCGGGCGCACCGCCAAGCTGGTCTGGGCCAAGCACACCAACAATCAGGATTGCGAACAGTGGATCAAGGTGGTGTACGCCGACGGTTCCGAGGCCAAGGCCACCAAGTTCGATTTCTGCGAGGACAACCTGGAAATCGAGTTCGAATAGCTGCCCGGCCGTGAGGCCTCGGCCCGCCAAGGGCGGTTCGGCTTGGGCCGGGCCGCCTTTTTAGTTGCCGCGCGCGGCCCTGGGAGCCTGCCAAGCAAAAGGGGGGAGCCCGAAGACTCCCCCCTTGCGCGCCGATGGCTTATCGTCCGCTAGAACTTGTAGGTCAGGCCGAAGGCCACTTTCCAGGCATTGTTGCCGAGGCTGTCGGCCTGGCTCACCATGCGATGACCCCAGACGCTTTCCTGGAACTGGCCGTGGGCCCAGCCGGTTTCCAGGACCGCGGCGAGGTTTTCATAGATCATGTACTTCGTGTCGAAGTTCAGGCCCATGAGGTACTCGTTGGTGGTCAGGTCGTGGCCCATGGAGAAGTAGCTGTTGCTGAGGTAGGTCCGGGCGTAACGGATGGCCCGGGCCGAGTTGTTGCCGCGCAGGTAGACGAAGGTCAGGCGGTGGGTCAGGTTCTCGATGAAGGTCATCTTGTTGAGCGACGCGCCGATGCCGTAGTTGCCAACCGGCGACACGTACATGTTGGAACCCTTGCCCAGCTCCTGGCTGTTGTCGAACAGGAAGCTGTTGCCCGGACCCCAGTAGGACCGCATGTAGGGCATGCGCTCGGAACCGTTGCTCGTGGACTTGTCTTCGCCCGTGGACCAGAAGGCGAACACCTGGGGCGTGACCATGTCGAAGCCGGTGTATTCCGCGCCGGCGTCAACCATCCAGCCTTCGCGCTTGGCGGCCTTGGTGTCGCCGGCGGCGCCGGCCCCGTAGATCACGTCGGCGTAGAACTTGACCGGATCAAGGGCGGTCACTTCAAACGCGCCGCCGACCCAGTAGTAGGGGTTCTGGTCGTTCTTCCAACGGCCAAGGCCCGTGGCGCTGGTCCGGTTGGCGGCGCTGGCGGCCGACATCAGGGTGTTGTTGAAGTTGTTGCCCCACTCGGCCACGTCGGTGGTGTCCTTGTAGGTGTAGTCGGTGTTGCGGCCGGCCACCGAGACCATGCCCCAAGGCGTGGCCTTGAAGCCTTCGATGGTGACGGGCAGGGCCAGGAAGTAGGCGTCGAGCTCGTCGGCCACCTGGGTGGTGGTGGTGTCGTAGGTGCGGTTGGTGTCGATGAGGCGGCCGAAACCGGTCAGCACCGACAGGGTGTTTTCAATAAGCGGCGCCTTGATGGTCAGGGCGGCCATTTTGTCGGACCACACCGGGCTCATGTAGAACATGCTGGACTGCGGCAGATTCACGTCCTGGAGACCGGCGGTGATTTCGATGTCGGTGCCCGGGTACTTGAACTGCAGGTAGGCCAGATCGACCTGAACGGCGGTTTCGGGGTTGGCGGCGGTAAAGGTGCCGTGGCCCCAGGTGTCTTCCACCTTGATGCCCAGGCGGAACTTCACGCCCTCATTGGCGATGAAGTCCGAGCGCAGGCGGAAGCGCTCCCAGATTTCGAAGTTGTCCTCGGTCTTGGTGCCGGTCTTGTTCCAGCCGGTGAAGTTGCGGCCCTCGAAGAAGTTGCCGTAGACGCGGGCGTCGCCGGTCATCTTCACTTCCGTGGCGGCATGGGCCAGGGTCGTCGCGCCCATGAGCAGGGCGGCGGCCAGGGCCAGGCTTTTCATCGTCTTCATGTGTTCCTTCCTCCAATCAAACAAAGGGGTTCGAGCAAACAGCCATCGTCGCGCCCCAGGCTTCCGGTGGCGTGCCGGAAGTTCACGTGAAAACGGCTACGCCGAGGCTGGCCGGAAAACAAGTTACAAATTATAAATTATTGTTCATGGAAACTATCTGACCCGACCGGCGTCAGTGACGCCAGCAGCGGCCGCCAGGAATAGGGCGCGATGCAGGATAACGTGATCACCGTTTGTCGTTGACAACGCGAGCTATGCGCTTTTCCGGGGCGCTGGGCAAGGGCGCGGGGAAGGACGATGCGGGCGAAAATCCAGCCTGTCAGGCCGTTTCGGCAGCCAGCCACAGGGCCGCGCCCAAAGCGCCGGTCATGTCCGGGCTTTCGGGCACCAGCACTTGGCCGCCCACGGCCTCGGCCACCAATCGCACGAGGCAGGGATTATGGGCCACGCCGCCGACAAAGACCACGGGCGGGGTCAGTCCCACCCGGCCGAGCATGGCCAGGGTGCGGCCGGCCACGGCCTTGTGCAGCCCAAGGGCGATGTTGGCCTGGGACACGCCCCGGGCCATGAGGGTGGTGGCCTCGGTCTCGGCAAAGACCGTGCACATGGAACTGATCAGCGGCGGATCGTCGCCGGTAAGGGCCAGGGCGGCAAAGGCGGCAACCGACAGGCCGAAGGCCGTGGCCACGTATTCCAGGAACTTGCCCGTGCCGGCGGCGCAGCGGTCGTTCATCTCGAAGCGGCCGACCCGGCCGCCGGGCAGAAGCGCGATGGCCTTGGTGTCCTGGCCGCCGATGTCGAGCAGTGTCGCGGCCTGGGGAAAAAGGCTTGCGGCCCCCAGGGCGTGGGCCTTGATCTCGGTGACGGCGCGGGCCTGGGGGTAGAGTTCCCGGGCCAGCTCCCGGCCGTAGCCGGTGACGGCCAGACGCTTGGGCACACCGTGCGCAAAGAGTTCCTGCAGCTGGCCGGCCGGGTCAAAGGTGGTGGGCAGGCGGCGGGAGAGGACGGTCTCCCCTTCCCGCCGCACCACCAGCTTGATGGCCCGCGAGCCGACATCCAGGCCCGCGACCTCGCTCACGCCAGGGTCTCCACGAAAGCCTCGACCCGGGTCTTGAGCTGGCCGGCGTCTTCCATGCCGTAGTCCGTCTCGATGGCCAGATAGGGGATGCCGGCGGCCGCCATGGCCTTGCCCACCTTCATGGCCTCGTGGGCGTAGGGCTGGCAGAAGAGCAGACCGTAGTGGACGACGCCGTCGGCTCCAAGGCGCTTGGCCAGGGCGGCGATGTTGTCCAGGCGCTCGTCGTTGGGGGTAAAGCAGGCGCAGTCAATTTGCATGTAGCGCGCGGCCAGGGCGTCGAGCATGCCGTCCAGGTCGGCCGGGGTCTCGTCGGTGAGGTCGCGGGTGTTGCGCTCGCCGATGCAGGATTCCTCGCCCACGATGACCGCGCCCGAGCTTTCGATGAGATAGGGCAGCTTCCAGTTGGGCACGGCCATGGGACAGCCGGCCAGCAGCAGGCGCGGCGTCTTTTTGGGGGCCACGCCCTGGCCGGCGGCGACCCGGGCCTCGATCTCGTCGCACAGTTCGTTGATCTTGGCCGTGAACCGCACCGGATCGTCGTAGAAGCTTATCTGGTTGATCAGCAGGGCGTCGCGGCCGGAAATGGGGGCCGGATCGGCGGCGCGCAGGGCGGAGAGGCGCTGCAAGGCCCGGCGCTTGGCGTTGACGACCTTGGTGGCCTCGGCCAGGGCGGCAGCGGTGATGGCGTTGCCGGTGAGCTTTTCCAGCGCTTCCTTGTAGCGCACGAGCTCCGAGCGAAAAAGCGTCATGTCGCACGGGGCCTTGCACTGCGGCACTTCCATGATGTGCATGTTGGCGAGCTGGGAAAAGGCCTCATAGGCCTTTTTCTTGCCGTCGCAGGTGGTCTCGCCCACGATGAGGTCGCAGGATTCGGTGTAGGGGCACAGCCGGGCCAGCTTGAAGCCGACAAAGGATTTGATGAGGTCGCAGGTTCCGCGCGGGACCAACGTTTCGGCCAGCTCCGTGCCGGCCTTGGCCCCGGCGCACAGCCCGACCTGGACCGCGCCGGCGGCCAGGGTCAGCTCCTCGGGCACGAACACGCAAAACGTACCGACGATCTTCTTGCCGGCGGCCTTGGCGTCCTGGATCTCCTTGATGCGCAGCCCATGGACTTCGGACAGGACGAAGTCGAGGTATTCAGCGCCTTTGAGGCGTCCTTCCTGGGACAAATAGATGTCGCCGTAGAATTTGCCCAAAACCGCCAGCAATCCGTCGTGGGCCTCGATGTCGAGGTCGAGTTTTTCCCACATGGCCTTATGGGCCGCGTCGCTCATGGCATCCTCCAGAATAAGGGGTTGAAGCGTATCCCTTACCCGGGGAAAGGCTGGCGGTGAAATTGTTTCTTTTAATAAGTTTGCGAGGATGCGATTGGAACAAACTATCCGTGGAGACGCTAAAGGAATTCCGAGACCGGCCGAAAAGGAGGTTACCACGCGAGGGTCCGGCAGGAACGCCGGACGACATCGCCCCAGGGAGGGAGGCGTATGGCTCGAATACTGCAATTCGAACCCCGTCGCCAAGTAGTCCGGCCGCATCGGGAAACGCTCGACACCGCGTTGTCTCCCAAGCGACCGCACATCAGCGACCGGGACCTCTGGACACGGGACTACCGCGAGACGGACAACATTGTTTACGCGATCATGAAGATCAAGGAGATACTCGACTACCATCTCTACTATGACGACGTCTGGCCGTATCTGCTGTTGTCGTTCATGGAATCCGTGCACACGTCCCGGCAGGGAGGCGGCGAGGATTTGCCGGCCACGGGCGCGTCGCTCAAGGATTACGTGCTCTCGGCCGTGACGGCGGACAACAAGCGCGACCTGTCCATGGTGCTGCTGCTGGCTGATCTCATCGAGAAGTCCCCGACCTATCGCGGCACGTCGTCGTCGCCATAAGGGGAGAGGGAAAACGACGAGGAGAATCGGGGCGCTGCCCCGAACCCCGCCGGGGGGATGAGCCCCCCGGACCCCGGCAAAGGGTGGGGTGAATTTTGGAGCCGCGAGCGGTTCCGCGCTCCCTGGAAACGGGGCAGGCGCGGAGCCGGTCGCGGCTTTTTTGGCGTGGGGGGGGGCGAGACTTGACTGGATTGCGCCAGGGGCAAGCGCCGGGCGGGGGGGTGTGGATTTTGGCGGCCGGCCGCAGCTGACGCGGCCTAGCCGAGCACGGCCCGGGCCTGGCGTTCCAGGGCTTCGGCGGCGAAGGCGTTGAGGCTTTTGCCGCAGGCCTTGGCGGCGGTCGCCACCAGTCGGTGGGACTGGGGCGTCAGGCGGATATTGAATTTGCCGGAAAACGGCTTGTCTGGCTCGCGGCCGAGGTCGCGGCAAAATTCCAGATAATCTTCCACGGAATCAGCCAGCGCCTGTTCGAGTTCGCTGGCCGAGGCTCCTTCGAAGGTCACGGTGTCGCGGATATTGACCACGCGGCCGTGGAAGAATTTGGCTTCGGCGTCGTATTCGAATTCGCCAATGAAGTCCTTGTATTTCATGATGTTCATGGGATTACTCCGGCGCTTGTTAGAAAGGCGCGCAGGTCTTTGACGGCGGCTTTGAGCAACGTGGGGCGTGGGTGGGGACGATGGAATACGGCTGTCTGTCCGGCGAGGGCAACGCGAATACGCGAACCTCGTCCCTGGCGGATATCCGCCCCAAGAGCCCGAAACAGCGCTTCAATCTCGTCCCAGCCAAAATCCGATCTGACCGGATCGGAAAAGATGGCGGTCAGGGTTTTACGGGCCTTGGCGTTCATGTTGCTATGGTACTGTCAATTGATACCAAGTCAAGGGCGTCTGGAAAACCGTAAGGTGCTACCCTACCTCCCCCAGCTCCTCCTTCCGCAACTGCCTTCTTAAAATCTTCCCGCTGGTCGTCTTCGGCAACGTATCCCGCAGCTCCACCGACCGCATGACGACGATGGGGCCGAGTTCGCGCCGCACGTGCGCGCGCAACTCGGCGTCGAAGGCGTCGGCGTCGGGGAACGCGGCGATCCAGCCCGGATCGGGCACGACAAACGCCTTGGCCACCTCGCCCTTGATCTTGTCGGGCAGCCCGATGACCGCCGCTTCGGCCACGAAACGGTGGGCCGTCAGCGCCGCCTCCACCTCGGCCGTGCCCACCCGGTGGCCGGCGATGTTGAGCACCTCGTCCGCCCGGCCCTGAATCCAGAAATAGCCGTCCTCGTCGCGCCGGGCCACGTCCCCGGCGAAATACATCCCCGGGATGCGCTCCCAGTAGGCGGCGCGGTAGCCGGCCGGGTCGCCCTCCAGGCCCAGGCACATGGCCGGCCAGGGCTTTTTGATGACCAGATAGCCTCCCTGGCCCGGCTCCACCGGCGCGCCGGCCTGATCCACCACCTCGGCCTCGATGCCCGGCAGCGCCTTGCCCACCGAACCAGGTTTGAGCACCGAGATCGGCATGGGCGCGATCATGGCCATGCCGGTTTCGGTCTGCCACCAGGTGTCCAGCAGCGGACACTTGGAGCCGCCGAAATGCTTGTACAGCCACATCCAGGCCTCGGGCCCCAGCGGTTCGCCGACGCTGCCGAGCAGTCGCAGGGTCGAGAGGTCGCGCTTTTTGGGATACTGCGGCCCGTAGCGCATGAGCATGCGGATAAGCGTCGGCGTGGCGTAGAAAATGGTGGCCCCGTAGCGCTCGATGATGCTCGGCAGCCGGTCGGCCTGGGGATAGAGCGGATGGCCTTCGTAGAGGATGACCGTGGCGCCGGTCAAAAGCGGTCCGTAGACGCCGTAGGTGTGGCCGGTGATCCAGCCGGGATCGGCGGTGCAGAAATGGATGTCGGTCGGCTTGACGTCAAAGACCGTGCGGAAGGTGTGGTGCGCGCCGACCATGTAGCCGGCGTGGCCGTGGACGACGGCCTTGGGCTTGCCCGTGGAGCCGGAGGTGTGCAGCCAGAAGAGCGGCTCGTCGGCTTCCATGACTTCGGTGGGGGCCTCGGGCGATTCCTGGCGCAAGAGATCGTGGTAGTAGAGGTCGCGCGGCTCCTGCATGTCGATGTCGTGGCCGGTGCGGCGCACCACCACCACGGACTCGGCCGCCTCGGGCCGCACGCCGGGCAGGGCCTCGTCCACCACGGCCTTGAGGTCGATCATGCGCCCGCCACGGTAGAAGCCGTCGGCCGTAATGACGACCTTGGCCCGGCTGTCGTTTACGCGTTCGCGCAGGGCCTTGGCTGAATAGCCGGCGAAAACGAACACGTGGGGCGCGCCGATCTTGGCCGCGGCCAGCATGGCGACAACCGTCTCGGGGATGGGTGGCATGTACAGGCACACCCGGTCGCCGCGCCCCACGCCCAGGCCCCGCAGCGCCCCGGCCAGCCGGTTCACTTCGCGGTACAGCTCGAAATAGGTGAATTTGCGGCAATCCCCGGCCTCGCCCTCCCAGATCAGCGCCAGCTTGTTTTTGGTCCAGGCATGGACATGCCGGTCCAGGGCGTTGTGGGCGATGTTGCCCTGGGCTCCGGGAAACCAGCGGTACAAGGGCGGGTTCGACGCGTCGAGCACGGCGTCCCACTTGCGCCGCCATTCCAGCTCGAGCGCCGCCTTTTCCCAGAAGGCCAGATGGTCCGCGCCGGCCAGGGCGTAGGCCTCGGCCAGGTCGTGGGGTTTGATATTGGCTTCGATGACCGTGGCCGGGGCCGGGCGAAACACCCGTTGTTCCACGAGCAGGGCGTCCAGGGTTCCGGTCGTCGGCGGCATCGGCGTTCCTTGTTTGGCGGGCATGTCGTCCCTCACAGACCGAGGATCTGCTTGAGCTCGCCGATGCGGCGGCGGCCGATGGGCAGCTCGATGCGGGTTTTGCCGGCGGTGCGCAGCATGAAGTTGCCGCCGGGCAGGGTGGCGATCTCGGTCACCTGGTCGAGATTGACGAGGTATTTGCGGTGGACCCTGAAAAAGCGGTGGGGCCGCAAGCGTTCTTCAAGGTTTTTGAGGCGATACGAGGTCAGCATCTTCTGGCTGGCGGTATGGACAAAGGAATAGTCCTCGTAGGCCTCGATAAAAAGGATCTGGGTGTAGGGCAAAAGGATGGTGCGGCCGTCCAGGGTGATGGGCAGCTTTTCGATGTCCACGGCCCGTTCGTGGCGCGGGTCCCAGGCCTGGCGCAGGGCCGACAGGAACCGGTCCTCCTCGTCCTCTTCCAGGGGCAGGCGCACGGTTTCCTCGCCGCCGGCCTCGTCGTCGCCGTCGTCGTCCTGGCCCGGGCGTGGCGCGGCGGCCGCCCGCCATTCCGGCGGCGGAGCCTCGCGGAAGGCCGGCCGGAACCGGGCCAGCCGGTCCAGGGTCTGGGCGAAACGCTGGGGGGTGAACGGCCACAGCAGATAGTCGGCCGCGCCCAGTTCAAAGGCGCGAAAGGCGCGCGTTTCGTCGGCGGCGATGAAAACCAGCCCGGGCTGGCGTTTGGCGGCGGCGAGCGCCTCGGCCAGCTCGAAGCCGCCCATTTCCCCCCCAAGGTCCACGCCGCAAAAGAGCAGGCCGTAGGGAATGGCGCGCAACAGCTCGGAAGCTTCGTAGGCGTCGGCCGCCTCGCCCAACACTCGGATGAAGTCGACGCGGCAAAGCTCGGTCCGCAGCGCCGTGCGCACGGCCGGATCGGGATGGACAAGGAGCGCGGCGATGCGGTCCATGGTCACGCGCCCTTGTCGTTGGCGAAATGGAAAGAGGGCGGGGCCGGCTGTCGGCGCGTCGTCCGGACCCCGAAACGGGGCGGGCGGCGGGCGCTGGCAAGGGCGGCCAGGGGGCCGCGCGCCCTGGTCACTCGCCCTCCAGGCGCAGGCCGGTGATGGTGGAGACGGCCTGTCCCCGGGCGGCCTTGACCGCGTCCAGTCCCCGGGCCAGGGCGGCCCGGTCCGAGGCCCGGGCCAGGGCGGTTTCTTCGGTAATAAGGCCGGCGGCGAAAAGGGCGGCCGTGGAGGCGTCGAAGCCCACCATGCCGTAGGGCGCGCCCTGTTCGATGATGTCGGCGACGCCAAGGCTTGTCGCCTCGCCGGAGGCGATGCGTTCGCGCAGGCGCAGGGTGGTGACGAGCAGTTCGGCCGAAACGGCCCGGCCGCCGCCGATGCGCGGCAAAAGCCGCTGGGCCAGCACGGCCTTGAGGGAACCGGCCAGCCGGTTGCGGGCGAGCTTTTCCTCGGCCGGACCGAAGCAGGCCAGCATACGTTCCACCGCCCCGGAACAATCGGCGGTATGCAGGGTGGCCAGCACCAGATGGCCGGTCTCGGCGGCGGTGAGCGCCGCGTCCAGGGTGTCGCGGTCCCGGGCTTCGCCCAGGATGATGACATGGGGCGCTTGGCGCAGGGCGGCCCGCAGGCCTTCGGCGAAATCCGGGAAATCCGTGCCGCGTTCGCGCTGGGTGACGATGCCGCGTCCGGGCGGCAGCAGGCATTCGATGGGGTCTTCCAGGGTGACGACGTGGACGGGCCGGGCGGCCAGGATGGCGGCGGCCAGGGCGGCCAGGGTGGTGGATTTGCCCGATCCCGTGGCCCCGACCACCAGGACCAGCCCCTCGGCCAGCTCCGTCAGCCGGGCCGCCGCCGGGGGCAGCGTCAAGGCGGCCAGGGGCGCGGGCGCGGCCGGCAAGCGTCGCAAGACCAGCCCAAGGCCCTGGCCGGCCCGGTGGATGTTGGCCCGAAAGCGCCAGCCCGAGGAATGGCGGTAGGACACGTCGCAACTGCCAAGGCGCGCAAGGTCGGCGGCCAGACGGGCGTCCTGCCCGAGCAGCTCCCGGGCCAGGGCGTCGGTCTCTATCGGCGCGGGCGAGCCGGCCAGGGCCGGCAGGGGCGTGAACGCGCCGTCCACCAGCACGCCGGCCGTGCCGGCCGGGGGGAAGAGCAGATCCGAGGCCCGGGGCGCGGCGGCAAGGGCCTGGCCCACGAGAGCGTCGAGAAGGGCGTGCTCCACGGTTTGCCTGGATTCCTGTCCTTAAAAAGGTTTCTCGCCGGGCCGGGGCGCGTCGCAACCGGTCATTTTTCCTGGCGAACACTGCCGCATTTTGTGGCCTGGCGCAACGCTAGGCCGAAGCGGCCGGGGCCGACGTGAGGCCTTCGAACCGGGTCTTGTTGACGGCGTTACGCAGGGCGTCGGCAGGTTCGATGCGTCCGGCGGCCAAGAGCTCCAGCAGCGAGTCGTCCAGGGTGCGCATCCCTTGGGCCTTGGCCGTCTCCAGCACGGAGTTGATCTGGAAGATCTTGTTTTCCCGGATGAGGTTGCGCACGGCGGTGTTGGCCAGAAGCAGCTCCATGGCCATGACCCGGCCCGGGGCGTCGGCCCGGCGCAGCAGCGTTTGGGAGATGACGGCGGTGAGCGATTCCGACAGGGCCGAGCGGATCTGCGCCTGCCGGTCGCCGGGGAAGACGTCGATGACCCGGTCGATGGTCTTGGCCGCCGACACGGTGTGCAGGGTGGACAGCACCAGATGGCCGGTCTCGGCCGCTTCCAGGGCCAGCTCGATGGTTTCGAGGTCGCGCATTTCGCCGACCAGGATGATGTCCGGGTCCTCGCGCAGGGCCCCGCGCAGGGCGGCGGCAAAGGAGCGGGTGTCGCGGCCCACCTCGCGCTGGTTGATCAGGCACCCGGCCGAGGCGTGGAGGAATTCGATGGGGTCTTCCACGGTGATGATGTGGTCGCGCCGGGCTTCAAGGGCGTGGCGGAGCATGGCGGCGAGCGTCGTGGACTTGCCCGAGCCGGTGGGGCCGGTGACCAGGACCAGCCCCTTGGGGCGCATGGCCAACTCGCCCAGGATGTCCGGCAGGCCGAGGTCGGAAAGCGTCGGCACGGTTTCCGGGATGGCCCGGAAGGCGGCGGCCACGCCGCGCTCCTGGCGAAAATAGTTGCAGCGAAGCCGCCCCAGCCCCGGGGCGGCGTAGGCGAAGTCGAGGTCGCCGGTTTCCTCGAAAACGGCCAGCAGCCGCTGGGGGGCGATCTCATAGAGCAGGGTCTTTAATTCCTCGTTTTCGAGCACCTTGTACTTGATGCGTTCCAGACGGCCATTAAGGCGCAGCATGGGCTGGCAGCCGCTGGAGAGGTGCAGGTCCGAGGCTCCGGTATCCTTGAGCATCTTAAAAAAGGCGTCGAGCTGGGCCATGGCCTCTCCTTGGACGGACGGATGGCCGAGCCTACCACGGAAGGGGGCGGCTTTGGAATTGTCTTGGCAGCCCTCGGTTTGGGCACGGGTCTTGAAGAATGCCCGGCATGGGATCTCCCAATGGCCGGGCGGAACACCGCCAGCGGCCCGGTTGGGGGAAAAACGGGCGGCGGGAAGGGTCGTCTGGAGTTTAACGAAATGAAACGAGGCTGGTCCATGGGTGAGAAAGTAAACCGCCGCAGGCTTCCGGTTGGGAGCCTTTGGGAAGACGGCCGGTTTTTTTTTGGCCCGGCCGGCATCGTATCTATCGTTAAGTAGCGACAAGGAGCGATGCGGGATGCACGAGCGCAAGATGGAAGTGAAGGAAACCTACACGGTCCAGGAAGTGGCCAGGTTGCTCAAATGCAGCGACCAGACGGTGCGTAAGCTCCTCAAGGGCCACGAGCTTCGCGGGGCCAAGGTGGGTCGGGGTTGGCGCATTTGTCACGATGAAGTGGTGCGCATGACGCGGCTTCAGGGCTAGATCGGGCGTCGAACGCGGCAAGTCAACGGGAGAGAGCCGGTGGGCAAGGAAGACAAGATTACGCCGAGCCAGCGTTTGCTGGAGCTCATCCGCAAGTCCTCGGGAGCAGCCGGGACGGCGGCTCCCGGCGCGTCCAACGCGGGGGAGGCGGTGCGTCGGCCGACGGTAGGACCGCCCACGGCGGCGGTGGCCCAGCCCGATCCTGTCGTGTCGGCCGATCCGACGATTGCTCCGGTCGTCGAAGAGGCGGTTGTGACGCCGCCGCCGGCAAAGGATGCGCGGCTTGACGCCGCCGCCGCCGCCAATCCGCGACTTGTGTACGATCCCTACGGCGCGGGGCTTGCCGCCGCCTCCTACCAGAGCGGCGTGAGCTGGCCGGGATTCGGCGAAGTTCCACCGGCCAAGCCGGCGGACGGGGCGGCGTTTGACCCGGCGATGCCGACAGCCGGCCCGGGCGAGGCGCATGCGGAACGCCTCGTCGAGCTTGCCGTCGAGGCGACACCGGCCGACGCGCCCGGGGTGTTGGCCGAGGCCCTGCCGGAACTCGTTTTGGACCTCGACGCCGCGCCAGCCCCGTTTGGCCTGGCCGAGGCCCCGGACGCGCCATCCGCCCCGGCCGAGGCCCAGCCAGAGCTTGTTTTGGATCGCGACGCCACGTCGGCCCCGGCCGCCGGGTCCGCCTCAGAAGCCGAGACTGCTGTCCCGGGCGGGGGCCTGCCGGAACTCGTTTTGGATCTCGACGCCGCGCCGACCATGTTTTTCACCACGGCCCCGGTGGCCGCCGCCCCGTCGGATACGCCCGCGACGCCCGAAACTGCCGGCGGACCCGGCGCGTTGGCCCCGAGCGACACAGCCAACGCCGAAGAGCCGCCCCAGGCGGAGGACGCCGACAAGGCGTCCGGCACCGTGGCCGAATCCGCTCCCGTGGCCGCCGCCGATCTGGCGGCCGTGGCCGCTTCGGCCGGCATGGCCTCGGCGACGACGAATTCCCCCAAAAAACGACGAGGCTTCAACTGGCGCTCCCTGCTGCCAGGCGGGCGCGTCTGTCATGTGGGCGTGGACATCTCGGCCACGGAACTCGTGTGCGTGGCCGTGCGCGGCCAGGACGCCGACTTCGAGGTCTTGGGCCTGGAATCCGTGCCCGTGCCCCAGGGCGTGGAGCCGGGACAGCCGGAATTCGCCGCCCTGCTGGGGCGCGCCCTGTCCGGCCTGTGCCTGCCCGGCCAGATCCCCAAGGTCTGGGCGGCCGCCCAAAGCGCCCGGTCCAACATCCAGTTCCTGACCATTCCCAAGGTGTCGTCCCGTCAGGTGGACAACGCCGTGTACTGGACCGCCAAAAAGGACATGGGCTTTGACGAAGCCGACGTGGTCTTCGATTTCGAACGGCGGGGCGAGGTCACGGAAAAAGGGGCCGTTCGGCTGGGGGCCATGGCCTATACCACGCCACGCGAGGCCATAAGCCTCCTGCAAAACGATTTCGCCCAGGCCGGCTTCCCCCTGGCCGGTCTGACCCTGGAACCGTTTGCCCACCAGAATCTCTATCGCCGCCGCATCGTGGACGGCCCGGCCGAAGGGGCCACGGCCAACTTGCATGTGGGCCGCAACTGGTCACGCCTGGAGATCGTCAGCAACGGCAACATCATGTTCGTGCGGGTCATCAAGACGTCCATGTCGGGCATGGAACAGGCCGTCTACGACGTCCTGGAATCCCGGGGCCTGGCCGCCCCGGCCCAGCCGGCCAAGGCTCCGGCGGGAGCGCCCGGGGCCGCCGGGCCGCGCGAGGAAGTGGTGCTCGATCTCGACGCCCTGTCCGGCTCCGCCGAGGCCGGTCTTGTCCTGGACCTCGACGCTGCGGCCAGTCCGGCCACGCCCGAACCGGGGCCCCAAGGCCCGTCGCCCCAGCCGTCAACGGGCGAGACCGCCCGGCCGCTGGAAGCCGACCACGCCCGCGAACTGCTTGATGCCGTGGTTTACGGCTGCCTGTCCGTGGACGACTGCCACCCCGGCTACGGGCTGGAGCTCGACGACGTCATGGACATGCTGCGCCCGGTGGCCTCGCGCCTGGTGCGGCAGGTGGAAATGACGCTGAAGCACTACCGCGAATCCCTGGGGCAGGATCAGGTCACCCGGCTGACGGTTTCCGGCCCCCTGGGCGGCAGCCGGCTGTTTTTGGATTTCATCCAGGAACATGTGGGACTGCCCTGCGAAGCCTTGGACCCCCTGGCCGGCCGTCCCCTGCCGGCGGGAACGACCCTGGGCGGACGCTTGCCTGGAGCGCTTTTCAGCCAGGCCCTGGGACTGGCTTTGTCCGACGACGGCCACACGCCAAGCGCTTTTGTCACCTACAAGGAGCGCGCCGCAAAACGCGCCTCGCGTCTGCTCGAACAAGGGGTGTTGGTGGGGCTGGCGGCGGTCCTGGCCGGCATGGCCTTGTTGTCGTTTTCCGCCATGGCCAAGCGCCAAACCCTGGAAAGGGAGCGCGACGCCCTGAACCAGCGTCTGGCGGGCTACGGCGCGTCCCTGGACGCGGCCGCTCTGGCCCGCAAGTCCGAGGAACTGCGGACCAAGATCGAGGCCATGCAGCGCTACGCCTCCCGCAACCGCATTGTCGGGATATGGGAGGAAGCCCTGGCCCTGGCGCCAGACGGCGTGCGCATCGGCTCCATGACCACCGAGTGCGGGCCGCCCGACAAGCCCCTGGACCAGGCCGCCGCCCAGGCCGCCAAGAACCTCAAGGACGGCAAGGATCCCAATGCCCCGGTGTCCAGGCTCATCATCGAGGGCGTGGCCATTGGCGACGCCCGGTTGTTCGACTCCATGCTGGCCAGCTACGTGGTCGCCCTGGAAGGCTCGCCCCTGCTGGAGGATATTTCCGTGAAACGCAGTGAACTGGAGGGGCTGGAAGGCGGCGCCACGGGCCTGCGCTTCGTGCTGTCGGCCAATCTCACGGAGAGCAAACCATGACCCTGGCCGAAATGCGAAGCGCCCTGCCGCCTCGGACCCTGCTCACCCTGGCCGTGGGCGCGGCCGTGGCCCTGGGATTTCTGGCGGTCTTCCTGCTGCCGGAATACCGCGAGATCGAACAGTTGACCGTTCGCACGGCCGCCTTGCGGCAAACCCTCAACGACCGCAGCCAGCTCGAACCCGTGGCCAAGGCCCTGGGCGAAACCCAGGCCAAGGTGCGCGAGGTGGGGCCGGTGGGCGGACGGGACAAGCTCCCGTTGGCCGATGTGGAGCGGCTCACCACGATTTTCGATGCACTGGCCAAACCGCATGGCCTGCGGCTGTCGGCCGTCTCCCCGGACGCCGCTTCGGTGACCCGCGAGGGCTTGTTGGCCGTGCGGCTGGCTTTTCTCGGTACGCCCGAGGCCGCCCGCGAGTTCATGCTGGACCTTGGCGGCTTCGGCCCCGTGGTCAAGGTGGAGTCGGCCGCGACCATGTATGGCCGCGAAGGCCGCGAATTTACCCTGAAGTGCTGGCTGGCCGTTCGTTAAGCCGGCCCGGACATAAGGAGAGCGGGGCATGACCCGGCGGGAAAAGATCATATTGGCCGTGACCGGCGTGGTGGCCGTGGTTGCCGCGGTCTACCTGTTGCTGGACACCGGTCCGGCGGTTGCGCCGCAGCCCGGGGTCCAAGTGCGGGCCCAGGCCGCCGCCCAGACCCAGGCCGCCGCCCAGACCCGGGAAGCGGCCCAGACCCTGGTGCGACAGGCCACGCCGGGCGGCGTCGAGACGGCGCTGATGGCCGCCATCGACAAACCATGGCGGCTCGCCGTCTTCTACGACAAGCCCCTGGAAGCCCGGGGCGGGACGGGCCGGCCGACGGTGGTCCCCCGGTTCACGGGCTATGTGGAATTGGGTTCGGGACGGCTGGCCGTCATCGACGGCTACGAATATCAGGCCGGCGATACCCTGGAGGGCGGCGGCTACAAGGTGCTGGCCGTGTCCCCGGACAAGGTGACGCTGGAAAGCCTGGCCAACGGCCAACGTCTGGATATCCCCTACGACGGGCAGGACGCCCTGGGGCGATGAACCGGCGCAAGCCGGGACGGGAGAAGACCATGCAAGCGATGGGCAACAAAAGACGGCCGGGCGGCTTCGCGGCGACGGCGGCGGGGATGATCCTGATCCTGGCCGTGGGCTGCGTCAAAAAGCCCCAGAAAGATACCTTCATCGAGCACTGGGAGACCATGGCCAACAAGTCCGAGGGCTATTCCCCGGTGGCCAGGCCGCGCAAGGTGGAGTTCTCCAAGGCGACCATCAAGGCTGACAAGCCCGAGAAGGAAGCGCCCAAGCCGGTCAAGGCCCTGCCCAAGCAGAAGGTGACGCTGCGCATGTACGACACCGATCTGGTGGCCGTGGTGCGGGCCATGGCCCGGGCGGCCAACCAGAACGTGGTGCTGTCCTCGTCCATCCCGGGCGCGGCCGGCGGCGACAAGGCGCTTCGCATCAACGTCAACGTGGTCGATGCCCCCTGGGACGAGACCTTCACGAGCATCCTTACGGCCAACGGCCTGGCCTATGCCGTGGAGGGCGACATCATCCGCGTCATGACCCTGGCCGACATGGAGCAGCAAAACAAGCTCAAGGAAGCGAGCAACAAGCTTTTGGCCGAAAAGACCAAGGCCAAGGAGCTGGAGCCCTTCGTCATGGCCCGGGTGGAGATCAACTTCGCCGAGCTGCCCAAGATCTACGCCACCCTGTCGGCCATGTGCGGCGGGACGGCCCAGGCCGGCCTGGCTGGCGGTCAGGGCCAGGCCAACCAGGCCAAGCCCGGCGAGACCGTTCGCGACATCACCCCCACCAGCGCCACCAGCGACGCCATGAACATCCAGGGGCAAAGCGGGGCGCGCAATCCCGGCCAGCTCAACTGCACGGTGGTGCCCGACCAGCACAGCAACTCCATCATCGTCCAAGGGCCGCCCAACGACGCCGAACGGCTGGTGGCGCTTATCGAGGAACTCGACAAGCCGCGTCCCCAGGTCAAGCTCAAGGCGTTTATCGTCCAGACCGACCGCGAGACCGGCCGTCAGCTCGGCGTGCAGTGGGGCGGGCTGCTCAAAAATTCCAATCTGCGCATCTCTCCGGCCCAGACCGGCACCTCGACCACGACGCTGAATGCCGGCAACACCGGATCCAATACGTCCACCACCAATAATGCCATAAACAGCAACAACACCCCGACGCTCAGCGCGAGCTCGTCCGGTTCCGTAGGCAACAGCACCACGGGCACAACCACCACGACGGTCAACGCGGACGGCTCGACGAGCACGACCTCGACGACCACGTCCACGCCGGCATCGGCTGCGGACATCGCCACCGCCGCCGCCGCCAGCGCTTTGCTGGCAGCCACCGGAGTGTCCTCCAACGCGTCCACTTCCGCCACCAACCTGGCCGCCACGGCCTCGCCGACTTTCCCGGGCGGCACTTCGGGCCAGGGCTTCGGCCTCAACTTCCCGGCCTTGTCCTCCGCCCTGACCAGCGCCTCGGGCCTGGGCGCGGCCGGCGCCGGCGTCAACTTCCTTTTTGGCAACATCGCCGGCAACGTGCTGGAAGCCCAGCTCACCGCCCTGGCCGAATCCAACAAGGTGAAGATCCTGTCCAGCCCGACCATCACCACCATGGAGAACCACTCCGCCTACGTGGAAAACGGCACGGACGTGCCCTACGTCTCCACCTCGCAAAACGGCACCAACGTGCAGTTCGCCAAAGCCACCCTCAAGCTCGAAATGCTGCCCCACGTGGTGGACGGCTCCAACCTGCGCATGAAGATCGTGGTCAAGGACGATCAGGTGGACCTCAACAACACCGTTCAGGGCAACCCGTTTATCTACAAGCGCGAAACCCAGTCCAACCTCGTGGTCGAGGACGGCGACACCATCGTCATCTCCGGCCTGACCCGCGACACCGTGGGCAACAACGAGGCCGGCGTGCCCTACCTCAGCGACATTCCGGGCCTGGGCTGGGCGTTTAAAACCAAGGCGTCGAACATCAAGCGCGAGGAGATCTATATCTTCGTGACGCCGACCATCCTCAAGGAAAAGCCCATATCCCCGCCGCCGGCCGTGGCCATGATTCGGCCGTCCGACGCCGCCGAGACGGATAAAATCGGCTCATTGACGCAGTAGGCGACAACAGGGAGACGTCGCGCCGGGACAACCTCGGCGCGGCCAAGAAGCCGGTCGCGGCCGCGACGGCAGACGAGAGGAGAAGGCCATGAGCTACTATCTGGCGATGGGATTGACCCGGGAACCGTTTTCCAATTCCCCCGATCCCGACATGCTCTACCGGTCACGGACGCATCTGGAGTGCCTGCAGCACATGGAAATCGGCGTGCGGCTTCGCCGGGGGCTCAACGTGGTGCTGGGGGCCGTGGGCGCGGGCAAGACCACCCTGGCCCGGGAGCTGACCCGCGTCCTTGGAGCTGACGGCGACATCGAGGCCTATCTCCTGGACGATCCGGCTTGCTCATCCACCACCGACTTGCTGCTTTCGATCCTCACGCTTTTTGGCCTCGACGCTGCGTCCATGTGGCGCGATCCCATGATCCTCAAGGAAGTGGTCAAGGCCGAGCTGGCCCGGCGCAGCGGCGATAAGGGGCGCACCGTGGCCCTTATTATCGACGAAGGCCAAAAGATCACCCCCGATTGCCTGGAACTGTTGCGCGAGCTGCTCAACTTCGAGACGGCCACGCATAAGCTCCTGCAGATCGTCATCTTCGCCCAGTCCGAGTTCGAGGAGACCCTGGCCGCCCGGCCCAACCTCGACGACCGGGTCAATTACCGCTACCGCCTGGAATGTTTGAACCGCGCCGAGACGGCGCGCATGATCGAAACGCGTCTGGCTCGTTGCGCCCCCGAGGGGGAAACGCCCGACGTATTCACCCCGGCCGCCCTGCGCCGTATCCACCGCCGCACCGGCGGGCATCCGCGCAAGATCGTGCGGCTGTGCCATCTGTCCATGCTTTTAGCCGTGGGCTTCGGCAAGGCCCGGGTCAGCTGGTGGCTGGTGGGCCGGGCCGAGCGCGAGGCGGCCGGCGGCCGATCCCTGCTGTCCCGGCTGCCCCGATGGCCCCGAGCGCCCCGCCTGGCTGTCGCCGGCGCGGCCTGCGCCGGCCTGGTCCTGGCTTTTTCCCTGGCTGCTCCCGGCCTGTCGGGCTTGCCTGGCCTTCCCGACCTCTCTCGTCTGGCCCAGGATGCCGTAAGCCGCCTGGACGCCCTGCTGGCCGCGCCTACCCCGTCGGCCGCCCCGTCGTCGCCTTCGGCCCCTCAGGCCCAGGCGCTGTACGCGCCCGAACTGGCCGGCGTCGTTTCCGCCGAGCCTCAGGTTCCGGCCCGTCCCGAGAAGCCGGCCAGTCCGGCCGCCGACGTCGCGGCCGCGCCGGCCGTGAGCGCCCCCTTGGCCCCCCGGGCCGCTTCGGTGGTCCATGCGTTGCCGGCCAATCCCACGGCGATGGAAGGGCTTGGCGCGTCCCTGGCTTTGTCCGCCGCCGCCTTGCCGGCCGAGCCGGCCGCAGCCGAGACCGCACGCATCGGCCGCGCCGTGGCCGCGGAAACCGCCGCGCCGGCCACGGCCGCCGTGGTCAAGGCCAGCGCCGTCGCCCCGGCCGCGCCCGAGACCCTGGGCCAGTCCGTGGTGCGTTCGGGCTGGGCCGTCACCCGCCAGGCCGCCCGGCTTTACGGCAACGGCGGCCGGGCCGTCATGGCCAGGCTGGCCAAGGCCAATCCGGGGGTCAATTTCGACCGGGTGCGCGCCGGCGACACCCTGGTCTTTCCGGCCATTGCGGCCGCTCCCCTGGAAGCGGGGCAATGTCTGGTCAGGGTGGCCTCCGTGGCCAGCCTCGACGAGGGATTTGCCTATCTCGGCCGCCATGCCGGGGCCGAGACAAACCTCTCCATGTACTGCACCTTCTCCCCGGCGACCGGGCTGCGCTACGACATCGTGCTTGGCTCCCTGTTCGCCGACCGGGCCTCGGCCGAGGCCGCCCTGGCCGAATTGCCGCGCGAACTGGCTTCCCGGGCCGCCATCGTGCCCGGCTACGGCCCGGACGCCGTGGCCTTCACCGACCTTGGCCCCTGGCCGGGGTTGCGGGGCGGCCCCAAGATGGCCGGACCGGCCGGCGGCAGCCAGGACACCAAGCAGCGCATGGTCGTCTCCGAGGCCGCCCGGCCCTGATCGCGCCCATAACCATACGGATACACGGATCATGGAGCCAAGAAGACGTTTGCGCCTGGGCGAGATGCTTGTCGCCGCCGGGCTTGTCACCGAGGACCAGTTGCGCCAGGCCCTGGCCGCCGGCAAACGCAGCGGCCTGCGTCTGGGGCAACAGCTCGTGCGCGAGGGCACGGTCAAGGAAGCCGATATCGTCGATCTCATCAGCCGCCAGATGGGGCTGGCCAAGTACACGCCCGAGCGCTACCCGGTCAACTCCGATCTGGCCGAACTCTTGCCGGCCGAGATGGCCCTGCGCTCCAAGCTCGTGCCCCTGTCCAAGGTGGGCAACCTCATCCGCGTGGCCATGCCCGATCCCTTGGACATCACCACCATCGAAGACATCGAGATCTATAAAAACTGCGAGATCGAGCCGGTGATCTGCACCGAGCGCGAACTGGGCTACCTGACCAGCGCCGTCTACGGCATGGGCCTTGGCAGCGAGGGCGTGCTCGACAGCATCGAGTCCATGCGCGACGGCGAGGAAACGCCCTCGGTCGCGGTCAGCGACGAGATGCAGCTCAGTTCCCTGGAGGACCGGGCCGGGGAAGCGCCGGTGGTGCGCTTTGTCAATTCGCTGCTGTCCCAGGCCGTGCGCGAAGGGGCCAGCGACGTGCACATCAGCCCCGAGCGCGACCAGGTGCAGATTCGCATGCGCATCGACGGCAAGCTCAAGGCCGTGCCCTCGCCGCCCAAGCCCATGATCCTGCCCATCATTTCGCGCATCAAAATCCTGGGCAACCTCGACATCGCCGTCAGCCGCATCCCCCAGGACGGCCGGTTCTCCGTGGCCATCGACCGCAAGGAGATCAACATCCGCGTCTCCACGCTGCCGACCATCTACGGCGAAAACCTCGTGCTGCGCCTGCTCGACATGAGCGGCGGCGGGCTTTTCCTGCACGACCTCGGGCTTTCCGCCGACGATCTGGCCAAGATCAAGCTGGTCGTGGACAAGCCCTACGGCATGTTCCTGTCCACCGGCCCCACCGGCTCGGGCAAGTCCACCACGCTTTTTGCCTTGCTTCGCGAAATAAGCCGGCCCGACATCAACATCATCACCCTGGAAGACCCGGTCGAATACCGCATGGAAGGCGTGCGCCAGGTGCAGCTCAACCGCAAGGCCGGCATGACCTTTGCCAGCGCCCTGCGCTCCACCCTGCGCCAGGACCCGGACGTGGTGCTTGTGGGCGAAATCCGCGACGCCGAGACGGCGGCCATCGCCACCCAGGCCGCGCTTACCGGCCACAAGGTGCTTTCCACCGTCCACACCAACGACGCCGCCGGCGCGGTCATGCGGCTCATGGACATGGGCATCGAGCCGTTTCTGGTCTCCTCCACCCTCATGGTGTCCATTGCCCAGCGCCTGGTGCGCCGGGTGTGCCCCAACTGCGCCGAACCCTACACGCCGCGGCCGGAAGTGCTGCGTTTCTGGAATCTTGAGGACACGGCCGGCTCGGTCTTCATGCGCGGCCGGGGCTGTTTCATGTGCGGCGACTCGGGCTTCAAGGGCCGGCTTGGGCTTTTCGAGATCCTGGTCATGGACGAGGAAATCCAGGAAATGGTGGCGCGCCGGGCCACCTCCCGGGAGATCACCCGGTTCGCGGCCGATTCGGGAAGACTGAAACTTTTGCAGGACGACGCGCGCCTGAAGATACTGGAAGGCAAGACCACCTTCGAGGAAGCCTCCTCGGCCGTGCTCGTCTAGTGTAGCCGTTCCCACAAACGGTCCTGGCCAGGAAATGCTCTTTGGCTCCAAGTCGGCCCGCGTTCCTGCGTCTGTGGTATTGCTTGGAGACGCTTGGCAATCCTGCCTTGACGGCCGGCCGGCGTTTGGCGCACAAACGGCAGTAAGGCAAGCCATCCCGGGCTTTCCGGCCGGATCAGACAGCGCACGGGACTTGGGGAGACGACGGTGCCGCAATTCGCCTACGAAGCCATCAACGAGGCCGGCAATCCGGTCAAGGGCGTTCTTGAGGCCGAGACCGCCGACGCGGTGCGTACCCGGCTTCTGGGCATGGGCTACATTCCCGTGGCCGTGCGCAAGGGCGTGGCGGCGGCGGCGACCGGCGGTTTCGGCGAATCCCTGGAAGACGCGCTGACGAGCATCAGCGCCCAGGAAATGATCCTTTTCACCAAGCAGCTGCGCACCATGCTCGGGGCCGGCCTGTCCATGCTCGAAATCCTGCGGGTCCTGGAGCAGCAGTCGGAAAACCCCAAGCTGCGCCGGGTGTGTTCCCGCATGTCGGACATGGTGAAAAAGGGGTCGTCGATCTCGGCGGCCATGGCCGCCCAGAAGGGCGTGTTCAACGAACTCTACATCAGCATGGTGCGGGCCGGCGAGGCGGCCGGCGCGCTGCCGGCGGTGCTGGAGCGGCTGACCTACATTATTTCCCACGAGCATCAGGTGCGCACGGACATCAAGTCCGCCCTGCAGTATCCCATTACCGTGGTCGTCGCCCTTTTCGGCGCGTTTTTCTTTCTGCTCAAATTCGTGGTGCCGACCTTTGCCGGCATTTTCGCCAGCGCCAAGATCGAGCTGCCCTGGCCCACCCGCATGGCGCTGTTGCTCCACGAGCTCATCGACAAATACTGGTACCTCACCTTCGGCCTCATGGCGGCCGTGATCATCGGCTTTTATCTGTGGTTTCGCACGGAAAACGGCAAGGTCGCCCGGGACGCCTTTTTCCTGCACATCCCCATTGTCGGGATGCTGTTGCGCAAGGCGGCCATGTCGCGGTTCGCCGCCATTTTCTCCATTCTCCAGGCCAGCGGCGTGCCGGTGCTGACCACCATCGACATCCTGGTCGGCACCATCGGCAACGCGGCCATCGCCAAGGAATTCCGCCGCATCCAGGAGATGATCAAATCCGGCCAGGGCTTGGCCGGGCCGTTGTCCCGGGCCAAGTATTTCACCCCCATGGTGGTGACCATGGTGGCCGTGGGCGAGGAGTCCGGCAATCTCGACGAAATGCTTTCGGCCATAAGCGAACACTACGACGCCGAGGTCGCCTTTGCCGTCAAGCGCCTGTCCGACGCCATCGGCCCCATCCTTATTGTCGGTCTGGCCGGCGTGGTCGGCTTTTTCGCCATGGCCATCTTCTTGCCCATGTGGGACATGTCGCAGGTCGCCTTCAAACGCTGACGCGCGGGGACTAAGCCATGCGGCGACGGATCGACGTGAGCCTGGCGGTGCTTGTGCCGCTGATTCTGGGGGGCGTGGCCGTGCTGGCGGTGCTGAGCGCCGATTCCCTGGCTGCGCGGTTTTCCCGGTTTTCGACTTTGGAGCCAGCCGTGGCCATGGCCCTGGCGGCCGGAGTGTCGGTGGGGTGTGTTTCGGCGGCGTTCGTGTTCGCGGCCCTGCGCCCCATCCGTCGTCTCCTGCGCACCACGGCCCCGGCCCTGCCGCTGGCGGCCGGTCCGGCAAAGACCGCCGGTCTGGATGATTTCGGCCGGCTGGGCGTGGTGGCCGACCAGATGGCCGAAGTGCTCGGGGCCCTGGACGCCCGGGCGCTTTTCCCCAATATGGTCGGCGAGAGCCGGGCCATGCGGGCGGTGTTTGCCCAGGTGCTCAAGGTCGCGGCCTCGGACGCCTCGGTGCTGTTGCTTGGCGAGTCCGGCACGGGCAAGGATTTGGCGGCGCGAAGCATTCATGACAAAAGCCCCCGGTCGGCTGGGGCCTTTGTGGCCGTCAATTGCGCGGCCATTCCCCAGGGCCTGCTGGAGAGCGAGCTTTTTGGCCACGAGAAGGGCGCTTTCACCGGCGCGGTCACCCGGCGGGTCGGACGGTTCGAACAGGCGGCCGGCGGGACGCTGTTTCTCGATGAAATCGGCGACATGCCCCTGGAGATACAGGCGAAGATTCTCCGCGTCCTGGAAACGCGCCAGTTCGAGCGGGTTGGCGGGATAACGACGCTGCGGGCCGATGTGCGGGTGATCGCCGCCACCCACCGCGACCTTGGCGAGATGATCCGGCGGGGAGCGTTTCGCGAGGATTTGTTTCATCGCCTCAATGTCTTTCCCGTGCATTTGCCGCCGTTGCGGGAGCGCCGCGAGGACATCGCCTTGCTGGCCGGGCGGTTCCTGGAAACCCTGCAGCCCGGCGCGACGCTTTCCTTGGCCGCCATGCAGCGCCTTTTGGCCCACGACTGGCCGGGCAACGTCCGGGAGTTGCGCAACACCCTGGAGCGGGCGGCGCTGTTGGCCGGAGACGCGGCGGTCTTGGAGCCGCGCCATCTGCCGGGGCTGGCCGAGACCGGCCCCGGCGAGGCCGTCCAGGCCGGGGCGGACGATCTGGACAGTCGGTTGGCCGCCTATGAGCGATCCCTTATCGAGGCGGCCCTGGCCCGCACGGGCGGGGTGCAGGCCCGGGCGGCGACGCTTTTGGGCATCAAGGAGCGCAGCCTGTGGCATCGGGTCAAAAAGCTCGGCATCGCCCCGGGGCTGTTCCGGCCGGCAGGGCAGCAGGCATCAAATTCTGATGATTGAAGCATCAAATTATGGAGGATAGGCCGGAAAACGAGGCTGCCAACTGCGATGGGGCAGAAATTTTGTCCGTCATCTCTTATGGTTAAAGCGCCTTAAAACGGTGACATGGTTTTTGCTAAGGTTCTTTTTAGAAAAGGCCGCCCTGGAGCGGCGCAACCCCTTTGGAGGAAAAATCAATGGCAGAACAGCACGACCGCAAGCGCGAACAGCGCGGTTTCACCCTCATCGAAATCATCGCCGTCCTGGTCATCCTCGGCATCCTGGCCGTGGTCGCCGTGCCGAAGTATTTTGACATGCAGGCTCAGGCCCGGGCCAGCGCGGCCAATGGTCTCGTGGCTGCGGCGCAGTCGCAGCTTTCCCTTGAGTATGGATTGAAGAAGCTTGGAAACACGACAGCGTTTGGTACTACGGCTGGGGTGTGCGGCAATGTTACTACTTCAAGCATTACTTCTGAGAATGTTAACATTGCTTGTGCTGGTGATTTGACTGGTACGGTAACTATTACCGCAAATGTTGGCGGCGGTGCTAGTGCTACAGGAACATGGAAAAATCCTGAAGCTGCTGGTGGTACTGGCGGTACTGGCGGTACTGGCGGTACTGGCGGTACTGGCGGTACTGGCGGTACTGGCGGTACTGGCGGTACTGGCGGTACTGGCGGTACTGGCGGTACTGGCGGTACTGGTGATACTGGTGGTGGTTCCTAAAAATCGGAGTTGGTGCTGATGCAACGGGACGACAAAAGTCCATCCGTTTCGTCGTCCCGTTGCGGAGAAATGGACAGGTGCCATGGCTTTACGTTGCTAGAAATTGTTCTCGTCTTGGTGCTTTTTGGCATTCTCTCGGTCTTTGCTTTGTCGAACTATTTCGATATCCAAGGTCAATCACGAAAGGCTGCGGGGCAGTTGGTGGTCGCTGCTGCGCAATCGCAGTTGTCCCTGGAGTTTGCCCGGCGCGCCGCGTCCGGATTGACCCTTGCCGTCGATGCGCAACAGGTGTGCGATGATGTTGTTGTCAGCAGCTCCACCGAGACGTCGAGTCTCGTCTGCACAGGCAATCTGACCGGTACAGTTACCGTCACGGCCACGATCAACGCCACGCCTGCGACGGGAAGCTGGGTCAGCCCCGTCGCTGGTGGTTCCTGATCCGTTTCGCTTTCTGAAAGCGTATCCCAAAATCTGCGAACCGCGCCTTGGGGCCGTGCGCTCCAATCTGGACGTCAGTATAGCGTGAAGACATGAAATCCGTCAGTCTGTTGTCTGGAGCGAAGCGTCACTGGCCAATCCTCCTGCTGTTGGGTGGTCTGGCTGTTCTGTGGTACCGTTGGCCCATTGTCGCCCTGGACTTTGACCTCTGGTACCATTTGCTCGGCGGCGCTTACATCGCCGAACATCTGGCCCTGCCGACAGGGCCTTTTTTTTCCTATCTGCCGACGGAAAACACCTGGCTCGACTACTACTGGCTCTACCAGGTCATCGTGCATCACCTGTATTCCCTGGGCGGGTATACGGCGCTGACGATTTTCCGGGCGCTGGTGTTTCTGGCTTCCGTCTTTTGCGTGTTCGCCTATTTGCGCCGGGCCGGCCAGGCCGGCGAGGAAGGCGGCAAACTCATGGCCCTGGCCATTGTGTGCGCCTACGCCCTGGCCTTGCAGCCGCGCGACATCCTGTTGCGCCCCCATGCCATCACCTACCTGTTCATTCTGTTCGTCCATTACATCGTCAATTACCGCCAACGCTGGGCCTGGGCCCTGCCGGTCCTGACCGTCATCTGGGTCAACATCCATGGCGTGGAATACCCTGTCGTCCTGCTCGTGTTGGGGTCGTATCTGGCCCTGCATTTCCTCAATACGCTGTTTTTGAAGGCCAGGCCCAATCCCCTGCGGCCGGTGCGTTGGCCGCTTATCCTCTCGCTCTACGCCGTGCTGGCCACGCCGGCCGGCCTGGACCTGCTGGCCAAGGCGTTTGCTGCGCCGCCGTTTCATGAATTTACCGTCATGGAGTTGGCCGCCCAGCCCTGGGCCCGTTTCTTTTCCCTGCATTTTTTCCCGGACGGCCGCCTGGTGGAGGGGGCCACCGTGGCCCTGGTGCTGGGCGCTATGCTCGGCGCCTTGTGGCTGGCCGTGCAAAAACGGCTGCGCCTGGACAGGATCATGCTCCTGGCCGGCGGACTCGTCCTTTTGCCCATGATGGTCCGCTTCACCTTAGAATTTATGGTTTTGGCGTTGCCCATTTTCGGCGATGTGGTCGCCTTGCGGGCCGAGCGCCAAAGGGATCGGGGCGATGTCCGCGTCTTGTGGGCCATGTCGCTTTTGTGCGTGGGGCTTACGCTGTGGGCGACCTTCTCCTTTTTGGGCAATCGGCCGTCCTATCCGGTGGACCGCTCGCGCCTGCCCGAGGGAGCATGCAATTTCTTGATGACTCATGGCCACGGCGGGCGCATCTACAACGTGCCCAATCCTGGCGGGTATCTGCAATGGCGGCTTTACCCAAAATACTTGATTGGCATGGACATGCAGACCATGCTGTTTGCCACCAAGGATTTGTACGCCGCCAGCGTTGCGTTTAACGACAAGACCGTGTTGGCGAAAGTTGTCCAGGAATACCGCCCGACGTATCTCCTTCCTAATGTCACGGATAAGGAGTTCAAGAAGAATTTGGGTGAACAGACCCGTTTTGTCCCGATCTACTTTGACGATGTGCTGGCCGTGTATGTTGATGCGGACAAGGAGCCGGAGCTGGCGCGCCGGTTTGGCCTCGAAGTCCTGGACCACGCCGGCTGGCAACTGCTGGATTTCGAGGACCTGGAGCCCGCCAAACGGGAAAAGGCGGCCATGGAATGTCAGCGGCTTCTGGAGTCCGCGCCCGAAGGGCTGACGGCCAACACCATCGCGGCCAAGCTCTTTCTGGCCGCCGGCCAGCCGGCCCAGGCCGCGCTTCATGCAGACATCGTCATCCGGGCCTATCCTGACCGCTTTATGGGGTACGCCTTGCGCGGGCTGGCGGCTTTCAAGGAGGAGCGCTACCAGGAAGCGCTGGCCTGGCAAAAGCGGGCGCTTGCGCGGGCGATGCCGTCGGAAAGGGAGGCCGTGCAGCGAAATGTCTACGCCTGCCATGTCCGGTTGCAGCAATTCAAGGCGGCCTATGAAACGTTGCTCGATATTGCCAATCCTATGCGTCCCGCAACCAGCGCCCGGGATCTCTACGACCTGGCGCTTGCGGCCGTGGCTTCCGGCCAGCAGTACAAGGGCAAGGTCCTTCTGGAATTGGCGCGGCTGAAAACTCCTGAGACCGATGCGGAGTTGTTGCGTCAAATAGAGCAGATGGCCGCCATGCTGCCGCCCATGCAGCAAGGGCGTTGGTAGTTTCGCTGCTTTTCGGAACCTGCGACGCTTGGGCTACAATACGGCTTTGGCGCTGGCAAAGCTCTTCACGCCCGATGGCGTTTGCGCTAGAAGGGAAAAGGCAGGGAGGCCGCATGCGCAGTCGCTTACCGAGGCTTCGTGGACGCCGCTATTTGAAAATAGCAAAAAACCTCTCGGAAACGTTTGGTTTTACGATTATTGAAGTCATAGCCGTCCTTGTCGTTTTGGGCATTTTGGCCATCGCGGTGGTGAACCGTACCGGCACCCAAGGGGTTCAGGCCATGGCCGAGGCCGACGCCTTGCGCTCGGCCCTGCGGTATGCCCAATCCCGCGCAATGGGCGACGTCTATACCTGGGGCATCAGCTTCACGGCGGGTTCGTATCAATTGGTTTCCGACAATCCCGATACCGCCAACGCCGTATTTCCCGGGCAAGGGACAAATACGCGCGCCATGCCGGCAAATGTCGCCCTGTCCGGCGCGAATTTCATTCTTTTCGATTCCCGGGGCCAGCCGGTTTCCGGGAATATCACGACGCCAGGCGGCAGCGCCGCGGTCGTTACGGGGACACAAACGATCAGTGTTACGGAATCGTCCAAGGTTGAATCGGTCTCCGTCACGCCGTACACGGGGTTTATTCCATGAATACGGAACGTTCGTCCGGTTTCACGCTGCTTGAGCTGATCATGACCATTGTCCTGTTTGGCATCGTCGCGGTCATGGCGGTGTCCTTTTTTGCGCCTTCCACGACAATGACCCATGTTCCGGTGCAGCAATTGCAGTCCGACGCGTTTTTGCAGCTCGTCATGGAAAACATGATCGCCGATAAAGAGACGTCTTTTGCCAATAATTTGAATGGACTTTGCGCGAATATCAATGTTGGCGTTCAGAGTACGTATGGCAATGGAACAAGCTACTATGTCGTCGAACGTCGATATGTCTGTCCGAATGCATCGAATGTCTTTGTGGATAGTGCGGCCAACCAATTCTTGTTGGTGACAATAGCGGCAAATGCTAATTCAGGGGCCAAGTTGACATATCTGTTTGTATGCGCTCACGGGATAAGCAGCGCCTGAATCCAATCCAGGCTCGGAGACCGAGTTTGAAAAGCGGCCGCCATCGCATCGACCAGCACCGGGAAGGTTCGCCTTCCCTGAATTCTGCACGTCTGGCGCAAGCTGAGGATGCGTTCAACCCAGTTGTCACCACTTTCACTGGCGGTTCCGAGACTTCTCTTGCGCCAGAGCACCCCGAATCGCAACGTCCGCTCCGCGAGGTTGTTCGTCGGCTCAACGCCGGCCTCTTGGAGGAACAACCACAAATGCTCTATCTCACGTTCCAGGTGACGGACCAGCCTACCTGCGGGATCCTTGCGATCGCCGTAGATCGAAATCAAGCGATGGAGTCGCGCGATGAACGCCCGCCATTCGCCGACGGTAGGCGGGGCTTTGGCCATATGGCACAGCCGCCTAAGTTCGTCTCTCGCCCAGGTTCCACACTGGGCCAAGGCTGCGTCTTTGCGCTCGGCCAACCCCTCAGCCTCGCGGATCAGGTGCGCCAGACAGGCCTGTCGCAGCCCCACCCATTGGCGATACACGGCGTAACCGTCGGCGACCAGAATGCCGGACCATCCCTGGACAAGCTCCTCGAACGCGGCTTTAGAGCGCCTGGGATGGATCATGAACAATGCGGCGCGGGAACTGGCCAGAACCCAAAGCCAGACCAGTCTGGCCTTGCGACGCCAAGAGGTCTCGTCAACATGTCCAACCGGCGCGCTCCTCGCGACCTTGGCGATGCTATCGTAATGTGGCTTGATGGCTTGAGAGACCCGATCAATGACTTTCTGAATCCCGCCTTGGCTGATGGGCAGGCCGAAGACGGACAAGAGGTAGTCCTGCACAGCGCGACGGCTGTCCCCATGGATGCCGCAAAGCTCGGCGATGTTGGCCGAAAGCCGGGGTCCAAAGCCCGTGCGTTTCTCTGGCGGGACCAGAGCTTTGATCATTCGGCCGCACCGAGAGCAACGGCCTTGGTAAAGGATGATGTGTTCCACATCGAGCCTGGGCTCGGGAATCTCGATGTGTTGATGGATGTAGTAGGGCTCGGGATCAATCAGGTCGGGGCAGCCGCATGCACACGGACCGGGATGAAGTTCCGTGATTTCCGTGGGCCGAAGACACTGCTGGCGGACACCGATGCGTTTTTTGCGGGGTTCGGTCTTGTTGGTCTTCTTCGCCCTGGGCTTGAAAGGGCTGTCTGATGACGGCGGCTTGTTGGAATTAGCGGAATTCTGATTGAGCTTGGCCTGAAGTGCTTCAATTTCGAGCCGGAGCTTCCGGTTCTCGACAGTCAGTTCATGGACGAAGCCCAGCATGGGCCACGGTGTGTGCCTGACCACTTCAGGCGTAATGAGCTTGGCAGACGCCATGGCGTGATCCATTTGAAAACAATGGGCATTTCATAGAAAATGTCCAGAGGGTGTGAGCGGGTACATCTGTTTAGCTCGAATGCCGGGAATTGCAATGCCGGCGGGAGTTGATATGTCGAAACAACGCTGTCTCCGACGCAAGTGTCCGGGGTTCACGCTGATCGAGATCGTGGCCTCTCTTGTGGTCATGGGCATTATTGCCGCGTTTGGCACCAGTCTGCTGACGAATGTTGCTCGAGGATATACTCACGCCCGTAACGCGGACGAGGTGGTTCAGAAGGCCCAGATGGCTTTGCAGCGGATGACCATCGAGTTCACGCAACTTGTGCCGTCTGGAGCAATTGGAAACGCCGCCAATGTGACCTATAATTACAATGGAACAAATTGTTTTATCTTTCAGAATGGAAACGCCATTGTTTACCGGTATGCAGGAACAAATTATACGTTGGTGGACGGAGTTGCAGTCGGAAGTCTGCAATTTAGATATTATGTAAACTATTCTTCGACTGCGTTGAGCTCCTTCTCGAATAACTCCAGCATCAATTTGATTGGTGTTTCTTTTAATATGCAAGGTGATGATACTTCGGTTGGCATGAACCAAGCGTATTCGACCCGCGTGAAGGTAAATAAGCTTCAGTAGGAGTCGGCTATGAGTCGTGCGTTTCGTTACTTTTTTACGGCTATAAAGAGGCAATTTGCTTCTGATAATGTCTCTGGAGCTTCGCTGTTATGGGCTATTGCAGCCCTCGTCGTATTGGGTGGAGCGGCTGCTGGTGTGTCGAGGATGAATTCAACGGCCGTTCAGGAGAAAGTTGCGGGTGAGCGGGGAGCCTCGGCCTATTATGCGGCGCTTTCTGGATTGAACTACGCGCAATCCATGTCGGAGTTGGCTGCCGGCAATGCTTTCGGCACGACATGGGCGATGAGTTCTTTGGCAGGGGATTATGCCACTGAGCTTGGCGGCAAATTTACCTTGTCGGTTGCCAGTCTTGGGTCTGATCAATATACGGTAACTTCTCAAGGAGTTGCGCAAACGGGGACGGGCGGAGAGGCGAATGCTGTTCTTTCAAAGAAGATAACCTATGTCCCGCCAGAAGAGTATGTTCCTCCAAATCTTGTGTCGTTTAACTTTAACAATCCGACCGGGCGAGCCAATTATGCGGCGTATTCGCCCGATTCCAGCCGGGATATTCCTGTTGCCCTTGATAAGGCCGATATCGTGCCGCAAAATCTTACGGTGGGCAAAAGTTACAAGTATGGGTTCGGGAATGTTTGGTATACTGGGACGAACGCAAAATACAGCACAAACGGCATCGGCGCCTTTGGGGCCGGCTTTCGGCTTTTCTTTACGTTTAAGTTTACGACGAAAACCGGTGATGGATTTACCGTCGCCGTCCTGAATGCGTCCAGGAATAATTACCTGTCCTGTGGGGGCGACTCGGCAGAAGGCGGGCTTTTGGGGTATGCTGGAGATTCGCGAGTGTATGATTCTCCTGATGGGACGTTTAAGACAAAAATCGCAGAATATGTCGATAAAAGTGGTTTTACTAAAGGTCTGAATCCACCGAAGTTTGCTGTTGAAATTGATACATATTCGAATAGTTCCAGTAATTGGTGGCCCTCGGCCGCGACGGCTTCGTGTGAGGGCGACAATGGCCTGATGAATGACTCCAGTTCTCAGGGAGATCATGTCGCCATCATGTATTCCGGCACAAATACAGCGTATCTTCGAAAGACGTGTAAGGGGCCAAGTAATTCCTTTGTGGGAAACGTCAGTCGGTATAGTGATGTGCGGCATGGATCTGGCGACAATGCATCGAATGTCGCTGGAAGCATGTTGAAGTATATGGATTTCAAGCAGGGAAGAACTTATTTCTATAGAATGGATGTTGTTAAGTCTGGTGCTAACCTGGCAATCAAGAGTTGGGTCGCCACGTGTGCGGATTCAGATCTCAATGCAGCATGCACCTCACAAGTCTATACAGCCGCAGGGCTTTGTGACACGAAATCCGATTTTGACGGAAGCAGCATGAAACTCAGTAAACTGACATCAGTCTATGTTACGGATAAGCATACCTTGACGACTGCAGAAGATGAAGCCTTCAAAAATTTTATATGGGGCTTTACAAGCGGATCGGGTGCCGAGGAACAACAAATAGATTTTCGAAATATTAGCCTTTCATTTAGATAGGCTTATTTATTTTATATAGCGGTGAATATTTCCATGCTCTCGCAAAACCTATTGCGCACTTGCCAGAAAATAGTAGATTTCACCTCCAGTGATTCGGGGGCATGTATTTGTCGTGCTGTTTCGCAGCGAGCCTTTTCTTGCAAGGTGATGCGGCGTGGAGATTGCTGTCGGTGCTCCAGTTCGCCGGGTTCAATGGAGGCCATGGTCTGAAACCGGCGGCTCTCTGGTTTATGTCGTTGTTGCCATAACCGTTGTTGCCGCCCTGTGCGTGGCCGTCGCCAGGCTCTATTCCAGCACGCTTTCCACCTCCCTTGCCGGGGTACAAGATGCTCGCGCCTATTACCTCGCCCTGTCCGGCCTCAATGTCTGGTCCGCCGGTAAAACAGGCGCCTACTCCCTGCCTGGCGGCATGTTCACCCTTGCTCAGTCCGGGCCAGACGCCCAGGGCTATTACACCGTCACCAGCCTTGGCAGCTACGCCGATAACGCCAATTGTCTCCTGACAGCCAAGCGCAAATCCGCAAAATCCATCACCTTTGATGACGACATCGAGGACTTCGTTCTTCCGGTTGTCGGCAAAACCGCCAATTCCAAATACGCCGTCCTGGTCTTTGACAAGGATCTGCCCGACGCCCAAAGCGGCTGGTCCGAAGCAGAGTGGGCCACGTTGTGGGCCGCCAATGCCAATCGCTATGCCGGCGGCTGGGTGCGGCTGGGGGGCAATGCCGCCGACACCAACGGCGCTATCTGGTATGGCGGCGATTACGGCGCCTGTTCGGCGACGCCTTGCCCGAGCGGTGCCTGCAGGGACGGCGCTTGCACCCTGGGCAAAGGGCTGCGCGCCTTTTTCCGCTTCACGTTTTCCTGCTATGACGCTTCCGCCGATTCCACGTCCTGCGCCGACGGCTACACCTTTGCCGTCATATCCGCCGACAACAGTGCGGCGACAGCTTCCGGCGGTCCGGCTTCAGGGTCCTTGGGCGAACTGCTCGGCTATGCCGGTCCCGGCCCCTCGGGCCTGGGCATTGCCCCGCCAAAACTGGCCGTCGAGGTGGACACCTACCCCAACAAGGGCAAGGGCAAGGAAACCGAAACCAACAACCGGCATGACGCCGGAAACGAAAATCATGTCGCCGTGGTCTACTGGGGCGACGATTCCGGGCGAAACGCCAGCTACGACGACAATGCCCACGGCGTCGGAGCAAACCCGACCGCCGGATCGACCGGCTACTTCGCCAAGGCCAAGGCCGCTTCCGGCCCCAACTGGCTGGAGGACGGCGAGCCCCATGCTTTGCGCCTGGAGTTGCATCGCACCGGCGAGGGCGCGGCCAGCGGCACGTACCGCGTCAAGGTGTGGGTCGATCCCAAGGCTTCCGGCCGCGATGACGTCACCGCCGATTATGCCGCCGAATTGCCGCTGCTGGACCACACCACGACCCTTGCCGGCCGATACAACACCGGCCTGGACGTCATTCGCTTCGGCTTTACCGAAGGCACGGGCGGCGGGGTGCAGACGGTTGCTGTCTCCGATTTTTCCCTGGACTTCCGGCGCTGACGCCGGTTGCCAAATCCCGCCCGAGTGCGCACAATCGCCCCATGCCAGTTCTTGTCGCCGTCTTGTTGTTGCTTTGTTGTCTGGCCGGACAGGCTCCGGCCGGCGACGCCATCTATCAATACCGCGACGCCAAGGGCGCGATCCACTTAAGCAACCGCAAGCTTGACGACAAGTTTCAGCCCTTTGATTACATGCGCCTGCCGGCCGGCACGGACCAGTCCAAGGTCTATCCGTTTATCCGCTACTACTGCCGTCGCCACGGCCTGGACCCCGAGCTGGTGCGGGCCATGGTGGAGGTGGAATCGGGCTTTGCCGTGCGCGCCGTATCGCCCAAGGGCGCGGCCGGACTCATGCAGATCATGCCCGGCACCGGGCGCGATCTGGGGCTGGCCGACGCTTTTGACGGCGCCAACAACCTGGAGGCCGGCATCCGCTACATGCGCGCCCTGATGGACGCCTACGGCGACGTGCGCCTGGCCCTGGCCGCCTACAACGCCGGCCCCGGACGGGTCAAAAAGGGCGGCACCGTGCCGGACATTCCCGAGACCCAGGCCTATGTGGAAAAGGTCCTGGCCCGGCGCGGCGCGCGGTAGCGTCGGAGGCGACTTCTGGCCCGACCGGGCGGCGGCTTGCATCCCGCCAGACAAGGCGCATCCCCCCTGGGGGCGTGCGCGCCGCCGCCGCGTCCTTGACCGGCGGCCCGAACTCGGCCACCAAGGAAGCATCCGGCAGCGGAGGGGTCCGCGCCGCCGGCAACGCCGCTATCCGCGGCAAACTTCAGGAGGCCGTAAATGGTTGTGAATTGGCAGGAATCCCTGGGCGAGGCCGTCAAGGCGCTTGGCGCGCTGGCTAAGGGCAATCCCGGCATCATGGACGGATACAAGGCCCTGGACGGCGCCGGCAGCGCCCACGGCGCTTTGGACCTCAAGACGCGTGAACTCATCAGCCTGGCCGTGGCCGCCACGACCCGCTGCGACACCTGCATCGCGGTGCACGCCAAGGCCGCCGCCGAAGCCGGCGCGTCCCGCGAGGAACTTCTCGAAGCCCTGGCCGTGGCCATCACCCTCAACACCGGGGCGGCCTTCGTCTATTCCTCGCGCATCCTCGAAGCCTACGACACGTTCTCGAAGAAATAGGCGTATTCCAGCGGCGGCGCGCCACGGCGGGCCGCCGCCATGGACAAACGGACCGGAACATGGTTTTGTCTCGGCCTTCACATCCGGAGGCGATCATGAAGGCCCACTCGGCGTTTGCCGCCCTTATGCTCATCCTTTCCCTGTCCCTTGGCGGTTGCGCCGGTTTTGGCCAGGGCAAGGCCGAAGACAAGGCCAAGGCTCCGGCGGCCATGGAACTGACCGCCGACAACGTGGCCATGGTGCGCGCCGCCGTGGCCGGAGCCAAGGCCAAGGCTCCCCGGGCCGTAACCCGCGACGACTACGTCCGGCTGGCCCGGACCGTCTACGTCGCCCCCTGGGCCGCCGGCCACAACGCCGCCGCCACCACCGAGGTCGCCCTGGCCCAGGCCAAGGCCGGCAATCAGGCCGCCCGGGACTATCTCACCATCATGGTCTACGACATCCAGCTCCAGACGGCCATGGAAGGCACGAGCCTGTCCGCCGAGGACTGGCGCGCCGTCTACGTCGGCTCGGGCATCATGACCGAGGCGGCCTACGCCGCCTACGGCGACATGGCCCGGGGCGGCAAGGTGCTGCCTTAGCGCAGCCCTTCGGACTGCCTCGCCAAACCGCAACGTAGCGAATAAAAGACATTTATTCACAAAAAGCAGGTATGTTTTTTGTGGACGCGACACGAGCAACCAACGGACGTTTGCATCATGGACATCGCGCTTTCCTCCCTGCCGCGCGCCGCGCGCACCGTTGCCCTTGACGCCGCCAAGATCTGCCTGGACCTGTTCAAGGTCATGGTGCCGATCCTTATAGGCGTCAAAATCCTCAAGGAACTCGGCTGGATCAGCTATCTGGCCAAACCGCTGGCCCCGCTGATGAGCCTGGTCGGGCTGCCGCCGGAATGCGGGCTGACCTGGGCCACGGCCATTGCCAACAATCTTTACGCCGCCCTGGCCGTCCACGCCGCCCTGGTGCCGGACATGTCGCCGCTGACCATCGCCCAGGCCACGGTCATCGCCACCATGATGCTCATCGCCCACAACCTCTTTGTGGAGGGAGCCATCGCCAAGCGCTGCGGCGTGGGCTTCTGGGGACAGGCCGGGCTGCGTCTGGTCTGCGCCATGGCCTGCGGCATGCTCCTCAACGCCGTTTTCAATGCGTTCGGGCTTTTCACCGACCCCGCGCCGCTGCTTTTCACCCCGGCCGCCGACGACGGGAGCCTTGTCACTTGGGGCCTTGGCGAAGTCAAAAACCTCGGCATGATCTACGTGGTCATCGCCTGTCTGGTCGGGCTCATGCGGGCCCTTGACGCCCTGGGCGTCACCCGGCTTTTCGAGGCGGCCCTGCTGCCCTTTTTGCGGCTCATGGGCATCGGCGGCGGCGCGGCCACCATCACGGTCATCGGTCTGGTCATGGGCCTGGCTTATGGCGGCGGGCTCATCATGCACGACGTCCACAAGGGCAAGGTGGAACGGCGCGACGTGTTTCCGGCCATCAGCCTCATGAGCCTGTCCCACGCCATCATCGAGGACACGCTTTTAATGTACCTCATCGGAGCCACCATGTGGGGCACGTTCGTCGGACGGCTTTTATTCTCGCTGCTGGTGGTGGCGGCCTTGTCGCGGCTGGCGGCGGGGTTGTCCCGGCCCCGGTTGGCCTGAGCGGCGTTTCCCATGGCGAAGATCGGGGCGAAGCGATTTTGGGTCTGGTTTGTCCTGGCCGCGGGGCTGGCGGCCACGGCCCTGGCCCTTGGCGGGGCGGTGGCCGCCTCCACCGTGGACCCGGCCTTTGAGGCGCTGGTTACCCGGCTGGCCGCCGACGGTCTGCCCGAGGCGAAAGTCCGCCGGCTGTTTTCCCGGGCCGAGATGGCCTTTTCCCCCAAGGCCATGTCCGACAAACTGACGGCCCTGTATATGCGCAAGTACGGGCTAAAGCTCGTGGCCGACATCCAGACGCGCCTTATCGCCCTGGGCTGGCATCCCGGGCCGGCCGACGGCAAGCTCGACCGCATGACCCGCTGGTCCATCAAGGCCTATCAGGCGGCCGAGGGCCTGCCCCAGCTCGGCACGGCCACGGAAACGCTCCTGGCCGAACTGAGCGCCTCGCCCAAGCCCGCCCCGGCCGATTTGACCTTCCCACAGTTTCCCAAGGCCGAGGTCCACGACATCGTGCTCACCCCCGAGCGGCTGGCCGAGGCCCGGGAATTCTACGAGCGCAACCGCGCCGCCCTGGCCCGGGCCCGGGAGCGGTTCGGCGTGCCCGAAGAGTACATGGTGGCGCTGTTGGCCGTGGAGACGCGGGTGGGGCGCTATCTTGGCGACGAGGTGGCGGTGGTCAATCTGGCCAGCCTGGTGGCCGGCGAGGACCTCTCGCGCCTGCCCCGGGCCTTTGCCTACGAAAAGCCGGCCCCGGACCGCCTGGCCTGGATCAAGGCCAAGGCCACGGAAAAAGGCAAATGGGCCTACGGCGAGCTGCGGGCGCTTTTGCGCTACGCCGATGCCCAGGGCATTGATCCGCTGTCCATTCCCGGGTCCATCTACGGGGCTATCGGCATCTGCCAGTTCATGCCGTCCAATGCGCTGAAGTACGCCGTGGACGGCAACGGCGACGGCAAGGCCGACCTCTTTGAACCCGACGACGCCGTGGCCAGCCTGGGCAACATCCTGCGGGCCATGGGCTGGCGGGAACCCATGTCCGAGGAGGCCATGCGCAAGGTGTTTTACGGCTACAACCACAGCCAAGTTTACGTGAACACGATCATGGACGCGGCAAGACGTTTGCGTGACGCGTCCGGCTCTGGTACGACCAAACCATAATGCGGCCCCGCCTCGCGCCGCCGGCGTGGGGTCGGCGGATTGCGCGTCCGCCGGGCCGTCCGATCGGGGGTGCCTATGCGCGCCAAAGCCTTGTGCTGCGCCGTTTTGACGGTTCTTGGCCTGTTGTTCGCCGCCTTGCCGGCCCGGGCCGCCACCATTCTCGTCTACCACAGTTTCGGCGTGCGCTCCTCCATGTCCATCTCGCTGCCGGCCTTTGAGGCTCAGTTGGATTTCCTGGAAAAAAACGGCAACAAGGTCATCGGCGTCGATGAACTGGTCGCCACCATCGCGGCCGGGAAAAATCCCCCGGACGGCGCGGTGGTCATCGCCATCGACGATGGCTGGGCCACGGTCATGGCCGCCTTTGAGGTCTTAAAGCGCCGCAATCTGCCTTTTGCCGTGTTTCTGCCCATGGCCTACACGGCCAATCCGTATTGCAAGGTCACGCTGTCCCAGGCGGACATTGAAAAGCTGCGGGCCTATCCCAAGGTCGTTTTCGCGGACCACTCGTTTAGCCATTCGCCCAAGCTGGCCAAGAGCGAGGAGTTCGCCCGCGAGGATGTGCGCAAAAGCCGCGAGCGGTTCCGCCAGGTGCTGGGGTTTGACACCAAGTATTTCGCCTATCCTTACGGCGCGGTCAGCGAATCCTACACCCGGGCCCTGCGCGAGGCCGGCTACGAATACCTGTTCGTCACCGGCGACAGCCCGGTATCGGCCACCACCAAGGTCACGGCCATTCCGCGCATCGCCGCCAACAGGCTTTCGGTCAATGTGTTGGCCACGGTGCTGCGCAACCATGCCGTCATGTTGGCCAAGGCCAAGCCGGCGGTCCCGGCTCCAACCGCTGCCGCGCCCGGCCCCGACCCCACCCTGGCCAGCGCCGCCCCGGTCGACCCCAGTCCACGAGCCGTGGAGTAGGGCGGGCCGGCCGAGGCGCAACGCGCCAGAGTGCCATCCTTTTTCTGACTTCGCCAAAAACGCGAACCGGACGGCCGTATTCCACGATTTGTGGCGCGGCCGTCCGGCGTTTTCGGGGCGGGACAACTTTTTTTGCAACTTTTTGTTTTGCGGCGTCGTGAGGCTGCCGCGGCCGGCCTTGCGGCCTTGGGCTTCGCCCATTCATCCGTTTCCCAGCCCTTTTGCCGCCCCGCCAAGTCGGCAACGCCAGCCCCCTTTACCCCCTGTCAGGGAGGGTCCGGGAGGGGCTTAGCCCCTCCCGGTCGCCGGAGCAACGGTGGTTCAAGTCAACCCCAGAAGGCTGGTTAAGGCCTAGCTTTCACAGTGCGCCCAGGGTTGACCGGATCGAACCATTGCATTCAAAATCGTCACGAGCTTTCGCATGGAAGCGACAGCTGCAACTTTGTGAGGCTTGCCAGCCTCCGTCAGTCGCTTATAGAAATCACGAATTACTGGGTTGAAACGAATTGCCGTCATGATGGCCATATATAAAATGGAGCGAAGATTACTGCGACCACCAAAAACCCGACGTTTTCCACGAAACTTGCCACTGTCGCAATTCATTGGGGCAACGCCAACAAGTGCAGATATCGCGCGGCGGTTCAATTTTCCAAGCTCGGGAAGATTTGAAAGAATGGCTGTTGATAGAACTTCCCCAACTCCAGGAACACTACGAAGCAAATTGTCCTGTTCACGCCAAAAGGGACTTGCTCGGACAAGTGCACCAAGATGAGTATTGATTTCGGACAACCGCTCTTCAAGCCAATCGATATTTTTTTCTATGTCATTTCTGACTGAACCATAGGAACGCGAAAGACGATTCTTCTCCATAACGAGCATTCTCAATAGCTGGTTCCGTCTGGACATAAATGCGCTAAGCTCCTGCGCCTGTTCATCCTTCAACGGTCTCACTTCAGGGCGGAGCTGTTTCCCAAAGAGCGCCAGCATTTCTGCATCGATTTTGTCAGTCTTTGCCAGCCGCCCGGTAGCCTTTGCGAAGTCCCGGACCTGGCGAGGATTGACCACAGCAACAGGAAATTTCTTCAGGCTTAATGCCGTGGCAACAGGAATTTGAAGACCACCTGTGGCCTCAAGGACAATAAGCTCAGGCCTAATCTTGGAAAACTTCTTGCAAATCGCCTTTATACCGTCTGGATCATTGGTGAAAACAAAGGCATTTCCATCAGGGAGTGTGTGAACGTCCAGAGTTTCCTTTGAAACATCAATCCCAATAAAACGCTCAATAGCAGCCATGCATGATCCTCCAGCACCCAGCCTTGTAGATACGGGCTCGCAGCCCAGGCAACGGTTCGGGTTCCGTGGAAGAAGGGGACGACGATCCTGGCTCCGGCACGAGCTTGAAGCTCAAGGCATCATCGATCTGCCGTCCCATCAACCGTAACAAGTTTAAAACTGCTACGGAAACATACAAGGCATCTTCAATCTTCTCTTACTGTTATCCTCATTACCCCTCACCCGTCAGCCGCGATGCGTTCGGCCAGGGTTTGGTAGTCCTTGGCGCCGGGCGAGCGCGGGGCGTATTCGAAGATGGTGCGGCCTTCGGCCGGCGCTTCGGACAGTTTGGCGTTGTAGCGCACGGCCGGGCAGATCCGGTCGGGGTAGAGGGCGGCCAGTTCCTCGGCCAGGGCGGCGGGGCCGCGCACGCGCTTGTCGAGGAAGGTCGGCACGACGTAACGCAGGGAAAGTTCCGGCCGGTAGCGCGACACGGCGGCAAAGCTGCGCAGGAATTCCGAGAATCCTTGCAGCGACATGGCTTCCAGGGCCACGGGCACGAGCAGCTCGCGCACGTAGAAGAGCACGTTGACGGTGAGCGCGTCCCAGCCCGGGGCGCTGTCCACCACGATGACCTCGAAGCGGTCGTCCAGGCCGGACAGGGCGTCGTCCAGGGTGCGTTCGCCGCCGAAATCCTTGCGGCTGATCAGCCGTTTGAGGCCGGCCAGGCCCTTGCCGCCGGCCAGCAGCCAGAGGTTGTCGCGCACCGGCGTCAGGGCGTCCTCGGCGCTCACCGAGCCGTCCACGTATTCGGCCAGTCCCTTGCCGGGCGTCACGCCCAGGGCGTAGGCGCACTGGCCCTGGGTGTCGGCGTCGATGAGGAGCGTGCGTTTGCCAAGCCCCGCCAGTCCGGCGGCCAGATTGACAGCGGTGGTGGTCTTGCCCACGCCGCCTTTGCTCAGCATGACGCCGATGCGCCGGGCGTGGCCGGTTCCCGGCTCGGGCAGGCTTGATGGCGCGGGTTCGGCGGCCAGCTGGTTTTTGATGGCTGAAAGCGCGGCGGCGGCAGTTTGTTCGGCGGCGGCGTCGGGTTCGGCCAGGATGGGCGGCGCGGTTTCGTCGTTGAGGTCTTGGGGGTGCGGGGCGGCGGCGGGCACGGCGGCCAGGACGGCGGCCCGGGCGGGCTGGGCCGTCTGGAGCGGCCGGTTGTCCGGCCGGTCGGTTTGCGGCTGGGCCATGGCCGCCAGGGATGCGGCCTGGGGCGCGGGAGCCGGAGCCGCAGAGGCCGGTGTCGGCCGGGGTACGGCGGTCAGGCGGCGTTCCACCACGCCCGGGCGCTCGAACAGGCCGTGGGGGCGTTCGATGCGTAAAAGCGACGGTCCGGCGTCGGCCCCGGCCAGGGCCGGTTCCTTGCGGCGCACGGCGAAGCGGCGGTGGCAGTGGGAGCAGGTCGTGCCGGAGGTCGCCTCGGCTTCGGCGATTTCGTGTCTGGCGCGGCAAAACGGGCAGATGGCGAGCATGGCGGCCTCCATGGGTTACGTCCTTTGGAGCAGCCGGCCGGCCAGGGGCGAGGCGGCGGCGTGGGCTTCGAAATCGGCCAGGGCCAGGGCCAGGGCGGCCTCGACCACGGCGGACTTGGCAATGCGTCGGGGCGCTTGCCCGTCTTGGCCGGCCAGGGTGGCCAGTTCGTGGGTGGCGGCGTCCAGGCGGTCGGCGAGCTTTGGGGCCAGATAGTGGGTGGCCTTGCGCTTGCGGGGGCGGGGCGCGGCCGGCTTGGGCTGGGCCGGGACGGCGGCCAGGGGCGGGGGCGTAGGGGCGGCCGGCGTGCGCGGCAGGGGAGCGGCGGCGCGGCGGATGAGCCGGGCCAGGTCCTGTTCGCCGGGGTAGGGCGTGTCGGTGTCGGCCCGAAGCAGGGCGTCCAGAATGTCCACGGCGGCTGGGGTTGCGGCTGGCATGATCGGCTCCTCGTTTTGTCGCCGGACGTCGGGCCGGCGTCTTGACGCCAAGCAAAAACTTTGCCACAACCCGCACCCTCGCCAAGCCCGGGGATTCCCCCCGGCTGCAATACCCGGCCTCCTATCCTCGGAGACCAGCGGAGACGCCTCATGCAACGCTGGCATGGCCCGGGCGGCATCGCCCACGTTTTGCGCATCGGTTTGCCCCTGCTCGCCGGCATGGGTTCCATCACGGCCATGCACCTGACCGATCGCATCTTCCTTGGCTGGTATTCCCAGGACGCCCTGGCCGCCTCGTTGCCGGCCGGGGCCACCTTCTTTCTGCTCACCTCCTTTTTTTTGGGCACGGCCGGCTACGCCGGGGTGCTGGTGGCCCAGCACGTCGGGGCCGGCCAGACCGACAAGGTCGGCCGGGTGGTCTGGCAGGGCGTGTGGTTCGCCCTGGCGTCGTTTGCGCCGCTGATCCTGCTGGCGCTGGCCGCCAGGCCGATCTTTGCCGCCATGGGCCATCCGGCCGAGGTGCGCGAACTGGAAGAGATCTATTACCGCGTGCTCATGCTTGGGGCCGGGTTCATGGTGCTCGAAGCCTCCCTGGCCGCCTTTTTCAGCGGCCGGGGGCTGACCCGGGTGGTCATGTGCGTCAACATCGGTGGGGCCATCCTCAACATCCCGCTCAACTATCTGCTCATTTTCGGCAACTGGGGCCTGCCGCCCCTGGGCGTGGCCGGCTCGGCCCTGGCCACGGTCACGGCCTGGGCGGCCATGGCCGGCGCCTACGGCCTGCTCATCTTCACCCGCCGCAACGACGGCCTTTATGGCGTGTTTCGGGGCCGGGCCTTTGACCGGCCGCTTTTTGCGCGCCTGGTGCGCCTGGGCATGCCGGGCGGGGCGCAGGTGTTTCTGGACGTGTTCGCGGCCACGGTGTTCATTGCCCTGGCCGGGCGCATCGGCAAGGCGGAGCTGACGGCCACGAGCATTGTGTTGTCGGCCAACACCCCGGCCTTTTTGCCGCTTATCGGCCTGTCCCAGGGCCTGGCCGTCATCGTGGGCCAGTCCATGGGCGCGGGCAAACCGGCCGAGGCCGTGCGGGCCGCCGGCAGCGCCGTGCGGATCATGGCCGTGTACATGGCGGTCATGGCCGCCGTGTTCCTGGGCTTCCCGGACCAACTGGCCCTGATCTTCCGGCCCAACGAAGCCGACGCCTCCTTTGACGCGGCCCTGGCCTATTGCCGGCCGCTTTTCGCCTGGGTGGTGGTGCTGGGGTTTTGCGACGTGGTCATCCATGCCGCCTTTGGCGTGCTGCGTGGGGCCGGCGACACCCGTTATCTCATGGCGGCCGCCGCCCTGGTGTCGGCCTTTGCCCTGGTGGCTCCGGCCTGGCTGGCGGTGACGGCCTTTTCCGTCGGCGTGGTAGGGCTTTGGGGCGTGTTCGCCTTTTACGCGGCGGTCATGGCCGTGGTCTTGTGGTTGCGCTGCCGGGGCGGGGCGTGGCAAACCTTGCGGCTGGTCCGGCCGGCTGGGGATGGCCAATAAGGCCGATTCCCCTTGGCACGCCAAACCGATACGACAAGAAACAGCCCGACTTTGCTGCAGAGAACACATCCTGGCTGTCGTTGCGTTGCACGGCAAGCGGCAGGATCAAGGAGCCCGCCATGCGCGACACCGCCGTCAAGCGGATGTTCGAGGACATCGCCTTTTCCTACGATATGCAAAACAGCGCCCTGTCCCTGGGCATCGACATCTGGTGGCGACGCTCGTTCGTGTCCATGATCGAGCCGCGCCAGGGGACCGTCCTCGACGCGGCCACCGGCACCGGCGAGGTGGCCCTGGCCATCCGCCGCCGCCGGCCGGGCCTGACGGTCATCGGCCTGGACTTCTCCCCGGCCATGCTGGAGGTGGCCCGGGCCAAGGCGGCCAAGGGCAGGATAGCAGGCTACCACCTGGGCGTGGCCGACTGCCGCGACGTGCCGCTCACCGACGCCTGCGTGGACGCCGTGACCATGGCTTTCGGCATCCGCAACATCGCCGAGCGGGTGGCGGTCATGCGGGAATTTTACCGGGTGTTGCGCCCGGGCGGGCAACTGCACGTCATGGAGTTCGGGATGCCGCGTTTTGCCCTCGGCAAGGCGCTCTACCGCTTCTATTTCGACCGCATCCTGCCGCCGGTGGGCAACTTCCTGTCCCGCACCGACTACGCCTACAGCTATCTGGTCGAGTCCGTGGACGCCTTCCCGGCAGATGACGACTTCCTGGCCCGGATGGGCGAGGCCGGTTTTGCGCAGCGGCGCGTGACGGACCTGACCGGCGGTCTGGCCCGGGTGTTCAGCGGACGCAAGCTCTAGCCGGCAATAGAGATTTTCCTTGACAGCGCCCCCGGCTGTCTGGTGCAACATGGAACAGTGCCCGCAGCGGCAGCCGAGGGGAAGTCATGGAAGTCAACTGGCCCGAGCGTTTCTACTGTCGCAGTTTTGTCCGCAAGATCGCCCAATGGCGCGAGGTGGGCTTTTTTCGCGCCGCCCATCCGATTCCCCCCGGGGCTAAGGTTCTGGAGATCGGCTGCGGCGACGGCGGCGGGGCGGCCATCTTCGCCCGGCGCTTCGCCCCGTCCCTGTACCACGGTCTGGACGTGGATCCGGCCATGGTCAAGGTGGCGGCCGGACGGCGCAAGGGGCCGGACTGGGACAAGCGGCTGTTTGTCCTGGGCGACGCCGAAAAGCTGCCCTACGCCGACGGGGCCTTTGACGCGGTGGTCAATTTCGGCATCATCCACCACCTGCCCGACTGGCGGCGGGGGCTGGCCGAGGTGGCCCGCGTGCTGCGGCCGGGCGGGGCGTTTTATTTCGAGGAAATCTATCCGCCGCTTTACGCCAATCCGCTTTTCCGGGTCATGCTGGCCCATCCCCGGGAGGACCGGTTCCACGGCCCGGAATTTCGCGCCGTCATGGCCCGGGAAGGCTTGACCCTGCTGCCGGGCTACCACGAAACGTGCCTGTTCATTCTGGGCGTGGCCATAAAGACCGGCCGGCCCTGAGGGCAGGCGTCGGGACGCGGGCGGACAGGAGCGATAGCTGGCGGCAACGGTCGCCATGCGGGATGTGTTCTTAAAAATACCTGCGTATTTTTAAAGTGATGGCCCTGGCCGGGCCTGGGAGCCGCCATGGATTTTCTCGCCGACGCGCTTATGCTTTCGCGGGTGCAGTTCGCCCTGACCACGGCCTTCCATATCCTGTTCCCGCCGCTCACCATCGGCCTGGCCGTCTATCTCGTCGTGCTGGAAGGGCTGTGGCTGCGGACCGGCGATCTGGTCTATTACCGCCAGTTCCGGTTTTGGTCCGGGCTTTTCGCCATAAACTTCGCCGTGGGCGTGGTCTCGGGCATCCCGCTGGAATTCCAGTTCGGGACCAACTGGGGGCCGTTTTCCGCCACGGTGGGCAACTTCTTCGGCCAGGTGCTCGGGTTCGAGGGCACCATGGCCTTCATGCTGGAGTCGGCCTTCCTCTACATCATGCTTTTTGGCTGGAAGCGTGTCGGCCCCAGGATGCACTTTTTCGCCACCATCATGGTCTGCTTCGCCGCGTCGCTGTCGGCCTTCTGGATTCTGGTGGCCAACTCCTGGATGCAGACCCCGTCCGGGGGCCATATCGAAAACGGCGTGTTCGTGGTCACCGATTATCTGGCCGCCATCTTCTCCCCGGACCTGCCCCTGGCCTTTTCCCACATGTATCTGGCCTGCCTGGAGCTGACGGCCTTTGTCGTGGGCGCGGTCTCGGGCGTCTATGTGCTGCTGGGCCGGCATACCGCCTTTTTCCTGCGTTCATTCAAGTTCGCGGCGGCGGCCGCCGTGGTGCTGGCGCCGCTGCAGGCCCTGGTCGGGGATTTGAACGGCCAGGAGATCGGCCGCATCCAGCCGGCCAAGGTGGCGGCCATCGAATCCCACTGGGACACCAATAAGCCCGGGACCGGCGCGGCCTGGCATGTCATCGCCTGGCCCGATCCCGAGGCCGAACGCAACGTGTTCGCCATTTCCATTCCCGATGTCTTAAGCCTGCTCATCACCCACGACCCCACCGGCACGGTGCCGGGGCTCAAGGATTTTCCAAGGGAAGACCGGCCGCCCATCGTGCTGCCGTTTTATTCCTTCCGGCTGATGGTGGGCGTGGGCACGGCCATGATCGCGGTCATGGCCTGGACGATCTGGCTATGGCGCAGGGGCCGGCTCACCGTGGAGCGGGCCGGGGAAAACCGGCTGCTTTGTATGTCCTGGGCGCTGTTGGCCCCCGGGGCCTACGTGGCCGTCATCATGGGCTGGGTCACCCGGGAGGTCGGCCGCCAGCCCTGGCTGGCCTATGGGCTGATCCGCACCGAAAACGGCCATTCGGCCTTGTCGGCCGGCGAGGTCGGACTGTCCTTGGCCGGATTCTGCGTGGCCTACACGCTGCTCTTCGGGCTTTTCATCCATTTCATGGGCAAACGCTTGCGCCGGGGACCGGACCTGGACGAGCTGCCGCCCCCGGCCCACCGGGCCGGTGCGGTCGTCGGGTAGCCGCCCCACCCGAACGTCCGGCAGCATTTTGCAGCAGTGACCATGGCTTTTGGTGAACGCCGGTTCCAATCGCGGCCCTTGCCGCCCATGCGACCATAAACCGCGCCGTCCGCGCCGATGGAGGCACCCGTGACCCTCGCCGACGTCTGGTACTGGATACTGGCCTTGCTCCTGTGGCTCTACGTCTTCACCGACGGCTTCGACCTCGGGGTCGGCATCCTGTGTCTGGTGGAGCAAAACGAACCGCGACGGGGTATTATGATCGAGACCGTGGAAGGGGTGTGGCACGCCAACCAGACCTGGCTGGTCATGCTTGGGGGCGTGCTTTTTGGCGCGTTTCCCCTGGTCTACGGCACGGTGCTGGCTGCGCTCTATCTGCCGGCCGGTTTCCTGCTTTTTGCGCTCATGGCCCGGGGCATGGGCATTGAGTACCGCCCGGAAACCGACGATCCCCGGTTCTGGACCCAGGTCTTCGGCTGGGGCAGCGTGGCCGTCACCGTGGCCCATGGCCTGCTCCTGGGAGCCATCCTCCAGGGCATGTCCTTTGACGGCCTGCGCTACCTGGGCGGCCCCCTGGACTGGCTGGCCCCGTTCCCCATCCTGGTGGCCGTGACGTTGCTGTGCCTCTATCCCATGTTCGCCGCCGCCTGGCTGGTGCTCAAGACCGAAGGCGCGTTGCAGGACGCCGCCCGCTTGTGGGGCATCCGCTTTGGTTCGGCCGCCGTGGCCTGCCTGGTCTTGCTCGTCGGCTACATCGCCCTGGACGGCTCGCTTGGCCATCTGGTCGGCCGGCCGGGACAGGGCGGGCTTTCGCCGCTTTTCGTGCTGTTGCTGGTCGTGGCCGTGCTCAACGCGGCGCTGTATTTCCGGGCCCTGGGCAAGGGCTGGGAGCATCGCCCCCTCATGTACTGCGCCTCCATGCTGGCCTTTGTCTTCCTGGCTTTTGGCCTAAGCGTGTTCCCGCTTATCGTGCCGCCGGCCGTCACCGCCGCTTCGGCCGCCGCGCCCGACGACATGCTGCGGGTCATGCTCTACGTCGTCGGCGGGCTCATGCCCGTGGTCCTTTTCTACAACGCCTACCAATACCGGGTTTTTCGCGGCAAGGCCGTGTCCGGGGAAGAGGCCTAGCCGTTTGAACGCCCCTGTCTGCCCCGCCCCCGAGCGCCGGGGGCTGGTTCTCACCGTCTATCTGGCCCTGTCGCGCACGCCCCACGGCCTGCTCGACCTGGCCGGCCCGTTTTGCGCCGCCCTGCTGTGCCGGGGCGGGCTGCCGCCCGTCTCCGTGGTCATTTTGGGCATCGTCACGGTCTTTGCCGGCTACACCGCCGTCTACGCCCTAAACGACATCGTGGACTACCGCTCCGACAAGCTCCAGCTCGAAGGCAGCGGCGAGGACGAGCGCGTCAACTACCTCGACGCGGCCTTTATCCGCCATCCCCTGGCCCGGGGCTGCCTGTCCCTGCCCGGGGCCGTTGTCTGGTTCGTCTGCTGGGCCGTGGTCGCCTTTGCCGGGGCCTATGCCCTAAACCCCGTCTGCGCCGGCCTGCTCGTCGCCGGCTGTCTGCTGGAGACCGCCTACTGCCTGCTTTTGACCGTCACCCACCTGCGGGCGCTCATTAACGGCGTGGTCAAATCCCTTGGCCCCCTGGCCGCCGCCTACGCCGTGGTCCCGGAGCCGTCGCCCTGGTTCCTGGCCGGCCTGTGCGCCTGGGTGTTCGCCTGGGAGATCGGCGGCCAGAACATCCCGGCCGACTGGCACGACGCCCGGCGCGACGCCCTTTTTGGCGCGCGCACCGTGCCCGTGGTCCTGGGCGGCCGCCGGGCCAGCCGGCTGGCCGTGGTCATGCTCGGGATCAGCCTGATCGCGTCCGCGCCGCTTTTGGCGCTCTCGCCTCTGGCCGTGTCCGCGCCCCTGGTGCTGGCCGCCGTTCTGGGCGGGGCCTGGCTCATGCTGCCGCCGGCCGTCTCCCTGGCCGCCACCCTCGACGACGCCCAGGCCGCGTCGCTTTTCAACCGGGCCAGCGCCTATCCCGCCCTGGTCCTGGCCGTGCTGGTGCTCCATCTGCTGACGCGCTGACCAATGCGGTTCGGCGATTGACGAACCTGGGCGTTTCAGCAAGAGTGTCGCAAGGTCAAACCCTTGCCCGCTGTTCCGGGAGCGCCCATGCCGCCCGAATCCGCCGCCTGGACCGAACAATTGCCCCTGCTGCTGGCCCGGGAAGAACCCTGGCTCATGGAGCGCGTTCTGGCCCATGCCAAGGCCCAGGGCTACACGGCCTATACCTCCACCCTGGTCGAAGCCTGGCGCGTGTCCGTGGCCGGACTGTCCGCCGCCGTGGCCGCCGCTCTGGCCGGCGACCCTTGCCGTCTGGCCGACTACCCGGCCGAGACCCCCAACCTCGACGATCCCGTCACCGCCTTTGCCGTGCGCGAGGCCGCCCTGCACCGCCAGCGCGGCATCTCCCTGGCCATGTTCTGGGGGCTGCTCAAATATTACCGCCAAGCCTATCTGGAACTCCTGGATGCCCGGGCCGAGGTCCTGGGCGACGGCCTGGCCCAGGCTCGATCCTTTGTCGCCGCCTGCTTCGAGCGCATGGAATACGCCTTTGTCCTGCGCTGGGAGGAACTCTCGGACAAAGGCCTTCACGACGCCCTGGCCCGGGAGAACCGCGCCCTGGCCAACGAGAAGAACAAATACCTCACCGTGTTCGAGACCGTGCCCCACGCCCTGTTCCTCCTCGACGCGGCCGGGGCGCTGGAAAACGCCAATGCCCCGGCCCTGGCCCTGCTCGGCCGGGAGTCCGCCTGCGGCGCGCTCTATTACGGCGGCTTCGCGCCCCAGGGCGAAGACGCCTGCGCCGGGCTGTCGGGGCGGCCCCTGGTCGAACTGCTTCCCTGGCTGGCTCCGGCCCTGGACGCTCCAACCGGCCAGGAAGCTCGCAGCCTGCCCGTCGAAATCGTCGTGGAACTGGCCAACGTGGACCGCCACTACAGCGTGGTGGCCGAAACCCTGCGCGACGTGTCCGGCAAATTCGCCGGCAAGGTCGTTCTATGCCGCGACGTCACCGAACGCCGAGCTACCGAAAACGCCCTGGCCCGCAGCGAGGAACTCTACCGCTCCCTGGTCGAAGCCATGCACCAGGGCGTGGCCGTGCTGTCCCCCGAAGGCCGCGTCGATTTTGCCAACCAGACCTTGTGCGATCTCCTCGGCCGATCCATGGACGCGGTCATCAGCCAGCCACTTTTTGCCTTCCTGCGTCCCGAGGACCACGGCCGCTTCATGGAATCCCTGGCCGCCCGAGCCCAGGGACAGGCCGACCCCTACGAACTGCGGCTGCGTCGCCCCGATGGCCGCTCCGTGGTCATCATGGCCTCGCCCTCGCCGCTGGTCGGCCCGGACAGCGATTACCAGGGGTCCCTTGAAGTCTTCACCGACGTCACCCGGCTGCGTCAGCTCGAACTCCAGCTCGCCACCACCAAACGCCTGGAAGCCATCGGCCAGCTCGCCGGCGGCGTGGCCCACGAAATCAACACCCCCCTGCAATACCTCGCCGGGAACCTCGACTTCGCCCAAAACAGCCTGACCCACCTCCTGACGCTGCTCGACAAATATGAAACCGCCCTGGCCCAAGCCGAAGGCGGACCCGGGCTGGAAACGGCCAAGGCCGCCATCGACGCCTTCCGCCGCGACAACGACCTGGAAATGCTGCTGGCCGAACTGCCCCAGGCCCTGGCCGAAAGCCGCCACGGGGCCGAGCGCGTGGCCGCCTTCGTGCGCTCCATCAAACGCTTCGCCCAGACCGAATCCGTCGGCCGCCGGGCCATTGACGTCAACGAAGCCATCCGGGCCACCGTCGAAGTCGCCAAAAGCGCCCAGGAATACCCCATCGCCATGCGCACGGACCTGGCCGACGACCTGCCGCCCCTGCCTTGCGTGCCCGGCGACTTCAACCAGCTCCTGCTGTGCCTGCTCATAAACGCCGCCCAGGCCATAGAACACCAGGCCGCCCCCAACGGCCGCATCGACATCGTCAGCCGCCGCCAGGGTCAGGCCATCGCCATCACCGTGGCCGACACCGGCAAAGGCATCCCGGCCGATCTCCAGGACAAGATCTTCGATCCCTTCTTCACCACCCGCGACGTCGGCAAAGGCGGCGGCCAAGGCCTGGCCATCGCCCTGTCCATCGTCCAGAAACATAAAGGCGATATCCGCTTCGCCTCCGAACCCGGCCAAGGCACGACGTTTCAAGTGACGTTTCCTTTGGAGTGATGGTTGGTTATGAGGGGTGAGGGAGGAAAGAATGCCTCCGGCGGCCAAAGGGGGTGACCCCCTTTGGAAACCCTGAATGGGGGCGGTAAAGGGCGGGGAATTTGCGGTTGAACGGGAGCGCGGCAAGACCGTTGGGCGCGGGAGCGCTGGCGGCTGCGCCGCGTGGGTCGTTGAAATTTCCGGGCCGTCGATGCACCCGGCTGTCGCCGGGAGCAGGGCGGCCCGGAAATTTCAACGACCCGGTTCGCCCGGGGTCGCCCGGGACGGGGATGATGGGCAGGCCGGTTGCACGAGAGGCCTGCGAGAAGGCCCTTTGGGGCGAAAGACCACTAAGAGGGGATATCGGTCCCCTCCTGTTGATCAAGCTCAAGACATGGCGAAGCGGCCGGATCGGCGCGAGGCTTTGATCGCGCCGATCCGGCCGCTTCGCTGGCGAGTTGGGGGCTGGAATTTGCCGGTTTGGGTCGGGCGGCTTCCGCCCGGCCCAAACCGGCAAATTCCAGCCCCCATTTTCTCTCGGGCCGTCCGCCGAACCAATCAACCGACCGGCCATCCCCATGTCGGGGGTCCGGGGGGCTGAGCCCCCCGGCCGCCGGAGGCATCTTTTGCCTTCTCTGCCTTTTATTTCAGCTAACTAATTAGTCGTCGTGCGGCGGGAAGGTCAACGCCGCGCCGAACCAGCCGATGACGGAGACGATGGGCATGAGCGCCAGCACGACCAGCACGAAGCCGATGTGGCTGCCGGCTTCGGCCATGATGTCGGGCGTCTTGACGCTTTCAATAAACGTCCACAGCAGGGCTAAAAACAGCACGGGCGTGGCGGCGAGTTTGATCATGATGGGAGTGACCCGGGCGCTGGCGTAGTTGAGCCACCAGGTGAAAAGCCCGGTGACGATGGCCACGGGCGTGAAGACCAGGGCCAGGCCGAGCAGCACGGGCAGGGCGGCGGCGAAGGTTTGGTTGCCGGTGACAAGGGCCAGCAGCAGGCACAGGGGGGCGGCGGTGCAAAAGGCGATGGGGAAGTGGACGGTCATGGGGTGGGGGTGGCGCTTGAGCATGGGGAAGCGCTTCATGCACTTGGCCAGCCAGGGCGGCACGCGGTCGGCGGCGGGTTCGGGTTTAAGGGCCGGGGCGTCGAGGAGGCCGACCCGGGGGAAGCGTTCCAGGACATCGGGGTTGTGGGGGGCCTGGGAGAGTTCGAGGCCCATGTCGCCGCCGGCGTGGTGGCGGTTCATGTGTTTGCCGGCTTTCCACAGGCGGCTGGCGGAGACGTCGTAGACCACGCCGTTGTAGGCCAGGTAGGTGGGTTTGCCGTCGGTTCCGTCAAAGGCGGCCAATTCCTGGGGTGTGAAGCGTTTTTCCGGGTTCTGGCTCATGCGGTGCTCCTTTGGGGGGCGGGCTGGTCGATGATGTCGAACTTGCGCAGTTCGGCCAGGACGGCGTCGCTGGTGAAGGGTTTGGGGAGAAACGACAGGGCCTGGCCTTGGAAGAAGGCCCGATAGACGTTTCTGGAGTCGTCGGCGGCCGAGACCATGATGACCTTGGCGGCGTCGGATGGGCCGACGTGTTGTTCGTGTTCCAGGTGGCGCATGGCTTCCAGGGCCTGGTGGCCGTCCATGGCCGGCATCATGACGTCGATGAAGATGACGTCGTAGGGCTTGACGTCGCTAAGGGCCCGGGCAAAGGCGTCGAGGCCCTCGCGGCCGTTGGCGGCCAGTTCGCAGACGGCGAACGGGGCGAGGATTTCCGCCAGGAAGCGTTTGGTCACAGGGTCGTCGTCGACGATGAGCGCGCGCAGCATGGTATATCCCGATAAAGCGGTCAGAGCTCGGCGAATGCCGGCCCCGAAGCCTACCAGAAACGCCTTTGGCGTCAACAGCCGGGGGCGATTATCGACGCCAGCGCTTCGTTAATGGCTCAGGCCTCATGTACAACATCACGGCCGTTATATTGTAAAAATATAAATCACTATCGATATGAGAGCTTTCATTTCAACTGCGCCTCGGGAGTGGTGTCGGCATCAGGACGCGAAGGCGGCGGCGGCGGCGGGATGTCCGGCCAGGCCGCAGTAGCCGGACTCGCCGCCTGTAGTCCGCCACATCATGCACATGGTCCCCTGGCAGAATTTCATCTTGTCGTCGTGGGTCTTGAGCAGCGGGCAGAATTTGAACTTGGCGTCGTTTTCGCTAACAAGCATGGCGGTTTCCTTGATCAGGTTGGGGTTTGGGCGGTCAGGGCCACGGCCAGCAGGGTGACGTCGTCAGCCAGCGGCGTTTCGCCCCGGAAGGCGTCGAGGGCATCCATGAGGGCCTGGCAGACGGCCTGGGGGCCGAGGGGGGCGGCCTTGGCCAGCACGGCCCGGGTTCGGTCCTTGCCGAACATCTCGTCGTCGGCGTTGCGGGCTTCCCACAGGCCGTCGGAGCCGATGAGGATGATCATGCCCGGGGCGAGGTCCGTGAGGTGTCCGGTGGCGTAAGCGGTGTCGTCTATGGCTCCGAGGATCAGGCCTTTGCAGGTGAGTTCCGACGTTTGGCCGGTGGCGGGATCGTGGACCAGGGCCGGGTCGTGGCCGGCCCGGGCAAAAGCGGCGCGACGGCCGGCCGGATCGATCTCCAGGTAAAAGAGCGTCATGAAGCGGCCAGTGCCCATGGTGTCGCGGGCTAGCTCCCGGTTGACGTCGGTGAGGACCTCGCCGGGCGTGCCCGGGGCGGCGGCACGCGGTCGCAGCAGCGCCCGGGCGGTGGTCATGAGGAGCGCCGCTTCCAGGCCGTGGCCGGTGACGTCGCCCACGGCCAGGCCGACGAGGCCGGCTTTGGGACCGTCGAAGGGCAGGATGTCGTAGTAGTCGCCGCCGGTGGCGTCGCAGTAGCGGCAGGCGGCCCCCAGGGCCAGGCCGGCAATGTCCGGTGGCTGGCCGGGCAGCAGGCTGCGCTGGATCTCGCTGGCCAGGGCCACGGATTCGCACAGGCGCACGTGAGCGTCGAGGGTGGGAGCAAGCTCGTTAAACACCCGGCCGAGTTCGGCGATCTCGTCGTGGCCTTTGACCGAGGCCCGGGCGGTGAAGTCGCGGGCGGCCAGGCGGCGGGCCATGGCCGTGAGCGCCAGGATGGGCCGGGTGACGACCCGGGAGGCGGCCAGGGAAACGAAGGCCAGGGCGAGCATTACCGCGCCGGCGATAAATGAGCCGATGATGTAGAGGCGGCGGATGCTGGTGTCCACGTCGCCGGCCACGGCCGCGGCCTCGGCCAGCACGTCTTCCACCGGGGCGAGCTGGAGCAGGGCTTCGTTTTCGCCGGTTCTGGCGTAGGCGGCCAGGACCTCGCGGCCGTTGTAGGGCAGGCGGACCACGCCGGAGGTCCCGGCGGCCACGTCCAGGGCCATGACGGCCAGGGTGGCTTCGTCCGGCGAGGCCAGGGGCGCGGGGTGGACAAAGGCCTGCCAGCCGTGGCCGCCACGGGCGGCGCGCACCACCTCGCCGGCCTCGACCAGAAGGCGCGGCGCGCCCTTGTCGTCCGGCGCGGCCACGACGAGCAGGGTTTCGATGTCCGGGGCGATGTGGCCGGGGCTGCTGACCGAGGCGAGCAGGTCGGACAGCGGGGTGAAGATGGCCGTGGCCCCGATGACGCCGCCGTCCGGGCGGTGCACCGGCGCGGCCACCACCACGGACACGCGCCCGGTGCCGGGTTCGCCCTGGGGTTGGCCCCAGACCGGGGCGTCGGCGGCGATGGCGGCCTGGTACCAGGGGGCGCTTAACGGATTGGCTCGTCGGGGCCAGCCCGGCACGGCTGGATAGACGGCCACCGTGGCGTCGGCCAGGATGGTGTCCTGAAAATGGGCCAGGGGGCCGACCAGGGCGGCGATGCGCTGTAGCGGGCGGGCGAGGCCGGCCAGGGCGGCGGCGTTCGGGGGGAGGGCGTCGGCGCTGGCATCGGGCGGCAGGCGCAGGAGCACCCGGTCGGGATCGATGGGCAGGGGCAGGCGGCGGCCTTCGAGATCGACCCGGTAATAGCCCGGCGTTTCGACAAAGCCTTCGTGGTCGGGGTGGTCGGCGCGGCCCATGCCCATGTTCATGGGCATGGCCGGCAGGGCGGTGGTGATGACGGCCTGTTGGCGCGGATCGTGGGCCTTGTCCGGCGGCGCGGCCAGGGCCTGCCCCACGGCGTCGGCCTGGAGGGCGGCGGCCAGGGCCAGGGTCTGGCGGCGGGCGGCCAGCAGCCGGGCGTGGTCTTCCACGGTGCGCCCCAGGCGCGTCTTGGCCTCGGCCACCAGATGCGCCCCGACCCGGCTCGAAAGGCGTTCGGCCAGACGCGACAGGGCCAGCTGGCTGTTGACGCGAAGGACGATCAACGGAACCAGCGACAGGGCGGCCAGGAGCCAGAAGAGCTTCCAGCGGATGCGCACGGCGACTCCGGGGGCTAGTGTCGCGTCCCTTAAAAAATACGGTAGTATTTTTTAAGAAAACCAAGTGGTTTGAGCTCGTTGCCTATAAAACGCCCTATGCGCTTCTCGCGGACGCGACACGAGGCGGGCGGTCAGGCCTCGGGCGAGGCGGCTCCCTCCATTTCCAGAAAAGCGGCCAGGATCACCTTGGGGCCGAAATTGGGAAAATTGACCCGGTATTTGCCGTCGTCCAGGACGCCGATGACCTTGCCGCGCCCGAAGATCTTGTGGCGGCAGTAGCCCAGGGTCGACGGGTCCGGGGCCGGGCGCGGGGCCGGGGCGTCCTCCCGGGCCGGCAGCCGGGCCGAGAGCGGGGCCGAGGTGGCCCGGCGCACGGGCTGGCGGGTAAAGGCCGGAGTCCCCCCGGCGGCCGTGGGCGCGGGACAGGCGAAGCTGGCCGCGCCGGAGCCGCCCAGGCGTTCGCGGCGCTCGGCCAAAAGGCCCTGGGGCAGTTCGCGCAAGAAAATGCTCGGCATGGCCGGGGCGCAGCCGCCGCCCTGGCGCTGGTAGAGCGTTTCCGGGGCGAAAAGCCCGAGATAGTCCCGGGCGCGGGTACAGGCCACGTAGAGCAGCCGGCGTTCCTCTTCCAGATCCTCGGCCCGGGACAGGGCATGGCGCGAGGGGAAGCGTTCGTCCACCAGATCGATGATGAGCACGGCCGACCACTCCAGGCCCTTGGAGGAATGGACCGTGGACAGCACCAGATGGCCTTCGCGAGCCTTTTTGCGGTCCTCGTCCGGGTTTTCCAGGACCAGATCGGCCAGGAAGGCGTCGAGGTCGGCGTAGGCGGCGGCGATCTGTTCGAGCTGGTCCAGGCCGGCCTGGCGGCGCGGATAGTCGTCGGGGTATTTTTCGGCCAAAAGCGGGGCATAGGCCTCGATGACCTTGGCGAGCAGCTCCTGGGGCGAGGGCGGCAGGGCGCGCAGGGCGTCGAGGAATTCGATCAGCGCCTTGAATTCGCCCGACTTGGCCGCCATCTTGCCAAGCATCGCCCGGTCGCCGGCCCGGATGGCCTCGAAGACCCTGGTGGCCGTTTTGGGGCCGATGCCCGGCACGAAGGCCAGCACCCGGGACCAGGCCGGAAAATCGGCCGTGTTGCGGGCTAGGCGCAGGTAGGCCAGCACGTCCTTGATGTGGGCGGCCTCGGAGAATTTCTGGCCGCCGTACTTCTGGAAGGGGATGCCGGCTTTGCCGAGCTCCACTTCCAGGGCATAGGACTGGTAGCCGGCCCGAAACAGCACGGCGATTTCATGCAGCGGGAAGGTGGCCGAGAGTTCCTTGACCTTGGCCGCCACCATGGACGCCTGGGTGAGGTCGGAAAAGGGCCGCATGCACTGGGGCTGGGGGCCGTCCTCGCGGGTGGTGAAGAGATGTTTCTCGAACTTGCGTCCGGCTCCGGCCAGCACGGCGTTGGTGAGGTTGAGGATAGGCTGGGTGGAGCGGTAGTTGCGTTCGAGCTTGATGAGCTTGGTGCCCGGGAACAGGCTCGGGAAATCCAGGATGTTGTCCACCGACGCGCCGCGAAAGGCGTAGATGGACTGGGCGTCGTCGCCAACGGCCATGACGTTGCCGCCTTCCGGGGCAAGAAGGCGCGTGAGCCTGGCCTGGACCTTGTTGGTGTCCTGGTATTCGTCGACCATGACATGGCTGTGGCGGGCGCGAATGAGCGCGCCGGGACCGGCGGGGTCGGCCAGGAGCCGCTCCAGGGTGAAGAGCAGATCGTCGTAGTCGAGGAGATTGTGCTCGGCCTTGAACGCGCCGTAGGCTTGGCCAAGGCTCGTTATGGCCTCGGCATAGGGCAGCAGGTGGAAGGCTTCCCGGGCGATGACGTCGCCGACTTCCAGTTCCTTGTTGCGGGCCTTGGAGAGCAGTCCCAGGATGGCCGATTTGCGGGGAAACGACCGGTCGCCCTTGCCCAGGCCCAGCCGGTCCTTGCACTGCCCCAGGATGTCCTCGCAGTCGGCGGCGTCGAGGCAGGTGAATCCTGTGGGAAAACCGGCCGCCTCGCTGTAGCGGCGCAGCGCGGCAAAGGCGAAGGCATGGAAGGTGCCGCCGGCCACGCCCGAGATGCCTTGCGCGCTAAGGGCCAGCAGCAGTCCGGCCCGGGTGAGCATCTCCTGGGCGGCCTTGCGGGTGAAGGTCAAAAGCAGGATGGAGGCCGGCTCCACGCCCTTGAGCACCAGATGGGCCAGACGGTAGACGACGGTGCGGGTCTTGCCGCTGCCGGCGCCGGCGATGACCAGGACCGGCCCTTCGGTGGTGCTGACGGCCTCAAGCTGGGCCGGGTTCAGTTCGCGGGCGAAATCCATGGAAACTCTTTGGGTTCGGGCAGACCAAGGGAGGCGGCGACCACGGCCCCGGCGTCGGAGGTGCGCTCCGGGCGGGAGCCTTCGGAGTCGCACCACAGCGCGTCGTGCGGGCTGTGGCAGCCAAACCGGCCAAAGTTGCCGGTCAGCTCGGTGCGGTTGAATTTGGCCGTGAGGCTCACCCCCGCCCGGGGCACGCACACGACGTCCGGGGCGCGGCGGACTTGCGGGCCGGCATAGATCTCGCCGCGCAGGTGCACGGCCTCCATAAGCGGCCGGCCGTCGTGGACGATGGCCAACAGTTCGCCGCGCAGGTCCTCGGCCAGCTTTTCGGCCACGTGCTCGTGGAAGACGCCCCGGGCGAAGCGCTCTTTGATATTGATGTAGACCCGCCCCGGGTCCAGGGCAAAGGCGGCGGTGTGGTGGGGCACGATGCGGGCGTCGTATTCGCCGGTGGCCCCGGGTTCGAGGCGAAGTAACCCCTTGCCGGCCAGCCAGACGTTGAGGTCGAACTCGGTTTCGAGTTCAGTAAATCCGTGGTCGGCCAGGGCGAAAAAGCGCTTGGGTCCGGGCAGGGCCTCGTAGCGGTCCAGGACCAGGCCGATCAGCTTGTCCCAGTCGGCCAGAAGATCCAGGGCCGGGCCGTGGAGGCGATGCTCGGGCCGGGCCACGGCCGGGAAGAAGAAATGGAACAGCCGGTCGGTTTCGGTCAAAACGATCATGAACAGATCGAAGTCGCCGCCGGCCCAGAGCATTTCCAGGGCGGCCCGACGCGAGGCCAGGGTGGCCCGCAGCTCTCGGGCAAGGGTATCGAAATCGGCCGCGCCCTTGGTGGTGTCGGCCTCGATCCGGTAGCCAGCCAGTTTCAGATTTTGCGCCAGCTCCGGCGGATAAACGGCCCGGGCGAGGTCGGTCTCGGGAAAGCCGGCGATGATGGCTCCGCGCAGCGGCGAAACCGGCGCGGCGCAGGGGATGTTGACCAGCTTGGCGACCAGCCCGGCCTCGGTTGCACGGCTCATGAGGGTGGGCGCGGCAATGGCCGAGGCGTCCACGGGCCCCAGGCGATAGCTGGCCGGGTCGATGCCGACGAAGCCGTAGACGCCGTGGCGGCCGGGGTTGGCGGCGGTCAAAAAGCTCGTCCAGTTGACGGGCGAGAGTTCGGGCAGTTCGGCCTCGATGCTTGCCGCGTCGATGGCGAGCAGGCGGGCGAGGTTGGGCAGCCGGCCGGTGGCGGCCAGGCTTTGGGCCAGGGTGCGGGGAAGCCCGTCGAGACCGAGGACGACCGTGCGTTTGCGTAGCTGCGACATGGTGGGGAGGTGTAGCAGGAAAGGGCGCGTCTGGCTACGCGCGGGGAGGGGCGGTGGCGCCGCGGCGGGCGAGGCCATGCTGATGCGGGGCGATGGCACGCGGCGGGGGAGGCCTGAAATTGCCGGCCATGGCCCTCGGGCGGCGGTTGGTTTGGCCCGCTCTCCATGGCGTTGGAATTGACGCGGCGCGGGATTCGGGGCAAGAAGCGGGTTTCAGTGCCCGAGTGGCGGAACTGGTAGACGCCAGGGACTTAAAATCCCTTGTTCTTCGGGACGTGCCGGTTCGATTCCGGCCTCGGGCACCAATGAAATCAAGAGGTTGCGACGGTCAAAGACGGCCGGGCGCGCCTTTTGTTTTTGGGGAAGGCTCCTGGTCCCGCTCTGGTCCCGCTAGAATAATTTATGTAGGGTGAAACGGGGTGAATGTTGCCGAGTTCCAGGCCCTCTGTGTGCTCTGTCCGCCCAAGGCTGTTTTTCCTCCTGCCGTGACCGTCCCCCACCAAAATCTCGCGGCGTAGAATTGCGCCGCCAGCCACCACCCACTCGGCGTAAAAGTTCGCTCAGTGCCAGGGGGCGTGACATGCGGCCCACCCCGCCCAGCAAAGATGTCGCCAGTACCGACACCCCCGCCCCCGAGTTGGCGCAGGATCAACTTACCCGCCGTCGCCAGCACCGACACCAGGGGGCACATCGGTTGTGAGTCCCCCATGAGTTCCATCGTCAGTGCCGAGGGTATTCGCCAGCCATGGCGTAAACCTCCCAGGCCATGCCCGGCCTTTGCTCCTCAAAACTGAGGACCAAACCAGCCCGGCCAGACTTGTCCAGCGATTTCACAATTCTCAGATTTGAGAAGCGCCAGGCCGACCGCATTAGCGCCACGCACAGCGCCTTTCCCCCGCAATCCAGCCCGAAGGTTGCGCAATGGGCGAAAGCGCACCAGTCGGCCACCTACAGCGTCACGGGAGGTTTTCCCCATATTCGGGGAATACTCAGTGGGCGGGAGCGGCCTACGCCATGTATGGACCGCACCCCGATGGCAAGAGATTTCTGACGGCTTCCAGGTTGAATGCAGCCATGTATCCGGCATGTCGGGCATGGCCCGCTGCCCCGATGGAAATCCGCGCTTGCGCTCCTCATCATTTCATCGGCCTTCGATGGCCTTTGTCCAAATCAGGTTTTTCGCAAGCCGGTTCGACCTGTCGTGCCATCAATCATCTCTTGTCGCATCCAATGGGTAGGAAATTCTGAGCAGTTACCCTGCCGACGCCACAACCATCGCCTCACTTTTTCGCCAAGGCTTGAAGCTGTTCATCATGCTGCCTCCTTATAGGCCTCCCCCTTAGCCAGCACAGCCCAGACTATTCGGGCGGTCTTGTTGGCCCGGGCCACTATTGCCCGATTCTTCCACTCTTCGAAACGGTTCACTGCCTTCCGGACTTGTCGATGCGAAAAACCATGGCGTACAGGGCCGGGGTGAAGAGCAGCGTCAGCACGGTCGCCACGAAGAGACCGCCCATGATGGCCACGGCCATGGGGCCCCAGAAGATGTTGCGCGCCAAGGGAATCATGGCCAGAATCGCGGCCAGGGCCGTCAGCGCCACCGGGCGCGTTCGGCGGATGGTCGCGTCGATGACGGCTTCCCCGGCCGCCATCCCTTCCTCGATGTCCTTGCCGATCTGATCCACCAGGATGACGGTGTTGCGCATGATCATCCCGGCCAAGGCGAGAACGCCGAGCATGGCCACGAACCCGAAGGGTTGGCCGAACAGCAGCAATGCGCCGGCTGCGCCGATCAACCCCAGGGGCGCTGTGGTGAGCACCAGAAAGAGGCTCGGAAAGCTTTGCACCTGGAACATCAGCAACAGGAGCATGACTCCTCCAGCCAAGGGCAACAGCTCGACAATGGACTGGTTGGCCTTGCTGCTTTCCTCGAAAGCCCCGCCGGCTTCGATCCGGTAGCCTGGCGGCAGCGTGTCCTCGATGGATTTGAGCTTGGGCGCTATCTGCATGGTGACATCCGGGGCCTGCAAGCCCGCCAGCACTTCCGAACGTACTGTGATCGTCAAGTCACGGCTTTGCCGCCAGAGAATGGGCTCCTCGTAGACATGCTCCAGCCTTGCCGCCTGGGAGAGGGGAATGATCTTCCCGTCGCGTATGCTGATGGTCAGATCGGCCAGGATCTCGGGCCGCAACCGTTCCTCGGGGACGGCTCGGGCCACGACGTTGACCCGTTCAATGCCGTCGCGGACCTGGGTGATGGTGACGCCCGAAAGAAGCGTTTGAAGCGCTTGGGCAATATCCTGGGGGGTGAGCCCCAGGAGCCTGGCCCGGTCTTGGTCCACCACCAGCCGGATCGCCCTGGCCTGCTCGTTCCAATCCAGGTTGACGTCCGTGGTGTTGGGGTTGGCGCGCATGACGTCGCGGACCTGATACGCGATGTCGCGCACCCGCTTGGCGTCGGGGCCGATGACGCGAAACTGCACGGGATAGCCGACCGGCGGACCCAAGAAGAGCGTCGTCACGCGCACCCTGGCCTCGGGGAGTCCCCCGTTTGCGGCGTAGGCTTCGAGGCGGGCCTTGACGCGGTCGCGGGAGGCGCCGTCCGCCGTGTTCAGGACAATGACGCCATAGCTGACGTCCGGGAGTTCCGGCGACATGGGCATAAACCAACGCGGCGCGCCGGCGCCGATGTAGCTGGTGTAGGTCTTGACTTCCTGGTCCGCCTTGCAAACGGCTTCCAGGGCTTCCACGGCCTTGGCCGTGGTTCCAAACGCGGAGCCGGCAGGCAGCCGCACTTCGACCAAAAGCTCCGGACGGGAAGATGAGGGGAAGAACTGGCGGGACACGAAGGAGAAACCGACCAGGGACGCCAGAAAGAGGAGGGCGGTGGACCACACGACCGTCTTGCGATGGTCGACGCACCACGTGACGAGGCCGCGCAGCCAGAGATAGATTGGCGTACGATAAATGGCGTTGGGATCGTCATGGGCGCCATGATGGAAATCCGGCAGCAGCTTCAGCCCAAGGTACGGCGTGAATATGACGGCCACCAGCCAGGAGGCGACCAGGGCAATGGCCACCACCCAGAAAATGCCGCCGGCGTATTCACCGGAAGAGGATTTGGCGAATCCCACGGGCAGAAAACCGGCCGCCGTGACCAGGGTGCCGGTGAGCATGGGAAAGGCCGTGGCCGTCCAGGCATAGGTGGCGGCCTTGACCCGGTCATAGCCCTGTTCCATTTTGACCACCATCATTTCCACGGAGATGATGGCGTCGTCGACCAAAAGCCCCAGGGCGATGATGAGCGCGCCAAGGGAGATGCGCTCCAGGCTCATGCCTAGCGCGCTCATGACGGTCATGACCATGGCCAGCACCAGCGGCACGGCCAGGGCCACGACGATGCCCGTGCGCCAGCCCAGGGACAGGAAACTCACGGCCAGCACAATGACCAGCGCTTCAACGAAGGACCGGATGAACTCGTTGACGGATTCTTCCACGACCTGCGGCTGGTCGGCTATCCGGCTGATCTCGAAGCCCAGCGGCAGGTCCGCCCGGATGCGCTCCATGGCGGCGTCCAGCTCGCGCCCCAGATCCAGGATGTTGCCGCCCTGGGCCATGACCACGCCCATGGCAATGGCCGGCTGGCCCTCATGGCGGGCGACAAACGTCGGCGGGTCCTGCGGGCCTCGGTGGAAGCTGGCGATGTCTCCCAGGCGAAAGACCTTGCCGCCGCTGGCCACCGGCACCTCGGCCAGGGCTTCGACGCCCTTGAGCGCGCCGTCCACGCGGATATGGACGGCGTCGGCGGCCGTTTCCAGGGTTCCGGCCGGGGTCACATCGTTTTGCTTGGCAATGGAGTCGAAAACGGCCTGGGGCGCGATTCCCAGCGTGGCCAGCTTGGCGTTGTTAAGCTCCACGAAGATGCATTCGGTCTGCTCGCCGTAAAAACGCACCTTGGTCACCGAGGGCACGCGCAGCAGGGCTTGCCGGATGGTTTCGGCTTCATCCTCGAGTTGGCGGATGGTGAAGTCCGGGCCGGTCAGGACGTAGAGCACCGAATCCACATCGCCGAATTCGTCGTTGAAAAAGGGTCCCAGGACGCCGGAAGGCAGATTGGATTTGATGTCCCCCACCCGTTTTCGGGCCTGATACCAGCATTCCCGGACCTCGTTTTTGGGCGTGGATTCCAAAATCGCGAGTTTCATGACCACGCTGCCGGCCCTGGAATAGGTGTTCACCTTGTCGAAGTAGGGAACTTCCTGAAGTTTTTTCTCAATGGGATCTGCTACCAGACGTTGCATCTCGTCGGCCGTGGCTCCTGGCCATGCCGCGCTGATGATCATTTGCTTTACGGTGAAATCGGGATCTTCGGCTCTCCCGAGATGGAAATACGACCAGGTCCCGGCCAGGGAGACCAGGATGATGAGGAACAAGGTGAGGGGACGGTGGGTGACGGCCCACTCGGAGAGGTTGAGGCCTTTCACCGGACGTCCTCCGTCGCTGCGCCGGCCAGGCGAACGGTCAGCCCTTTGTCGAGCTTGTGCACGCCGGTCGTGACGATGTTGTCGCCGTTTGCGAGCTTGTCGCTTCGCACATAGGCGTCGCCTTCGGTGTAGTGGTCCACCGTGACCGGGACAAAGGTCAATTGCCCGGTTGGGACGTCGACGCGCCAGACGCCCGGCCCGTTGCCCTGGTTGAGCAGGGCGCTGACCGGTATCCGGGCGGTCGGGACGGCGGCGGCCTCGGAGAGATGGAGCGTGGCCGTCATGCCCAGGCGCACGGCGGCGTCGGCGTCGGGCAGCGAATAGCGCACGGCATAGGTCCGGGTGGCCGGGTCGGCCGACGGGGACGTTTCGCGCAGCACGGCCCGGAAGCGGGCGTCGCGGTTGGCCCACAGGGAGATGTCCGCCTGGGTGCCCTTGATGTCCTGCAGACGCCGTTCGGGAATGTCGACCAGCACTTCCAGGGCGCCCTTGCGGGCCACGGTGACCACGCTTTGGCCTTGGGGCACGACCTGGCCGGCCTCGGCGCTGGTCTTGGTGACCACGCCGTCGGTGCTGGCGAGCAGCTTGGCATAGCCAAGCTGGCTCATGGCAAGCTTGAGCGCGCTCTCGGCGCGCTCCACGCGGGAACGGGCCTCGTCGGCAGCCAGATGCTTGAGATCGTATTCGGATTGGCTGACCACATGCTTGGCCAGGAGCGTGGCATAGCGTTTGTCGTCGCTGGCGGTCTGGTCCTTGTTGGACAGGGCCGCCCGCAGTTCGGCCTGGGCGCTTTCCACCGAGAGGCGGAGATCCTTCTCGTCCAAGGTCGCCAGCACTTGGCCTTCCCGGACATGGTCCCCGACGTCCACCAGCCGCTTTTCGATGCGCCCGCCGACCCGGAAGGATTCCTGCACCTCGTGGCGGGCCACGACGACGCCTGAATAGGTGCGCTTTGCCGTCTCCGTGTCCAGGGTAATCCGCATGGTGTTGACCACAGGCCGGAACGGAGGAGGAGGCGTGGCTTCGTGACAGCCGGCGAGGCCAAGGCTCAACGCCGCCAGGAAAAGCAGCGTGCCGCACGGCCGTGTAACGTTTTTTGCCAAAGCGAAGGTGTCTCCTAAGAACATGGAAGAACCATCCTGATGGTGGTTAGCCGGCGAAAACCTATTTTTCGCCTGAGCAAAGGCCGTTCAATACAAGATCAAGCAGTTGGTCAAGGTCTGCATCAAGGCGATCATGATCGCCGCCGCGCTCTTCGTCATTTATCTCGTGTTCGAGCAGCTTGGGATAGATGAAGACCGCCAGGGAGCCATTAAGGGCCTTGGCCATGTTGTCGCTGTTGACGCGCCGAAACTCGCCCGACGACATGCCTTGCTCAATGATGATTTTGAGCAAATCCCTGACGCGTGCGCTATGGCCCTGGATGACGGACCAGTGCTCGTCCATGGCGACGGCCACCATGTCATACAGCCGCTTTTCCTTGATGATGCTGTTTTTGACCGTTCGGTGATATTCCTTGATGAAGCGCTTCAGGCGTTCGGTGGACGTGCCGTCCTGCACCAATGCTTCCCAGGATTGCGCTTCGATCTGATGCACGACTCGCTCGCAAATGGCTTCGTTGATGCCCGCCTTGGAGGGAAAGTAGCGGTAGATGTTCGCCTGGCTCATGCCCAGCGCCTTGGCGATGTCGGTGACGGTGGTTTTGGCGTAGCCGATTTGGCGGAAGAGATTTTCGGCGGTCTCGAGGATTTGCAGTTTCATGGCCGCAGCATCGGAGGCGGTGGTTTTTTTTCGGCCCATGGCGTTGTTCTCGATTGGGTAAGCCTTGGGGGCGCTGGATGCCCCCCCAGGTGCTGCATTAAAATTTAATGATGATTTTTAGTTTTTATCATTTTTCATGTCAATAAAAAAGTGGAGGCCTTCGGGTGGGAGCGTGGGGCAAGCCCACCCCTCGTGTTGGCGCTTGGTAAGCGCAAAGTGCGCCCCACACAAAAGACCTTGAACGCCTTGAGCAGCCTGGGCGCATCCATCGCCATCGACGATTTCGGCACTGGCCACTCCGCCCTGAGCTATCTCAACCGGTTCCGTGTCGATGTGCTCAAAAGCGATAGTTCCTTTGTTTCGGGTGTGGAAAAGGACCGTCGCAAGGCAGAACTGGTCAAAGCTTTCATCGCCGTGGCTCGGGCCTTGGACATGGATGTGGTGGCCGAGGGCGTAGAGTTGCCCGAGCAGGCGGAGCTCCTGTGCGCCCATGGCTGTCTTGTGGGACAGGGCTTTTTATATAGCCGCCCGCTCCCTTTTGAAGAATTCGAGCGCCTCGTGCTTCAGCCATTTTCGACATGTAATTGAAACTATCTTCAAATTTCACGCATCCGTTGGAGAGTCGATTCCGCTCTCCTTGGTCATGCGCAGGAGCATCTTTCGGTAGCTCTCACCCGTGTCACGGCGCACGATGTCAAACAGCATGCATTGGCCTCCATAGTCGAAGCGTCAACAGCCGATCCGGCCTCCAAGGACCAAGACATCCTTGCTGGGCTCTTTGACGGTGAGCAGTTGCACCAATCGGTAGGCTGGGCTGGCAAGCGGCCGACTGGGGCTGAAGTCATCGGCCGACGGTGGTGTCGGGGGAGTGAAAGAGCGGTCCAAAAGGTGAAGCACGGGTTAATATTTTCCTAGAATAACTAAGTCTATTAGTCAGTAGAGTGAAGAATAGGGGGTTATGGGCGAAGCCGTTCAGTCCGGGGTGTGAAGGTTTGGCAGGTTCTTGAGGTTTTGTCCCAGCCCTCAAGACGATCTTATCTTCTTCACTGTTCTTTTTTGTCAGCTCCTTAAGAAAGAACCTTCAAAACCTCAGAAACCTATGCTTCGCCTGTTTTGACTTGGACGACCTGCCAACTGGCCATATTCGGGCCGGGGACTTGGACGAGTCGCAACCCATCGACGACACGGCCTTTGTGGCTTTTTAGCCAGTGGCCCAGGCGGCGCGCGTTGACCCCAGGGCCATTCCTTTCGCCGGCGATGTCGTCAAGGACTTCAAAAAGCCCAGAGTCGTTTGAGTGGCAGCGTTCTATGAGGCGCTTGATTTTTATGGCGCTTTTTCCAAGCTCCTGCCACCAAAGGATGAGGAGCGTGCGCAGTTGTCCCAGTTCCGGGTCCTCGTCCATGATGGCGTTGCGGCTGGCGCAAGGGTCTGGTTCGCCGACCCACATGAGCGCGCTACGCACCAGGGCAGACCACTGGCCGAAACCGCCGAAAGGGGTTCCACCCATGTCTGGCCGGCCGGCGACGATGTATGCCCGCAAAATGGTCAAACAGGCGCCGACATACTCGGTGCGGTTTTGGAGTACGCGCTCGAGAGGATCAAAGGAGAATTGACGTTCCTCCGGACGTTCGCATCCTGGGTCCAGCCGGCAAAGCAAGGAGCGGCGAGGTAAATCGCCGGCCAAGACCAGATTGTTGCCGTTGGCCGACCAAAGGGTCGTGCTGGGTATTTCAACGCTTGGCGAAATGCCAAGCGGTCGGACTTTGACCGTGCTAGCAGTGAGGGCTTGGCATAGTAGGTCAGATTGCAATGTTCCATTGTAGTTGTCCAGGCTTACGAGTGGATCTCCCGATAGAAGGCTGCCTGTTAGGCGTTTTTCAAGTTCTGCGCTGTCGGTTGTCGCTGCAAGGACTGCAGTCCTTCTGCCTGTTGCTATTATCGCTGCAATGTCCATCAAATATGATTTTCCACTTCCGCGCACCGGTGCCGTGATAGCGAAAAGAGGCAATGTGGTCGAGACTGGGTCGTACCATCGTACTGAGAATCAGAGCTAAGGCGACGGTGCGGTCCACGGGTTCAACAAAACTGAATCCTGACAGTAGGTTTTGGATAAATTCCAGCTTGTCTGTAGCTTCCGAGCGTGTCGGCTGGCTAGAGATTTTGACGTTGAGGCGATGGGCGAAATAGTATTGGCTTTGGGGGTCATATCCCGACGTGAGCAGCAGGGAGCCGTTTGGTGAGTTTCGTGAGTTATTTTTGGCTCAGCTGTACTATTTTTCTCCGAATTCTTATGCGTAGGTCGGGAAAAAAACTCACCAAACTCACCAAACTCACTTTTTCCCGTCGTTTTGACGCACCACAAGGCCGCTCGGCTGCGCTGTCCGTCCCTGACGAAACGGAGTCCGTCCACGATGCGGCCGGCGTTGCGCTCGATCCAGCGCCCCAGCCGTCGCGGGTTCCCTCCCCCCTCATGCGGCGGCAAATTTCTCGCTGTTCATCGCGCGTAGAGGCTGTTTTTTTGCCGGTATCTTCAGTTGTGCCGGGGCCTCGACCACAGCCGCCTCCTGCCCCTCGGCAACGGGCTTGGGCGCATCCTCTGCCGGGGAAAGCCCGAAGCAGCGCACGTCGTTTTCGCAGCGTTCTATGGCGCTAGATTCACATGGTGCAGGGAATAAAATTACAAGGTCGGCAGTGTCAAACAATCTGTTGTCAAGGCTTATTAGTTCGCAACCGTTTGGGATATACCCTTTGCCCGGAAGCGTTTCGCCAGCCATCATTGCTGAATCTTCGCCCGGGGCTTCTCCGGTAACCCCCTTGTATGCACACTCTCTAAATGCTTTGGCTACTTGTGCGTGCCTTTCGCTGAGAGAAGAAATCTTTCGGCCAAACCCATCATAAGAAGGGAGGCCGTTTTCAATGGCAGAGAAAAAATCCATAAGTGTCAGTCCATAGATGCTTCTTGCCTCTGTGCCAGAAATACGCTTTTTTCACTTTGAGCCTCCCATGCTCATCTCCCAAAAAAACCCCGGCAGGGCGGTGGGAGTCCGTCTTTTCGGCCACGATGATCAGTCGCAGCCTAGCCGGGGAAATGTCGGTCCTTGTCGCTCTCTGCCGGCCCGCTTCTCCTGGTGGGCGACGTAGGCTTCCAAGACTTGATTGATGCGGGTTTGATATCCGGGGCCGCGCTGCTTGAAGAATTTCAGGATGTCCGGGCGGACGCGGATGCAGACGGGCACCTTCTTGGGTTCCGGGTCAACCAGTTCGGCGTCGGCCCAAAATGCCGCGTCGGTGGGGGGGCTATCGGCGTCGTCCAGGGCGTTCTGGATGGCCTCGGCGTCGGTCATGGCCTCAAGCCGGGCCAAGTCGCTTGAATCGTACTTGCTCATAAATTTGCCGCTCCTCGGGCGTGGCTTTCCGAAGGGAGATGACCCGGATGTCCTCGCCGCGTTCCGTGTAAACCAGAACCGCCACGTTGCCGTGAATCAGGCCAAGGGCAATCCATCGGTCCTCTCCATAATCCCGGCGGGTGTCGAGGTGTTCCAGGCGGTAGTCGTCAAACAGCTTTTCGGCCGCCTCGAAGTCCAGCCCATGCTTTGAAAGATTCGCCCGCCGCTTGTCTTCGTCCCATGTGAAGTTCAACGCCACTCTCCGGTGAATATATCGCTGTATATACAGAAGGCAAGGGGGGCTATTCGCCTTCGGCCTTCCCGGCAGGGAACGGGACCACCTTCCCGCCCTTATCCTCCATGAACGCGCTGGCGAGTCCCTTCATGGCTCGGCGCTGCACATCCTCGCTGCCCTTGGCGTAGCGGAAAACCATGCTCGGGGTCTTCCAGCCGAAAATGGTCTGCATGTCCTTGACCGGGACGCCGCGTCTGGCCGCGTAGGTGGCGGCGCTGTGCCGCAAATTGTGGAACGTGGCCCGGTCACGCGGAGCGCGTCCTTCGTTGAATCCCAGGCGTTCCAGTGTCGTCTTGAAGGAGGAGGGGGCGGCGTCGTAGGGCGTGCCGTCGCGCTTGGTGAAGACATACTCGCCAGGGCGGCCGGGGCCTCGGCGTTTCAGCATATCCAGCACGTCGGCGGCAAGGAAGACTTCGCGGGGTTCGCGGTTCTTCGTCTCGGGGAAAAGGGCGGCCTCGCGCACGAAGTCCACGTTTTCCCAGCGCAGCTTGAACGCCTCGGAGGCCCGGCAACCAGTGAGCAGCGCAAAGACGGTCAGGTCATGGGCGGTCTGGTCCACGGTCGCCAGTTCCGCCAGGAGGGCTTGAATTTCCTCCGGGGTCAGGACGCGGAGCCGGGTGTTGACGGGCTTGGGGATGTCCAGCTTGCCCACGGGGCACTCCACGGCCACGATCTTACGCTTGAAGGCGTGCCTCCAGACGCGACGGAACGTGCCCATGATGTACTCATGGGATCGGTCGGACAGGCCGGCGGCCCTGATTTTGTCTTGGACGCGCTCAAGGTCGGCTTCGGTGATTTCGCGCAGTGGCAGCTTGCCGAGGGTCGGGGATAACCAAAACCTGAAGTGGGCCTCTTCCTTTTGATACGACTCGGGCTTGACCCGGTTGCGGAGGGCAATCACGTAGTCGTCTTGCCAAAAGGCATCGAAGGTCACGCCTTGCCGGGCCTCACGCGCCATAGCGGCCTGTTCGGCTTTGCGTCGGGCATCGGCTTGCTCGCGCTTCTCGGCAAGGGAGGTCGGGCCTTCGCCTGTCGTGGCCGCTTTTTTAAGGTCCGCAAGGGTCTGGGCCGCCTTGGCCGCCGTCCATCCTTGGGACGCCCAGCCGAGGGCTTCCTCGCGGCGCACGCCGTCCACGCGATACCGGATGGCGAAATACTGGTCAGGCTTCACGCCGTGCTTGCGGGTTGGGTGTTCCCGATACCGGACGCCTTCATGCTTGGTTTGCTTCCAGGTGTAGGCCATGGCTGTCCCCTGGTTTGTCCCCCACTGGCATTCCAGTGCGTGACTTTGAATCCCTTGGCCCTACTTTGTCCCCCACCTGTCCCCCAAAAAACATGGAAACGGGGTGAAAATGAGTGACAAGCAGTGAAAAGAGGTTAGGGCATTACTCTAGTAAAATCAATGGTTTTCAGCTATATTTGTGAGGCCGAGTGAAACCCCGTGAAACGACCAAATAGGGACTTAAAATCCCTTGTTCTTCGGGACGTGCCGGTTCGATTCCGGCCTCGGACGCCACGATTTTGGGGACTACTGACTCGGTCGGTAGTCTCTTTTTTGTTGCCTTGATGATTTGCTCCAAAGCTGTTCCAATCATAACGATGAAGGGCATGGTCGCCTAACCGACGCGTTTTGAATGCCTTCACCCCACGAAGGAGCTTTTCCCAATGGACATTCCACGGATTTTCACCATCACGGAAAGCGCGCATCGCATCCACAACCCGTTCACGCCCGACAAGTTCGCCGTTCTGGGCCAAGCGTTGCGTCTGGAACCCGGGACGCGCATCCTCGATCTCGGCAGCGGGTCGGGGGAGATGCTGTGCACCTGGGCCCGCGATCACGGCATACGCGGCGTCGGCGTGGACATGAGTTCCTTGTTCACCGAGCAGGCGAGGAGCCGGGCCGTGGAGCTCGGCGTCGCCGACCGCGTCCGGTTTGTCCACGGCGACGCCGCTGGCTATGTCGTCGACGAGAAGGTGGATGTGGCCGCCTGCGTCGGGGCCACCTGGATCGGTGGCGGCGTCGCCGGCACGATTGCGCTTTTGTCGCAAAGCCTGCGAGAAGGCGGAATCATCCTCATCGGCGAACCCTACTGGTGGCAATTGCCGCCGACGGAAGACGTCGCCAAGGGCTGTCTGGCCGGCGCGGTCGCCGACTTTCTCACGCTCCCGGAACTGCTTGCGTCTTTTGGCCGCCTGGGCTGCGACGTCGTGGAGATGGTCCTGGCCGACCAGGACGGCTGGGACCGCTACGAGGCGGCCAAATGGCTCACCATGCGCCGCTGGCTTGAAGCCAACCCTGCCGACGAGCTGGCGGAAGAGGTTCGGTCCAAGCTGACCTCGGAACCCGTGCGCTACGCCGCGTACACCCGCGAATACCTGGGGTGGGGCGTGTTTGCGCTGATGCTGCGGTGATGCGCCGGTAGCAGTGGCCGCAACATATTCATTGCCGGAAGCAACTTTTCACTGGACAAGACGCAGACTTTGTGATTTTTTGAACTTGCTGGGAAGGCTTCAAGCATATCCCAAGCGGAGGTTCTTTTCAACAGATGATCGCGTCAGTTTGCTGACTTTTTCCGAACTCCAACACCGTCAGGAGGGAAGATCATGCGATGCTTGCTGTTTGTGATGGCCTTGTCGCTGGTGAGCGCAACAGCCTTTGCCGCTGATGAAGCGGCCGACACGGCCAACCGGGCGTTGTTTGAAAAAGAATGCGCCGCGCTCATTGCCCCGGGCGGCCCCTGCGCCGATGTGCAAAAAGGCGGCGGCGGCCGGCGCGGTTGCGTGGCCAAACCGGAAAATCTCGACAAGGCCAGCCCGGCCTGCAAGAAAGTGATTGAGGAGTGGAAGGCACTGCCGAAGTAGCGGCCGGTCTTTTCCGCGATTGATGGAATACGAGAGCGCGCGCGCCGCTCCATGCCGCAGACTGCGGCTTGGAGCGGCGCGTGTTTTTTGGGGTGCGTCAGGCGGCCAACACGCCGTTTGGGCGGCGTTGCTGCGGGGGAAACGCTCTAGGCACTGTCGCCCGGCGACAGCAGATGACGCTTCAAACTGGCGAAAATGGCGTCGTAGACCGCCTCGTCGGTGCTGGCCGGCAGGGTGATGTGGATAATGGCGCGTTGGGACGTCCCTTGGGTTTGGTTGCAGGCTTCGGGGGGGCAGGCCTCGATGACGATGCCCGGCGCGCCTTCGGTTTTGTTTGTCGTTTTCGGGGCGGCGCCCGGCTCTGGCCCGGCCAGGGGCGTCGCGTCAAGCGCGGGGCTGGCCGTCGCGACCGGCTCGGGGTCGGCCACAGGCTCGGGATTGGCGGCCGGCTCGGCCGCAGGCTCGGCCACAGCTGCGGCCGAAAGGCCTCTGGCGTCGGGGGACGCAGAGGGCGGTTCGAACGCCGCAAGCGTGGCCGTAGCCGAGCGTTGCACCGCGCCGACAATGGCCGCCGCGTCGGCGCTGGCCGCGCCGTTGTCGAGGCTGGCCGCGTAGCGCGTCAGGGCCAGGTAGGTGGCGGCAATGCCGCCGACGGCCATGTCGTTTAATTCCCCTTCGAAATATTGGGACACGGCCTCCATGATCTCGCGTTCGGAACATACTGCGGCATCGGGCAGAGCGGCCAGCAGGCCGGCGTAGGCTTCGGTCAGCCCCAGGCGCAATGCTGCGGCGGCTTGGCGGTGGTCACGGAAATCCCGATAGCGCCGGGTGGGTTGGCCGGCTTCGTTCAAAAATCCCAAACCCTTGAGGATGTCGATGAAGGTCCGGTCAATGGCGTAGCGGAAGCCGGACTTGGCCAAAACCGCCGTGTCAAAGACCTCCGGCTCCGGATTTTCCAGCAACACTTCGAAGTAGTTTGGAATCTTGGAAGCCTTCAACGTATAGGCCCGGGACAGGGGCGGCTTCGGCGGGGCGCTCGTTGGCATTGGAATATCCCTGGAGGAAGCACTGCGACGGCGTGGCTTGAATAATGAAGCAAGCAAGATGACAGACCTCTTTCCGTGCTGGCAAACAAGTCCTTTACCAATATTTAGAGACAAGAATTGTCATATAGATCACGCAACAACCTGTCTGTCAATAACGTCGGCAACGGTTCCAGTGGCAACCGGAACCGGCTCGTCTTGACGAGCCAAGGGGTTGCGTCTACCACCACAAAGGTAGGAGAGGGGACGTTTTCGCCCCCAGTCTGGTGAAATATCAGGAACGGCGTGGCCCCAAAAGGCCTGCCCGGGGCGTCGTCGGCCGGCCGGGCATTGCTTCGTCGGACAGACCCAGGAACCGCCCATGACCACCGGCAACGCCCAGGAACAAACCGTCGGCCTTTTCACGGCCGACGTCGCCGCCCAGCCCGGCCTGACCCTTGTTGCAACCTTGTTCGGCCACGACACCTGGCTCCTTGACAATGCCGGCCAGGTCGTCAACTCTTGGACGAGTCCCCATGTCGGCGCGGGAGCGGCCTATCTTCTGGGCAACGGCGACCTCGTGCGCTCCGCCGTCGCCTACCGCAACGCCCACGTCGGCAAGATGAGCGCTCCGGCCGGCGGTCTTATCGAGGAGTTCGACTGGGAAGGCAACCTGGTGTGGAGCTACAAGTACATCGGCGAGGACTACAGCCAGCACCACGATTTTTGCGTCATGCCCAACGGCAACCTGCTGCTGGTGGCCTGGGAATACAAAAGCCCCCAGGAAGCCTATCTGGCCGGCCGTTCTCCGGCCTTTATCCCCACCAAGGGCCTGCTGGTCGATTCCGTGGTCGAGGTCCAAAAGACCGGGCCTAATTCGGGGCAGATCGTCTGGGAATGGCACGCCTGGGACCATCTCGTGCAAGACGAGAACCCGGCCCTGCCCGACTACGGCCAGGTGTCGAGCCATCCCGAGCGCATCAACATCAATTCCCTCGGCGCTCTGGTCAAGGAAACCGGCAAGGTCGATTCCGACTGGACCCATATAAACGGCATCGATTACAATGCGCAAACCGACCAGATCATGTTAAGCGTCCACACCCAAAGCGAGGTCTGGATCATCGACCACGGCACGACCACGGCCGAGGCGGCCGGCTCCACCGGCGGCAAGGCCGGCCACGGCGGCGATCTCCTCTACCGTTTCGGCAACCCCCGGGCCTACGACGCCGGCACGCTGGCCGATCAGACGCTTTACGGCCAGCACGACGCTTTGTGGATCGAAAGCGGCCTGCCCGGAGCCGGCAACGTGCTGGTCTTCAACAACGGCTGGCAAAGTCCGTACGGCGAGTATTCCCACGTGCTGGAACTGGTCCTGCCCGTGGACGAGGACGGCGCGTATCGGCGCGACCCCGACGGGTCCTTTGCCGAACCCGAGGTGGTTTGGCGCTATCCCGACGGCGACGTGGCCGGCTTTTATTCGGCTTACGTTTCCGGTGCCCAGCGTGTGGAAAACGGCGATACCTTGGTGACGCTCGGCGCGACCGGAACCCTGATGGAGATTACGCCGGCCGGGGAAACGGTCTGGAGCTACGTCAACCCGGACACCGACCAGGGCTTGTTGCAACAAGGGGAGTCGGCCGAGGCCGTGGGCCTGGGCTATGCCAACAATGTCTTTCGGGCCACCCGGTATGCGTATGATTTCGAAGGGTTTGCCGGGAAAAACCTCGTTGGCGGCAATCTCCTTGTCGCCGACCCTTCGGCCACGGCTTGGGCCGTGGCCGGCCAGACCGGAGCAGGCGCGACCCTGGGCGTCGCGGCCGTCTGATCCGGCCGGGGCCGCCGGCCCCAGGAGCTGCCCATGATCCGCGCTCGCCTGACGGCTTTCCTGTCCTGCCTGATCCTGGCCGCCGGCCTGGCCGGCGCAAACAGCGCCCTGGCCGCCCCAAGCGCCGTTGGCCGCGAGGGCGGCCGGCCGGTCCTTCTTGTCGATGGCAAGCCGGTCACCTCGGGTTTTGTCGAAATCTACTACTATCCCGGCCGAGGCAATCCCATGCCTGGCCAGCCCGAATACGGCGATCCCCGCTGGGTCGAGGCCATGAAGCGGGCCGTGGACACGGCCCTGGCCCAGGGCGTGCGTCTGGTCATGGCCAGCGTCTGGTGGAGTGACATCGACCGCTCCCCGGCCCGGCCGGCCACGCTGCAAGCGGCCCGCTACGACTTCGCCCCCCTGGACGCCGTCATGGACCATGCGGCCAGGCGCAAGGCCCAGGTGGTGCTCAAGACCTCGGCCAACCATTTCCTGCCCGGCTGGTGGCTGGCCGAGCAGGGCTTCCCTCAGGGAGCCGGATATCAGGAACGTTCGGCCTGCCGGTCCTGCGAGACCGACGCCTACGGCACGGCCTACGCCAACCCGAGCATGGGCAGCCTGGAGGCCCGGCGGGATTTCGGGGCCTTTGTCGAGGCCCTGGTCGGGCGCTACCGGACCCATCCGGCCCTGGTCGGCTGGGCCTTCGGCCTTGGCCCCACCGGCGAGGACGGCTACGGCCCCAACTATATCGTGGTGGACGCCCCGGGCGGCGGGCCGGGCCTGGGCCGCCGGCCCATGATGTTCACCGACTATTCCCCGGATTTCACCGCCCGTTTTCGCTCCTGGCTCACGGCCCGCTACGGGACCGACGCCGGCCTGCGCCAGGCCTGGGGCGATCCCAAGGTGTCGCTCACCGATTTCCGCGTGCCGCCGCCGGCCGAGCTGGTGCGCGATCCGGCCCTGTTTACCCGCCGCCCCTTTCCCGACGCCGCCAACGACCGCGACGGCGACCCGGCCCAATGGCTTACGCCCAAGGGCATGGATTTCTACGCCTTCCGCAACTGGGCCAGGGACGACGAAACCGACTACTTCGCCAGGCTTTTCAAGTCCCTGGACAGCAAACACGTGCTGTTCCTCAACGCCCGGGCCAGGGCCTCGGCCAGGGCGCATCCCGCCATCGACGGGGTGTTTTTCAATCCCAATCCGCGCTTTGGCCAGCCGCTGTTTTTTGAAAATGACCAGCTCGACCTGATCCTGCGCTCCGTGGAGCGGATCGTGGCCGCCGGCAAGCTGGCCTGGGTGGCGTCAGAAAACGGCCACGAGCCGGGCCGGGCGCCCGGTGCCGGGGAGAGCAAGGAGCAGGTCAACTACCTGCTCGCCATCGGCTGCGGCGTCAAAAGCCTGGGCGGCGTCATGGGCTACGCCGTGGATCTGCTCGACCCGGACACGGCCAATGCCTGGCTGCCCACCTGGCGCACGGCCCACGCCCTGTCGGCCATAAAGGCCATCGAGGCCTGGAAGCCCGCGCCCGGGCGCGGCCCCTGCGATACCATCACGGAACTGCGCCGCCGAAACGGCTGCGACGCCGGGGCCGGCGCTCCGGCCGGCTGCCGGCTCACCGAACTGGCGCTGATCAATTACTGCCGCAGCGATCTTGCTTGCGACGCTGACCGCGACGGCCGGGTCAGCGAGGAAGAGTACGCCGCCTGCCGTCCCGGCGGCCAGACGCCGCCCTCCGACACAACGTCCGGCGGTCCGGCCGCTGGACCGGTCGGCGCTCCGGCCGGCGGTCCGCCTGGGGGCGCGGCCGGCAAATGCGGCGACGGCGTGTGCGACGACTTCGAACGCTCACGCGGCGTGTGCCCGGCCGATTGCGGCGCATCGTCCAGCTCGGCGACTCCGGCCGGTGTGACGCCGCCGGCGTCGAACCCAGGCCCGGCCGGCAGTCCGCCTGCTGGGGCGGCCGGCAAATGCGGCGACGGGGTGTGCGACGATTTCGAGCGTTCCCGCGGCGTGTGCCCGGCTGATTGCGGCGCATCGTCCAGCTCGGCGACTCCGGCCGGCGTGACGCCGCCGGCGTCGAGCCCTGGCCCGGTCGGCGGTCCGCCTGCTGGGGCGGCCGGCAAATGCGGCGACGGCGTATGCGACGATTTCGAGCGCTCGCGCGGCGTGTGCCCGGCCGATTGTGCCCAGTCGTCCGGCTCGTCGTCCAGCCCGGCGGCCCCGGCCTCGTCCGGCATCAAGCCGGCCTCGCCGACGCTGCGGGTTTCGTCCGGTTCATCCGGCGGTTCCCCGGTCCGCCCCCCGGCGCGGCCGGCAAATGCGGCGACGGGGTGTGCGACGATTTCGAGCGCTCGCGCGGCGTGTGTCCGGCCGACTGCGCCTCGGCCTCCGGGGCGTCGGCCGGCGGCTCCTGATGCGACGCGGGACAAGGCAGGCTGTTTTCGGTAATGATTTCCCCATGCACACGGTTGCCCGCAAGCAGGTCCTTCCGGCGTTTCCGGCCCGAACCGGCCAGACCGGATAACCCTTGAACGACCACATCGCCCCGCGCGCCCCGGCCGCGCCCCGCTATGCCGCCGCCGTCGCCGCCGTTCTGGCCGGCGGGGGGCTGGCCGCCGTGGTCCTGGCCGCCTCGGGCCTGTCCTGGTGGGCGGCCCTGGCCGGGGCCGCAAGCCTCGCCCTTTTGGTCGCCTGTCTGGCCAGCCCTTTTTTCGGCCTGTGCGCCACCGCCTTTTGCCTCATCCTGGCCTCGCCAAACATCTACGGCCTGGTCGTCAATACCCTGCAACTTCACCTCTATCCCTACGTCTTTCCACTGGTTTTCACGTTTCTCGGAATGCTCGCCCGGTCCGCCCAGGGCCGGCTGTCGCTACGGCCGCGTTCGGCCTTCCTGCCCGTGCTGCTGCTGGTCTTCGCGGCCGAGGCCGCAAGTCTCCTGTGGACGCCGCACTTGGCTTGGGGGCTGGCCAACATGGCGCGTCTGGCCACGAATCTGCTCCTTTACTGGACCGTCATGGTTTTGGTCGACACGCCGCGCCGCCTGGACATCCTCTTTAAGACCCTGTTCGCCAGCGCCGTCATGACCGCCGCCGGCGTGCTCGGGGCCCTGGAGTGGGAATACGTCCTGCACGTGCCCCTGGACCGTCAGCTGCGGCTCATGTTCGAGATCTATTTCTACACCACCCGGGCCGGCGGCATCGAATCCTGGAACCAGAGCGCCGGATTCTTAAGCGTGGCCAGCATCATCGCCGCCGGCTACGCCGTGCTGGCCCGGACCAGGGCCCGGCGCGCGGGCTGGGGGCTGGCCGCCATGTTCTATTTCTGCATGATGCTGCTACCGGCCAGCCGGGGGGCGCTTCTCGGCTTTTGCGGCGCGGTTGTGCTGCTCATTTTGGCCCTGCCGGCCACCAGACGCCTGTTTTTGCGCAAAACCACGCTGTTTGTCGTCCTGGTCATCGTCGGCATGCTCGTCACCACCCCCGGCTACATCGACCGGATGCTCGTGGGCTTCGGCTACACGGGCGAGTTGCTGTTCAGCAAAAAGAAGTCCTCGTCCTCCAGCGACTCCGACGCCACAGGCATCTCGACGCGCTATAAAATCTGGCGCGAGGGCTTCAAACGTGTGGGCGAAAGCGGCGTGACCATCCTCGGCGGCCTGGGCACGGGCGGCTTCATGTACCGGATCAAGGTCTTCGAGGTGCACAACGTCTACCTCGCCTTCTACTACGACATGGGTTTGGCCGGCATTTTCCTGCTCTTTTTCCTGGGCTTCATTTTCATCCGGCGTACGTTTCCCATCGCCATGGCCTATCTTGCCCGTCTGGCCCGTCCGCCGAATTCGCCCGATCCGGCCAGCGGGGACTTCGTCCTGGTCATGTTTTTCGCCGTGCTGACTGCCTTTATGGCCGAGGTCGCCATCCATGGTTTGGTGGACTACGACCTCACGTCCTTTGTCTCGCGCTACGCTTTTTTCTACCTGGCTCTCTACGACGTCGTCCTGGGGCTGGCCGAGGCCCGGCCGGCCGTCCTCCTCGACGCCGGGGCGGCGAAGGCGTAGGAGGGGGCGCGCCGGCGCTTGACGCCGCACGACATACACGGGCGACGATAAACCGCCCACCCCCCAACCCCCAATAAGGGAGGGGCCGGGAGGGAGTAACCCCCTCCCGGCCGCCGGAGGCCTCTTTTCCTCATGAACGACAATCACCCCCTCAACTGGCGCGACGAGTTCGCGGTGACGGCGGACACGGTGTTTTTCAACCACGCAGCCATCTCGCCCTTGCCCCGCCGGGCCTGTCTGGCCGGCGACGAGATTTACGCCGAGCGCTGGCGGCGGGCGTCCAAGGACTACATGCGCTGGATGGGGCTGGTGGACGACGCCAGAGAGCGAGCGGCCTGGCTGCTCGGAACCGCACCCGAGCGGGTGGCCTTTACCGGCAACACCTCCTGCGGCCTGTCCTTGGTGGCGGCGGGTCTGGACTGGAAGCCCGGCGACAAGGTGGCCGTGGCCTGGCCGGATTTTCCCTCGGTGCGCTTTCCCTTCGACAATCTGGCCCGGCTTGGCGTGGAACTCGTCGAGCTGCCCAAGCACGACGGCGTCCTGGATATGGATGCGGCGGCAAAGCTTGTGCCGGGCTGCCGGCTGGCCGTGGCCTCCACGGTCGATTGGCTGACCGGCGCGGCCCTGCCCACGGCGGATTTCGTGAAGCTGTGCCACGAGGCCGGGGCGTTGTGCTGTCTGGACGCCATCCAGAGCCTGGGGGCCATGGCCTTTGACGCGACGGCGCTGGGGGTCGATTTCGTGGCCGCCGGCTGCCATAAGTGGCAGTTCGGCCCCATGGGGCTGGGCATTTTTTATGTTTCGCCCGAGGCTGACGCGGCCCTGGCCACGACGCTTGCCGGCTGGCGCAGCGTGCGCGACGCCGAGCAGCTCTCCGAGGCCTTTGTGCTCAAGGACGGGGCCGGCCGGTTCGAGCCGGGCACCCAGGACATCGCCGCCATCGCCGCTTACGGCGAGGCGTTGTCGCTTTTGGAAGAGGTCGGCATGGAGACCGTGGCGAAAAACATCTTCGGCGTCACGCGCTGCCTGGCCGAGGGGCTGGCCGAGCGGGGCCGCAAGGTCGTCTCGCCGCGCACAGGTGGGCGGCATTCCGGCATCGTGTCCTTCGAGCATCCCGATCCGGCCGGCCTTTTCGCCCATCTCGACGCCCGGGGCGTGGCCTGTTCGCCGCGCGGCGGCCGCATCCGCCTGTCGCCCCATTTCTACAATGACGCCACGGATGTGGCCCGGTTTTTCACCATCCTCGACGCGTTCGACCAGGGCTGAACTTCCCGGCCAAAAACGCCAAAAGGGGCGCGACCATGACGGTCGCGCCCCTTTTACGTTGAGACGGCCAGGGGCTACAGCCCGGCGTCCCTGAACAGCTGCTCCAGCCGGCGGCGGTTGACGCCAAGGTCGCTTTTGCCCACTCGGGAGGCGCTGCGGGCCTGGAGCAGGCCGGCGGCCGGGTCGTAGAGCAGCTCCACGTCGTCCACGAAGCCAAAGCGCGACGACTTGGCCGTGGCGTGGATGTAGCGCTCGGAAACGTCCACCAGGGTCATCCCGGGCGTCTGGCGCAGCGCTTCGGCCAGGGCCGGGATGGGGTTGGCCGGGCAGGGGCGCGGGGCGATGTAGTGAAGGGGATCGTTTTTGCGGGCGGTGGTGGACACCCAGTTGGGATTTTGCCCGTCGGCCCGAAGCGGGCCGCCCGTGGGCGAGACCAGCGGCGGCATCTTGCGGCTGGCGGCCCCCAGCCAAATGAAAACCGCCACGCCAACGACGATGGCGACCAAAAGCGCCACCGCCGCCACCTGGCCCACGGACTCGAAAAAGCGCACCAGCGCGCGCAGCGTGTCCATCATGCCAAAGCCTCCCCGCTTTCGTTGTCCGCGACCAGTCCCCCAGACCAGGCGATACGGTCGCGTCCCGCCTCCTTGGCGGCATACAGGTATTCGTCGGCCTTCGCCAGCAGGCTGTCCAACCGCAGCGTGCCGTCGGCCAGGCCGAAGCTGGCCGTGACGCGCAGGCCGCCGGGCCGGGAGGCAGCCACGGCCCGGCGCAACTGGCGGGCCACGGCCAAGGCCTCGCCGGCGTTCAGTCCCGGCAGCAGCACGCCGAACTCCTCGCCGCCCAGCCGGCCGATGACGTCGCCCTCCCGCAAGGTCGCCCGCAGATGCCGGGCCGCCTCGCGCAAGGCCAGATCACCGGCCTGATGGCCGTGGACGTCGTTGATCCGCTTGAAATGGTCGAGGTCCAGCATGATCAAGCTGGCCCGGCCGCCCTGGGCCTCAAGGTCTTCCAGCACGGCCTGGGCCTGTTCCAGAAAATGGCGGCGGTTGGACAGCCCGGTCAGGGCATCGGTTTGCGCCTGCTGCCGCAAGGCGTCGCGGGCTTCCCGCAGTTCCGCCTCGACCCGGCTTGAGGTCATGGACAGCACGCAAAAGGTCAAAAAGGCAAAAATCCACATGCTGGCAAGCAACAGCAGCTTGACGATGGCGTCCGGGCCGCCGACCTGGCAATCCGTCGCGTTTACGGCCTGGAAGGCGCGCACGGCAAAGGCCACGGCGACGGAGAAGAAAATCGCCGAATAAATGCCCTGCATGGAATAGGTTTTCCAGCGCCGCACAAGATACGGTTCCAGGGCGATGCGGCTGTAGAGCAGGGCGCTAAACGCCGAAAAAATGACCACCCGGCGGCAGGTGTTGAAATCCACGTAGACGTAATAGAGGATGGCCAGCTCGGCCAGCACGGCCAAGGCGACGTTGGTCAGAAACCTTGGCCGCGACGGCGTGATGCCGCCGTACATGGCGATGCCGTGATACCAGCAGACCGCCTGCAAATACAGCAGGCCGTTGCTGAGGGCCAGGGACAGATGGTCGCCCAGGACCCGGTAAAAAACCAGGTAGACGCCCAGACTCCAGAACAGCTGGCCCAGGACCAGGGAGGCAAAGCCGGGATAGGTCTTGCGAAAGAAATAGGTGTAGAACATCACCATGGTCAGCGAAAAATAGAGCACCGCCGCCATGAGGATCATGGTTTTGGCGTCAAGGGCGGCCAGGGCCTCTACAATCTGTTCCATGGAAATCTTTCCGCTTCCCGTCGCGACACAGGGGCGGCTTTGGTGAAACCGCCGCGCCTTTGGGCGACGCCGGTCACGTCCGGGGCGCGGCCTGCCCGTAGAGCGTCTTGAGCAAAAGCGCGCGCAGCTCGTCGTCGGGCAGCAGCCGGCCGGTCCAGAGGCGAAACTGCTCCACGGCCTGATAGAGAAACATTTCCAGGCCCGGCACGACGGTTCCGCCGGCCGCTGCCGCGTCGGCGGCCAGCCGGGTTTCGTACGGGTTGTAGACCAGATCGAAGGCCACCACGCCGGGCGCAATCGCCTGGGCCGGGTAGGGGGAGACGCCCTCGAACCGGCCGGCCATGCCCATGGGCGTGGCGTTGGTCAAAAAATCCGCGCCAAACGCGCCGCGCTCGTCCCAGGGCACGGCCAGGACGCCGAATTCCCGGGCCAGGGCCTGGGCTTGTTCGAACCGTCGGGCCGTGACGCCGACCACGCCGGAGTCCAGGCGCGTGAGCCCCAGCACGGCCGCCCGGGCCGCGCCGCCGGCCCCGAGCACCAGGGCCCGCCGGGGCGCGATGCCGCGCATGACCAGGGGCCGGCAAAATCCCTCGACGTCGGTGTTGTCGCCGATAAGCCGGCCGTCGCGCCAATAGAGCGTGTTGACCGCGCCCGCCGCCTGTCCCAACTCGCTGACCTCGTCCACGAAGGCCATGACCGCCGTCTTATGGGGGATGGTGACGCTGGCCCCGGCGATGGGCGTTTGGCGCAGGCGCTCCATGAAGGCCGGCAGAGCCTCGGGCGGGGTCGGCCAGGCCTCGTAGCGGGCGTCCAGGCCGTAACGTGAAATCCCCCAGTTGTGCACCAAGGGGCTTAGCGTATGGCCCAGGGGGTGGCCGATGATGCCGAAAAGCTGCATATCCGTGCCCTTGCCTGCGGCAGAAAGAAAATCAGGGAACCACTTAAACGTCGCTTCGGGCCTCTGGCCCGGGAACCCTTTCCCGCGAAGCCTTCCTCAGCAGCGGGGCAACGGCGTTCCCATCCAAACGCCACGTCAAAAGCAACAACGAAAAGCCCCCTTAAACCCCCTTTCAGGGAGGGTCCGGGAGGGGCTTAGCCCCTCCCGGCCGCCGGAGGCATCTTCTCTTCTTTCTTCTTATCTTCCCTCTACCCCTTGGCCGCGTTCGCGCCAGCGCGCAGGGCTTCGGCGTTTTGGGGGATGAGGTGGCTGTAGTGCTTGGCGATGACGTGGGAGAGGCTTTCCTCGACCACGGACAGCGGCAGCACGCCGGTGGCTTCGATAAACGCCCCAAGGGCCACCATGTTGGCCATGCGGGTGTTGCCGAGGCCATCGGCGATTTCGTTGCAGGCCACAGGCACCAGGCGCACGCGCGAGGCGTCGGCCAGGGCGGGGTCCACCAGCGAGGAGTTGACGACGAGCACGCCGCCGTCCACCAACTGGGGCTGGAACTTGTCCAGGGACGGCCGGTTCATGATGATGAGGCTTTTGGGGCTTCTGATGATGGGCGAACCGATGGCGTCGTCGGAGACGACGACGGTGCAGTTGGCCGTGCCGCCGCGCATTTCCGGTCCGTAGACCGGGATGTAGGTGACGTTTAAGCCATGTTCCATACCGGCGTAGGCGAGCAAGTTGCCGATGAGCATGACGCCCTGGCCGCCGAAGCCGGCGATGATCACGTCTTGGTAGAGGCTCACGGCTATTCCTCCTTGGCCGCGTCCTTGAAGACGCCGAGCGGGAATTCAGGGATCATTTCCTTGCCCACGCGCTCGTTGGCGGCAACCGACGACATGCGCCAGTTGGTGGGGCAGGTGGCCAGGACCTCGACGAAGCCGAAGCCTTCGCCCTTGATCTGGGTCTCGAAGGCGCGGCGGATGGCGCGCTTGGTCTGGGCGATGTTTTTGATCGTGTTGACGGCGGTGCGGGCGCAGTAGGCCACGCCGCCCAAGGTTGCGATGATTTCGGACATGTGGATGGGGCCGCCTTCGCGTTCCAGGCACCGGCCTCCCGGGCAGGTGGTGGTTTTCTGGCCCACCATGGTGGTGGGGGCCATCTGGCCGCCGGTCATGCCGTAGACGGTGTTGTTGACGAAGATGACGGAGATGCGTTCGCCCCGGTTGGCGGCGTGCATGATCTCGGCCATGCCGATGGAGGCCAGGTCGCCGTCGCCCTGGTAGGTGAAGACGAAGGCGTCGGTGCGGGCGCGTTTGACGCCGGTGGCCACGGCCGGGGCGCGGCCGTGGGGAGCCTCGACGGTATCGACGAGGATGTAGTTGTAGAGAAAGACCGAGCAGCCAATGGAGCTGACGGCGATGGTTTTTTCCACCAGGCCGTATCCTTCCAGGCATTCGGCCACGATGCGGTGGACGACGCCGTGCTGGCAGCCGGGGCAGTAGTGGGTGGCCACGTCGGCCAGCACTTCCGGGCGCGTGAAAACAAGCTGTTCCGACATGTTAGGCCCCCTTCACAGCGGCGCGCACGGGCGCGTCGAAGTCTTCGGGCGTGGGCATGTTGCCGGGCAGGAAACCGAAGAATTCGGAGTCGGCCAGGCCGCGCACGGCCAGACGCACGTCGTCGACCATCTGGCCGAGGTTGTGCTCGATGGTAAGAAAGCGCTTGCCCTGCCCGGCCAGGTCGCGAAGGGCGGCCTCGGGGAAGGGGAAGAGCGTTACGGGACGCAGCAGGCCCACCTTGAGTCCCTCGGCGCGCAGGGCGCGCACCGTGGATTTGACGATGCGGCCGATGGAGCCGTAGGCCACCACGACCAGTTCGGCGTCGGCGGTCTCGAAGGCTTCGTAGCGCACTTCGGCGGCCATGGCGGCGTACTTGTCGCGCAGGCGGATGTTCTGGCCGGCCAGGGCCCCGTCTTCGAGGAAGAGCGACTTGAGGATGCGCGGGGCGCGCTGCCCGCGGCCGGTGAGCTTCCAATCCCCGCCCTCGGCCGGATCGATGGGCAGGGCCTCGCGCCTTGCCACCGGCTCCTTCATCTGGCCGACGATGGCGTCGCCCAAAATGAGCACGGGATTGCGGTACTTGAAGGCCAGATCGAAGGCCTCGAAGGTCAGGTCGTAGCACTCCTGGCAGGAGCCGGGGGCCAGGACCAGGGTGCGGTAGTCGCCATGGCCGCCGCCCTTGACCGACTGGAAGTAGTCGCCCTGGGACGGGCCGATGTCGCCCAGGCCCGGACCGCCCCGGTTCATGTTGACGACCACGCCGGGCAGATCCGAGCCGGCCATGTAGGAGATGGCTTCCTGCATGAGCGAGACGCCGGGGCTCGACGAGGTGGTCATGGCCCGCACGCCGCAGGCGGCCGCGCCGAGCAGCATGTTGGCCGAGGCCACTTCCGACTCGGCCTGGACAAATTCGCCGCCGGCGGCCGGCATGGCCGAGGACAGCATTTCCGGGATGTCGTTTTGGGGGGTGATGGGGTAGCCGAAGTAGCAGCGGCAGCCGGCGTCCAGCGCGCCATGGGCGATGGCTTCATTGCCCTTGATGAAGATGCGTTTGGCCGACATCAGTCGTTCTCCTTGGCTTTGCTTTTGGCCGTGCGCCAGACGGTTATGGCCACGTCCGGGCACATCTGGGCACAGGAGGCGCAGCCCGTGCATGTGTCCATCGAGGCCTCGGGCAGTTCCGCGACCTTGTAGCCCTTGGCGTTGAAGCGCGAGGAGGCCACGATGATGGACTTGGGGCAGGCCTCGACGCAAAGCAGACAGCCCTTGCAGCGCTGCTCGTCGATGACAATCCGCGACATCTGTTTCTCCTTGGCGGGCAAGGGATCGGCGCGCGCCAACACAGGAGCGCGCCCCGGCCCGAATGTTCCAGGCGGTGGGGAGACGCCAGGCGGCTACAGGACCAACATGGCGTCGCCGTAGGAAAAAAAGCGGTAGCCGGAAGCGACGGCCTGCCCGTAGGCAGCCAGGATGGACTCTCTTCCGGCCAGGGCGGCCAGCATAATCACCAGCGATGATCCAGGCAAATGGAAATTCGTGACCATGCCGTCCACCACGGCGAAGCGGTGGCCCGGGCGGATGAAGATGTCGGTGAAGCCGGCGAAGGGGCCAAACGCCCCGGCCTCGCGCGCCGTGCCCTCCAGGGTCCGGGCGGCGGTGGTGCCCACGGCGATGACCGGCCGGCCTTGGGCCTTGGCCTGGGACACGGCCTGGGCCGCCTCGGGCGACACCTCGATCCATTCCTTGTGCATGGCGTGGTCGCGCAGGTCCTCCACGCGAACGGGCGAGAACGTGCCCAGGCCGACGTGGCAGGTGACGGCGGTGAGCCCAAAGCCGCGCCCGGCCAGGCGCGCCAGGAGCGCCTCGGTGAAGTGCAAGCCGGCGGTGGGCGCGGCGGCGCTGCCGAGCTTGTCGTCGCGGGCGTAGACGGTCTGGTAGGTTTCGCGGTCGGCCGCGTCGTCGGCCCGGCGGATGTAAGGGGGCAGGGGCACGTGGCCGATGCGCGTGAGGATCGCCGGCAGCGCGCCGCGCCAGGACAGCGTCACCTCGGTATGGCCAAAGGCCCCGCGCGAGACGGCGGTGACGGCCAGGTCGGGCGCGAAGTCGATGCGGTCGCCGGGCCGGGGCGGCCGGGAGACGCGCAGCAGCCCCGAAGCCGGGGCGCTGGTCCAGCCGGTGGCCGGATCGGTTTGCGGCGTCAGCAGCGCCACGGGGGTGAGGAGCAAAAATTCGGCCGCGCCGCCGGTGGGGCGTTTGCCGAGGAGCCGCACCGGGGCGACCTTGGTGTTGTTGACGACGAGCAGCGCGCCCTCGGGGAGCAGGTCCGGCAGATCGGCGAACACGCGGTGGTCCAGGCTCCCGGCGGCCCGGTCCAGGACCATCAGCCGGCAGGCGTCGCGCACTTCGCACGGCCGCTCGGCGATCAGGGCGTCGGGCAGCTCGAAATGGTAGGAGGAAAGGAGATCTTCAGGAACGGGGGGGGCGTGGGGCGCTTTGGCGTCGGTCACGGGCAATCCTTGGAAAAATGGGCGGCGAGGCGAAAACGGCGGGCCGGATCGCCCGACCCGCCGTTGTGGTGGCTAAGGGCGTCGCGCCTTAAGCTTCCATGGCGACGTCGCCGTTTAGCACCGCGATGACGTCGCTGATGATCCGCTCGGCCTGTCCTTCGGGCACCTGGCAGGTGCCGACGTTGCGATGGCCGCCGCCGCCGTAGGACAGCATCAACCGGCCGATGTCCACGGGGTTGGTGCGGTCGAAAATCGACTTGCCCACGGTCAGCACCACGTTCTGCTTGGCCTTGCCCCAGATGACCTGGACGCTGACTTCGGCCTCGGGGAACAGGGCGTAGGCCGTGAACCGGTTGCCGGTATAAATCTCTTCCTGCTCGCGCAGGTCAATGAGCAAGGTCTTGCCGATCAGCCTGGAACGCTCCCGCAGCATCCCGGCGAACTGCTCCTCCTGCTCGAAGTAGCGCGTAACGCGCTCGGCCACGTCGGGATCGGCCAGAATGGCCTCCACGGACTGGGTGCGGCACAACTCCACCAGATGCATCATGAGCTGGTAATTGCTGATGCGGTAGTCGCGGTAACGGCCAAGGCCGGTGCGCGGGTCCATGAGGAAGCTCAACAGAATCCAGCCGGAGGGCTTGGCCACTTCCTCGGGCCGCAGGTCGCCGCTGTCGCAGCGGTCGACGTAGGCCAGCATCTCGTCGAAACGGGCGGGAAAACGGTCATGGCCGCCGTAGTACTCCCAGATGACCCGGGCGCAGCTCGGCAGGGGCTTGGACACGCCGGTGAATTCGATGTCGCCCAGCCGGTCGGCCTCGCTGGTGTGGTGGTCGAACCACAGCCCGCAGCCCGGGGCGTAGGGCACGTTGGCCAGAATGTCGTTTGGCCCGCATTCCACCTTGCCGTCCTGGACGTCCTTGGGATGCACGAACACCCACTCGTCCATGACGCCGGCTTCCTTGAGCAACACGGCGCAAATGAGTCCATCGAAATCCGAACGCGTCAAAAGCCGCATGTCCCCTTCCTCCTTGGCTCGCCGCCGCCCGAAGCGGCATCGTCCTGTCTAGCTCAAGGCCCGCCACGAGGCAACCGGCCAGACCCGGGCCGGCCCGATATTTCCTTTGCCAAGAAGCCGGTTTTCGGCTGTGATGCGGCCATGCCGACACCCCCGACGCCCGGCGGCCCTCCGGCCAGCCTCGAAGATCTCAAACAGCTCCTTGACCGCGCCGCCAGCGCCCGCCGCGCCGCCGCCGCCGCCATCCTGGCCGGCCGGCCCGTGCCGCCCGAGGCCATGGCCGCAATCGCCCGCTTGGCCGCCGATCTGCGCCGCTGCGCCGGTCGCGACCACGTCGCCGCCCTGGGACACAGCGAGGACGCCAGCCTGCGCCTGGACCTCGGCCTGGAAATCGAACAACTCGACAACGACGCGCTTTACCTCGAAGACGGCCGCGAAGCCCTGCGAAAACGCCTGGGCAAACGCCGTCCGGGCCTTGGCGACGCCGTGCGGCGGGGACTCAAGGCCATTGCCGGCGAAACCTTCAACACGCTCATCTGCGACGCCGACGCCCTGTTCCGCCCGGCCGGCCATCGGCTGGCCACCAGCTTCCAGCCGGCCTGGAACGCCGTGGCCGCCGGCCGCTTCGCCATGGCCCGAAGCAGTCATCCCGTGCTGTGGACCGACGCGCCCCTGCCAAGCCTGCTCGCCCGGGCCGCCCTGCCGCCCCAAACTTTCGCCTACGCCGGGTCGCTTGGCCGACAGTGGCAAACAGTAGTCGGCGACCAGGGCCAAGCCGCCTTGTCCCGGGAAAAAACCGAACTCACCCAGGCCATGGCCGAGCGCATCCAAACGCTCATGGCTTCCCCTGACCGCCTGCCCTTTCTCTGGATCGGCTCGGGCCTGCAACTGTGCCAGGGTGAAATCAGCATCGCCCGCCAGGACGCCGCCCGCTCCGTCGACGAAGACGACTCGCTCACCCTGCTAGAGCACATCCACGACGCCGTGGACGCCATCGACCCTCAGCGTCAACACTTCCGTGTCGATGACGACGGCTACGACGTCACCATCACCCCCACCTCGGCCAACCGCGACCTCTGGAACGACTTCTCGCCGGCCGAAGGGCTGCGCAACATCGACCAGGCCCTGGGCCTCGACTTGGCCAACGGCCCGCACCTCGTCTGCGCCGCCGGCTCGCCCGGCGTCGCCCTGCTGGCCGCCCTGGCCGCCCATACCCCCAACCTGCGGGCCATCCTCGTCACCGACCGCGCCGACCTCGCCGCCCGGGCCACGGATATTTGTCCGCACACCGCCATCGTCCGCCACCCCGACACCGTGGCCTCGATTTTGTCGGCAGCCGCGCCGTAAGGGAGGAGAGATGGATGAGAGGGATACAAGGCAGAAGAGCGGGCTCTGCCCGCACCCGCCGGGGGCCGACCGCCCCCCCGGACCCCCTGTATGGGCTGCGGCGGCGGAAGGAATGGCTGCGGTGGGCGGGGGCTAGTGTCGGGTCCCTTGGAAAATACGATAGTATTTTTGAGAAAAATAAATGGTTTTAGCTTGTTGACTACAAAGCGCCATATGCGCTTTTCGCGGGCGCGATACTAGGGTCCGTCCTGGGAGCGTTCGGACGGGCGCATGTCGGGGCTGGTGTAGAAGAACTCGATGCGGCGGTTGCGGGACTTGTTTTCGGCCGAGGTGGGCGGCACCAGCGGCTGGCTGTCGGCCAGCCCCACGGCGCGCAGGCGGGTGGAGGGGATGCCGGCTTTTTCGGACAGGTAACGCACGGCGGCGGCGGCCCGGGCGGCCGAGAGTTCCCATTTGGAGGGGTAGGGGCCGGAACCTTCGTCGTCGTCGGCATGGCCGCGCACGGTGAGGTTGATCTTGAAATCGCGCAGGATCTTGGCCACGCCGTCCATGATCTTGGCGGCGGCCGGGGTGATCTCGGCCGAGCCGGGCTTGAACATGACGGAGTTGTTGACCTGCATCAAAACGCCCGAGGAATCGTTGCTCACGCCCGAGTTGTTTTTGACGTTCTGGTCGGAGGTGATGAGTTCCTTGATGAGGATGGCGATTTCGTACTTGAGCTTGTTTTCCTGGGAGAGCTTGAATTCCGGGCTGCCCTTGATGGCGTCGGGGCTGATGAAAGTGGGCACTTTTTCGAGGTTTTGGGTCTTTTCCTTGGACGGCACGTTTTTATCCTGGAAGACCAGGGAGAGTTCCTGCTTGGTCTGGGGCTTGAGGGAGACGACCAGCCACAGGAGCAGGAAAAAGGCCATCATGGCCGTCACGAAGTCGGCGTAGGCCACCTTCCAGGAGCCGCCGTGGTGACCGCCGTGGTCGCCGTCGGATTCGCGGTAGATGATGACGGTCTTGCCGTCATTTTTTGCCACGAAGCGCCCCTTCCATGTCGTCCATGCTCGGCCGCACGTCCTCGGGGATGGCCCGGCGGCCCATTTCCACCGACAAAAGCGGCGAGAAGCCGGAGTTGAAGGCGGCCAGCACTTCCTTGACCACGTGCAGCATGTGCTGCTGGGCCTTGGCCTGATATTCCAGGTTGGTGGCCATGGGGCCGACGAAGCCGTAGCTCATGAGAATGCCCAGAAACGTGCCGACCAAGGCGGCGCCGATGCTGTGGCCGAGCACCTCGGGCGGCTCGTTGATCTTGCCCATGGTGAGCACGATGCCGAGCACGGCGGCCACGATGCCAAGGCCGGGCAGGGCGTCGGCGATCTTGGTGACGGCCCCGGGGGCGATCATGGCGTGGTGGTGCATGGTGGCGATGTCGGTGCGCATGAGGTCGTCGTAGCGGTGGGCGTCGATGCCTTCGGAGAGCAGGCATTTGATGTTGTCGCAGATGAAGTGGGCCACTTGCTTGTTTTTGGCGATGGCCGGGTATTTGTTCAGCGTGGCCGACTGTTCGGGCTTGGAGACGTGGGGCTCCAGGGCGACGATGCCGTCGCGGCGGGCGATATTGATGAGTTCGAACAGCAGGGTGAGCAGGTCCTGGTAATCGCCGGCCGAGGCTTCCTTGCCGGTAAAGACATGGAAGACGTGCTTGATGGTGCCGACGGCGACGGACTTGGGCGAGGAGATGAGGAAGGCTCCTACAGCCGCGCCGCCGATGATGAGGAGTTCGGTCGGCTGCCACAGCACGCCCAAGTGGCCGCCGTGAAGCGTGTAGCCGCCGAAAACGCAGGCAAAGACCAGCACTATGCCGATAATCGCGAACATGGTTTACCGTCAGGGGCGTGCGCGGGCACGCCGATTCGTCGGCAGGTGGGGACGGCCCTGCCGGTGGTGTCTGGGAATGACGCCTGGGGCGCGGTTTCCCTTGGTGTAGAAAAAACCGGCCCAACGGGCAAGGGGGGCGGACCGTTGCGCCGGTCCGTCCCCCCCTTGATGCGGCGCGTTATTTCGCGCCGTGGCACTTCTTGTATTTTTTCCCGGAGCCGCAGGGGCAGGGATCGTTGCGCCCGACCTTGGGGGCTTCGCGGCGCTTGGGTTCTTTTTTGGCGTCTTCGGCCGACTCGGCCGGGCCGGAATACTGGACGTTGGCGGTTTCGTCCTTGTGCTGGAATTCCTGTTCCTGGACTTCGGCGCGGATGCGCACCCGCGACAGCGCCCGGATGGCGGCGTCGCGCATGTTGTAGATGAGCTGCTGAAAGAGTTCGAAGCCTTCGCGCTTGTACTCCTGCTTGGGGTCTTTCTGGCCGTAGCCGCGCAGCCCGATGCCGTCGCGCAGGTGGTCCATGGAGAGCAGATGCTCCTTCCAGTGGCGGTCCAGGCTGTCGAGGAGGAAGTAGCGGGCCACTTCCTTGTAGTGCGCCCCGGCGGTCTCGGCCAGTTCGCGCTGGCGGCCGGCGACGGCTTCCAGCACGGCCTGCTTTTCGGCCTCGCCGCCGTCGGCCAGCTCGATCTTGTAGTCGAGGATGTCCTCGATCTGGGCGGCGGCGACTTCCAGCAGCTCGGGGTCGGGTTCGCCCTTGAGCGCGGCAAAGGGTGCGAAGATCTCGTCCACGATCTCTTCGAGATGCTCCTGGACGAAGGTCTCCGGCTCGGTGGAAGCCATGAGTTCCCGGCGGCGGGAGTAGATGACCTCGCGCTGTTGGTTCATGACGTTGTCGTAGTCCAGCAGCTGTTTGCGGATCTCGAAGTTGTGAGCTTCCACGCGCTTCTGGGCGTTTTCGATGGCCCGGGAGACCATGCGGTTCTCGATGGGCTCGCCGTCTTCCATGCCGAGCTTGTCCATGAGGCCTTTTAAGCGGTCGGAGCCGAAAAGGCGCATGAGGTCGTCGTCCAGGGCCAGGTAGAAGCGCGAGGAGCCGGGATCGCCCTGGCGGCCGGAACGGCCGCGCAGCTGGTTGTCGATGCGCCGGGATTCGTGGCGTTCGGTGCCCAGGATGTGCAGGCCGCCAAGGTCGGTGACGCCGGGACCCAGCACGATGTCCGTGCCGCGGCCGGCCATGTTGGTGGCGATGGTGACCTTGCCGGCATGGCCGGCCAGGGCCACGATCTCGGCTTCCTTCTCGTGGTTTTTGGCGTTGAGGACGTCGTGGGGCACGCCGGTCTTTTTGAGCATGTCCGAGAGCAGCTCGGATTTCTCGATGGAGACCGTGCCGACGAGCACCGGCTGGCCGCGCTTATGGAGGTCCTTGACGTCGGCGGCGATGGCCTCGAACTTCTCCCGCTGGGTCTTGTAGACCAGATCCGGGAAGTCCTTGCGGACCATGGGCTTGTTGGTGGGGATGGAGATGACTTCCAGCCCGTAGATTTCGCGGAATTCCACGGCCTCGGTGTCGGCGGTGCCGGTCATGCCCGAGAGCTTTTTGTACATGCGGAAGTAGTTCTGGAAGGTGATGGTGGCCAGCGTCTGGTTTTCGGCCTCCACCTGCACGAGTTCCTTGGCTTCCAGGGCCTGGTGCAGGCCGTCGGAGTAGCGCCGGCCGGGCATGAGGCGGCCGGTGAACTCGTCGACGATGATGACCTGGCCGTCTTTCACCACATAGTCCACGTCGCGCTGGAAGATGTGGTGGGCTTTCAGGGCCTGGAGCACGTGGTGCTGCAGGGTGATGTTGGCCGGATCGAACAGGTTGTCGATCTTGAGCACGTCTTCCATGCGGGCCACTCCCTCGTCGGTCAAAAGCACGGTGCGGGCCTTTTCGTCCACGGTGAAGTGGGTTTCGCGGCGCAGCATGGGGATGAGCGCGTTGACCCGGGCGTAGAGGGTCGAGGAATCCTCGGCCTGGCCGGAAATGATCAGCGGGGTGCGGGCTTCGTCGATGAGGATGGAGTCCACTTCGTCGACGATGGCGAAATTGAGCGGCCGCTGCACGAGCTGTTCCTGGTAGAACTTCATGTTGTCGCGCAGATAGTCGAAGCCGAATTCGTTGTTGGTGCCGTAGGTAATGTCCGCGCCGTAGGCGGCCTGGCGCTGCTGGTCGTCGAGTCCGTGGATAATGACCCCGACGCTAAGCCCCAGGAACCCGTAGAGCTTGCCCATCCAGGCGGCGTCGCGGCGGGCCAGGTAGTCGTTGACCGTGATGAGGTGCACGCCCTTGCCGGACAGGGCGTTTAGGACCACGGGCAGGGTGGCGACCAGGGTTTTGCCTTCGCCGGTCTTCATCTCGGCGATCTTGCCCTGGTGCAGGGTGATGCCGCCAACGAGCTGGACGTCGTAGTGGCGCATGCCAAGGGAGCGCACCGAGGCTTCGCGCACGATGGCGAAGGTTTCGGGTAGCACGTCGTCGAGGGGGCGGCCGTCGGCCACCTCCTGGCGCAGCTCGGCCACCCGGGCGCGCATGGCGTCGTCGGACAGGGCCTGGATTTGCGGCTCGAAGGCGTTGATGGCCTCGATCAGCGGGCGCAGGCTCTTCAGATAGCGCTCGTTGCGCGACCCGAAGACCTTGTGGGCAATGGCTCTCAGCATGAAGGGACTCCTTATGGATGCGGGGCGGTGGGAAAAGGCCCCGAAAAATGGTCGAGACGGCTTGCGCGCCGCGCCCGTTAAAAAATACGGGAGTATTTTTTAAGAAAAACAAATGGTTTAGTGTATTGTCGGCAAGGCGACATCTGCTTTCCCGCAGGACACGACATTAGCCGATGGTTTCCAGCCAGTGGCCGACTCCCACCCCGTCCGGGGCGGCGGCGCGCAGCTGGGTGACGCAGCCCGAGCAGCCGGTGACGATCTGTTCCCCGGGCTTGGGGGCGTAGACGGCCAGGGCGTCACGCGCCACGGCCTCGGACAGGTCGGGATGGGTGAGCTTGGTCAGCCCCCCGAAACCGCAGCAGGGGGTTTCGTTTTCCCGGAAAACCAGGCGCTGGCCCATGATGCGGCGCAAAAGCGAAAGGTCCTGGTTGCCGCCGGCTCCGTGGCAGGGGCGGTGGTAGCGCACGACCGGGGGCGCGGCCTGGCCGATGGCGAACGTGGTGTCCCCCAGCAGTTCGGCCAGGGAGACGAGGTTTTCCCGCCACGGCCCGAGTTCGTCCATGGCCAGCCCGAGATCCTTTCGGGCGTAGGCCCGCAGCCCGCAGCGGCAGGTGGCGCAGAAAACCACCATGAGCGGCCGGCCGGCCCGACGCCAGGCGTCGATATTCTGCTGCTGCATGGCGGCTTGGGCCTGGGGCGCGCCGGCGTGGCCCAGGGTGCAGCCGCAGCAGGTGAATCCCGGATCGGGCAAGACCTCGACGCCCAGGCCCTCCAGGAGCCGGGCGGCCTCGGCCTTCCAGCGCGGGTTGGCGTGCTCGGCCACGCAGCCGGCAAAGATGACGGCTTTTTGGCCGGCATGGCGCGTATCGAAAGTCTTGGGGAACAGCCAGGGGGCCGGGGCCTTGCCCGCGCCCAGGGCGGCCAGGGCGTCTCGGGCCCGGGACACGGCCGCGATGGGGATGTTGCCGGGCAGCAGTTTGCCCAGGGTCATGGCCAGGGGCCAGGCCACCCCGGCCCGCTCGACCCACAGCTTCCACAGCATCCCGGCGAACCCGGGATGGGCGGCGCGGATTTCGGCCACCAGATCCGGGCCGCAAAGCCCCAAGGGGCAGGCGTCCTCGCAGCGGCCGCAGGACAGGCAGGCGGTGGTCAGCATCTCGGCGGCCTTGGCCGACAGCTCGGCCCGGCCTTCGCCCAGGGCCTTGGCCAGGAAAAACTTGGCGCGCGGGGAAAGCTCCTCGCGGCCGGTGGCCGTAAAAAGCGGACACACGGGCAGGCAGCGGCCGCACAGGATGCAGGTCGGGCGGCGGCCCTGGCCGTGGAGGCAGTGGACGGGGGTGAGTTCCGTGGACACGTCTAGTAGGCCTTGCCGGGGTTCATGATGCCGCTGGGGTCGAAGGCGGCCTTGATCCGGGCCATGAGCCCGCGCTCGATGGGGGAAAGCTGGCGGTCGAGGAAGGGCAGCTTGGACAGGCCCACGCCGTGCTCGCCGGACAGCGTGCCGCCCAGGGACAGGGCCAGGGACAGGATGCGTTCCCGGGCGGCCTCGGCCCGGTTGCGCTCGTCGGCGTTGGCGGCGTCGTGCATGATGTTGACGTGGAGGTTGCCGTCGCCCACGTGGCCGAAAAGGAGAATCTTGAGGGACAGTTCGTCGGCCACGGCCTTGATGCCGGCGGCGGCGGCCCGAAGCTTGCCGCGCGGCACGGTGACGTCGTCGCTGATCTTGTCCGGGGCGGCCTTGAAGGAGGCGGGATTGAGCAGCCGGCGCGGTTCCCAGACGGCTTCCTCGTCCTCGGGGGTGGCGGCCCGGCGGCTCCAGACCGGCCCGGCCGGCTTGGCGGCGGCTTCCAGCAGGGCCAGATCGGCGGCCAGGGCCTCGGGGGAACCGTCCAGGCGGATGATAAGGGCCGCGCCGGCCGTTTCGGGCCAGGGCACGGGGCTGATGGCGGCCACGGCGGCCATGGCTTCCCGGGCCATGAATTCCAGGGCGGTGGGCAGGATGCCGGCCCGGAACACGTCGCCGGCGGCGGTAAGCGCCGCGTCCACGTCGGCGAAGGCCAGGGCCAGGGTGGCCGTGGCGGCCGGCAGGGGCAGGAGCTTGACCGTCAGCTCGGTGATGATCCCCAGTGTCCCTTCGGAGCCGCAAAAAAGGCGCACGAGGTCCAGGCCCACGACGTTTTTATGGGTGCGCCGGCCGCAGTGGACGACCTCGCCGCCGGGCAGCACGGCGGTGAGCCCCAGCACGTGGTCGCGGGTGACGCCGTACTTGACGGCCCGCATGCCGCCGGCGCAGGTGGCCACGTTGCCGCCTATGGTGGAAAATTTCACGCTGGCCGGGTCCGGGGCGTAGAACAGGCGCTTCCCTGCCGCCTCGGCCTGGAGGTCGGCCGTGACCACGCCGGGTTCGACCACGGCCACGAAGTCGTCGGCGTCGATGTCCTTGATGCGGGCAAGGCGCGCCGTGGAGACGACGACGCCGCCGGCGACCGGGGTGCAGTCGCCCACGGTGTTGGTGCCCCGGCCGCGCGGCAGCACGGGCAGGCGTTTGTCCTGGGCCAGGGCCAGAAGCGCCCGGACCTGCTCCAGGTTTTCGGGGCGCACCACGGCGGCGGGCAGGGCGTGGCGGCGCGAGGCGTCGACGCCGTAGACGAACATCTCTTCCGGGCTGAAAACGGCGGCGTCGCCGGGGAAGATGTTCTCCAGGGCGCGACGGATGTCGGCGGGCAGGCTCGGGGTGGGACGCATGGGATCAGTCGGCTTCGGCGGTCCAGGTCATGATGTCCACGAGACCGGCCGCGTCAAAGGTGAAGGAGACTTCGTTGTAGCCGCTTAAATCCGAATAGCGCCAGACGTTGCCCTCGACTTCCTCGGGCTGGCCCAGGGCAATGGCCAGGCGTTCCCGGGGGATGCCCCGGCACACGCCCCGGGCGAAGCAGCCGGGCGCGGCGAAGATGCGGATCTGGTGGAAAAACTGCCGCTGGCCCTCTTCCATGCTGTACAGCGACACGACCAGCCCGTCGTAGGTGAGGGTGATGATCTCGTAGGGCGTGGCGTCGTAGGGATTGCTGAAGGACACGGCCTGGCGCTGCCGGGGCGAACCGAGCTTCTTGACGACGTCGGCTTCGGTTGGTCCGTACAGGGCGGCGGTCTCGTCGAGAAACGCCTCCAGGCGTTCGTCGGCCTCGGCGGCGGCGCAGGGCTGGGCGGCCAGCAGGAACATGGCCGTAAGTATTAGGAAAAAATGGCGGAATCGACCCATCAAAGCGTTCCTTGCAGCGGTTTCGTCCGATCCGGCCTGGGCCGGTTAATGCCGCGCCAGCTCCCGGGCGGCGTCGCGGTCGAGGTCGCGGGACTTGAGGTCGTCGCGACGGTCGAAGACCTTCTTGCCGCGCGCCAGGGCGATCTCGACCTTGGCCCGGCCGTTTTTGAAATACACCCGTACCGGGACCACGGTCAGCCCTTTTTGTTCCACTTTGACGCGCATGGCGTGTATTTCCGCCGCATGGAGCAGGAGCTTTCGCGGCCGCTCGGGCTCGTGGCCGGCGTAGCCGGCGTTTTCGTAGGGCGCGATGTGCACGCCGATCATGAATGCCTCGCCGTCCTGGAACTTCACGTAGCCGTCCTTGAAGCTGATGCGCCCCAGGCGAAGGGACTTCACCTCGGAACCCATGAGCACCAGGCCGGCCTCGTATTTTTCCAGAAATTCGTAGAGGTGGCGGGCTTTCTTATTGAGGGCGACAAGTTTTTCGCCCGATTCTTTCGCAGCCATGGCGTCCTTTGGCAGGCAATGCCGCCGCCGTTTCGCGCCCGGACAGGTCCGGGCGTCGCATCACGGCCAGCCCCGCCGCGTCCGTGTCGTGTGTAGGCCGGGCGGCCGGAGCGGTCAATGGGCCGGGGAGTCCTCCCGGTCAAGCAGGGAGGAATAGAACATCAGCTCGTCCGGGAACTGCCGGAAGATGGTTTCCTGGACCAGGGCATTGGTCCGGGTCACGGACGGGCTTTCCAGAACCAATTTAAGCAGGTTTTTGCAATCGTCCATGGTGGCCTGGCGAATGATCCGCTTGATGCCCGGTATGGCCTGGGGGGTCAAGCTGATGCAGTCGATCTGCATGCCCATGAGGATGGGTACGCAAAAGGGATCGGAAGCCATTTCGCCGCACAGGCTCACTTCGATGCCGGCCTGGTGGGCGGCGTCGACCACGTGCTTGATGCTGCGCACCACGGCCGGATGCAGGGGCTGGTACATGTGGGACACGTACCGGTTGGTGCGGTCGATGCCCAGGGAATACTGGATGAGGTCGTTGGTGCCGATGCTGAAGAAATCGACCTCCCGGGCCAGGATCTCGGCGATCATCACGGCCGAGGGCAGCTCCATCATGATGCCGACCGGCAGGTCGGCGTTGAAGCGGTGGCCTTCCTGGCGCAGCTGGGCCCGGGCCTCGGCCAGCATGGCCTTGGCCTGCCGGATTTCCCGCAGCCCGGAGATCATGGGGAACATCACCGAAATGTTGCCGGCAACCGAGGCCCGCAGCATGGCCCGCAGCTGGGTCATGAAAATATCGCGGTGGTGCATGCACAGGCGGATGGCCCGCAGCCCCAGGGCCGGGTTGCGCTCGTCCAGGCTGCCCAGGGTGGAGACGAACTTGTCGGCCCCGGCGTCCAGGGTGCGCAGCGTCACCCGGCGCGGCGACATGATCGTGGCAAGGTCCAGGTATTCCTGGTAAAGCTCTTCTTCCGTGGGCAGCTTGGCCCGGTTCATGTAGGAATATTCGGTGCGGTACAGCCCAATGCCCTCGCCGCCGTTGTTGACCACGGTGGGCACTTCTTCGAGCATCTCAATGTTGGCTTTGACCTTGAGCCGGTAGCCGTCGATGGTTTCGCCGGGCAGGTGGCAGCCGCGCATGATGCCGGCCTGGTAGGCCTCGAACTGGTACTTGAGGTCGGAGAGCCGGGCCAGTTCCTCCTCGGCCGGGGACAGCACCACCACGCCGCGCAGCCCGTCCACCACCACGAGGTCGCCGTCGCGCACTTCGCGTTCGAGTTCGGTGACGCCGACCACGGCCGGGATGCCAAGCGTCCGGGCCAGGATGCCGGTATGGGAGGTCTTGCCGCCCTGGACCGTGACCAGGGCCATGATCTTGTCGGTCTCCAGGGACGCCGTGTCGGCCGGGGAGACGTCGTGGGCCATGAGCACCACCCGGCTCTCGATGGCCCGTATTTCGGCGGTCTGGCCGGCGAGCCTTGCCTGGACGCGGCCCGAGACGGTGCGCACGTCTTGGATGCGGTCGCGGAAATACTGGTCGTCCAGGGCCTCGAAAGCCTTTTCAAGGTCGGCCACGGCCTTGTCCAGGGCCCATTCGGCGTTGATGCCCAGGGTCTGGATGTAGCGTTTGGCGACTCCCGAAAGTTTGGGATCCTTGAGGATCATGAGGTGGGAGTCGATAATGAGCGCATGTTCGCGCAGATCGGCCGGGATGCGCTCCCGGGCCTGTTCGATTTCCTGGGCGAACTGCTCGATGGCGCGATCCAGGCGGGCCGTTTCCGGGCCGACCAGGGCTTCGGGCAGGGTCTGGCGGGGCAGGGGGCCGGCCCCGGAGCGGTTTAAGAAAAAGGCCCGTCCGATGGAGATGCCGGCCGAGACGGGGATGCCTTTGAGGGTTGCCATGTCGGGCTGGTCCTTGGCGCGGCGGCGATCCGCGGCGCGGCGGGGTTGGGGGTTTTTCGGTCCCTGTCACGGACCGGTCGCGGGGTCAGCGGAAACGGTTGCGAAACAGTTCGCCCAGGCGCCCAAGGGCCTGGGCGGCGTCGGGCCCGGCGGCGCGCAGTTCCAGTTCGCAGCCCTGGCCGGCGGCCATGGTAAGGATATCGAGAATGCTCTTGGCGTCCACGGCGTCGCCGCCGTCGTGGCGCACCTGGATGTCGCAGGCGAATTTCTGGGCTTCCTGGGCCAGCTTGGCGGCCGGGCGGGCGTGCAGGCCCTGTTCGTTGGCCACGCGCACGCGCAGCACGAAACCGTCGGCTTCGGCCAGGATGTCGTCGGCCCCGGGCAGGGGGGCGGCTTGGGTCGGCTCGGTCATCGTCCACCGTCGTTTCGGCCGCTTATGGGGCGGCGGGCCAGGCGCGGGCCTGGCGGTTATGCCGGCTTTACGCCGGCCACATGGAGCGGGCCAGCACCCAGCCGGCGGCCAGGGCCAAAAGCGCCGCTTCCCGGGACACCGACGGCCGCGTGGCGGCCCAGGCGGCCAGAATGCCGATGAGCGCCGCGTCGGCCAAGGGCGAGCCGGTCTCGCCCCGGGGCCGGGCCAGCACCCAGAAAAGCGACAACAGCACCGCGTTGGCCACCTTGACCCGTCGGCCCAGGTTGACCAGATCCCAGCGCTTGAGGCGGCGCAGCACCTGGAAGCCCTCGCGATAGCCGGCGCGAAAGGTCATGGCCTTGAAGGCCTGGGCGGCCAGGAACAGGGCGGCGGTAAGCCCGGCCAGGAGTCCGTAGCGCCCGTCGGCGGCCAGACAGGCGGCCGAAAGCCCCCACAGGCCCATGACGCTGGCCGAAAAAAACGTGTCGCCTATGGCGGAGAGGGTGAATGCCGTCGTGGTCTTGACGTTGTCAAGCATTTCCGGCGGCACAAGCCCCTGGGCGATCTTTTCCTCCAGGGACAAAAAAAGCCCCACCAGCAAGGGGGTCCAGAAAAAGTGCGTGTTGTAGAGCTTGAGGTAACGCTCGAACACGGCGTCGCGCTGGGCCGGGTCGGGATAGAGCCGGGCCAGTCCCGGTTCCATGGCGTAGGCCAGCCCCACGTGCTGCAGGCCGCGCGTGTTGAACGCCGCGCCGACCAGGTAGCAGCGCAGAAAGCAGCTGACAAGCGTGCGCGCGCGCAATTCTCCGCCAGGCGTCCCCAACCGCGCCTCCCTGCCGTGCCGGCCAGCCCCAGGCTCGCCTGTATTTTCCTTCAACCCTAACGGTTGGCGCGATTTTGGTCAAATAGCCCGGCCGTGGCCGCGTCCAGAAATTGGCCAAAGGGCGTGCCGCCAAGGGCCTGTCGCCAGGGCGGTCCGTCCAGCCGGGCCAGATCGGCCGCCTCGTCGCAGTCGGGCAGGGTCGCCAACTCGGCCGTATCCCGGCCGGCCGCGGCCAGACGCGCCCGGGTCAGCCCGGCCACGGCGGCGGTGCTCCAGGGCATGTCCGCGAAAACCTCGGGCGTAAATCCCGCCCGGGTGAAGCCGATGAGCCAGTAGCCGCCGTCCGCGGCCGGTCCCAGCACGGCCGGTTTTTCCTCCAGGGCCTTGGCGGCCTTACCCAGCAGCTCCGGGGTGAGAAGGGGCAGGTCCGCGCCAATAAGCAGGGCGGCCGCGTCGCCGGCCGTGAGCGCTCCGGCCAGGGCGGCGGCCATGCGCGCGCCGAGATCGCCCGGAGCTTGGGGCGAAAGCTGAAATCCCGGGCCGCACAGGGTTTCCATGGCCGCCCGGGCGTTATCCGGGGCGAAATGGACGGTGGCCGGCAGGCCCGAGGCCAGGGCGGCGCGAAAGACGTTGGCCGCCATGGCCCGATAGGCCGCCAAGGCCACGTCGTCGCCGCACACGGCGGCCAGGCGGGTCTTGACCAGCCCCGGCAGCGGGGCCTTGGCCAGGATATGCAGCGATACGGCCGCCACGGGTCAGCGCCCGCCGGCCGGGCCGGGGCCGTGGGCCGGGGGGATGGGCCGGGGCGGGTAGAACCGGGCCAGCCGGGCCGGGGCCAGGCCCAGGGTGTAGCCGGTAAGCAGGGCCAGATTGCGGACCGTGGCCAAAAGCGGTCCCTCGGCCAGCCAGCGCCGGGCCGAGGTGGTCACCCGCAATGGCGAAACGGCCACCCGGCCGCCGGCCCGGCGCAGACAGCGCACCAGCTCCACGTCCTCCATGACCGGGATGTCGCAAAAGCCGCCCATGGCGGCAAAGAGCTCCCGGCGCAGGCACAGTGTCTGGTCGCCGTAGGGCAGGGAAAAAAGTCGTGAGCGCCAGGTGGCGGCGGCGGCAATGGCCCGCAGGAGCCATTTCTCGGAGCGGATGGCCAGGGAAAAGGCGGCCAGTTCGGCCCGGGTGTCCAGAAGCCGGGCCGCCTCGGCAAAGGCTCCGGCCGGCAGTCGCGTGTCGGCGTGGAGAAACAGCAGATATTCGCCCCGGGCCACGGCCGCGCCGGCGTTTTGCTGGCTGCCCCGGCCCGGCGGGGCGGTCAGTCCCGTCACGCCCTCCCGGTCGATGGCCCGGATGGTCCCGCCGGCCGGATCGCCATCGACAACGATGATTTCCAGCGGCGTGCCGTAGCCGGCGGCATGAATGTTGTCGATGACGCCGTTTATGCGGCGCGCCTCGCCCAGTACGGGGACGATCACGGAAAACAGCGGCGAAGGGTGATGGCGCGGCGACATGGGGGCCTCGTTGCGGCGGGACTTCCCGGTGCAATAGATTTTTTTCGGGCAAACCGCTAGACAGAGCCTTCACGTCCCGGCCGTTGCGGCCCGGACGGTTCGAGAATGTTTCGAGGTGCGTTGGACCATGCTGGAAGCCGAATACGCCGCCATGCGCCAGGCCGAGGAACGGCACTGGTGGTATCTGGGGCTGCACGATCAGGTCTGCCGGGCGCTGGCCCGCTGCCGGGGGCTGGTGTCCGGCCCGGGCCGGGTCCTGGACGCCGGCTGCGGCACGGGCAAGGTGCTGGAAATTTTCGCCGATTTGCAGCCCGTGGGCCTCGACCTGTCGGCCACGGCCCTGTCCCTGGCCCGGGGGCGCGGCGATTTTCCCCTGGTCCGGGCCTCGGCCGTGACCCTGCCCTTTGCCGACGCCGCCTTTGACGTGGCGCTTTCCCTGGACGTGCTGGCCAACGTGCCGCCCCGCGACGTGCCGGCCGCTTTTGCCGAGCTGTATCGGGTGCTGGCCCCGGGCGGGGCGCTTATTCTCAATCTCGTGGCCTTCCAGGCGCTATACGCCGAACATGACCGGGCCGTGGGCGTGGCGCGGCGCTACCGGGCCGGCGAGGTGCGGGAAATGCTCGCCGGGGCGGGTTTTACCCTGGACATTTTGTCCTATTCCAATACGCTTTTATTTCCGGCCGCCGCCTTGGTGCGCCTGGCCCGCCGGCGTCGTCGGCCTGACTGCCAGCCGGTCTCCGATCTGACGCCGCTGCCCGGACCGCTCAACGCCGCCCTGGCCGCCGTGCGGCGTCTCGAAAACGCCGCCATCGTGGGCAAGGCCCTGGCCTTCCCCTTTGGCCTGTCCGTTTTCGCCCTGGCCCGCAAGCCCGGCCGGGGCGTTTCCGGCAACTTCCAACGCAACGCCGGCAAGGGGTTATGAGCCAAGCCGTATCATCGCCCACGCTGACCATCGTCATCCCGGTCTACAACGCCGAACAGTCCATCGGCCGGCTGGTGGATGCCCTGATCGCCGAGCCGCCGCTGCCCCAAACCGACGTGGTGCTGGTCAACGACGGCAGCCGCGACGGCAGCCACCGGGAATGCCTGGCCTGTTGCGAGCGCCATCCCGGACGCGTCACCTATCTGCGCCTGGCCCGCAATTTCGGCGAGCATGGCGCGGTCATGGCCGGGCTGTGCCAGTCCGGCGGCGACTATGTCGTGGTCATGGACGATGATTTCCAAAATCCGCCCCACGAGGCGGCCCGGCTGGTGGACGCCGCCGTGGCCGGCGGCTTTGATGTGGTGTACGGCGCTTTTCGCGAAAAATGCCATAACGCCCTGCGCAACTGGGGCAGCGCGTTCAACGATCTGGTGGCCACTTGGCTGCTCGGCAAGCCGCGCCATCTCTATCTTTCAAGCTTCAAGTGCCTGTCCCGGTTCCTGGTCGAGCGCATCATCGCCTACGCCGGCCCCTCTCCCTATGTGGACGGTCTGATCCTGCGGGTCACCGACAACATCGCCCAGATCGAGGTGGAGCACTGTCCCCGCCGGGCCGGCCGTTCGGGCTACACCCTGTGGAAGCTCATCCGGTTGTGGCTGACCATGTTCGTCAATTTCTCCGTGGCCCCCCTGCGCCTGTCCGCCGTGCTGGGCCTTGGCGTCAGCGCCTTCGGGCTGCTCATGGCCGTGTGGAGCCTGCTGGAGAAGCTCCTTGGCGTGGACGTGCCCACGGGCTGGACTACGCTGTACGTCACGGTGGTTATTTTCGCCGGCATCCAGCTCGTCATGCTCGGGCTTCTGGGCGAATACGTCGGCCGGGGGCTGCTTGAGGCCAACCGCGCCCCGCAGTTCGTGGTGCGCGAAGTCCACGGCGGCGGCCTGACCCCGACCCGGGAGGCGCGCCGATGGTAGGGCCCCTTGGCCGGGTGCGGCCTATGGCCGTACCTTCCGTCGGCGACGACCGGGGCTGGCTGTCCGTGGTCGAGGCCGGGCAGACCGTGCCTTTTCCCATCCGCCGGGTCTTTTACATGCACGGCATGACGGCCGAGCGCGGCGGCCACGCCCACCGCGACACCGACCAACTCGTGGTCTGCGTATCGGGTTCGCTTCGCCTGGACCTCACCGACGGCCGCGACCGGATGTCCGTGCGTCTGGCCGATCCGGCCCAGGGGCTTTTCATCCCGGCCATGGTCTTTATCGACATCCGCGACATCGCGCCCGGAGCCGTCTGCCTGGTGCTGGCCAGCACCCACTACGACATGAGCCGCTCCATCCGTAGTTACGAAGCCTTTCTGGAGGCGGTTGCCCAGCCATGAGCACCGCTGCCGTCCGTCTGGCCTTTCTGCGTTCCAGCCGGGCTCTGGCCGGGGAATTGCCGGACGTGGCCGCCGTCCTGGACTGGTTTAACGCCAAGGACCGCAGCCGCTTCGAAGTGCGTCGCGCCCCGCTGACCGCCCTTTCCCAGTGGCATTACGCGCCAAATCCCATGCGGCTGATGCACCGCTCGGGACGGTTTTTCGCCATCGAAGGACTTCGGGCGCAAACCGGTTTCGGCCCGGTGGCATCCTGGGACCAGCCCATCATCAACCAGCCCGAGGTGGGCATCCTGGGGCTTCTCGCCCGGGAGATCGACGGCGTGCTCCATTTTCTCATGCAGGCCAAGATGGAGCCCGGCAACGTCAACATCCTCCAGCTTTCGCCCACGGTCCAGGCCACCCACAGCAACTATTCCCGGGTCCATGCCGGAGCCACGCCGCGCTACCTCGAATATTTCACCGAGCCCGGCCGGGCCAGGGTGCTCCTGGACCAGCTCCAGCCTGAACAGGGGGCGCGGTTTTTGCGCAAGCGCAACCGCAACATGGTCGTCGCCGTGGACGGCCCCGTGCCCGAGCACGAGGATTTCCGCTGGCTCACCCTGGGCCAGATCAAGGCCCTTTTGCACCACGACAACATCGTCAACATGGACGCCCGCACCGTGGTGTCGCTTATTCCCCTGGCCGATCCCGACGAAGGGCCGGATTACGGATTGATCCACGACGTGGGCGGCTTTGGCCTCGACGTCTATCTGTCCTTTTGCCGCTCGGACAAGGAACGCCATACCATGGACGAACTCATGGCCTGGCTCACGGCCGGCAAGGCCCGCCACGACATGCGCGTTTCTTCCCTGGATTTGGATCGGCTGCGCGGCTGGACCGTGACCGACACGGAAATCCGCCACGAAACGGGCCTGTATTTTTCCGTCATCGGCGTGGACGTGCAGGCCCACACCCGTGAGGCCACCAACTGGTCCCAGCCCTTGCTTCACCACGACGGCCAGGGGCTGGTCGGCTTCTTGTGCCAGCGCCACGGCGGCGTACTCCATTTCCTGGCCCGGGGAAGCCTGGAACCCGGCAACCGCGACGGCATGGAGATCGGGCCGACCGTCGCCTGTTCCGAAGTGGTCGCCCGGGCCTGCCGGGCCTGCGCCCCGCCGCTGTTGGCCCATTTCCTTGAACCCGGCCGGGCCATCGTGCGCTACGACGCCGTGCAGTCCGAGGAGGGCGGGCGCTTCCACCATTTCCAGAACCGCTACATGGTGGTGGAGCTGCCGCCCGGAAGGTCTCTGGACCTGCCGGACCACTACGCCTGGATGACGCTGGGGCAATTGTGGCGCATGGCCCGCCACGGCCACGTCAACATCGAAGCCCGAAACCTCATGGCCTGCCTGGGCCTGCTGGAGACCCTGCCGTGAAGCTCCTTGTTTTCGGCGCGTCCGATATTTTCGCCCGCCGGGTGGCCCCGAACCTGTCCGCCCTGGGCCTGGCCGGGGTCGAGATCGTCTCCCGCAGCGGCCGCCGGCCGGCCCTGCCGCCCGGGCTGGACGTCACCTGGCGCGACGACGCCAAGGCCGCCCTGGCCCACAGTCCGGCCCAGGCCGTCTACGTCACCACCGAAAACAGCCGCCACGCCGCCTTGGTCCTGGCCGCCCTGGAATCCGGCCGCCACGTCGTGGTGGACAAGCCGGCCTTCCTGACCCTGGCCGAGGCCGAGGCCGCCGCCGCCCTGGCCGCCAAAAAGAACCTCACCCTGGCCGAGGCCACGGTCTGGGCCGACCACCCGGGCATCGAAGCCCTCATGGCCGCCTTCGCCGCCGCCGGCTCGGCCCCCGCGCGCGCTTCCGCCGTCTTTTCCTTTCCGCCCCTGCCGCCGGGCAACTTCCGCCACGTCGCCGCCCTGGGCGGCGGGGCGCTGTCCGACCTCGGGGCCTATGCCGCCAGCCCCGGCCGGGTGCTCTTCGGCTGCCAGCCGGACACCGTGGCCTGCCAAATCCTTTCGCGCGGCCCGGAAGTCGACACCGCCTTCGTCTGCCAGATGACCTACCCCGGCGGGCGCAGCTTCACCGGAACCTTCGGCTTCGACACCGGCTACGCCAACCGCCTGGACGTGCTCGGCCCCAATCTGGCCGCCTCCCTGGACCGGGTCTTCACCCCGCCGCCCGGAGCCGCCCTGGAACTGGCCTGCAATACGCCCACGGGCTGCTTGGTGGAGATCATCCCGCCGGCCGACGCCTTTGCCCGCTTTTTTACCCGCGCGCTCACGGCCATGGCCCACGGCCACGACCCCGCCCTGGCGGCGGCGCTCATTGCCGACGCCAGGGTTCGGGCGCGGTTGAGTGAGTAATACAAGAAGAATAAGATGCCTCCGGCGGCCGGGGGCCTGAGGCCCCCGGACCCCCCAATAGGGGGAACAAGGAGTGATGGGATGGCGGTTAATGTTTGGGGCTATTTGGAAGAGTATCGGGAAGAAAAGGCCGAGATCATGGCGGCGGTGGAAGAGGTGCTGGCTTCGGGCAAGCTCATCCTCGGCCCCAATGTCGCGGCTTTCGAACAGGAGTTCGCCGCCTACTGCGGCGCGGCCCACGGCGTGGGCGTGGACAACGGCACCAATGCCGTCATGCTGGCTTTGCTGGCCGTGGGGCTTCAGCCGGGCGACGAGGTGCTGACCGTCTCCAACACCGCCGTGCCCACGGTCTCGGCCATCGCCAGCGCCGGCGGCGTGCCACGCTTCGTCGACATCGACCCGGCCACCTACCTCATGGACGCGGCGCTGCTGGAAACGGCCGTGACGCCGCGCACCCGGGCCATCGTGGCGGTGCATCTTTTTGGCCAGTGCGTGGACATGGAGGCCGTGGCCGCCGTGGCCGAGCGCCACGGGCTGTTGGTGGTCGAGGACTGCGCCCAGTCCCACGGCGCGGCCCGGCATGGCCGGATCTGCGGCGCTCTGGCCGACGCGGCCGCCTTTTCCTTTTATCCCACCAAGATTCTGGGGACCTACGGCGACGGCGGCATGGTGCTGACCGACCGCGACGACGTGGCGGCCAAGCTCAAAAAGCTGCGCTTCTACGGCATGGAAAAGACCTATTACGCCCTGGAGCACGGGTTCAACAGCCGGCTGGACGAGGTCCACGCCGCCATCCTGCGCGGCAAGCTCAAGCATCTGCCGGCCTACATCGCCCGCCGCCGGCAGTTGGCCGCCCGCTACGACGCCGCCCTGGCCGGCACGTCCCTGACCCTGCCGGTGACCGCCCCGGGCAACGACCACGCCTATTATCTCTACGTCGCCCGCCACCCCAAGCGCGACGCCGTCCTGGCTGGCCTGAGGGCCCGCGAGGTCAACCTCAACATCAGCTACCCCTGGCCCATCCACACCATGACGGGCTACGCGCATCTGGGCTACAAGGAAGGCGACCTGCCCCACACCGAGCGAGCGGCCAGGGAGATATTCTCCCTGCCCATGTATCCGTCGCTCACCGACGCCGAGCAGGATTTTGCCATCGCCGCGCTTATCGACACCCTGGCCGAGGTGGACGGCCAAACGAGGTAACCCATGGAATTTGGCGCTATCGCTCTGGCGCTCATGGCCGCGTTTACCGGCGCGGCCCTGTACATCAACCTTGTGGAACACCCGGCCCGGCGCGGGCTGCTGGACGGCGAGATGCTGGCCCAGTGGCAGGCGAGCTATCCGCGCGCCTACCGTATGCAGGCCAGTCTGGCCGTGGGCGGTTTTTTCTTTGGCCTGCTGGCCGCCTACTGGGCCGGCAAGGCGCTTTTCGTCACGGGGGCGCTTTTTTCCATCGCCAACTGGGTCGTCACCTACCGCTTCATCATGCCGGTCAACCGGCAGCTGACGGCCGCCGACCCGGACACGGCCGACGCCGCCACCCGGGCGCTTTTGGAGAAGTGGAACCTGCTCCACGCCATCCGCACCGGCCTGGGCCTTTTTGCGGTGATCTGCTTTTTCGCGGCCCTCTGATGCTCCCCCTCTCTCCATACGGGGGGTCTGGGGGCCTCAGGCCCCCAGCCGCCGGAGGCATCTTCTCTTCCCTCTCTTCCCACCCCCACTTCCACCCCCATGCCCACTAACCACCCCGGCATCTGCCGGGGCTGCCATGGCGGCTGCGCGGCTTGGGTGACGGTGGACGGCGGGAGGGTTGTCCGGGTGCGGCCCAGGGCTGGTTCGCCGTTTAATTTGGGCCGCATGTGCGTCAAGGGGCTGTCCGCGCCGGCCATGATGGCTCATCCCGACCGGCTGACCGTGCCGCTGAAGCGTGTGGGCGAGCGCGGGCAGGGCTGTTTCGAGCCGGTCTCCTGGGACGAGGTGATGGCGGCCATTGCCGGGCGGCTCGACGCGTTTCGTCGGGAGTCCGGCCCCCACAGCGTGGCCCTGGGGCAGGGCACGGGCCGGCCGCACTATTTCCACGTCATCCGTTTCGCCAACAGCTTCGGCACGCCCAACTGGTACGAGCCGGGGCTGGCCAACTGCTTCATTCCGCGCATCACGGTCTCCAATCTCACCTACGGCGGCTTCGTGGTCGGGGATTACTATGGCGACACGCCGCCGCGCACGATCCTTTTTTGGGGCCACAATCCGCTGGTTTCGGGGCCGGACGGCGAACTGGCTTTTCCGGTCAAAAAGGCCCTGGCCGCCGGGGCGCGCGGCATCGCCGTGGACCCCAGGCGCAGCGAAACGGCCCGGCGCTGCGACCTGTGGCTGCCCATCCGCCCGGGAACCGACGCGGCGCTGGCGCTCGGCATGGCCCGGGCCATCATCGAGGAAGGCTGGTACGACCGGGAGTTCGTCGCCGCCCATACCTTGGGCTTTGACGAACTGTGGGCGGCGGTGGCCCATTGCACGCCGGCTTGGACCGAGGAACGCACCGGCGTGCCGGCGGCGCTGATGCTGGAGGCGGCCCGGCGCTACGCCCTGGACAAGCCCTCCATTCTTGATTGGGGCGTGTCCCTGGAGCAGAACCCCAACTGCCTGCAGACCGTGCGGGCCGTGGCCGTGCTGCGGGGGCTGACCGGCAATCTCGACATTCCGGGCGGCGACGTGTTCGGGACCGAGCTCATCGGGGCCTATCCCGTGCTGCGACAGGCGCTTCCCGCCGAGGCCCAGGCGCTGCGGCTGGGGGCCGAGCGCTTCAAACTTTTGGGCGGCTTCCGCGCGTTCATGCCTTCGGCCCATATCCCCACGCTTTTTAGGGCCATGCTCACGGGGCAGCCTTACCCGGTTCGGGCGCTGCTGCTTTTCGGCAACAATCCCCTGGCCACGGTGGCCGACTCCCGGATGGTGCTGGAAAGCCTCAAGGCCCTGGAGCTCTTGGTCGTGGCCGACCATTTCCTGACGCCCACGGCCGCCCTGGCCGATTACGTGCTGCCGGCGGCCATGTGGCCCGAGATGGACGGCGTCATCGAACTGCCGCTGGTGGCCCCGCGTGCGGTGTTCGCCCACCGCCAGCTGGTTCAAACCGGCCAGTGCCGCCAGATCGAAGCCATGCTGGACGATCTGGCCGTCCGGCTGGGCCTGCCCGGGGCCGGCGAGCCGCTCCACGACATCTTCGACGCCCGGCTGCGGCCGGCCGGGGTGAGTTTCGCCGAGCTGGCCGGCGGCGGCATGGTCATGCCGCCGCCGACTTACCGCCGCTTTGCCGAAAAAGGCTTTCGCACGCCCACGCGCAAGGTGGAGCTTTTTTCCAAGGGGTTGGCACGGTTGGGCTACGATCCGCTGCCGAGCTACGCGCCGCCGCCGGAAAGCCCGGAAGCCTCGCCCGAGACGGCTTGCGACTATCCGCTGATCCTGACCACCGGGGCGCGGCGCAGCGAGTATTTCCACAGCGACGGCCGCCAGATCGCGCATCTACGCGCCCGGCGTCCCGATCCCCTGGCCGAGCTTGGGCCGGCCACGGCGGCGGCGCGCGGCATTGCTGACGGCGACTGGGTGCGGGTGAAAAGCCCGCGCGGGCAGGTCCGCATGCGGGCGCGGGTGACGCCGGACATCATGGAGGGCGTGGCGAGCCTGGACCACGGCTGGTGGTTCCCGGAACGCGGCCCGGGCAACTTCGGCGAACTGGAGTCCGCCGCCAACGTGCTGACGAGCGCCGGCCCGCCCTACGACCCGGCCTTCGGCTCGTACCAGCTGCGGGGGCTGTTATGTGAGGTGGAGAAGGAGTAGGAGGGGGAAGAATGCTGGCGGCTGGGGGCCTGAGGCCCCCAGACCCCCCACCTCTGAAAAAGGTTTAAAGGGGGTGCGACGAGGATTGACTCTCTGTCCGCCGGGAAGCCCGAATGGCCGTCAGTGGCGCTTGACGGGAACCACGTTGCTCCGGGGGTAAGGCCCCCGGACTCTCTTCCTGTTGGGCGTAAGCCCAGCTATTTCGAAGGGGGCCTGGGGGAAACGCTTTCTAAAAGCGTTTCCCCCAGTCTTCGTCTTTTTCTCTATGCGCTGGCAGCCGTCAGCGCCTGATCCAGATCGGCGATAATATCTTCCACATCCTCGATGCCGACCGATATCCGCACCATGTCCGGGGTAACGCCGGCTTCGAGCTGTTCGGCCGGGGTGAGCTGGGAATGCGTGGTGCTGGCCGGATGGATGACCAAGGTCTTGGCGTCCAGGATGTTGGCCAGGTGCGAGCACAGCTTCACCGAGGCGATGAATTTGCGTCCGGCTTCCAGGCCTCCCTTGACGCCGAAGCCGAAGACCGCGCCGGGGCCGATGGGGAAGAGCGCCTTGGCCCGGGCATGGTCCTTGTGGCTGGCTAGGCCGGCGTAGTTGACCCAAGTGACGGCCGGATGGGCTTCCAGGAATTCCGCCACCTTCTGGGCGTTGGCGCAATGGGCCTTGGCCCGCAGCGGCAACGTCTCCAGCCCCTGGATGATGAGGAAGCTGTTGAACGGCGAAGGCGTGGCCCCGATGTCGCGCATAAGGCCCGTGCGCACCTTGGTGCAAAAGGCCGAGCAGGGCGTGCCGCCTTCCAGCGAGCACAGCATCTCCCAGAAATTGGCCCCGTGGTAGGTCGGGTCCGGGGCGGTGATCTCCGGGAACTTGCCGCCGACGGACCAGTCGAAGTTGCCGCCCTCGACAATGGCCCCGCCGATGGCCGTGCCGTGGCCGCCGATGATCTTGGTGAGCGAATAGACCGCGATGTCCGCCCCAAGCTCGAAGGGGTTCAATATGGGCGGCGCGGCCACGGTGTTGTCCACCACGAAGGGCAGGCCGTGGTCATGGGCCATCTTGGCGATGGCCGGCAGGTCGTCGACGTTGCAGCGCGGGTTGCCGATGGTCTCGGTGTAAACTAGGCGCGTGTTGTCGTCGATGGCGGCGGCGAAGTTGGCCGGGTCGGAGGAATCGACGAAACGCACCTCGATGCCGAAACGCTTGAGGGTGTGCTCGAAAAGGGTGTGCGTGCCGCCGTAGAGGTTGAGTCCCGAAACGATGTTCTGGCCGGCCTTGGTGATGGCGGCGATGGCGTAGAAAATGGCGGCCATGCCCGAGGCGGTGCACACGCAGGCGCTGGCCCCGTGCAGGGCGGCCAGCCGGCGTTCCAGCACGTCGGTGGTGGGGTTGCCCAGGCGCGTGTAGATGTAGCCGCCTTCTTTCAGGGCAAAGAGGTTGGCGGCGTGTTCGGGATCCCGGAACAGATAGCTCGTGGTTTGGTGGATGGGCACGGCCCGGGACAGGGTGTCGGCGTCCGGGGCATGCCCGGCGTGCAGGGCCAGGGTTTGGGCGTGCCAGGTGTTGTCGGCCATGTTGATGCCTCGCCGGTTAGACGGTGTCGCCCGGAGAATGCGGGCATGGTGACTTTGTATGCTATACTTTTTTGGTAGGAAAGTCCAAAAACGCCCCGAAGTTGTCGGCGCGGCGCGCCTTGCTCCTTGACAAGCCGGGGAGGGCGACCCACCATGCGGCCGGCCGTTTTGACCGGCGGCTCCCAACGTCATACCGGAGGTTCCCATGCGTCTGCACGCATTTTATCATGTTCCCTTCGAAGAAGTCGGAGCCATCGGCCTGTGGGCCGCCGAACGCGGCCATGAGGTCGTTTCCACCAGCCTGTACGCCGACGAGACGCCGCCGTCGCCCGCCGACTACGACATGCTCGTGGTCATGGGCGGCCCCATGGGCGTATACGACGAAAAGCAGTATCCGTGGCTGGCCGCCGAGAAAAAGGCCATTGAGGCCGGCGTGGCCTCGGGCAAGCCGGTGCTCGGCGTGTGCCTGGGCGCGCAGCTCCTCTCGGTGGTCCTGGGCGGCTCGGTGTCGCGCAATCCGGTCCCGGAAATCGGCTGGTTCAAGGTGACCATGACCCCGGAAGGGCTGGCCGAGCCGGTTTTCGCCGGCTTCCCCGAGTCCTACTACGCCTTCCACTGGCACGGCGACACCTTCGCCATCCCCCCCGGCGCCGTGCACGCGGCCTCCTCGGCCGCTTGCGCCAATCAGGCCTTTGTCTATAAGCACAAGGTCGTGGGGCTGCAATACCATCTGGAAACCACGCCGATGGGGATGCAAAACCTCATCAAACACTGCGCCGCCGATGTGGCGGTTCCCGGACCAACCGTGCACCATCCCAAGCAGATGCACGCCGGACGCGAAGTGTTCCCGGCCATCAAGGCCCTGACCTACCAGTTTCTCGACGCCCTGGCTTCGGCCTGATCGGACAATGCCTACGTCGCCCGGCGCGGATCGGGCAAGGAGTACGGGATGCGCAAGAAGGAACGGGAAATCAAGGACAAGGCGATCCTCGAACAACTGCTCATGCAGTCGCGGATCTGCCGCCTTGGGCTCTTCGACGGTCAATGGCCCTATGTCGTGCCGGTCAACATGGGCTACGAGCCGGGCCGCATCTATTTTCATTCCTCGAAAAAAGGGAAGAAAATGGACATCCTGCGGGCCAATCCCAACGTGTGCTTTGAACTCGACGCCGATGTGGAGATCGTCACCGGAGATCGGCCCTGCGACTGGACCACTTATTATAAGTCCATCATTGGTTTCGGCACGGCCGTGATCCTCGAAGACGAAGCGGAAAAGCTGGCCGGCCTCAAGGTCATCATGCGCCGCCACGGCGGCCCGACCGACGGCTTCAAACCCGAAGTCGTGCCCGTCACGGCCGTGGTGCGCATCGACATCGCGTCCATGACCGGCAAGGCCAACCCGCCCCACGGCGAGTGGGACTGAACCGCACCCGGAGGCCGCCATGCGCATCGTCTTTGTCGGTGATTCGCTGACCGTGGGCGTCGGCGACGAAACCTACCTCGGCTGGCCCGGCCGGCTGTGCGCCGCTGCGTCGGCCGCCGGGTTGGGGCTTACCCTCTACAACCTGGGCGTGCGCTCGGAAACCAGCCGCCACATCAAAAACCGCCTCGGCCGCGAACTGCCGCCGCGCTTGCTCCCCCGCGACGAAGCCCGCATCGTGCTGTCCTTTGGCGTCAACGACGTCAAGATCGAAAACGGCCGGCGCAAGGTCGAACTGTCCGAATCCGTGGACAACCTCTTCGAGATCGTCAGCAAAACCAGCGCCCTGTGCCCGACGCTCATGGTCGGGCCGCCGCCGGTCCTCGACGACGCCTACCGGGCGCGCATCGAGGAACTCTCCGACGTCTTCGCCGGCAGCTGCGCCGAAATGGGGCTGCCCTACCTCGACATGTGCCGGCCGCTGTGCCGGCAGTCCGCCTACCTCGACAGCCTGGCCACCGTGGGCGACGGCTACCACCCCGGCGCGGCCGGCTACGCCGCCTTCGCGGCGCGCGTTGGGGAGTGGGAGGCTTGGCAGGGGTGGTTTGTTTAGGGAGTGAAGAGATAAGAAGAGGAAGAGAAGATGCCTCCGGCGGCTGGGGGCCTGAGGCCCCCAGACCCCCCGAATGGGGAAAGGGTTAAAGGGGGGGCGGCGGGGTTGGTGCTCCGGTCGGCCGGGTCGCTCACAGGCCGGCGATCGTGTTATAGCGACAAAGATGAGGCCCTCGAAGTCCGCCAGGATTCGAGGGCCTCTTGTATGGAGAGCGGCGGCTGGTCTGGTAGCCGCCGCCGGAGGGGGCAAATCTTTGCGCTCGTCCGGCCTTCCGCCCGTCCCCCTAAAACCCATTTGGGGGGTCCGGGGGCCTCAGGCCCCCGGCCGCCGGAGGCAAAAAAATAAAACTTCTCCTACGATTCCAACAACGAAATGGCCGGGCCGATGAGGGCGCAGGTGACGCCGGCGAGGATCATGACCAGGCCGGCGATGGCCCCTTCTTCTTCGCCGGCTTCCAGGGCCCGGGCCACGCCGGCCCCGTGGGCGCCCATGCCGAGCATGGCTCCGCGGGCCAGGGCGGTGCGCAGGGGCAGCACCTTGAGCAGCATGCCGCCCAGGGACGCGCCCAGGATGCCGGTGGCGATGACGCACACGGCGGCCAGGTCCGGCGCGCCGCCCACTTCCCGGGCAAAGTCCATGGCAAAGGGCGTGGTGAACGACCGGGGCAGAAGCGACAGGCGCATTTCCTGGGACAGTCCAAGCAGCCCCGAGAGCAGCCAGCCGCCGCCGAAAGCCAGGCCGCAGCCTACCGCGACGCCCACGCCCAGGGTCGGCCAGTGGCGTTTGATGAGTGCGCGGTGTTCGTAGATGGGCACGGCAAAGGCGACGGTGGCCGGGCCGAGCAGCAGCAGCAGCCACTGGCCGCCGCGCATGTATTCGCTGTAGCCGGCGTGCAGGCCGATGGTCAGCCCCAGGCACAGCACGCAGGTTAAAAGCAGCGGCGAGGTCCACCAGGCGCGCACGTAGTGCCGGGCGACACGCGAGACGACATAGGCGGCCAGGGTGGCCGCCAGCCAGAACAGGGCGGAATGGTTAGCGGACATGGCGCGACCTCAGGCGGATGTGCAGTTCCACGGCCAGGGCCGTGCCGGCCATCACCGAGAGGATGCCGACGACGATGACGGCCAGGACCTTGAGTCCCGTGGACCCCAGCAGTTCGGCATGGTCCCGCAGCACCACCGCCGCCGGGACGAAAAAGAGCAGCATATGGTTTAAAAGTCCTTTGGCTCCCAGGCGCAGGCAGCCCACGGGCAGCGCGCCGGAGGCCAGAAGCGCCAGCAACACGGCCATGCCGGCCACGCCGCCCGGGATGGGCAGCCCGGCCGCGCGCACGGCCGCGTCGCAGATCCACCACAGGCCGATCAGGGCGAGCCCTTGGGCCGTGGTCTCGACGAGGCTTCGCAGGCCTTTTTTCATTGTTGTTGTTTCCAGTGTCATGGCGGCAACTCCTTGCCTGGCTCTGAGATAGGTACGGGCCGCCCATTTGTGAAATGAATTGTCGGAATGAAAGCTATTCCGTATTGGAATGGGCATGGAACTGCGCAATCTGAAAGCCTTTGTGGAAGTGGTGCGCCAGGGCGGGTTTTCCAGGGCGGCCCGGACGCTTTTCTCCACCCAGTCCACGGTGAGCAAGGCGGTGGGGCAGCTGGAGGCCGAGTGCGGCGAGGCGCTTTTGGAGCGGCTGGGGACCGGCGTGCGTCTGACGGCGGCCGGGGAGCTGGTTTACGCTCGGGCCTTGGCCATGCTGGCCGAGAGCGAGCATCTGGCGGCCGAACTGGCCGATTTGCGCGGGCTTTTATCGGGCCGGCTGCGCCTGGGACTGCCGATTTTCGGCAGCGCCCGGCTTTTCGCGCCGCTTTTCGCCGAGTATCGCAGCCGCTGGCCCAATGTGGAGATCGAGCTCATGGAGCAGGGCAGCGCCCGGCTGGAGGAGGCGCTTTTAGCCGGCGAGGTGGAGCTTGGCGTGTCGCTTCTGCCCATTGGCGAGGCCTTTTCCTGGCAGCCGGTGCGCGACGATCCCATGATGGCCGTGCTGGCCGCCGACCATCCCCTGCGCGGCCGGGAGCGCCTGCGGCTGGCGGAATTGGCGCACGACCCGTTTATCCTTTTTGAGCAGGGGTTCGCCCTCAATACGCGCATCGAGCACGCTTGTTCCCTGCGGGGCTTTGCGCCGCGCCTGGCGGCCCGCAGCGGCCAGCTGGATTTCATCATTGCCCTGGTGGCGGCCGGTCTTGGGGTGGCCTTGCTGCCGCGCCTGTTGACCGAAGGGCGCAATCTGGAGCCGCTGGGCGTGGTGCTGGTGGACGAGACCGATCTGCGCTGGCGGGCGGCGTTGTCCTGGCGCAAGGGCGCGCGGTTGTCGCCGGCGGCCCGGGCCTGGCTGGCCCTGGCCCGGGAAAAGCTGCCGTGACGGCGGCGCGGGGGAGCTGGGAGGCGGCAAAAACGCCAAACGCCCGAAGCGCGCCGGACGGGCCGGGCGCTTCGGGCGCTGTCATGGCTGAGGATGCGACGAGGAACTAGGACAGGGCCTCGTAGACCTTGCCCACGAGCTGTTCGGACGGGGTCAGCGTCTTGTCGCCGGGGGTCCACTTGGCCGGGCAGGCCTCGGCCGGGTGCTCGCGCAGGTAGACGTTGGCCTGGCACTTGCGCAGCAGCTCGTCGGCGTTGCGGCCGACGTTGTAGAAGTTGATCTCCTTGGAGACCAGCACACCGTCGGGGTTGATGATGAACGTGCCGCGAAGGGCCAGTCCCGATTCTTCGTCATAGACGCCGAAGTAGCGGGAGACCTTGCCGGTGGGGTCGGCGGCCATCTTGTACTGGACGTTTTCCAGCAGCTTTTCGCTGTTGCGCCAGGCCAAGTGGGCGAATTCCGTGTCGGTGGAGACGGAAAAGACCTCGAAGCCGAGCTTTTTGAGTTCCTCGTGCTTGGCGGCCAGATCGGCCAGTTCGGTGGGGCACACGAAGGTGAAGTCGGCCGGGTAGAAGAACAGGATCACCCATTTGCCGTCTTCCATGAGCTTTTCCATGTCCATCTCGCCGAAAAAGCCCTCGGCCGGGTCATAGACTTTCAGGGAAAAGTCCACCACCGGCTGGCCAACGGAAGCCTCGGGGATCTCGGTGCAGCACTCGTCGTATTCTTCGTGGTCGTGATCGTGCATGGGTACGTCCTCTTGGTTTTTTTGGGGGATGGGAACCGGGTCCGAATCCCGCTCTTACAGGTTATGGCCCGCCCGGCGACAAAAGGCAAGCTGGTTTGCGCCATCGTCGCCAAAGGGCTGTCGGCTGCCGGCTGGACAAGGGCGTCCCGACCGGCTAATTTCCAAAAATATCCGTGTTTGGGCCACGCGCCAGGGAGGAACCATGCCGCATCGCCACACTTTTTGCCTCGTTGCCGTGCTTTGCCTCAGCCTTGGTCTGGTCGCGGCGGCCGGGGCCGATTCCGGCGTCAAGACCGGCAAGGTCGATCCTTACGGCGACTGCTGCGTGGCCAAGGTGCAGATGACCGGCGTGTCCACCTGGAACGTCACCTGCGGGTCCTGCGCCACCAACCCCGGCGTCTACGCCATCTCCCAGCCGGACCCGGAGAAGCTCGTGTTCACCGGCCCCGGCGGCATCACCGCCGACAGCCGCTACGACGCCGCCTACGCCGTCTGCAACTGTCCGTCCCAGGCTCCTCGTCGGGCGTTCGAAAAAGAAATGCGCACCTTCGACGGCAACTAGCTCCGGCCGGCCGGCCCATGGCCCTGTCCGCACCCACTCCCCTGCGTCTTGTTTCCCGGCCGGGCTGTCCCGGCTTGGCCGGGTTCTGCCCCTTGGCCGGCAACATCCCGATAGGGCCAGCCACGGCCTTGCGACCAAACGCGCCCACGGCCGGGGCGACAACTTTTTCCGCGGCGGCTCGCGACTGTCGGGCCGGACAAGGCGACGCTGCGGAATGGTCGCCGCGACGGCTGGCCCCTGGCCAGGTACGCCCCGGCAAGGGATGCCAGGCCGCCTTGGTCGGCCCGTCCGTTGCGGCCACCGCGGCCAACGCGGAGAGAAATAGTCCAAGCAGATTGTTTTGGCAATAGGAATGATTCTTGTTCTCAAAAAAATAAGGAAGAGTCTGATGACGGCGACAACTTGCATGCTGCGGCGGTGGGGGGGCTTGGGGATGCTGTTGGCGGCGGCCATGATGCTGGGCGGATGCCTGGGCGGCAAGACGGCGTCCGGGCCGGTGGACCCGGCCAGCGTATACAAGGTGGCCGCGCCGCTGGCCAATCTGCTCGATTGTCCGAGCCTGACCTGCGATGTGCTGGAAGACCTGCATGACGGCGATCGGGTGTCGGTTGTGACGGTCGTGCCCGGGGGCTGGGTGGAAGTGCGGGCCCTTGGGTCGGGTAAACAGGGATTCCTGTTGGCCAGATTATTGGCCCGGCCGTGACCGTCCAGCGTCCTGGCTTGTGAAAAATTCGGATAAGTCGTCTTCCCGGAGCGGAAAATTCGCGCGCAGTGGTGGGAATCGCTTTCCACGGATGATTATTTTTCCTATAATCATTCTGTCTTTTCTACGGCAAGAGATCGTGTAAAATTTCACGACAGGCGTTTCCCGGGGGGGACCCCAGGGCGGCCCAGGAGGTGCGTATGCGGCTGACCTTCACCGGAAAGATCATTGCATTGTTGCTCTTTACCGTGATCCTGCTGACCTTGGCCACCTCGCTGACCGTCCATTATTACCTGTCCGACGGGCTCAACCGCATGAGCCAGCACGAGATCGACACCAAGGCCGACGCCGTCGATGCCATGCTCAAGGAGGCCAGCAGCGAGGTCAAGGGCGTCACCTACCTTCTGGCCACCCGGCCTGACGTGGCCGGCGCCATCGTGGCCAAGGACAAGGCCGCCCTGGTCAAGATCGCCAAGGACGCCCAGCGGGAGCTGCGCATCGAATTCGTCACCATCGCCGACGCCGAAGGCAAGGTGGTGGCCCGTGGGCACTCCGACCAGTCCGGCGATTCCGTCAAGAATCAGCTCAATGTCCAAAAGGCCCTGGCCGGCCAGGGATCGGTTGGCCTGGAAGAAGGCACGGCCGTCAAGTTTTCCCTGCGCGCCGGCTATCCCGTCTACCAGGACGGCAAGATCGTCGGTTCGGTGACCACCGGCATCAACCTGTCCTCCAGCAACGCCTTTGTCGACGACATCAAAAAGGTGCTCGGCACGGAATGCACCATTTTCTACGGCGACACCCGGGTGGCCACCACCATCGAACGCGACGGCAAGCGGGCTGTGGGCACCAGGATGGACAACCCGAAAGTGCTTGAGACCGTGCTCCAAAAGGGCGGACGTTTTCTCAACGTCAACAAGATCCTCGGCCAGGACTACAACACCGCCTACTGGCCCATGTACGGGGCTGACGGCAAGGTCGCCGGCATGCTCTTTATCGGCCGCGACCGGGCCAGCATCGACGCCACCGAGCGCACTATCCTCTATTCGGCCCTGACCGCTTCCACGGCGGTGGCGCTCATCGTCATGGTCGTCGGGTTCTTCACGGCCCGGGGCATGACCGCGCCGCTTCGCCGGGTGATGGATTACGCCCGCAAGGTGTCGCGCGGCGACTTCGACGCGGTGGCCGAGGGACGCTATTCCGGCGAAACCGAGGAACTCAAGAACACCCTGGAGCGCATGGTCGTCAGCCTCAAGGCCAAGATCGCCGAGGCCGAGGCCATGAGCCGCGAGGCCGGCGAAGAGGCCAAGTGCGCCGAGACCGCCCGGGAGGAAGCCGAAAAGGCCCGGGCCATGGCCGAGATCGCCAAGCGCGAGGGGATGCAGGAAGCCGCCGAGAATCTCGGCGTGGTCATCGAAAGCATCATTGCCGCCTCCAATCAGCTGGAATCCCAGGTGGAACAGGTCCGCACCGGGGCCGACCACCAGCGTGACCGGCTGCGCGAGGTCGTGGAAGCCATCGCCCAGATGACCTCCACGGTCCTGGACGTGGCCAAGAATGCCTCCCGGGCCGCCCAGTCCGCCGACGACACCAAGGCCAAGGCCTCCACCGGCGCGGAAGTGGTGGCGGAATCCATGCGCTCCATCGACCGGGTCAACGCCGTGTCGGCCGACCTCAAGGCGGCCATGAGCGCCCTTGGCGAGCAGACCCAGGCCATCGGTCGGGTCATGTCCGTCATCTCCGATATCGCCGACCAGACCAACTTGCTCGCTTTAAACGCCGCCATCGAGGCGGCCCGGGCCGGCGAGGCCGGGCGCGGCTTCGCGGTCGTTGCCGACGAGGTCCGCAAGCTGGCCGAAAAGACCATGACCGCCACCAAGGAAGTGGGCCAGGCCGTGGTCAGCATCCAGCAGTCGGTGACCGGCAACATCCACAGCGTGGACAAGGCGGCCCAGGCTGTGACCGAGGCCACGGAGCTGGCCGGCAAGTCCGGCGGGGTGTTGCGCGAGATTCTGGCCCTGGCCGAGGCCAGCGCCCGGGAAGTGGCCGGCATCGCCGCCGCCGCCGAAGAGCAGTCCGCCGCCGCCGAGGAGATCAACCGGGCCATGAACGAGGTCAGCGAGGTGGTGGAAACCACCAGCAACGGGATGCACGAGTCGGCCCAGGCCGTCCACGCCCTGGCCGACCTGTCCGGCGACATGGATCAGATCATCGTCAAGCTGCGCAACGCCTAAGGCGTCGTCGCCGAAACGTTTCGAGGCCGCCTTCCCGATTCGGGAAGGCGGCCTCGTTTAGTATGGCGGTCTGGGGCTATGCCCCTTGGCCGCGGTTCTCGGCCGGGGCAACGCCACCCCTTTGCTTGGCTAACCGACAAAAAAACCAATCCGCGACGGAAACCCTTTACCCTTTTCTCCATTCAGGGGGTCCGGGGGGCTTAGCCCCCCGGCCGCCGGGCATCTTTCGCCTTTTCTTCTCTCACACTTCACCCTGCCAATGCGCCTGCCTCCCGTCCAGTTCGCGCACCAGGGCGTCGTATTGGCGCAGTTGCTCGGTCAGGTAGCCGGGTTCGCCGTGGAAGGTCAGCGCCCGGCGGGGGCAGACGAGCAGGCAATAGAGGCAGGCCAGGCACTGGGAACGGTCGCCGGAGGCGGCCACGGCCTTGGGATCGAGACCGGCCGGGCAGAAGCGGCGGCAGGCCCCGCAGTCGTCGCAGGCGGCCGCGTCCAGGGTGAGCGCGTCCAGGCGCAGTTCGTCGCGGCAAAAGACGTCCTGGCGCAGGCCGGTTTTAAACAGCAGCGCGCCGAACCAGTCCGTGCCGGCCAGCCAGGTGAAAAAGGGCGTGTTGCGGATGGCGAGAAAGTATTTTTGGCGCTTGGGGTGGTGGATGAAGGTGGCCAGCGGTCCGGCTACGGGCGGGGCCAGGGGGCGGCCGGCCAGAAGCGGCAGGGCCAGGCCGTCCAGGAAGGCGTCCATGTCCGGGCTGGCCAGTCCCCGGCGGCGTGCCTCGGCCAGAGGGCGGACCTTGTCGGCCGGAAAGCCGGCCAGCCGGGCGCAGGCCAGATCGATGAGATAGGGATTTTCGCCGAAAACCAGGGCGTCCAGGCGAAGCGGCGTGCCGCGCGTGGGGCCAAGGCCTTCCATGGCGACCAGGGCGTCCACGATGTGCAGGGCCGGGCGCAGGGCGAGGTTTAAGTTCACGATGTTGGCGGCCAGGCTCTGGTGGGTCTTTTTCTTGTTTTCCTGGCCGACCAGGCAGCCCATGAGGTTTTTGAGGCACACGGACATGCCGGCCTCGAAATGGGTCTTGAGCTTGGGCAGATTGATGACCAGGGCGGCTTCCAGGGCCGGCCGGGCGACCAGGGCGGTCACGCCGTTTTCGAAGGGCACGGGCAGGCCTTCGGCCTGGTTCAGGTCGATGGCGGCGTAGCCGAAGCGCTCTGCGGCGGCGTTGAGGCGCAGGCGCTCCATGACCCCGATCTTGTTGCGGTAAAAACCGCTGTTGGTGCCTTCGCCCACGGTGACGTTTGTGTAGCCGGCGTCGCGCAGATGGCCGAGCAAAGCGACGAGCAGGCGCAGGTCGGTGGTGTTGCCGGTCAGCGCGTTCATGTTGGCGTTGCCGTTGGGCTTGACCAGGATAGGCGCGGTCTTGTCGGCCGGGAAGACGTGGGCGAAGTCGGGCAGCACGTCGTCAAGGACACGGCGCACGGCGGCGGCGTCGCCGGCCCGGCGCAGGCGCAGCAGATAGGGGGGCGTCGTCATGCGTGTTTTCCGGCGTGTTGTTGGGCGTTTTGGGAGGCTGGGGCAAGATAGCGTCGTTGCCGCGACAGGGGAAGTGAAACCTCCGGGATGCCCCGTGCGACATGGCCGGGGAACAGGCCGCGACAAGCGGTGCGTTCGGAGGGTTCATGCGAAAGGCTTGCTGCATCCTGGCCGTTACGGCCTGCGTGTTTGTTGCTGCCGGCGAAATGGTCTGCCGTCTGATCGATGCCCTTGGCGATAGCCAGGCCCTGGCCGCCGAAGGCGAGGCTGTTGATCTGGCGGCGCTTAATTACAACGACGACAAACCGTTGCCCCGGCGGCGTACGCCCGGGGAATTTCGTATCCTCACCTTCGGGGATTCCTACTGTTGCGGCACGGTCAAGCCGCAATACACCCTGCAGGGCGCGGCTTCGCGGTCCCTGGCCGAGGCTGGGGCGCGGACGCGGCTGGTCAATTTTGGCGAACCCGGCTCCAGTTTCGCCCATTACCGCAAGGCCCTGGCCCACTGGAGCGGGCGTGTGGAGGCCGACGGCCTTTTGGTCGTGGTTTTCTTGGGCAACGATCCCCAGGAAACGGCCTGGGAAGCGGCCGACCCGGACCAGCCGGTCAACGCCGTGCTGCGTGCCTGTCCGGTGTCCGTGGCCAACGACCGCAAGCGCCTGACCGCGCCGCCCCATCGTTTCGGCCTGCGCCTGATCGACTACACGACGGCCTTGGCCGACTTCGTGCTCGCCGGGGCGTACGTGGAAACCGGCGCGCCGGAGCCGTTTTCGCCGCTCTACGCGCCCTTGCCGCCCGAACGCTACCTGCGCCAGACAGCCAATTTCGCCGTGGCTGGCGAGGCGGCCCGTTGCGGCGAACTGTCCAAGGGCTGGCAGGCGTTGGCCGAGCTGGGGCGCGATCTGCAGCGCCTGGGCCGGCAGCGGCGCATTCCCACGGCCGTGGTCCTGGCCCCGCCGGAAGTGGCGGCGCGCCCGGGGCTGTGGCGCGAGGCGGCGGCTTTTTCCGGCGGCCAGACCGAGCGCTATGATCCCTGGCTGGCCGGGCGCATGGCCCGGGCCGTGCTGGGGCAAGCCGCGCCCGAGGTGGCGGTGCTGGACCTGACCCCGGCCTTTGTCTGCGCCGCCGGCCGGGGCGACATGCTGTATCCGCCCCGGGAAATTCATTGGAACGTGGCCGGCAACCGGCTGGCCGGCGAGGTGGTGGCCCGGTTCGTGGGCCGTCAGTGGCTGGGCCTGCCTGAAGCGGCACTGCCGGGCGGCGACGCCTGCCTGGCCGCTGCCGCGCCGCCCCTGGACGAGGCGCCGGTCAATGCCTGCCTGCTGGCCGCCGGGCAGGTTGACGGCGGCAAGGCCCTGGCGGCCAACTGTCCGGCCTGCCGCGTCCAGTAATTCCCCGCATCAACGCCAAAGCGTCCCGGGTCCGACCAACGAACCCAGGACGCTTTACTTTTTACCATGTGGGGGGTCTGGGGGCCTCAGGCCCCCAGCCGCCGGAGGCCTCCCCCCTTTCTCACCCCCGTAGCGTCAAACTCGCCACGGCTTCGATATGGGCCGTGTGGGGGAAGAGGTCCACGGGGGTGACGCTGGTCACGTCGTAGGCTTCGGCCAGGCGTTTGAGATCCCGGGCCAGGGTGGCCGGGTTGCAGGACACGTAGACCACGCGCCCCGGCGCTGTCCGCAGGATGGCGGCGATGACCTCGGGCGCGGCTCCGGCCCGGGGCGGGTCGAGGACCACGACGGTGGGCGGATCGCCGGCCAGATCGTCCAGGGCGTCGGCCGCGTCGGCGGCCTCGAAGACGCAGTTGGGCGCTTCCGAGAGCTTGGCCGAGGCCTTGGCGCTTTCGATGGAGCGCGCATCGATGTCCAGCCCTCGCACCTGGGCGAACGCCGGGGCGAGGTTCAGGGCCAGGCCGCCCGAGCCGCAGTAGAGGTCCAGGGCCGTGCCGACCGGGTCGCTGCCGGCCTCGCGGGCGACGATCTCGTAAAGGCTTTGGGCAGCGCCGGTGTTGGTCTGGGCGAAAGCGTCGGGCAGGACGCGAAGGGTCGCCTGGCCCATTTTTTCGGTGAGGTGGCCCCGGCCGAGCACGATGGATTGGCGTTCCCCGTGGGCCACGGGGGTGGGGGCGCGGCGCACGGAATGGACGAAGCCGGTCAGTTCCGGGAACCGGGCCAGCAAGGCCTTGCCCAGGGTGTGGACGGCGTCGCCGGCGGCCCGGGAGGGGCCGGTGATGATATGGGCCAGGCGTGAACCGTCGTGGCGGGAGTCGCGCAGCACCAGATGCCGCCACACGCCCTTGCCGGTGCGGGGATCGTAAGCGGCCAGGCCTGTTTCGCGGCACAGCTCGCGCACGGCGTTCACCATCTCGGCCGCCCAGGGGGCCATGAGCGGACAGGTGTCGATATCCAGCACCCGGGCCGGGTTGCGGCGTTCGCGAAGGCCCAGGTGGAGCCGGCCGGCAAAGGCGAACTCCATCTTGTTGCGGTAGCCGTAGACCTCGGGCGAGGCCACGGTGTCGGCCACGGGGACGTCGGGCAGACCGCCCAGGCGGGCGAGTGTTTCGGCCACCTGTTCGCGTTTCCAGAACAGCTGGGCCGGGTAGTCCAGGCGCTGCCAGTCGCAGCCGCCGCAGACGCCGAAGTGGGGGCAATGGGGTTCGACAGCCTCGGGGGCGGGGGTGATGATGCGCTCGGCCACGGCCTCGGCAAAGCCTTTTTTCACCTGGGTGACCTTGGCCATGACGGTCTCGCCGGGCAGCGCGCCGTCCACGAAAACCACCATGCCGTCAAGGCGCGCCACGCCCCGGCCGCCAAGGGCCAGGCGGGCGACGGACAATTCCAATTCGTCGTTTGCTTGCATGTTCATGGCGGCCTTATGCGCGTCCCCGCCCCCGGGCGCAAGGGGGTTGGGGGGCCGGAAATGGCGGCCGGGCCGACCGTCGCGTCTAACTGATTGCGGGTACGGAGGAAATCAGGTAGGCGGGATAAAGCTGGAGGCGGCCCATGACCCGCAAGCACATCCTGGCCGCGTGCCTGTTGTTCGTGGCCCTGACCCTGGCCATCGCCGGCATGGGGTATCGGGCCAAGACGGACATCGAGGCCGTGGTCACGGACCAGTTCAACCACCAGCAGCTTATTCTGGCCCAGCAGATCGCCGCGGACATCGGCGATCACTTCGCGTTTTTACGCACCTGCCTGGACAGCCTGTCGCTTATGTGGCGTGAGCGCACGGCCTCCGACGGCCGGCCGTGGCTGGCCATGCCGGCTTATTACAGCATTTTTGCCGAATGGAACGTGGCGGCTCTTGGGGTCTTGGCCCCCGGGGCGGCGACGCCGGTCTTTTACGACGCTTCCGGCCGGGAGATCGACACGGCCGGGCTGTGTCCCGAAGCCTGCGCCGAGGCCTTTGGCGACGGCGCGAAGCTGGGGCAGATCAAGCTGACGCGCGTCTATGCGCCCCAGGCTGGCCCCCTGGCCGGGCGGCGGCTCATGGCCATGACCATGCCCCTGGCCGACGAACACGGGACCGTGGGCGGGCTGGTGCTGGTCGTGGACGCCCTGGCCGTGGCCCAACGCTACGCCCACAACGTGCGCTCGGGCCAGACCGGCTACGCCTGGGTCCTGGACGACGCCGGTTATTTTCTGGACCACCACGAGGCGGAATTCATCGGCCGGGAATCCCTGGACGTGCGCCGGCAGCGCGACCCGTCCATCGACTGGTCGCGGCTGACCTGGCTTATCGACAAACGGGTCATGGCCGGGCAGCGCGGCATGGACTGGTACGTTTCAGGCTGGCACCGGGGCGAGATCGGGCCGGTGAAAAAGTTCGTGGCCTTTTGTCCGGCGCTTCTTGGCGGGGCCGAGGACCCGGGCAACCGCTGGGCCGTGGCCCTGGCCGCGCCCGAGGACGAAGTACAGGGGCTCATCGGCCGGCTGATGGTGCGGGAGTGGGCCATTGTCGGGCTTTTCGAGGTGGTGGTTTTCGCCATGTTCGTGGCCACGGTGCATCTGGCCTTGCGCTGGTCGCGCCGGCTGCGCGAGGAGCGCGACAAGGCCGGGCGCGAACTCTTGGGCGCTCAGGAAAAACTCATCCGCCAAGCCCGGTTCGCGGCCATCGGCGAGGCGGCGGCGCGGCTTTCCCACGAGATCAAAAATCCGCTCATGCTCATGGGCGGCTTCGCCAACCAGGTGCGGCGGCATGTGCCGGAAGACGGCGCGGATTATGAAAAGCTCGGCATCATCGAATCCGAAGCCAAGCGGCTGGAGACGCTTTTGACCGAAGTGCGCGATTTTACCCGGCCGGCTCCGCCGCAGATCGAGCCGCGCGATTTGGCCGCCACGGTGCGCGAGTCGTTGGCGATCATGGCCGGGGCCATGGAGTCGCGCGGCATTGCCGTGACGACGGAGATCGGCGAGGGGCTTGGAGCCGTGCCCCACGACGCGGCGCGCATCAAACAGGTGCTGCTCAATTTGCTCAAGAACGCGGCCGAGGCCATGGAGTGCGGCGGCGCGCTCACGGTAACGGCGGAGATCGTCGATGACCGAGCCCGGCTGACGGTGGCCGACACCGGCGGCGGCATCCCCGAGGCCATGCGCGAGCGGGTGTTCGATCCTTTTTGCACCACCAAGGAATCCGGCACGGGCCTGGGGCTGGCCGTATGCCAGCGCATCGTCGAGGACCACCACGGCGACATCCGGTTTGCCACTTCCGAGGCCGGCACGACGTTCACCGTGGAGTTGCCGCTGGCCCTGTCCTGCGCCGTTTGAGCCTTGGGGCGGCCTTCCCGGCCGTGCCCCGCCCAACGACCGTCATCGTCTAGTTTTTCTAGGCCGCTTCGGCCATGTGCACATTCTTGACGAAAGCGAAGATGTTGGCGTGGACGGCGTCGTCGAGCATGGCGTCGGGCTCGGCGGCGTCGTAGTAGCCGCACCAGACTTCGCCGTAGAGGTCGGCCGGCAGCCGCGACAGGTCGGCGGTTCCCAAGCGGCACAGCACCAGCCGGCCGCGCCAGGCCAGGCGCGTTTCATAGTACCATTGGCCCCGGTGGTTGACCACGGGCCGGTAGCGGTAGGCGGCAAGCAGTTTCTCGATGCATTCGGCCTGATCGCCGAAGGGGAATTGCATGGTGGTCATGGCGATGTCTCCATGGCGGCCGACCCGACGCGGCGACGCGCCGGCCCGGGGGAGAGGCCGAAGCACGTGGGGCCGCGCGGTCGGACAGCGGGACGCGGCACGGGGCTATTTGGCCCCGGCGGCGTCGGACGGTTGCGGGGTTTTGGCGTCGGCGAAGTCGGACTGTTCGCGGCTTGCGCCGCCGGCCGGTTCGCGCCGGGCGGAGCCGAGGAAGCGGCTGGCCCAGGTCGTAGTACGTCCTTTGGACGAGATGGAAGATTGCGACAGCATGGCGACCTCCGGGTGGAGCGGCGGCGCGGGCCGGGAGGCCGGGGCGCGGACCGCCTGGGTGATGCTGGGGTAGTAGCGATAATGAAAATCAATGTCAATGCATAGGCTCTGCAATAAGCACGTGAAAAAGGGCCGACCCTCACGGGCCGGCCCTTTTTCAATCATCTTTGTCGCTTATTAAACTACTTGCCGCAGCCGCAACCGCAGCCGGCGCTGGGCTTGGTGGGCTGGGGCAGGGGATTGCGCAGGTGCGCGTCCAGGGCGGCCAGCACGCTATCCAGGGTGCAGTGAGTCATCACTTCGCCGTCCATCTCCACGGTGGGGCCCTTGGCGCACTGCTCGAAGCAGAACGACGCCCGCACGTCCACGGCGTTTTCCAGGCCGTTTTCCACGATGTGCTTGAGCATCCCGGTCAGGATGTCCTGAGCGCCGCGCAGGTGGCAGCTCGTGCCCAGGCACACCCGCACCCGGACCTTGGTCTGGGCCGGATCGCCGCTAAGGAGCACCAGGGTCTCGTCGCTGACGCGGCGGCGGCTCTGGTAGTGGGTGTGGAGCAAGGAATGGGCCTTGTGCCCGCCCACGTCGCCAAGGAACTTGTCGTAACACTCGGTGACGAACATGTTGTCCTGGGCCTTGTGCAGCGGGAAGGTCTTGTCGCACTGGTAGAGGTCTTTGGTGCGGCGCTTGCGGTCGGCCAGATCCTTGGGCACGGGCTGGCCCGCGCCGCCGATGCAGCCGCCGGGGCAGGCCATGACCTCGATGAGGTCGTATTCGCTGTTGCCGGCCACGACCTGCTCGGCCACGGCCCGGGCGTTGGCCAGGCCATGGACGATGGCCAGGCGCAGGGTCTTGCCGCCCACTTCCAGGGTCGCCTCGCGAAGGCCGGACTCGCCGCGCACTTCGGCGAAATCGACCGAAGCCAGGGTCTTGCCGGTGATCTTCTCGGCGGCAAAGCGCAGCACCGCCTCGGTGACCCCGCCCGACGCGCCGAAGATGACGCCAGCGCCCGTGCCGAAGCCAAAGGGCATGTCCAGGGATTCGGGCTCAAGGTTGTTAAACCGCAGGCCGGCCCCGTCGATCATCCGGGCCAGTTCCTGGGTGGTCAGGACGAAGTCCACGTCCGGGGAGCCGTCCACGGCGAATTCCGGCCGGCGCGCCTCGAACTTCTTGGCCGTGCAGGGCATGATGGAGACCACGATCAGGTCCTTGCGGGCGATGCCCTGCTTTTCGGGCAGCATCTCCTTGACCAGGGAGCCGAACATCTGCTGGGGCGAGCGGCAGGAGGACAGATTGGGGAGCAGTTCCGGGAAGGACTGCTCGGCAAACTGCACCCAGCCGGGACAGCAGGAGGTGAACTGGGGCAGCTTCTCGCCGGCGGCGGCGCGGGTGAGGAACTCTTGCCCTTCCTCGATGACGGTGAGGTCGGCGGCGAAGGTGGTGTCGTAGACGGCGTCGAAGCCCAGGCGCTTAAGCGCCGCGGCCATGCGGCCCATGACCGGATCGCCGGCCGGGCTGGCGAAACACTCGCCCAGGCCCACGCGCACGGCCGGGGCCACCTGGGCCACGACGGTCTTGGTGGGATCGGCCAGGGCGGTGAGCACTTCGTCCATTTCGCTGCGCGGCACCAGCGCCCCGGTGGGGCAGACGTTGGCGCACTGACCGCAGCCCACGCACTCGCCTTCGCCCAGGCCCTTGCCAAAGGCCGGCAACACGGCGGTCTGATGGCCGCGATGGGCAAAGCCGATGGCCCCGATGCCCTGGATCTCCGAGCACATGCGCACGCAGTCGCCGCACAGCACGCACTTGTTGGGGTCGCGGATGATCGACGGCGAGGAAAAGTCGAGCGGCGCTTTTTCCTGCACGGGCTTGAAGCGCACGCTGGTCACGCCTACGCGCCGGGCCACGTCCATGAGCTTGCAGTCCACGCTTTTAAAGCAGCTGGGGCAGCTCAGGTCGTGGTTGGCCAAAAGCAGTTCCACGGCGATCTTGCGGATTTCCCGCAGCTGCGGGGTGTTGACCTTGATGTCCAGGCCCGGTTCGGGCGGGGTGGAGCAGGCGCCCTGGACGCCGCGTCCGGCCACTTCCACCAGACACAGGCGGCAGGCCCCGTACACGGACAGTTCGGAGTGGTAGCAAAAAGTCGGCAGCTCGATGCCGGCTTTGCGGATGATTTCCAGAAGGTTGCGCTCGCCCTCGATGGGGATGGCGCGGCCTTCGACGGTGACGAATTGCTGGTCCATGGTCATGGCTAGATTCCCTCCACCGCGCCGAACTTGCAGGCCGTGGCGCAGGCGCCGCACTTGATGCACAAGGTTTCGTCGATGACGTGGGGCTGTTTCTTCTCGCCGGTGATGGCTCCGGCCGGACAGGCCTTGACGCACAGGCGGCAGCCCTTGCAGCGGGCGGCGTTGATGGTCGGCATGGCCAGGGCCTTGCAGCGGCCGGCGCTGCAACGCTTCTCGAAGACGTGCTCTTCGTAGTCCTTGCGGAAGTGCTTGAGCGTCGAGAGCACCGGGTTGGGCGCGGTCTTGCCCAGGCCGCACAAGGAGCCGACCTGGACGGCGTGGCCCAGGGTTTCGAGCAGGGCGAGGGTTTCGGCCGTGCCGCGTCCTTCGATGACGTCGTCCAGAAGGGCCAGCAGCTGCTTGGTGCCTTCACGGCACAGCACGCACTTGCCGCAGCTCTCGCGCTGGGTGAACTCCATGAAGAACCGGGCCACGCTGACCATGCAGGTCTTCTGGTTCATGACCACCAGGCCCCCGGAGCCGACCATGGCCCCCACCGAGCGCAGGGAGTCGAAGTCCAGCGGCAGGTCGAGCAGGTCCGGGGTCAGGCAGCCGCCGGACGGGCCGCCGATCTGCACGGCCTTGAAGCCCTTTTCGTCAATAAAGCCCCGGTCGTCGGTGACGCCGCCGCCGATGTTGAGCACCACTTCGCGCAGGGTCGCGCCAAAGGGCACTTCAATAAGGCCCGTGTTGGAGACGTGGCCGGTGAGCGCAAAGGTCTTGGTGCCGGGCGAGGTCTCGGTGCCGAGCGCACGGTAGGCTGCGGCCCCTTCGCTTACGATGCGGGGAATCTGGGCCAGGGTCTCGACGTTGTTGATGATGGTGGGCTTGCGCCACAGGCCTTGCTGGGCCGGGAAGGGCGGCTTGGGCGAGGGCATGCCGCGCAGGCCTTCGATGGAGGCGATAAGCGCGGTTTCCTCGCCGCACACGAAGGCCCCGGCCCCTTCCATGACTTCCAGGCGGAAGGACTGGCCCGAGCCGAAGAGGTTGTCGCCGAGATAGCCGGCGGCTTCGGCGTCGGCCACGGCCTTGCGCATGCGCTTAACGGCCAGGGGGTATTCGGCCCGCACGTAGATGTAGCCTTCGTCGGCCCCGATACCCCGGGCGGCGATCATCATGCCTTCGATGACGCAGTGGGGGTTGCCTTCCATGAGGCTTCTGTCCATGAACGCGCCGGGATCGCCCTCGTCGCCGTTGCAGATGACGTACTTTTTCGGGTTGGCCTGGACCCGGGCGGCTTCCCACTTGCGGCCGGTGGGGAAGCCTCCGCCCCCACGTCCGCGCAGGCCCGACTGGCTGACGACGTCGCACACGCCCTTGGCGTCCATGTCGGCGAAGGCCTTGCGGGCGGCGGCGTAGCCGCCGTGGGCCACGTATTCGCGGATGTCGTCGGGGTCGATGAAGCCGCACTCTTTAAGGACTGTGCGGGTCTGGCGCTGGTAGAAGGGAATCTGGTCGGGGCCCAGGCACTTTTCCTTGGTGCGGGGCTCGACGTAGAGCAGGCGCTCGACGACCTTGCCGCCGACCAGGGTCTCGGCGACGATTTCGGGGACGTCGTCGGCGGTGACCTTGGTATAAAGGATGTTCTCGGGCAGGATGGTGACCAGCGGTCCCATCTGGCAAAAGCCCTGGCAGCCGCTGTGGGAGACGCGCACGCCGTCGCCATGGCCTTCGGGCCGAAATTCTAAAACCACGTCGAGGCCGGCCTCGCCCATGTGTTTTTCCAGGGCGTCGAGGACCTTCTTGGAGCCGTTGGCCACGCAGCCGGTGCCGGCGCAGACGATGACGCGGCGACCGCCCGAGGCGGCCTCGGGGGCGGCGGCGTGTTGGGGATCGAGGATGGGGCCTTCCATTATTGCAGCTCCTTGGCGCGGATGGCGTCGATGAGGTCCACGGCGCGCTGGGGGGTCATCTGGCCGTAGACGTCCTCGTTGATGACCAGGACCGGAGCCAGGCCGCAAGCGCCGAGGCAGGCCACGGTTTCGACGGTGAAGAGCATGTCGGGCGTGGTGGCCTTGGCCTCGGTGAGGTCGAGGCGGGCGCGCAGGGCTTCCAGAATGGGGATGGACTGTTTGACGTGGCAGGCGGTGCCGTCGCACAGGCGCACGACGTACTTGCCTTTGGGCTCCAGGGCGAAGTGGGCGTAGAAGGTGGCCACGCCAAAGACGTTGGCTTCGGGGATGCGCAGCGAGGTGGCGACGTAGGACAGCACTTCCTGGGGCAGGTAGCGGTACTCCTCCTGGAGGGCCTGGAGGATGGGCACGAGCCGGGCGGGGTGGCGGTCGTAGCGGTCGAGGATGCCGCACAGTTTTTCGAACTTGGCGGTTTCGGCCAGGGCGGGGGCCAGACAGGGCTCCATCAATGATCTCCTTTTTCGGCGGATGGCGTTCTTCGGAGTTCACGGTCGGGTTTGTAACGACAAGCCGGGCCGCACGGGGGATGCGTCGCGCCAACCCGACAAGCGCGACGATCCCGCCAGGGCCGGCCGCGGCCGACGCCGGGGGGGTGGCGTGGGCGAAGTGCGGCCGAGAGCCAGGCGCATGTGCCGGACGCCTGCCTCCGGCGGGTGGGGCAGTGCAAAATCGCAACATGCAAAGCGTGGCAGGCGTGTGCAGCAAGATGTATGCTACTTTTTGGACAAGCGTTCGGCTTTTAGGCGTAACATACTGGTATTGCGTTATTAAAAGTTGTTGAGGAGTTTTTGGCCTGGCGATTTAGAGCGGGGGGCTTGTGGATAGCGGGTGAGCGTTGCGAATTTGCATCGATTTCAGTACAATCCCTTCAATGTTTGTCGGAAATTGCCGAAAGCTGCTCGGCAAGTTGTGTTGCGTATTTGCACTATGTTGCAATTGTGCACGATTTGCAGCCCGGCCAATCCCGGTCGACAGGTTCCCGGATGAGCCCGGCCGCACTGCCGCCGCGACGGACAAAAACGCCGCGCCGCCTTTCCCGCGTCCCTGGTCCCCAGGCGACGGACAGCCCGTCGAAACGCCCCAATCAGGTCGAGGCCCGACGCGCGCATGGACAGGATGCGGCCTTCCGTGCTTATACTCGGAGAACAGAAGACTCCCGCGCCCGCGCCGCGCCAGCAGGATAGGCCCATGACCGCTCCCACCCCCCCCCCGCGCTCCCTGCGGCTCCACCTTGCCGGCCTCGTCGCCGCCTGCGTCCTGCCCGTGTGGCTGTGCGCCGCCTACCTCGTCCACTACGCCTACGAGGCCAAAAAAAACCAGATACAGACCCACATGGCCGAGGTCGCCCGAAACCTCTCCCTGGCCGTGGACCGCGAATTTGCCATCCTGCTGGCCGCCGCCGAAGGCCTGGCCACCTCCCCGGCCCTGCAGACCGGCGAGTTCGCCGTGTTTCGGCGACAAGTGAAAACCTTGCTCGCCGGCTACCCCTCCTCCGACGTCATCGTGGCCGAGGCCTCCGGACAGCAGATTTTCAATTCCTATCTGCCCGAAGGCGCGCCCCTGCCCAAGCGGGCCGTGCGCGAGAGCGTGCGCCGCGTGTTTGAAACCGGCCGACCCGGCATCAGCAACCTCTTTCGCGGCGCGGTCACCGGCCGCTACCTCGTCAGCCTCGACATGCCGGTCTGGCACGGCGCGGCCGTGCGCTACGACCTGGCCATGACCGTGCCGGTCGCCCGCTTCGACCAAATGTTGACCACGGAACTCCTGCCCGCCGGCTGGACCGCCGCCGTCATCGACGCCGCCGGCGTGGTGGCCGCCCGGGCCGGCCAGCCCGAAACCTGGGCCGGCCGGCCGGCCGGCGAATTGTTGGACGGGTTGTCGCTGCCCCAGGGCGACGTTCCCGCCTACGAGGCCATCCGCCTTGACGGCGAGCCGGCCCTGGCCGCCTACGACCAAGCCGAGGGCTCGGGCTGGGGGGTGGCCGTGGCCGTGCCCCGTAGCGTGCTCTTGGCCGAGGTGCGCGGCTGGCTGTGGTGGACCGGCGGCGGCGTCCTGGCCCTGTCCCTGGGCGGATTTTTGCTGGCCCTGTCCCTGGCCCGGCACATCGCCGGCTCCATCGACGCCCTCGTTCCGGCGGCCGAAGCCCTGGGCCAGGGCCTGCCCCTGCCGCGGCGGCGCTTCGGACTGGCCGAAACCGCCGCCGTGGGCGAGGCGTTCACCCGCGCCGCCGACCTGCTGGCCGCCCGGGCCGCCGAACGCCGTCTGGCTGAGGATGCCCGCCAGCAGGCCGAAGCCCGGCTGGCCGAGCGGGAACACATTTTCCGCATCGTGGCTGACAATTCCCATGACTGGGAATTCTGGGACGGCCCCGACGGCAAGTGCCGCTGGGTCTCGCCGGCCTGCGTCCGCGTCTCGGGCCATCCGCCCGAAGCCTTCCTCGGCCCGGGCTCCCTGGCCGTGCGCGACCTCATCCATCCCGAGGACCGGGCCAGATGGGACGCCCATTTCGACACTCCGGAGGCCCTGGAGGCCGTCCACGAGGAACTCCACTTCCGCATCCTGCGCGCCGACGGCCGCGTCGCCCACATCGCCCACGTCTGCGGCCGCATCATCGGCCCCGGCGGCGAGGACCTCGGACGGCGCGGCTCCAACCGCGACGTCACCGAACAATACCAATACGAACAGGAACTGCGCCGGGCCAAGGAAATGGCCGACGCCGGCAGCCGGGCCAAAAGCGAGTTCCTGGCCAACATGAGCCACGAGATACGCACGCCCATAAACGGCGTCGTGGGGATGCTCCAGCTGCTGGAGACCACCGCGCTCACCGACGAGCAACAGGAATACGTCGCCATGGCCGGCCGGGCCGCCGGACGCTTAAGCCGCCTGCTCGGCGACATCCTCGACCTCAGCAAGGTCGAGTCCGGAGCCTTGGTTCTGCAGCAGACCGCCTTTGAGCTGGAGGACATCCGCCAGGCTGTCCTGGACGTTTTCGGTCCCATGGCCCGCAACAAGAACCTGGCGCTGAGCGTCGATCTGGCCCAGGGGCTCCCCCGGCGCGTTATGGGCGACGACGTCCGGCTGCGCCAGATCCTGCTCAATCTCGTCGGCAACGCCGTCAAATACACCGACTCCGGCTTCGTCCACGTGGCCGTTTTCCTCGGCGATCCCGACAGCCAGCCCCGGGAAGGCGCGCCATGCGACGTCGTTTTTGTCGTGGCCGACACCGGTCGGGGCATCCCCGGCCACAAGCTCGACAGCGTGTTTTCGCCCTTTGTCCAGACCGACCCCGCCGCCGGCCCCCAGGGCGGCGTGGGCCTGGGGCTGGCCATCGTCAAACGCCTGGTCGAACTCATGGGCGGACGCATCCACCTGTGCAGCGTCGAAGGCCAGGGCACGTCCATGCGGGCGGTCATCCCCCTGATCCCGCTCCCGGACCAGGCCCAGGTCCCCTGCGGGAATGTCGGGCAGGCCGTCGTCGCCTCCGGCCAGGTCGCTTTGGTGGTGGAGGACGACCCCATGAACCGCATGGCCGCGCAGCGTATGCTGCAAAAGGTCGGCTACGTCGTGCGCACGGCCGACAACGGCCAGCAAGCCCTGGACGTCCTGGCCACCAGGGATTCCCAGCCCGTGGACATCATCCTCATGGACATCCAGATGCCCGTCATGGACGGCCTGGAGGCCACCCGGCGCATCCGCGAAAACGCCGACGGCCTTTTCGATCCCCAGGTGCCCATCGTCGCGCTCACCGCCTACGCCATGGCCGGCGACCGCGAACGCTTCCTGGAAGCCGGCCTGGACGACCATCTGGCCAAGCCGGTCAAGGTCGCGGAAATGCTCGACGCCATGAAGCGCGCCCTGGACAGGCGGGCCGAGGCAGCGCGAAAAAAGGCTTGACGCCGCCGCCTGTCGGCGTTCCAACCGCCCTGCGCCCGGCATGCCCCGGACGTAATTCCCCCAAGGGCGACACCCCGTGCACGACAACAACTCCCCCATCGGCATCTTCGACTCCGGCGTCGGCGGCCTCACCGTGGCCCGCGCCGTCATGGATCTTTTGCCCAACGAACCGGTCGTCTACTTCGGCGACACCGCCCGCGTTCCCTACGGCGTCAAATCCCCGGACACCGTGGCCCGCTACGCCGCCCAGATCACCCGGTTTTTGCTCGAAAAAAACGTCAAGCTCCTCATCGTCGCCTGCAACACCATGGCCGCCGTGGCCCTGCCGGCCATAACAAACATCGCTCCCGTGCCGGTCCTGGAAGTCATCGACGCCGGAGCGACCAGCGCCCTGGCCGCCACCCGCACCCGGCGGATCGGCATCATCGCCACTCCTTCCACCGTAGCCAGCCGCGCTTACGAACAGGCGCTTGCCCGCCTTGGCGGCCCGGACGTCCACACCGTGGCCAAGGCCTGCCCGCTGTTTGTCCCCCTGGCCGAGGAAGGCCTCACCGACCACCCGGCCACGCGCCTCATCGCCGCCGAATACCTGGCCCCCCTGGCCGCCGAAAACCTCGACACCCTGATCCTGGGCTGCACCCACTATCCGCTGCTGGCCCCGCTTTTGGCCGAAGTCGTCGGCCCATCCGTGCGCCTGCAGGACTCGGCCACGGCCGTGGCCCGGCGCGCCGCCGCCATCCTCGACGAAAAAGGCCTGCGCCACGCCGGCCCCTCGCCGCGCCACAGCTTCCACGTCACCGACATGCCCCACCGGTTCCAGGCAATCGGCCAACGCTTCCTGGGGCGGGAGATGGCGGACGTGCGACTGGAAAATTTGGATAAATGTTAGGAAGGTAAAGAGAAGAGTGCCTCCGGCGGCCGGGGGCCTGAGGCCCCCGGCCCCCCCAAAGGGGAAAAGGGGTAGAGGGGGGCGGAAGTCCGCCGTATCGCAATGATAAAGCCCCGGCGCGCCTTCCAAGGCGCGCCGGGGCTATCTGTTTCGCGTGGCGCGTGGTCGGCGCTAGCCGAAAGTACGTTTGAAAAGGCCGTCGATGGCGGCCAGGCCGGCCTCGTTGGGGAAGCGGGTTCCCGTGCCGGTAAAATGGGTGTGGGTGATGACCGGCTCGCCGCCGGCTTTCCAGGCCCCATGCTCCCAGCTGAACCAGGCCTGCTTCTCCTGGCAGAAGACATGCAGCGGCTTGTTGCAGATCTTGGCGAATTCCGCGCCCCAGCCCGTGCCGCCGGTGACCGTGCCGTCTTCCAGGATCGTGCCGACGACGAAGATCTCAAGCCCCGCGTCGATCTGGTGCATGATGGTGCGCAGCACCATGCGGATCTGCGGGCCGTTGCTGAATTTGCGGCCGAGCAGTTTGGAGACGTAGGTCAGGCTGACGTCTTTTTTCTCCAGCTCCTCGCTGGTCAGCACGCGGATGCCGCGGGTGCGGTCGATGCGATGGCCTTCGAAGGTGAAATTGACTTCCGCGACGCCGTAGCGCTCGGCCTGTCTTCCGAATTCGGCTTCAGCGCCCTGGGCGCCGCCGCTAAAGAGCGTGAAATTCGTGGCGGTGGGCATTTCGACTCCTTGGCAGTTGGTTGCGGGTCCACCGGATGGGTGCGCCGATCCTCCCTTTTGCACCCTTTCGGGCCGTTTCGCAACTCTCGCCAGTCCGCTTAGGCCGTCGGCGGCGGCGTCTGCTGCCCCAAAAGCCGCAGCAGGCCGTCGAGGATGGTCAGGGGATGGGGAGGGCAGCCCGGAATATAGAGATCGAGCGGCAGATGGGGCGTGGCCCCGCCGGTGGTCTCGGGGCTGCCGTCGAAAAGCCCGCCCGAAATGGCGCAGGTCCCGATGGCGATGCCCACCCGGGGATCGGGCACGGCGGCGAAGGTTCCAAGCGTGGCTTCCAGCATGTTGCGCGTCACCGGCCCGGTGACGGCCACGCCGTCGGCGTGGCGCGGCGAGGCCACGAAATCGATGCCAAAGCGCCCGAGGTCAAACACGATGGTGGTGAGCACATTGGTGTCGGCTTCGCAGGCGTTGCAGCCCCCGGCGCTCACCTGGCGCAGGCGCAGGGATTTGGCGAAGAGCTTGCGCCGGGCCGGCTCCAGGGGCGCGACATGGGGCAGCCGGCCGCCCGGGCGCAGCACCAGCCCGTCCCGGGTGGAAGAGGCCAGCCGGTGGTCGCGCGAGAAGCTGACCCGCCGGCCCGGGCAGGCTTCGGCGCAGGTTCCGCACAGGATGCAGCGGCCCAGGTCCAGGTAGAGGCCCTGTTCATCGGCCCCCAGCGCCCCGGTGGGGCAGGCCCCGGCGCAGGAGGCGCAGCCTGCGGCGCAGGGCGACTCGGCCAGGACCGGCAGGCCCCGAAAACGCGGCGGCAGCGGCGGCATGGCGGCGGGGAAAGCCACGGTGCGCTTTCCCTGGCGCAGGCGTTCAAGCAGGATATTGAGCATAGGCGCCGGTCCTAGAGATCATGTCCGCAATAGGACAGGTTGAAGCTCTTGTTGCACAGGGGGAAATCGGAAATCTGCTGGCCGCGCAGGGCCACGGCCAGGCCGAACCAGTTGTGGAAGGACGGATCGACCACCTTGTAGGCGGCGAACCGGCCGTCGTCGCCGGTGACGGCCACGTGGCAGATTTCGCCGCGCCAGCCTTCGGTCAGCCCCACGGCCACCATGCCGCCCGGCAGCCCGCCTGCGGGCAGTTGGCGCACCGGTCCCTCGGGCAGGCCGATGAGGGCGTCGTGGATGAAGTCCAGGGAGGCTTCCATCTCCAGCCGCCGCACCAAGGCCCGGGCGTAGACGCCGCCGAAGTCGTGGAGCTGCATGGGGATGTCCTTGGGGCCGGCCCCGGGCAGGGGGAAGGCGTGGCGGGCGTCGCGGGGCAGGCCGCAGGCCCGGGCCGGCGGCCCCACCAGCCCGATTTCCCGGGCCGTTTCGGCGCTGACCCGCCCCGTGCCCTCGAACCGGGCCAGGGTGGTGGAGGACAAAAACAGCAGCTCGGCCGCGCCAAAGGCCGCCCGGCGGGTCAGCTCCAGGCGCGAGAGCAGCTCGCGGATGGTCGGCTTGTCGAGATCAAAGGCGACGCCGCCGGGCCGCACCAGCCCCCGGCCGAAGCGGTTGCCGCAGACAAGCCCGGTGAGATTGAGGAAATCGCCCCGGATGCGGCCGCAGTAAGCCATGGTGGGCTGGTAGCCCACGTCGCCGGCCATGGCCCCGAGGTCGCCGGTGTGGTTGGCCAGGCGCTCCAGCTCCAGGGCGATGCGGGCGATGGCCCGGCCCCGGGCCGGCACGGCGGTTTCGGTCAGGGCCTCCACGAGGGCGGCGTGGGCCAGGCTATGGCCGATGGTGGTGTCGCCGGCCAGGGTCTCCATGAAATGGATGGTGCGCTTGTCCGGGCCGCCGATAAGCCGGGCCTCGATGCCCCGATGCTGGAAGCCCAGGCTGATCTCCAGGTGGTAGACGTCCTCGCCGGAGCATTGGAAGCGGAAATGCCCGGGTTCGATGATGCCGGCATGGACCGGCCCCACGGCCACTTCATGGGCTTCCTCGCCGCGCAGACGGAAATGGTCGGTCACGCCCGGGGCCGGACGGGGTTCCTCGGGCCGGGCCGGGCAGCCGGTGAAGCGCACCGGCTTGAGCCAGGGATGGCCTTGGGGGACGATGCCCCACTGTTCATGGACTTCGCGCTCGAACAGATGGGCCTGGGGGCAGTCCGGGGTGAGCGACGGATAGCTTTCGGCCGGGACCTGGCGCAAAAACGCCAGCCGGCCGTCGGCGTCGCGGCCAAGCAGGCAGCACAGTCCGACGCCGCCCGGGCAGGGCAGACCGAAAAGCGCCAGCATCCGCCAGCCGGCGTCCACCCGGGCCAGAATTTCGCGCCGAAACAGCACCGGCGGCAGCACCGCCGCGCCGGCCAGGGGCACGGCCTGACAATGGGGAAATTCCATGCCTGCTATCCTCCCAGGGAGACGGCGGCGGCCGCCCGGGCCAAGACGTCGGCCAGGCCCTTGGGCACATACAGGCCCAGGGTCAAGGCGGCGGCCAAAAGGGCCAGGGGCGAGGCCACGGACAGCACGCGCTCGGGGCCGGGATGGCGCACGGCCGGCGGCAGCGGCCCCTGGACCATGCGGCACACGGAGGTGGCCATGCCGACGAAGATCACAGCCAGGGCCACGACGTAGATGGTGGCGGCCAGGCCGTGGCCGCCGGCGAACATGGCTTGCAGGATGGCCAGCTCGCTGACAAACAGGCCAAAGGGCGGCGAGCCGCAGATGGCCAGAAACCCGGCCGTCCACAGGGCGGCGGTTATGGGCAGCGCCCGGGACACGCCCCGGGCGTCGTGGCAGGAGCGGGTGTGGTAGACGGCCAGGATGTTGCCGGAAATCAGAAACAGCGCGCCTTTGGTCAGGGAATGGTTGACGGCGTGGAGCATGGCCCCGAAGGCCGCGCCGCCGCCGATGCCCACGCCCAGGGCCAATATGCCCATGTGCTCGACGCTGGAGTAGGCCAGCATGCGTTTGTAGTCGCCAAGGCCCACGATGAAGACGGCGGCCGTGACCATGGAGATGAGGCCAAAAAGCACCAGCAGCTCGCCGCAAAACGCCCCAAGCCCGGCCGGAGACAGGATCTGCACGGCCCGCAGGATGCCCAGGAAGGCGCAGTTTAAAAGCGCGCCGGATAAAAGCGCCGAGACCAGGGACGGCGACTGGCTGTGGGCGTCGGGCAGCCAGTTGTGCATGGGGGCCAGGCCCATTTTCGAGCCGTAGCCGACCAGCAGGAAGATAAAGGCCGCCCGCAGCCAGGGCTTGGCCGCGCCCGGGGCCAGGGGCAGCAACTCGGCCAAATCCATGGAAGCGGCCGGAGCCACCGGATCGTAGAAGGCCACGGACACGAGGATGTTGCCCAAAAGGGCCAGGGCGATGCCCACGGAGCAGATGACGAGGTATTTCCAGGTGGCTTCCAGGGAGCGGCGGTGGCGGTGGAAGTAGATCAGCGGCGCGCTGGACAGGGTGGTGGCCTCGATGCCGACCCACAGCACCGAGAGGTTGCGGGTGGCGCAGACCACGGTCATGGCCGAAAGAAACAGGCACAGGCACAGGCTGAAGACCCGCTCCGGGGCATTGATAAAGGTCGCGCCGTCCTGGAAGTCGCGCTTCTCGTGGACCGCCCCTTCGTGGCGCAGGTAGCCCACGGCGTAGAAGGCGGCGGCGGTGAACAGCAGGCTGGCCAGGGTGAGGAAGAGCTGGCCCAGGGGATCGAGTTCGAGCAGGCCGCCGTAGGCCGGGGCCGGGGGATGGACCCATGTCGTGCCCACCAGGGTGAGATGGAGGCAGCCGACCACCACCAGCAGCCAGCGGCGCGGGCCGTCGGCGGGCAGGGCCAGGGCCATGAGGCCGGCCAGCAAGGGGATAAGGGGCAAGGCGGCAAGCATGGGTTAGTCCCGCAGGCTGCAAAACCGTCCGACGTCGATGGACTCGAAGGTTTTGTTGATGTGGTGGAGGGCGATGCCCATGACGAACACGGCGACGAAGACGTCCAGGAGCACGGACAGTTCGAGCCAAACCGACCCTTGGGCGGCAAGCGGCACGCCCAGGAGAAAGATGCCGTTTTCGGCGGCCAGATAGCCGATGACTTGCGTGAGCGCCTTGCGCCGGGCCACCACCAGGGTCAGGCCCGAGAAGATGGAGGTCAGCGCCGCCGGGAAGAGCAGCGGCGGGAAAAGCCCGGGCGGAAACGGCAGGCGCGATTCCAGCCACAAGGAGAATAAAAGGCCGCCCACGCCGGCCAGCAACGACATATTGAAGCCGAAGTAGGGTTCGACCACGGGATTGACTTCCAGGCGCGACAGGGTACGGGCCACCAGCCAGGGAAAGCCGATGCCCTTGATGGCCAGCACGGCCAGGGACAGGACCAGCCCATGGCCGTGTGGGCCGGCCACGGCCAGGGGCGTGGCGGCCAGGAGCACCCCTTGCAGGGCGGTGATGCGGGTCAGCGTTTTGAGGCGCGTGACGGCCAGATAGGCCAGATTGACCACCACCAACGCGACAAGCAGCGATTGTATCGCGGCCATGGCTACCTCCACACCGTGAGCACCAGGGACAAGGCGGCCAGGGCCCCGGCCGATCCGAGCAGACGCGGCACGCGCAACAGCCGCAGCCGGGCCATGGAGGATTCGACCAGCCCCACGGCCACGGCGACCAGCCCGACGCCGGCCAGGAAGGCGGCCCAGGCGGCCAGGGGGGCCATGGCCTGGACCGGCAGCAGCGACAGGGTCACGGCGGCGGCGAAAAACCACAGCTTGAGCGCCGCGCCGTAGCTGATCATGGCCATGTCCGGGCCGCTGTGGTCCAGCACCATGACTTCATGGATCATGGTCAGCTCCAGGTGGGTGTTGGGGTCGTCCACCGGGATGCGGCAGTTTTCGGTCAACAGCAAAATGAACAGGAGCAGGGGCACGAACAGCCGCTCCGGGGCCAGCGCGCCGGAAAGCCCCTGGCCGAGCATCCCGGACAGGGACAGGGATGGGGCGTCCACGGCCAGGGCGAGCAAGGCCAGGAAGAGCACGGGTTCGGCCAGGGCGGAAAAGGCGGCCTCGCGGCTGGCCCCCATGCCTTCGAAGCTCGATCCGGTGTCCAGGGCGGCCAGGATGATGGCCAGGCGCGACAGCCCCAGGCAATAGGCGGCCAGCATGAAGTCGCCGGCAAAGCTGGCCGGGGCGGGACTGGCCGGCCCGGGCAGCAGGCACAGCGCGCCGCAAATGGCGGCCAGGGACACGGCCGGCCCCACCCCCAGCATGAAGCTTGCGGTGTGGCTTTCCACCAGGCCCTTGCGCGTCAGTTTGGCCAGATCGAAATAGGTCTGCAGCAGCGGCTTGCCGACGCGGCCGGACATGAGGGCCTTGACCCGGTTGACGATGCCGGGGACCAGCGGGGCCAGGACAAGGGCGGCGAGGATGTGGAGCCAGGCGTTCATGAGAGCTTCCAGGCCAAAAGGAGCACGACGGTGGCCAGCACGTAGAGGATGTAGAGATGCACCTTGCCGTGCTGCACCACCTTGGCGGCGTCGCACAGCCGGGCCACGGCTTCGAACAGCGGCGTGAAGAGCTTGTCCCGGGCGGCGTCGCGGCTGACGACGAAAAGTGTCGCGCGCTTGGGGAAAAGGCCCGGGTCCATGTCCAGGCGGCGGGTCAGGCCCATGGGGCCGGCCAGGAGCTTGGCGGTTGGTTCCACGAACGAGGCCGCGCCGTACTGCATGTGAGCGGTGGGGGCGGTGTAGCCGCAGCCCCAGGTCGGCTCGCGGCGTCGGCCATGGGCGGCCCCGGCCCAGGCGCGCAGCCACAGCAGCCCCCCGGCCAGGGCAATGATGCCGGCCCCGAAAAAGCCCACGGTGCGGGCGGCGGCGGCGGCCTGCTCCAGGGCGGCCCGGGCCGGGGCCGGGTCCATGCCCGGAAAGGCCAGAACGGCTTGGCCGACAAAGCGCAGCAGCGCCGGGGCCAGGGCGGCGGCGGCGACCAGGCCGGCGGCCAGGAAAAGCGGCGCGAGAAGGGCGGCACGGGGGGGCGCTTCGGCCTTGGCCGCGGCCGGGGTGCGGGGCGCGCCGAGAAACGCCAGCCCGCCGGCCTTGGCAAAGGCGGCCAGGGCGAAGCCGCCCACGGCGGCCAGGGCGGCCAGGGAGGCGGCCGAAGCGGTGCGCGGCAAGAGTCCCGGGAGATCCAGGCCGGCCAGCATGGCCAGGGCCATGGTCAGCTCGCCGATAAAGCCCGGCAGGGGCGGCAGGCCGGCGATGCCGGCTCCGGCCAGGAGAAAGAGCGTCCCGACGGCCGGCATCCGCTTGGCCAGGCCGCCCAGGTGGGCGATGCGGGCGCTGCCCACGGATGCGAGCACCTCGGAAGCGCACAAAAAGAGCAGGGATTTAAAGCCGGCATGGCACAGCATGTGAAAAAGCGCCCCGCCAAGGCCCAGGGCGGCCATGGCCGGGTTGCCGCAGGACAGGCCGACCAGCCCCAGGCCCAGGCCCAGGCAGATAAGCCCCATGTTTTCCACGCTGGAATAGGCGAGCAGCCGTTTGAGGTTGCCCTGTCCCAGGGCGGCCAGGATGCCGAGCAGGGCGCTGGCCAGCCCCAGGCCGGCGATGGTCCAGCCCTGCCAGGGCGCGGGGGGGGGCAGGATTTCCAGGGCCCGCCACAGGCCGTAGAGGCCCACGTTGATCATGCCGCCGGACATGAGCGCGGCCACGTGGCCCGGCGCGGCCGGATAGATGGCCGGCAGCCAGACATGGAAGGGAACCAGCCCGATCTTGGCGGCGAATCCGAAAAACGCCAGGAAGAAAAGCAGGCTGGGCAGGGTAAATCGGCCGGCCCGGGCGGCCTCGGCCAGGGCGTCAAAGCCCGTGGCTCCGGCCTGCCCCATGGCCAGGGCGAAAAAGGCGATGACCAGGGCCGCGCCGAGGTGGGCACACACGAGGTAGGTCCAGGCCGCCTCGCGCACCTCGACTTCGTCGTCGTGCAGGCTCCCCAAAAAAAACGGTGCCAGGGACATGACTTCCCAGGCGATGAGGAACACCACCCCGTCCCGGGCGGCCATGACCAGGGCCAAGCCGGCCAGCAGGACATTGTAAAAAAACCAGTGCGGCCCGCGCCGGTCCGGTCCGGCCTGGGCGGCCTCGCTTCCGGCCAGAGCCAGGGAGCCGGCCACGGCGGCGGCCGCGCCCACGGCGTAGACGGGAATGAGGAACAGGCGGCTGGCCGGGTCGAGACCCAGGGCCAGAGAGCCGAAGGGCAGCCCCCAGGGGAGGGTGGCCTGGGTCACGGCGCTGGCCGGCGTGAGCGCCAGGCCGGCCAGACCGACCAGGGAGCCGGCCACGGCTCCGGCTGGTCCCAGGCGATGGGCCGCCTCCCGGCCGGCCAAGGCCAGGGAAGCCAACGCCCCCAAGAGAAAGAAGGCCAGCGACAGTCCGAACAGTTCCATGGACGACCACCCTTGTCGCGGGGCCGGCGCACTGCATCCGGTCGGTCCCGTTGCCGATCACAAGAAAAACGGCCCCGGGGTAAGCCCCGGGGCCGTGAAATGTCAAGCCCGCGCCGAAATTGGATGGGAAAAAGCCATTATTGCTCCAGATGCATCCGGGTCATGGACGTCTTGAGGTCGCTGGCCAGGTGGGCCAGATCGGTGACGGCCGAGGAGGCCACGGCCATGGCTCCGGCCGTGGATTCGGCGATGGTGTTGATGTGGTCGGTGGAGCGGTTGATCTCTTCGGAGGTGGCCGACTGCTGCTCGGCGGCGGTGGCGATGCCGCGCACCTGATCCGAGGTGCGCTCGACGAAGTTGAGGATCTGGCGCAGGGCGTCGCCGGCCTCGTGGGCCAGGGCGTCGGCTTTTTCGATGACGTGGGTGGTTTCGTCGGTGGCGGCCATGTTGCGGCTGGCGCTGTCCTGGATGGCCCGGATGTAGTTGCTGACTTCCTTGGTGGCGGTCATGGTTTTTTCGGCCAGCTTGCGCACTTCGTCGGCCACCACGGCGAAACCGCGCCCGGCCTCGCCGGCTCGGGCCGCCTCGATGGCGGCATTGAGCGCCAGCAGGTTGGTCTGGTCGGCGATGTCGGAGATGACCTGCATGATCTGGCCGATGCCCTGGGCCTGTTCGCCCAGGCCGCGCATTTCCGATTTGAGGCCGTTGGCTTTTTCGCTCACCGATTCCATGACCTCGATGACCTTGTCCACGAGCCCCGCGCCGGTGGCGGCCATGGAATTGGCTTGGCCGGCGGTGGCGGCGGCGTCGCCGGCGTTGCGGGCCACTTCGAGGATGGTGGAATTCATTTCCTCGATGGCCGTGGCCACTTCGGCGGTGCGGGCGCGCTGCTCCTCCATGCCTTCGGTGGAATGCCCGATCTGGGCGCTCATCTGTTCGGCCGCTTCGGCCAGGCTTTCGGCCACGGCGGTGGCTTCCTTGACGCCGCTGGCGATGCGGTTGTTTTGCTCGGTGATGGTGCGTTCCTTGAGCACGACGCCGGTGAAGTCGGCCACGGACACGAAGGCCCCGATGAGCTTGCCGTCGAAATCGACGACCGGGGCGGAGAAGATGCTGATGAACTTGTGGTGGCCCTTGCGGGTGTCGAACTCGGTCTTGGAGGATTGTTTCTGGCGGGTGCGCAGGGCGTGTTCGGCCACGGTTTCGCGGGAGTCGCCGTAGAAGAACCGCGAGAAGGACGTGCCGATGTGTTTTTCCGGCGCGCCGTCGTTTTCGGTCAGCTTCACCATGTATTCGTTGAGCCATTTGATCTTGCCCTGTTCGTCGACAATAGCCATGGGCGTGATGATGTTGCCGATCATGGCTTCGTCTCGGGACAGGCGGGCCTTGAGCGCGGTCTCGTGGGGAATCAGCGCCTCGCGCAGGGCGGCGGTTTCAAGCAGGGGATGGTCGGTGATGCTGCAGGTAAAGGCGTTGGAAGTCATGGCCGCGAAGGTGTCCTGCATCTGGGCGCAGGCGCCGTTGACCGCGCTTTGCGTCCAGAAGACGAAAATCGTGGTCAGGGCGAAGGAGGCAGCCAACAAGGCCACGGCGGCCGGCCCGGTGCCCAGAAAGCCGGCGGCGGCCAGGAGCAGGGCATTGACAATGACGCAGCACACAACCGGGAACGATTTCATACGATCCTCCGACGCCGATGGGCGGCTCCGTAAGTACGGGTGGAGGTTGCGTAACGCAATGGACTGCAAAGCGCAACACGCCGGACACGCGCCGGGGCGGCAATCGTGGACGAATTTGCCGCATGGCGGCGATCCCGCAGGAGGCTGGAGCCGGGGGGTGGGAAACAGTGCAACTGTGTAGACCTGTCACTGCGAGGCGTCGTCGGGAGCCGGCCGTTGTTGGTGCAACGGCCGGTTTTGCGAGCGGCGGCTAGGAATTGTTCCGAACGGGCGGGCCGATATTGAACGGAGCCAAGGCCGGCTGGTTGGCCGTTTTTTGTAAAAGCGCGGTCACGGTTTCGTTCGGAGCCGGACCGCAGCAGCACGAGGAACCGCCGGCGTCGAAATCTGGATTGGCGATGTTTCCCCGTTCGTCCAGGACCAGCAGGAAGGCCCCGGCCGGATCGTCCTCGTGGAGCTCGACCTCGCGCACCTCGCCGGCCGGCAGCAGTTCGCCCGAGGCCAGGGCCACGGCCCGAAACGGCCCCCGGTAGAGCACCCGGCGGCGGATCGGCGCGGTCAGCGGTTTTTTCGCTTCCACGGTGACGGAATAGAAGTCGTGGCCGCCCACCACCCGGTAGGGAAAGCGGCGCAGGATACGCACGGCCGTAAATCCGGCTTCTTCGAGGATGGCGACCAGATCGGTCTGGGTCAGCGTGCCGGAGATGCATTCGCCGCGTAGTGTCGGATCGTTGCGGATGACGGCCGGAGCCGGGGTTTCGGTGGCCACGTCGGAAAAGACCAGCCGTCCGCCCGGGGCCAGCACCCGCAGGATCTCGGCGTAGAGCCGGCGCTTTTTCGTAGAGAGGTTCAGCACGCAGTTGGAGACGATGCAGTGAACCGACCCGTCGGCCACGGGCAGGGCTTCAAGATAGCCCTGGAGAAAAACGGCGTTGGCGTAGCCCAGCACCTCGGCCGTGGCCGCCCCGGCCCTGGCCGCCCGGCCCAGCATGGCCGGCAGCATGTCCACCCCGATGGCCCGGCCCGTCGGCCCCACCTGCCGGGCGGCGATGAGGCACTCCACCCCGGCCCCGCAGCCGAGGTCCATCACCGTCTCGCCCGGGACCAGGGCGGCGTCGGCCACGGGCGAGCCGCAGCCGTAGCCACGCACCCGGTAAAATTCCGGGATATGGTCCACCAGTTCCAGGGGATAGCGCACCGGGTTGACGATGTCGCCTTTTTCCACGGCGGCGGCTTCGGTGTAGAAGTCCTTGATGTGGCCCAGGCTCGTCGTGCCGGCCATGGACAGCAGGCAGTTGGCGTGGGCCAGGGCCACCTCGCCGTGGGCATGGCAGCTCTCGTGGGTCTCGCCCATCTTGAGCCGCAGTCCGGGCCGGTCCGGCCGGCCGTCGGGCACGCCGGCCGCCTCCCGGGCGATCATCCAGCCGGCCAGACGGCGGCGCAGGGGCAGATAGGGGTCCTCGCCGTCAAAACGGCCGTCATGCCGCCAGGCATGGTCCGGGTCCGGGCCGCCCAATACAAACCGCCAGGGATCATCCGAATCGGCGCAGGTGACCCGGCGAAGCCCGGCCAAAACCGGGCTGTGCCGCCAGGCCGCGGCCAGCCCGCCGGGGCCGATGGGCGTGGCCACGGCCGCCTCGCCGATAAGCGCCGGGCTCGGGTAGAGCCGGCCGTCGGGACCCACGGCCACGGATTCCCAGCCCGACGTCGCGCCGTCGTGGCGGGTGCCGGCCGGGGAAAACACCTGGCCGGCCAGGGCCGTCAGATTGTCCACGGCCACGCCGGCCGCCTCGGCCCGCCGGGCCGCCTCGGTGACGGCGGCAAAAAGCGCGTCATCGTCCGGGCGATGGTCGTCGCGGCCCCGGCCGGCGGCGAAGTGCCACATGAAATGCAGTCCGGCCGCGCCGACGTTGGCGGCCAGATCGGCCAGGGCCGGCAGATCGGCCACGTTGTCCCGGGTGGGGCAGGCCGACAAAGTGACGCCAAAGCCCATGGCCCTGGCCCGGGCCAGATCGTCGGCCAGCCGGGCGAACGCGCCAATTCCGCGCAGGGCGTCATGGCGCGGGGCCAGGCCGTCGCAGCTCACCTGGAAATGCACCCGGTCCCGGGGCCAGGAGGCGACAAGGGCGGCCTGGTCGGAAAAGCCTGTGCCGTTGGTGAGGATGGCCACATGGCTGCCCGGCACGGCCAGGGCGGCGGCCACGATGTCGGAAAGCCCCGGATGGCAAAACGGTTCGCCGCCGGTGAGCGCGAAGACCCGGCAACCCAGGGCCGCCGCCTCGGCCACCCGGGCCAGGGCCGTCTCGGTCGGCAGCTCGGTCCCGGCCGCCGGACCGGAGCAAAAAAGGCAGTGGCGGCAGGCCAGATTGCAGCGGTCGGTGACGTGCAGCCACAGCTCACCCAGGCGCGACAGGGTCAGGGCCTCGTGGCGACCAGCGTAGGGCGCGGCTGCGGCCTCGGGCAGCCGGGCCAGGAACAGGGCGTCGTCCACGGACCCGGCGCAGCCCGCGGCCGCCCGCTCAATGGCGGCCTGGCCGGCCGGGTTGGGCACGAACCAGTCCGGGCCTTGGGGAAAAAGATAAACGGCGGCGTCGTCGACGGCGATATGGGTCCAGCGGTCGGGTTCGAAAGGCATGGCGGTCTCCCTGGTGGGCAAGGCTTATCCCCGGACGACGAGCGGCCGGGACGGTCATCCCTAACCCAGGCCCGGGGCCGGCGACAAGGCCGGCCGGTTGACGGGCAAGGGCGCGATCCACCGATAGGGGATTGACCCGGCCGCCCGGCTGTGGAAACAGCCCTGCGGCGGCCATCGCCGCCAAAGGATGCCCCATGACCGACACCGAACTCTGTCCCTGCACCTCCGGCCGGCCCTTTGCCGACTGCTGCGGCCCGATCCTGGCCGGCACGGCCAAGGCGGCCACGGCCGAGGCGCTCATGCGCTCGCGCTATGCCGCCTTTGTCAAAAACGACATGGCCTACCTCGGGGCCAGCCTGGTCGCGGCCAAGCGGCCCGGGTTTTCCGCCTCGACCATCGCCGCCTGGAACGCCGATGTGGTTTGGAAAGGCCTGGAGATCCTCGAAACCGCCCTGGGCGGCCCGGACGACGAGCGCGGCGAAGTGCGCTTTGTGGCCTCCTACGAAAAGGACGGCCAGGCCGGCGATATCCGCGAGCACGCCCGGTTCCGCAAAAAAGGGGGCCGCTGGTACTACCTCGACGGCAAGCTGGAAGCGGCCGAACCCCAAGCCGCCCCCAAACGCGCCCCGGCCGGCCGCAACGACCCCTGCCCCTGCGGCTCCGGGGTGAAGTATAAAAAGTGCTGCGGTAAGTAGGAGTTAAGATGCCTCCGGCGGCCGGGGGCCTGAGGCCCCCGGACCCCCCAATGGGTGCCGGAGCGCAACGGGGGAACAATGGCGGCTCGGATCACGGCTTCGCTCACGTTTTTGCAGCATGTCCTGGCCGAAGCCCTGCGCCCCGGCGATCTGGCCGTGGACGCCACCGTGGGCAACGGCCACGACACGGCCTTGCTGGCCCGGCTGGTCGGCCCGTCGGGGCTGGTCCACGGCTTTGACGTGCAGGCCGAGGCCATCGCCTCGGCCGGGCGGCTCCTGGCCGCCGCCGGTCTGGCCGAGCGCGTGCGCCTCCATGCCCTGGGCCACGAGCGCCTGGCCGAGGTCCTGCCGGAAGCTGACCATGGCCGGGCGACGGCCGTGGTCTTCAATCTCGGCTACCTGCCCGGCGGCGACGAAACGCGCACTACTCGGCCGGAAACCACCCTGGCCGCCCTGGAGGCGAGCCGGGAAATCCTGGCTCCGGGCGGCGTCATCGCCCTGGCCTGCTACGGCGGCCATGCCGGCGGGGCCGAGGAAACGGCCGCCGTGGCTGCCTGGTGCCGGGCGCTGCCCTTTGCCGGCTGGCGCGTGGCCCGCTACGAACTCATCAACAAACCCGGTGGCCCCATCGTGGCCGTCATTGCTCACAAGCTCCCCAAATCCGGTTCTGGCGGCGGTTCGTAACCGCACCGCCTGTTCGCAAAGGCGACTCCTTCCGGCCTGCCGCCGCCGTTTCTCCTCTCCTTGCAAGGACGCCAGGCGAACTTTGCCTCCCTTACCCTTGGCCGGCCTGGTCGCGGCGTGGGCCTGGCCGCCCCGGGCCGGCTCCGACGGTGTGGCCTGGGCCACGCCCCGTCCGCCGGCGTCGTGGCTCAGGCCCAGGGCTTGGCCCAGGCTGGCTTCGTTGACAAAAAAAGGCTCTGGGTATTTAGTCTGCCATGAAGTGAAAAAGGGCCGTTTCGGCGGCAAACCAAGGAGTCCTTCATGCGCAAACGCCTTCCTGCCGCGAGCCTGGCTGCCCTGGCCCTGGCCCTGCTCCTGGCCGCCGGCCAGGCCCTGGCCGGTCCTTCCATCGACCCCAAGGCCGAGGCGGTCCTTCGGGCCATGGTCGCCAATCTGCAAGGTGTCAACGCCTTTTCCGTCACCGAGGCCAGCCTGGTGGACCGGGTGTTCCCCAACGGCCAGAAAGTGGCCTTTTTCCACAAAACGACCATCAAGGCCGAGCGTCCCGACAAGCTGCGGGCCGAGGCCGCGGGCGACGACGTATCCGGCCTGTGGCTGCTCAATGGCCCCAGCCTGACGCTGTACGACGCCAGGACCAAGGCCTACGTCGTCCTGGACGTGCCGCCGCGCCTGGAGCAGGCCCTGGGACAAGCCCTGGCCAAGCTGCGGCTGGTCGGCCCCATGGTCGATTTCCTGGCCGACGATCCCTACAAAAGCATCATGGACGGCGTGCTTGAAGCCGTCTACGTGGGCCAAAGCGAGGTGGGCGGCAAGCCCTGCCACCATCTGGCCTTTCGCCAACTGACCCGGGATTTCGAGCTGTGGATCGACGCCGGCAAGACGCCCTGGCCCCTGCGTCTGGCCGTCACCGACAAGACCCTGCACGGCGATCCCCGCACCCTGGTCGAATACGCCGACTGGAAGCCGGTTTCGGGCTTTAGCGCCAAGACCTTTGCCTGGACGCCGCCCAAGGACGCAAACCGGGTCGCGGTCGCTCCCCACAAGCCGGCCCCGGCCGCCAAGCCGTAACCGAGGCGCGCCATGGCACATATCTCCACGCGCGGCTTCTGCCGGCTTCTTGGCGTTTTGGGACTGGCCGCCGGACTCGTTGTCGCCGCTTCCGGGGCTGGTCAGGCCTTTCGGGGCTTCGGCGGCGGGGGCTTCCACGGCGGTTTCGGCGGCGGCGGGTTTGGCGGCGGCGGGTTCCATCCGCCGGAAGGCGGCTTTGGCGGGGGCGGGTTTCACCCGCCGGAAGGCGGCATGGGCTTTGGCGGGGGCATGCATCCGCCCGAGCCGGCCGGCTTCGGCGGCATGCCGCCCATGGCCCCGGCCGGGGCCATGGGCGCGCCCCGCCCCATGGGGCCGCCGGCCTTTGGCGACGCGCCCCGGCCGCCCATGCCCGGCCCCGTGCCGGGCTTTGGCCCCGCGCCCATGCCCGGGCCGCATCCCGGCCCCTTTGCCCCGGCTTTCGGGCCGGTGGGGCCGCCGCCGCCCGCGCCCTGGGTCGGACCGCGCCCCATCGCGCCCGTGCCGGTTCCCTATCCGGTCCCCGGTCCCGGCCCCTACGCCGGGGCGCTGTGGGCGCTGCCGGCCGCCGCGGCTGCTGTGACACTGGCCGGCGCGACCTATTACGCCGTGGGCAACGCCTACTACCAGCCCGTGATCCAGGATGGGTCCACCGTCTATGTCCAAGTCAATCCGCCCCAGTCGGGCGACGACGACGGTTTTGGCGACGACGATTGACCGCAACCCCGGAGGAAGCCATGAAGCGTTTTTGCCTTGCCTGTCTGGCCGTTGCCCTGCTGTGCGCGAGCCTTGGCGGCTGCGTGCCGCCCAAGCCCGCTTCGCCGTCGATGTTTTACGGCAACTGCATCACGCCCATGGGGGCCGATCCCTGCGATTCGGACATGAGCATCTGCCAGGTCTTTGAAGACGTCATCACCCAGAAATGGGCCACGGCCGGGGCCTGCCGCACGGCCTGCAACCAAGCTTACAACCAACTCAGCTACCAGTCTCCCGACCAGGACTGCGGCTACATGTTCTGGCGCGGCAGCGACCTGTGCGAGCAGGAGTGTCTGCGGCAGTATCCGAAGAACAAATAGCGGACGAGGCCGTCTTGCCAGGGGCGCGCCGGCCGGTGGAAACGCCGGCCGGCGCGCTGCCGTAGTCGAGACTGGTGAAGGATGGGCGGAGCAAGAAACTTACGGAACTGTAGGATGAGCCGTGGTCACAAAAGCAGAACAACCGTTTCATGGAGCGCGGCCAGATCGGTTTCGGGCTTGTGCGCCTCTTCCTTGGAGGCAAGCAGAACCTTTTCACTCATTTTGCTCAGGGCAACAACCTGACGAGCAAGAGCCATGTCCCGTTCCGTACGCGCTTTCAGCCGTCGCCCGGAAGACGCGACCGACCGCATATGGGCAAGGAGCCCGGCAAAGGTCGCCGCGTTGGCCGGTTTGCCGCAAGATGGCGTGCTCATGGGGTCACCTTGTCCATGGCAAGGGTCGAGTCAAGGGGACTGGGAAATCCTGGCAGGGGCGCCCCTGTAATCAGAAATGAGGGGCAGACAGGGGACAATATTTGTGCCCAACGCAAAAGGGGTCAGGCATTTCTGCCTAACCCCTTGAAATCTCTGGTGGGCCATCAAGGACTCGAACCTTGAACCAACGGATTAAGAGTCCGCTGCTCTACCAATTGAGCTAATGGCCCGTGCTGCACTCACGTGCGGCGAAGAGGAGGTCTACGCGGGAAGGGGTGGGCTGTCAACGCTTTTTTGAAAAAAAATCGCGACAAGCCGGCGACGCCATTTGCCGTTTGCCCCAATATGGAATATAGGCGCTCCCTGGACGCAAATTACCGCCGCCTCGCGGCGTACCCATAGGGCGCACATGAGCCATATCCTCGGCATCAAGTTCCGTGACCACGGACAGGTCTATTATTTCGAATCCGGCCCCTTTGTCGTGGCCCTGGGCGACGACGTCCTGGTCCAGACCGAACAGGGCCTGGGCATGGGCCATGTCGTCGCCGTGCGCGACGAGCTCCCCGAAGACGCCCACGAGGGCGAACTCAAACCCATTTTCCGCCTGCCCACCGACGAGGACCGGGACACCAAGCGCGAAAACGACCAGCTCGGCCGCGAGGCCCATGCCTGGTGCCGCAAGTGCATTGAGACCCGGAATCTCGACATGAAGCTCGTGGATGTGGAAGTGCTCCACGACCGCAGCAAGATCGTCTTTTATTTCACCGCTCCGGGCCGGGTCGATTTCCGCGAGCTGGTCAAGGATCTGGTCAAGGCCTACCACACCCGCATCGAGCTGCGCCAGATCGGCGTGCGCCACGAGACGCAGATGCTCGGGGCCATCGGCAACTGCGGCCAGATCTGCTGCTGCCGCCGGTTCATGCGCAAGTTCGCCCCGGTCACCATCAAGATGGCCAAGGAACAGAATCTGTTCCTCAACCCCACCAAGATTTCCGGCATCTGCGGCAGGCTTCTGTGCTGCCTGTCCTTTGAGCAGGAAAACTACGAGCAGTTCCAGAAAAAATGCCCGCGCGTGGGCAAGAAGTTTTCGACTTCGCTGGGCATGGTCAAGGTGCTGCGCACCAACCTGTTCCGAGAAACCATCAGCGTCCTGGACGAAGCCGGCGACGAGCATGAGCTGACCGTGGAGGAATGGACCCAGGCCCTGGAGAACCGTCCCGCCCCGGTAGAGCCTGGCGCCGAAGCCGCCGAGACGGCCAAAGCCGAGACGCCCCGTCCCGAACCGCGCCGCGCCGAGGCCGGCCGCCCGCCGCGAGGCGAGGGCGGACGCGGCGAGGGCCGCCGCGACGCCCGCCGCGAGGGCGGTTCCTCCGGCGAACGCCGCGACTCCCGCCGCGACGGCGGCCGGGACAGCGGACGCGACGGCGGACGTGACAGTGGACGCGACAGCGGGCGAGATGGCGGACGCGAGCAAAACCGCGACAGCGGACGCGACCATGGCCGGGACGGCGGGCGCGAGGGCGGCCGCGAGCCGCGCCGCGAGCCCGAACGCCGCCGCGACGCCGCACCGGCCGCCTCCGAAACCGACGCCCAGGCCCACGAGGCCGGCGGCCAGCCCCGGGAGCCGCAGCCCCGCGACGGGCTGCCCCGTGACGGGCAGTCCCGCGACGGCCAGCCTCGCGAGCCCCAAGGCCGTGACGGAGCCTCGCGCTCGTCCCGACGTTCCCGGCGCTCCGGCCGCCGGCCCGGCCGCCCGACCGGTCCCGGCGGTCCGTCCGCCCCGGGTGGCGACGGCGCGCCCGAAGCCCAGCAAAACCCCCGCCAGCGGTCCCGGCGTCCCGAGGGACGCCCCGACGGCCGCCAGGGCGGCAAACCTTCCCGTGAACCGGAGAGCGGATCGTGAATCGCTTTTTTATCACCACGCCCATTTACTACGTCAACGCCAAGCCCCACCTGGGCCATGCCTACACCACCATCGTGGCCGACGCCTTGGCCCGGTTCCACCAGCTGTGCGGCGAGGACGTCTTTTTCCTGACCGGCACCGACGAGCACGGCGACAAGATCGCCGAGGCCGCCGCCAAGGCCGGCCAGACGCCCAAGGAATACGCCGACGCCATCAGCGGCCTTTTTTCCTCGCTGTGGCCGGATCTCGGCATCACGCCCACGCGCTTTATCCGCACCACCGACGCCGACCACATCGCCGCCGTGCGCCGGGCCCTGCAGCTCGTCTATGACAAGGGCGACATCTATTTCGGCGAATACGGCGGGCATTACTGCAAAGGCTGCGAGCGGTTTTTGACCGAAAAAGAGCTGGTGGACGGCCTGTGCCCGGACCATAAGGTCAAGCCCGAGTACATTGCCGAGAAGAACTACTTCTTCCGCATGTCCAAGTACCAGGGCCAGCTTTTGGAGCACATCAAGGCCAATCCGGACTTCATCCGGCCGCGCCAGTACCGCAACGAGGTGGTGAGCCTGCTCGAATCCGGGGCGCTGGACGATCTGTGCATCTCCCGGCCCAAATCGCGTCTGACCTGGGGCGTGGAGCTGCCGTTTGATTCGAATTTCGTCACCTACGTCTGGTTCGATGCGCTCATCAACTACCTGACCGCCGCCGGCTGGCCCGACGCCCCGGATTTTAACGCCTGGTGGGGCGCGGCCGAGCACCTGGTGGCCAAGGATATCTTGAAGCCCCATGCCGTCTTTTGGCCCACCATGCTGCTGGCCATGGACTTGCCGCTGTATAAGCATTTAAACGTCCACGGCTACTGGCTGGTGCGCGACACCAAGATGTCCAAGTCCCTGGGCAACGTGGTGGAGCCGCGCGAGATGGCGGCGAAAGCCGGGCTGTCCGGGATGCGCTATTTCCTGCTGCGCGAAATGGTTTTCGGGGCCGATGCGAGCTTCACCGAGGAGGGCTTTGTCGGGCGCTTCAACGCCGATCTGGCCAACGACCTCGGCAATCTGGCCAACCGCACCCTGGCCATGACCGCCAAGTATTTCGGCTCGGTGCTGCCGGCCGGCCAGGAGGCCGATCCGGCCGACGGCGAGCTGGCCCAGTTGGCCGAGACGGCCGTGGCCAACTATTTGGCCCTGTTTCGCCAGGCCCAGTTCTCCCGGGCCCTGGACGCCTTGTGGGAGCTGGTGCGCGGGCTTAACCGCTACATCGACGCCACGGCCCCCTGGACGCTCTTCAAGGAAGGCCGGACCGACCGGCTGGCCACGGTCATGCGAAACGCCCTGGGCGGCCTGCGCACGGTGGCCGCCTGCCTGCTGCCGGTCATGCCCGAGGCGGCGGCCACGCTGCTGACCCAGCTTGGGCAGGACCCTGCCGCCGTCAACCTCATGGACGAGGCCAAGGGCTTTGCGCCCCTTGCCGCCGCCACCCAGGTGGCGGCCACGTCCAACCTCTTTCCGCGCCTGGACCCGCCGGTCCGGGAAGAAGTGGACGCGCCCAAGGCGGCCAAGCCGGCCAAAGAAGAAAAGAAAAAAGACAAGACCAAGGAGGCCCCGGCCAAGCCCGGACCGGCCGCCGAGGTGGAATACGACGACTTCGCCAAGCTCGATCTGCGCCTGGGCAAGGTGCTCTCCGTGGCCCCCGTGCCCGGGGCCGACCGCCTTTACATTATCCAGGCGGACATCGGCGAGGAGGCCCCGCGCCAGGTGGTGGCCGGGCTGGCCGAGCACTTTACGCCCGAGGAGCTGGTCGGCAGCCAGGTGACCATCGTGGCCAACCTCAAACCGCGCAAGCTGCGGGGCGTTCTCTCCCACGGCATGATCCTGGCCGTGCGCCATGCCGGGGGCATGGCGCTGATGACAGCCTCGGTTCCGGTGGCGCCGGGAGACCGGGTGTCCTAGAGAAGTCATGTTTTTGTCAAAAACGGCGCTTTTTAGCCGTCGTTGACTTGAAGCCCTCTTGTGTTACGAAAGGACGCGCGAGAGGGCTTTTGCGTGTCGGCCGGCCGGGCCACGTGGGGTGGGTTCGGCCGGCCGCCGCACGTCTTGCATTCTTGTCGTGGGGGGGCGTATGCGACTTTCCTTACAGTTGCGGCTGACGCTGACGACCGTCGTCGGCTTTGTCCTGGTGGTGCTGGCGGCCAATGTGGCCGTGTCCTGGCGGCTTGCCGACCTGACCGGGACGGCCCGGGAGCAGGTCGCCAAGGTGCGCCGCGACCTGGGGTCCGCCGAGGCGTCGGCGGCCCGGGCCGATCTGGAGTCCTTGGACGCGGTGCTGGCCGCCCTGCCGGCCCAGGCTGTTGCCGTGTCGGCTGGGGCTGGCGGCGTCTGCGCCGCCGGCATCGTCCTGGTCTTTCTGGCGCTTATCGGCCGGCATCTCATGACCCCCCTGGACCTGCTGGCCGCCTACGCCGACCGCGTGGCCCAGGGCCGGGCCGAACCGCTGCCCGACGATCCCCGTTTCATCGGTCGCCTGGGGCGGCTCAAGGCCAGCCTGGAGGCCATGGTCGCGGCCATGGCCGGCCAGCTCGCCCTGGTGCGCGATCACGCCGCCGAGGCCGACGCCCAGGCCGCCGCCGCCGAAAAAGCCGGCCGCGAAGCCCGGCTGGCCGTCAAGAAGGATGCCGTCCGCCGCCAGGGCATGCTCGGAGCCGGCGAAACCCTGGAGGGCGTGGCCGACTCCATCAAGCAGGCGACCGGATCGCTGCGCCAGGACGCCCGCGACGTTTCGGCCGGGGCCGAAGAGCAAAAGACCCGGGTGGACGACACCGCCGCCGACGTGGACGTGATGGTGGAGGCCACCGTGGCCGTGGCCCGGGCCGCCGAGCAGGCCGCCGGGGCCGCCGAGGAAGCCCGCCGCCGGGCCGCAGCCGGAGCGGCCGTGGTGGATGATTCCGTGGCCGCCATCGGCCGGGTGTCGACCCTGGCCGCCGCCCTCAAGGACAACATGGCCGGCCTTGGCCGCCAGGCCGAATCCATCGGCCAGGTCATGACCGTTATTTCCGACATCGCCGACCAGACCAACCTGCTGGCGCTCAATGCCGCCATCGAGGCGGCCCGGGCCGGCGAGGCCGGCCGCGGCTTTGCCGTGGTGGCCGACGAGGTGCGAAAGCTGGCCGAAAAGACCATGACCGCCACCAAGGAAGTGGGGCAGGTCATCCAGGCCATCCAGGCCGGGGCCTTTGACAACATCCGGGGCATGGACCAGGCCGGGGCGGCCGTGGACGACGCCACCAGCCTGGCCGGCCAGTCCCGGGCCGCCCTGGGCGAGATCGTGGCCCTGTCCGGCGACGCCGCCGGCCAGGTCGGGGAGATCGCCCGGTCCTGCGAGGCCCAGGTGGCCGCCGGGGAACGCGTCCAGTCGGCCGTTGGGCGCATCCGCGACCTGTCCTTGCGCACCGCCGACGGCATGGCCCGGTCCGCCGCCACCATCGAGGCCCTGGGCGGCGAGATCGAGGAACTCATCAAGTTAAACGGCGTGTTCAGGCTCATCGGCCAAGGCGCGGCCCAGGACGCCGTGGAGGCCCTGGCCGCTGGGCCGGCCATGGCCTCCCTGGACCGGGAGGCCATGGAGCGCCTCATGCGCCGGGCGCTTACCGACAACGCCTTTTTGGAGCTGCTCTACGCCACCGACGCCAAGGGCGTGCAGGTGACGGAAAACATCGCCCCAGCCGGCTTCAAGTCCACAAGCTCGGCCTCCATGATCGGCAAGAGCTGGGCGTCGCGGCCCTGGTTCACCAACGTCCTGGAGAACCAGGGTACGGCCATTTCCCCCATCTATATCTCGGAAGCCTCGGGCGAATACTGCCTGACCATTTCCGTGCCCATTCACAAGGACGACCGCATCGTGGGCGTGCTTGGGGCGGACATCAAGGTGTTTGGCTAGGCCGGCGGCCGTGGGCCTTCCGGCAAGGCCCGTCGCGCCTGTCCACCGGCCTTGTCTGTCCCTGGGCTGCTCGGCGCTCCGATTTGCGGCCTGCGCTGCGTCCCTGGAACAGGCCGGCAGCGTTACGGAAAGCGCCTATCGGTGCTGGTTGCCGGCAAAGCTGGAAGCGGTTTGTCAGGAACGTGCTGCGAACCGGTCCGGGCAGCGCCAACCTGTCGATGCTTTGCCCTTGTTACGGCGCGCCGAAACAGGTTATGCTGCGGCGCTCGTCGATGTTACCGGGACAAGGGGTAGGCAATGGCAACGCATCCCCGCCTTCTGATCGGGTTTCGCACCTGGCTCATGATCTTGTCGGTGTTTTCCGCCCTGCCCATGATCGCTTTTTCCATCACTTCTTTAAGCTACATCGCGCGCGGCCAGTATGTCGTCGAAGCCGGCCAGTTGCGCCGGGCCGCCACCATCCTGGCCCATGACCTCGACGGCTATTTCGCTGCCCGGGAAGCCATGCTGCGCACCCTGGCCGCCAGCGACGCGGCCATGCGCGGCGACATCGACGAACTCTACCGCCATGCCCGCCGCATCGCCCATCAGGCCTCGGACCAGTTTGCCGTGGCCCTGGTGGACCGGCAGGGGCGCATCCTGTTTCATACCATGAAGCCCTACGGTGATCTCCTGGGCGAAACCAGCGAAAAGGACCAGATCGCCCGCGTGTTGGCCACCGGCGAGCCCAGCGTCTCGCCGGCCTATAACGGGCCGGTTTCCAGACAGCGTGTGGTCGCCTTGGATGTGCCCATGAGCGGGGAAATGTTCCAGCGCTACTGCCTGCGCGCCGTCATTGCCGTGGCCGACGTGGAGGGCTTGCTGGTCCGCAAGCATTTTTCTCCGGGCTGGATGGTCGCCTATCTGGACCAGGACAAGCTGGTGGCGGCGGCCCGGGCGGATGCTGCCGGCCGGCTCCTGGCCATGACCGATGGCGGCGAAGGGGGGCGAGGCGTTTTTTTTCCGCGCGCCAACGGCATCGGGGATGAGGAACTGGTGGAAACGGCGGTGGCCGGTGTCGGAACCTGGGGCTGGCGGGCGGCGGTGAGCGTGCCGGAGTCCACCTTTGCCCGGCCCCTTCGCGCCTTGCTGCTGCGTTTTGTGGCCGCCGCCGCCGTCTGCCTCGGCATTGGCCTTGTGGCCTCGTACTATCTGGCCAAACGGTTGGGGCGGGAGATGGGCACGTTGCTGGAACCCGCTTCCGCCCGGGGGGGCGAGCAAAGGCCTTGCCAGATTGATCCCGGCATCATCATTCGGGAAGTGGGCGAGGTGCGGGCCTGTCTGCTGGCGGCCCGGGACCGCGAGGAACAGGCCAAGATCGACTCCCTGACCGAACTGCCGGGACGGGCGCTTTTCTGGGAAATGGCCAGGGAGCTGGAGCGCCAAAGCCGCGAGAACACTGATGTCGGCTTGGCTGTCATGTTCATTGACCTTGACGGGTTCAAGCACATCAACGACCAGCATGGCCACGACCGGGGCGATTGGGTGTTGCGCCGCACGGCCGAGGTGCTGCGCGAAACCGTGCGCGACAAGGACGTGGTGGGGCGGCTTGGCGGCGATGAGTTCGCCGTCTGTCTGGCCGCGCCCGTCGGACAGGTGCAAAACGCGGCCGCTGCCATTGCCGAGCGCGTCGTGGCGGGCATAGGCGCCATCGGCTTCGGCATCGGCTGCAGTATCGGCGTGTCGGTGTGTCTGGCCTGCACGCCGAGCCTGTCCCGGGCCTTGGCCCTGGCTGATCAGGCCATGTACGAGGCCAAGCGCCTGGGCAAAAACCGCTACGTGCTGCGCGAGGACACGACCCTGGAGGATTGACGGCCGGGATCAGCGCGGTATGCGCGCCAATCCCACCCAGACGAAGGAATACAGCGACAGGGCGTACATGGCCCCGGCCAGGATACCGGTGACGGGCAGGGTGCGGTTGGCCGCCGGGGCGAACCGGGCCAGGACCAGCCCGGCCATGGCCCCGATGGGGAAGAGGTAGCGGCCCTGGGCCTGGAAATCATTGTTCCAGGAATGCCAGGTGGACTGGAAGATGGTGAGCCCGCCAAAGACGAGAAAGACGAGCAGGGCGCTGGCCCCGCCCCGGCCGCCGTGCAGGACCACGGCCACGGCCAAGGCCCCGGCCAGGGTCCAGAACAGGTAGCCGATGTAGCGGTAAAAAAGCAGCGGCGCGTAGATCTTCATATAGTCGTAGACGCCAAACGAGGTGCGAAACGACCAGATATGCCAGTCCCAGATGGTGAAGAGCTGAGGATAGGTCAGACCCTGGTCGCGCATCTTGAGTCCCCAGAACTGCGTTCCCGCTTCCTGGGACGACGGTTTGTAGTCCTTTTCCGCGTATTTCTCGGCGTTAAGCGTCGGCACTTCCGGCCGCACCGTGCGGTTGACGTAGACGTTGTAGCTCCAGCGCGCCCCGAAAAGCAGCGCCGCCACGGCAAAGACCAGAACGGCTTTTTGGGCCGCCGTTTTCATGTCGCCGGCTGCCCGGCCGCAGACCCCGAAAAAGGCCAGCACGAATCCGGCGAACACGTAGTAGTTCTGCTTGGATATGCAGAGAAGCCCCAGGAGCAGGCCAATGGCCACGAGCCGTCGCGCCTGGAGCCGGTCCGGGCCGCCCGGTCCGGGCAAGGCCGGCGCGTCGGCCCGGGCCGCCACGTAGACCAGGCAAAACGACAGGAACAGGGGCAGGGCGTCGCCGTTGAAATACGAGAAGACGTACCAAATTTGCGGCGTGATAAAAAGCGGCAGGAAGGCGATCTTGCGGTCGTCGGGCAGGCGCAGGAACAGCACCATGAGGACCGCAAAGAGAAAGACGTTGAAAAAGCGCAGGGCCAGATAGTCCTGGCCCAGCAGCGGCAGGACCACGGCGGCGAACTTGCCGGCGAAGAAATAGACCACGTCGAGCTGTTGCAGGTAGCTTACGCCGTAGTTGCTGAATGTGTTGGCCAGCCGGGGATCGTCCATGGCCGGCAGATCCCAGTAGGTGATGAAAAACCGGCCGGCGCTGACGTGATCGGCCTCGTCGGGATGGACGTTGAAGCGGCTCTCAAACGCCATGGCGCTCATGGCCGCCAGGATGGCGGCGGCCATGAGCCCCAGGATCAGATTCTTGACGACGGTTTTACCCATGCCTCAGGATGCGCCGGCCTTGTAGACGGCGTCAAGCACGGCCTTGGCGCCCCGGGCCAGGACGGCCTCGGCCACGGCCACGCCCAGGGCGGTTGCCTGGCTGCGCGGGCCGGAGGCGGCGTCGCGGAAGGTCTGGCCGGTTTCCGGGTCGGCCACCAAGCCTTCCAGATGGATCATGTCCCCGTCGATGACGGCGTGGGCGGCGATGGGCACCTGGCAGCCGCCTTCGAGGTGTCCTAAGAAGCCGCGTTCGGCGGCCACGGCGTCATGGCTTTCGGGATGATCGAAAAAGGCCAGCATGGCGGCGGTTTCCGGGTCATCCAGGCGGTATTCGATGCCAAGGGCCCCCTGGGCGGCGGCCGGCAGGAACTCCGGCGGCCCCAGGCGCACGGCCTTTGGCGCGGACAGCTCCAGGCGGTTTAAGCCGGCGGCGGCCACGATGATGGCGTCGAACTGGCCGTCCAGGAGCTTTCTGACCCGGGTGTCCAGGTTGCCGCGCAGGTCCACGATGTCGAGGTCGCCGCGCAGGGCAAGCAGCTGGGCCTTGCGGCGCAGGCTGCTCGTGCCCACCCGGGCTCCCCCCGGCAGGGCGGCCAGGGAGTCGTAGGCCACGGACAGCAGCCGGTCGCACGGGTCCTCGCGCTCGGGCACAATGCCGACCACCAGGCCGGCCGGCTGCTCGGCCGGCACGTCCTTCATGGAATGCACGGCCAGATCGGCCCGGCCGTCAAGGAGGGCTTCCTCGATTTCCTTGACGAACAATCCCTTGCCGCCCACCTTGGCCAACGGCACGTCCAGGATGATGTCGCCCTTGGTCTTGATGGGGAGCAGGTCCACGACAAGGCCCGGATGGGCCTGGCGCAGCCGGTCGGCCACGTGGTTGGCCTGCCACAGGGCCAGTTTGCTGCCTCGGGTGGCGATGACGAGTTTTTCGCGCATGGGGTTCCGGTGGTTGGAAGGCGTTTGCGGGCAGGGCCGGCGCATGGTTGCCGCGCCGGCCGGGCCAGTCATGGAAGGCGTTTTGAGGCGTTGCGCTAGTGGCAGGTGGCGCAATTGCCGCCGGCGCAGCCCGAGCAGCCGCCCCCGCCGCCGGCGGAGGCCGTGCGCGCGCCGGTCTGGCCGGGCTTTGTGCGGGCGCGGCAGGCGGACATGAGTTTTTTGGTGTCGCCCGAGGCGCACTGGGGGCAGGGCGGGGTGGTGGTGGCCGAGCTGGAAGCCATTTCCTCGAACTCGGCGCCGCATTTGTTGCAGCAGTATTCGTAAAGCGGCATGGCGATGCTCCTTGAAACAATGCCGGCGTTTTCACCGGGAGGTCTGGTCGAATGCCTTGTCAGATAAGCCCTTTCGGCCTGTCGGCAAGGGAATGGTTCGCGCCGGCCGGCTTAGTGCTCCTCAAGATAGGGGCCAAGCTCCATGACCGCCTCGAAGAGGTAGTGGTCCACGAGCTTGCACAAAAGGTGGCCGATGGTGGCGTGGACTTCCTGGATATGGGCTGTGCGGTCGCTGGGCACGAGCAGGGCGTAGTCGCAAAGCGGCACGATGGCCCCGTTGCGCCCGGCCAGCCCCACGGTGACGCAGCCCTTGTCCCGGGCGGCGCGCAGGGCGGCCAGGACGTTGGGGCTGTTGCCCGAGGTGGAGATGCCCACCACCACGTCGCCCGGCCCGGCCAGGGCCTGGACCTGCTTGGCGAAGACCCGGTCGAAGCCGTAGTCGTTGCCGATGGCGGTCAGGGCCGAGGAGTCGGTGGTCAGGGCCAGGGCCGGCAGGGGCGGGCGCTCCAGCTCGAACCGGTTGACGAACTCGGCGGCCAGGTGCTGGGCATCGGCGGCCGAACCGCCGTTGCCGCAAAAAAGGATCTTGCCGCCCCGGGCCAGGGCCACGGCCATGGTGCGGGCGGCGGCGTCCACCAGCTCGGCGTGGTCGGCGAAAAACCGGGCGCGCGCGGCAGCGGCCTCCTCGACATAGGAGGCGATGAGACGAAGGGCGTTTTCCGACATGGGGTTCCTTATGGCGACGGCGGCGTGCGCCGTCCAGGCCTCCTTGTAGCCAAACGGCGGCCCGCTGACAACGCCGCGCTTGCAGTTTGAATTCCGCGCCAAATAGGCTAAGCTTGATGATCAACGCGAAGGCGGGACAGGCAGCATGGAACCGACGCTTCTTGGCCGGGTATCCGATGAACGGTGCGTGAGTCTCATTGGCATGGCCGGAGCCGGCAAGACCACCCTGGCCGGGCTTTTGGCCCGACGCCTGGGCTGGGCCTGCCTGGACACCGACCGCCTCATCGAGGCCCAGTGCCGCGCGCCCCTGCCCGACATCCTGGCCCGCCAGGGGCTAGACAGCTTTCTCGCCCTTGAAGAGGACGTGGTGGCCGGCCTTGGCGTCAAGCGTTGCGTGGTGGCCACGGGCGGTTCCGTGGTCTACGGAGCCCGGGCCATGGCCCGCCTCAAATCCATGGGGCCGGTGGTCTACCTGTCCATTGATCTGCCCACCTTCCTGGCCCGGGTGGGCGATCCCGGGGAACGCGCCTTTGTCATGCCCGGCGGCCTGACCCTGGCCGACGTCTACGCCGAGCGCCAACCCCTGTACGCCGCCGCCGCCGACCTCACCGTGGCCAGCTGCGGCACGACGCCCGAGGCCTGCGTCGAAACCATCCTGCAAGGAATCCGGTCGTGACCGTATCGTTTCCGGCCTCCCGCACCCGGGCGGTCCTCAAAAAACTGACGGCGCTCTACGCCGACATGGACGCGGCCTACACGGCCGCCGCCGCCGCCGCCGGCCTGTCCTGCGCCGGCTGCGCCGAAAACTGCTGCACAAGCTTTTTCCAGCACCACACCAATGTGGAATGGCTCTACCTGCGCGAGGGCCTGGCCAAGCTGCCGCCCGAGCGCCGCCAGACCTACGAAGACCGCGCCCGGGACTACCTCGCCCAGGCCAGGCAGGCGCTCTCGCGCGGCGAGACGCCGCAAGTCATGTGCCCGGTCAACGACGACGGCCTGTGCGGCCTCTACGGACACCGGCTCATGATCTGCCGGCTCCACGGCGTGCCCAACGTGCTGCTGGCCGGCATGAACATTCGCGAATTTCCCGGCTGCGGCCCCTGCCAGCGCCTGACCGCCGCCGGCAAGGAGGCCAAGGCCATGGACCGGACGCCGCTTCTGCGCCGCCTGGCCGCCCTCGAAATGGAACTGTGGGGCAGCAAGCCCGGCCGGCCGCCCAAGGTCGATCTGACCCTGGCCGAGATGATCGTGGCCGGCGGCCCCGGCGGGCGTGAGGAGTAGCGGAAGAGGAAGACAAAGCGGAAGATGCCTCCGGCGGCCGGGGGCCTGAGGCCCCCGGACCCCCCGACAGGGGAAAGGGATAAGGGGGCCGGCGGTTGCCGCCGGGAACAGGAAAAGGGGGATGGCATGGATGCCTTGCGTTTTTCACGGCGTGCCGCCGTCGCGCTGGCCGGTGGTCTGCTTTTGGCGGCGGGCCTTATGGGCTGCGCCCGCACCACGGTGTCGCATCTCGACTCCCGGCCGGCGGTGACCGCCGCGCCGGCGAGCCTGGCCATGCAATATTTCCGCTTCGAATTCACCGGCAAACCGTCCGACGCCGGTTACGTCGTGCGCGGCCGGGCCATGCCCGTGCCCGACGATCTGCCGCCCTGGTGCGACCGGCTGGAAGAACTCACCCTGGCCGCCTATCTGCGCGACCCCTCGGGGACGGTGCTGTCCACGGCCGAGAAGCGCTATCCCGGCATGAACCTCGGCGACGGCGCGGCCGTGCCCTTTGAATTCACGCTCTCCCCCGAAGGCGACGCGCCCGGCAACTACGGCATATCCTTCGGCTACAAGGCCGTCTTCGGTTCCAAGGCCGCCCGCAGCGCCGTCTCCCCCGGCGGCCCGCCCCCGGCCGGGGCCGTGTTCTTTGCCGGCGAAGGGGCCGTGCGGATGCAGTAGCCGGCAGGGCTTCCCGGCGGCCCCGGCCGCCTCGGCAACCAAACATCGGAGACAGGCGGGTTGTCCGGCCGCCCCGTGAGGCGACGCCTCGGCCGGCGTTGGACCCCTGCCCCAAGGAGAGGTCATGGAAAACGCTTTCGCCAGTTTCACCGCGCCGTTCACCGCCAGCGGCCGGGCCGCCCTGGTGCCGCCGCCGCCCTGGCATTACGCTGGCTGGCTCCTCAACGTGGCCATCGCCTGCGACACCTCGGCCAGCGCCAGCCTCGTGCCGCCCGCCCTGGGCCGGCTGACCGGCTGCGGCTGCATCCATTTCGCCGATTGGCAGGCCACCACCGACGGCCGGGAACTGCTCGATCCCGTCTACGCCCAGTACCGGGAAACCATCGTCATCGTGGAGATCGAACTCCCGGACGGCTCCCTGGCCAATTTCTGCCCCTTCATCTGGGTGGATCAGGACATTTCCCTCATCCGGGGCCTGCTCCAGGGCTGGCCCAAGAAGTTCGGCGCAACCTCCATGACCCGCTCCCTGCCCATCGACCATTTGGCGGCCGCTCCGCTTCAGGCGGGCACGAAGCTCGGGGCCTCGCTGTGCGTCAAGGATCGGCGGCTGGTGGAAGCCGCACTGGAACTGACCGGCAATCCGGGCCGTCCCTTGGGCTTTTTGGCCAACCGGACCATCGGCTCCGTGGGCTGGCCGGACCTCACCCGGCCGGGCGAGCCGCCGCACCTGCGATGGCTTCTGCCCGACATCCGGGACAAGGTCGCCTCGCAGTGGCACGAAGCCACGGCCCAGGTCCGGACGTTTGAGCATCCCGTGGAAGAATTGTCCCTGCTGGGCACGCTGCAGGCCCAAACGGCCAGCGTCGGCTGGATCGGCATCACCGTGGCCGGAGCCCGGGAGGCGGCCTTGTAGGCGCGCCGCGCCACGGTCGGGCCAAGGCCGTCGCCCCAGGCCGCCCCAGGACGGGCCAACGGTGGGACGCTACAAATTTGTCGCGCGCCCTACACCTTTGTGGGGCGCGCCGCTTTTTTGTCGGGTCGGCGACACGGCAAAATCGGCCTCCTGCCCCGTTTGGCGGCATTTTCGACTTTTGGCACGCCCCTTGTAATAACCCCATCGACCCCGGTGCCCGGGGACGCGGCCGGACGGGAAGTCCTCCACTCGAAAGGCTGCCTCCCCACCCCTCCTTGGCTGGTTATGGCGATGGTTAGGCGTTCCGCGTACGTGCAGAAGCGGCGTTGCAGCGATGCAGCGCCGCTTCTGAGTGTGCGCCCCGGCCCAGGCGTCCGCCCGGGCCTGCCGCCAAACCCTTTACGCGCCCGCCCCATTGAGGTAGCGCCAAGGGGCCGGCAATCCGACCAATGTCCGGCCAAGCGCCATGATCATCCGCATCGCCCTGCGAAACCTCCTGCACGACCGGGTGCGACTGGCCGTCACGCTGACCGGCGTGGTCTTCGCCGTGGTGCTCATCGCCGTCCAGGGCGGGCTTTTTGTCGGCTTTACGCGCGCCACCTCCTGCGTCATCGAGAATACCGAGGCCGAAATCTGGGTCGCCTCGCGCGGGGTGCGCAATTTCGACGTCACCCACCCCTTGCCCGACCACAAGTTTCACCAGATCCTCGGCGTGCCCGGCGTGGGCCGGGCCGAGCGCTTCATCGTGCGCTTCGCCAACTGGAAAAAGCCGGCCGGCGGCCAGGAATCGGTGGAAATCATCGGCTTTGACCCGGGCTCGGGCCTGGGGCGACCGTGGATCGTCACGGCCGGTTCGGAAGCGGCCCTGCTGCTGCCCGACGCCGTGGCCGTGGACGAAATCTATCTGGCCAAGCTCGGGGTCAAGGGACTGGGCGACCGGGCCGAGATCAACGACCGCCGGGCCAGGGTGGTGGCGCTGACCCGCGGCATCCGGTCGTTCACCACCTCGCCCTACATCTTCACGTCCTACGAAAACGGCCTCAAGTACGCGAGCCTGGGCCGCAGCCAGAGCGCCTACGTGCTGGTGCGCCCGGCCCCGGGCGTTACGGCCCAGGCCCTGCGCGACGCCATCGCCGCCGGCGTGGCCGATGTCGATGTCTTCACCCGCGAGGAGTTCGCCCGCAAGACCCAGCACTACTGGATGTTCACCACCGGAGCCGGCATGGCGCTTCTCATCGCCGCCTCCCTGGGGCTGGTGGTCGGCGGCGTGGTGGTGGCCCAGACGCTCTACGCCACCACCGTGGACCATCTGCCGGAATTCGGCACCTTGCGGGCCATGGGCGCGCCCGGGGGCTACATCCACCGCATCATCGTGGCCCAGGCCGTGGCCGCCGCCCTGGTGGGCTACGGCTTTGGCATTGTCATCAGCTATTTTCTGGTCGGTCTGGCCGAGCGCGGCGGGGCGTCCATCGTGCTGCCCCCGGGCATGGCCGTGGGGCTGTTTTTCCTTACCGTCGTCATGTGCGTGACGGCCGGGCTGGTCTCCATCCGCAAGGTGACGAGCATCGACCCGGCCATGGTCTTCCGGGGAGCCTGACGGAAATGGCCGCCGCCAAGACATTGCTTGCCGCCAGGGGCGTGGCCAAGACCTTCCGCCTGGGCAAGGTGGAGGTGCCGGCCCTGGGCGGCGTGGACATGACCGTGGGGGCTGGCGAAGTCGTGCTCCTCATGGGGCCGTCGGGCAGCGGCAAGACCACGCTGCTCTCCATCCTCGGCTGCATCCTGTCCCCCAGCGCCGGCAGCGTGGCCGTCTTGGGCCGAGACACGGCCGGTCTGCCCGAGGCCGAACTGGCCAAGGTGCGCCTGGCCCACTTCGGCTTCATTTTTCAGGGTTACAACCTGTTTCCCACGCTTAAGGCCGAGGAGAACGTCCGGGTGGCCCTGGACCTGCGCGGCGTCCAGGGGGCCGACGCCGTGGAACGCTCCCGGCAGGCCCTTGACGCCGTGGGCCTTGGCGACAAATTCCGCATGCTCCCCCGCGATTTGAGCGGCGGCCAGAAACAGCGCGTGGCCATTGCCCGGGCGCTGGTGGCCGAACCCGATATCCTGCTTGCCGACGAGCCCACCGCCGCCCTGGATTCCGAGACCGGCAAGGCGGTCATCGCCATCCTGCGGGAACTGGCCGTCACCCACGGCCGTTCGGTGGTCATCGTCACCCACGATCCCCGCATCGCCGCTTTCGCCGACCGGGTGATCCGCATCGAGGACGGCCGCATCGTCGGCCAGGGACAGGAGGTCTCGTAACCATGCTGCAACGCGCCATCATCCTGGCCGTGGCCGCCGTCATGATCCTCGGCGGCGCGCTGTGGCTGCGCTCCAACACCCGCCCCCGAAACGCGTCCGGGGTGCAGGCGGCCGCGCCGGCCAAGCAGGCCCCCGCCCCGGAAACGGCCGCGTCCAAAGCGGCCCTGGCCGGTCCGGCCTGGGTGGCCGCGCCGGGCAAGGTGGAACCGGTGTCCGAGGAAATGCGCCTGGGCTTCGACATCGCCGGCAAGCTGGCCGAGGTCTCGGCCGAAGAGGGCGACCGGGTGCGCCAGGGGCAGATATTGGCCCGCCTGGCCGCCGACGAATACGCCGCCCGCATCGACGCCGCCGAGCAGGTGCTCGCCGCCAAGGAGGCCGCCCTGGCCAAGGTGCTGGCCGGCTCCCGGGACATGGAGCGCAAGGAGGCCCGGGCGGCCGTGGAAGAGGCCCGGGCCGTGTCCGAGCAGGCCAAGCTCGAAAATGAGCGCCGGCGGCGGCTTTTGAGCAAGGAAGTGCTGTCCCAGGAGGAAGCCGACCGGGCCGAGCGGGAATACAAGGTGGCCGGCCAGCGCCTGGACGCCGCCCGGCAGCGGTTTCATCTGGTGGACGACCCGTCCCGTGAGGAAGACGTGAAAAAGGCCATGGCCGAGGCGGCCGAGGCCCGCTCACGCTTGGCCGAGGCCCAAGCCCTGGCTGCCAAGACCGTCATCCGGTCGCCCATCGACGGCGTGGTGCTGCGCAAGCACCGCCGGGCCGGCGAGATGGTGTCGGTGTCCTTTGACACGCCGGTGGTGACCGTGGGCGACGTCAGCCGACTACGGGTGCGGGCCGACGTGGACGAGCGCGACATCGCCCGCATCGCCCCGGGGCAAAAGGCCGTGCTCATGGCCGAGGCCTACGGCGACAAGCGCTTTTCCGGCGTGGTCATCCGGGTGGCCGGCATCCTGGGCAAGAAAAACATCCGCACCGACGAGCCGGCCGAGAAAAACGACACCCGCATCCTGGAAACCCTCATCGACGTGACGCCGCCGGCCGAGCTGCCGGTGGGACTGCGCCTGGACGTGTTCATCATCACCGCCCCGGACGGCGAAGCCAGCCTGCCGGCCTACACGCCGTAGGGGGAGGGGGGAGGCCTCCGGCGGCCAGGAGAGGCGCTGCCTCTCCTGGACCTCTCCGCTGGGGGCCTGAGGCCCCCAGACCCCCCCTGAAAGAAGGGGTAAAGGGGTTTGGCCGACTCGCCCGACGGTTTGAGCGGTGGCTGGCGGTCAGAGCGCCAGTTGCGCAGCAGCATTGGCCAGGAGGCGGCGCGCCGCACACCCCCTTGACGCGAGGCAGCCGGCCGGGCAGCGTGGGCCATAGGCCGGGAGATTTCCCGCCGCCGGAGGGTCCATGGCCGACGTTGTTTCCTCCCCGCCGCTGTCCGGCCCGGTCCGGACGCTTTATGCCCTGGCCGCCGCCGTGGGCTATCCGCCGGCCTTTTTGCTGGCTTATCTGCTGACCCTGGCCGTGCCTTATGGCGCTGTCGAGAAATCCACCAACGTCTTTTCCGTGAATCCGCTGATTTTCGCCGCCCTGGCGGCGGCGATCTGCGCCGGGCGGTATTTTCTGTGGCGGAGCTGGCGTCGCTGGCGGGGGAAGGCTGGCGCTTTCGAGGGCGGAGCGCTGGATGCATGGCTGGCGGCCCACAAACCGTGTCTGGCTGTCGTGCCGGTCTCGGTGGGGATCGTGGCCATCGACATGGAAGGCAACGCCTTCGGCTTTCTGATCTTTCCGCTCTACGCCATCCTGGGCATCGCCCTTGGCGTCTGGGTCCATCGCCGCCTGCGCCGGTCGTCGGCCCGACCCGCCGCCTGAGGGCGTTGCCACCCTTCCCGCCTCGCCGGCAATCGCCGTCCCTGGCCTCCACCCCCTGTTCTTCAGCTGGGGGGGCCGGGGGCCTCAGGCCCCCGGCCGCCGGAGGCATTCTTTTTGGTCTTCTTCTCGCCTCCCCCGACCGCTCCCTTTTTCGTAAGCCCGGGGTGGCTTTCGCGCAGCATGGCGTAGCGGTTCATGATGCGGTCAACGTAGGTCAGGGTCTCGGGGATGTTGGGGACGCCGCCGCAGCGGGCCACGGTTTCGGGGCCGGCGTTGTAGGCGGCCAGGGCCAATCGCAGATCGCCGAAGCGGGCGATGAGCTGGCGCAGGAAGGTCGCGCCGGCGGTGACGTTGCGTTCGGGATTGAAGGGGTCGGCCACGCCGAAGTGGCTTTGGGTGTCGGGCATGAGCTGCATGAGCCCGGCCGCGCCCTTGGGCGACACGGCGCAAGCGGTAAAGCGCGATTCCTGTTCGATGACGGCGTAGAGCAGTTCCGGGTCCAGGCCGCTGGCCCGGCTTTTGTCCCGCACGAGATCGATAAGCGGCCCGGATTCGATGACCGCCGGATAGCCCGACGGCCCCAGCGGGGCCAGGCCCAGGCGGCGATAGGCCCGGGTGGCTTCGAGAATCCAGCCGTCCTTGCGGTCCTTGGATACCGCGCCCTGGTCGTGGATGCGCTTTTTGATGGCCGCGAAACCGAGCTTGGGGTCGCTGGGCCCTTCGTAGATGAGGACGTAGTTGGCGTCGCGGGGTTCTTCGCTCAGGTGAATAAGCCCGTAGTCGTCCTCATACCCGTAGAGGGCAAAGGCGCGGGCGACGGACGGGGCCGTCAGGAGGAGAAAGGCCCCGAGCAGCAGGGCCAGGATGTGTCGCATGGGATGCTCCGGCAGGTTCGCCATCCTCCCATAGGACGGCGAACCCGACCGGTCAAGGGGCGGGGGTTGCCGCCGCAGCCGGCGACAACCCTTGAAATGCGACGTAGCTCTTTAAAAATACGGACGTATTGTAAAGAGGGATCACTTGCCGAAGGGACACTTGGGGTAGGTGCAGGCCCGGCAATTCAGGCACATGGAACCTTCGGCCAGTTCGGCCAGGTCGCGGCGGGTGAGCGTCTGGCCGGCCAGCACCCGGGGCAGGAGCAGGTCGAAGCTGGTGGTGCGGTGAAACAGCGCGCAGGCCGGCACGCCGATGACGTCGGCCGCGCCGAGATGCCCCACCAGGGCCATGGCCCCGGGCAGGACCGGCATGCCGTGGACGGCGTCGGTCAGGCCGGCGTCGTCCAGCCCCAGGCGGGTGACGTCGTCGGGATCGACGGACAGGCCGGCCGTGGTGACGATGAGGTCGCAACCCTCGGCCAGCAGTTCCCGGGCGGCGGCGGCCACGGCGGCCCGGTCGTCCGGGGCCTTGCGCACGGCGATGACCGCGCCGCCCAGGGCCTCGACCTTGGAGCGCACCACCGGCTCGAACTTGTCCTCGATGATGCCCGAGGCGATTTCCGTGCCCGTGACCAGCACGCCGGCCCTGGTCTGGCGGATGGGCAAAATGTTGAACAGCGGGCCGTCGGCCAGCACGCGCATGGCCACGTCGAAGACGCGGCGCGGCAGGTAGAGCGGGATGGCCCGGCAGCCGGCCACGGCCTTGCCGGCTTCGACCACCAGATGGGACTGGCGCGAGGCGCACATGACGCCTTCGATCATGTTAAACGCCGTGAGCCGCTCCTTGGCGATGGCGAGCAGGCCCTTTTCCAGGGCAATGAGCTCCACCTTACCCTCGCGGGGCGGCCCGGAGGTGGTCAGCCCCACCCCGGCCATGGCCCGGGCAAAGGCTTCGGCGGCCTGGTTTTCGTGGACAAAATCCCCCAGCGGCTCGGAATGGTCTTCGACGTAGACTTGGTTTTTGCCCATGGTCTGGAGCCGGCAGACGTCGCCGGCATGGATGTCGGCCCCGGCGGCGAATTCCACGCCCTTGGACTCCCCGGGCACGATGCGGGTCATGTCGTGGAGCACCCGGCGGCCGGCCGCCTCATCCACGGGCACGGCCCGCAGGTTCGGCGCTTCGGAGGGCACGAGATAGGGCGCCTCGCCGGCGCAGCCCCGGCAGATGGCCCCGTCGGCCTTGGGGTAGCCCTCGCCGCAGGCCGGGCACACGCCGATGGCTCCCATGTTGGGCTTGATCATGAACGATGGCTTCATGGCCACCGGGGCCAGCAGGCAGATATGGCGGGCGGCGGCCTTGATCTCGGCGAAAAGGCGGTCGCGGTTCTGTTCTTTTTTCGGCTTGAGCTTGAGGAACCAGGCGTGGATTTCCGGCCAGTTCTCCAGATGCTTGGGATCGATCCAGGCCCGATAGCCCTGGCCGGTGAACTTGTCGTAGAGCGAGAGCGCATAGCGGCCGAGGTTTATCACCCGCATCCAGCCGTTGCCGTAGCTTGGCGGAGTGAGGATCTGCACGGCGTCGGGCAGGCACTTCTTGGTTTCCACCACGGCGTCGAAAAGCGTTCCCTCGGGCAGCATGGCTCGGGCGGCGTCCACCATGTAGCCGCCGATGATGAGTCCGGGGGCAGGGTTGCCGTGGAAGGCGGCGGCGACCTTGAGGAATTCTTCGAAGGTGTAAGGGCCGATGGCGCTGTCGTGCGCCTGCAGTTCTGTCAAATTTGACATGCAACAACTCGCAAGGACGCGCCCGCGAAAAGACGGAACGCGGCAGAAGTTAGGAGACGTTGGCGTAAACGCGATTGAGCAGGGACTTGAGCGTGGCCACTTCCTGGCTGGAAAGCCCCAGGCAGGCGCGCTCCAGGCAGGTGACGCCGACGTCGAGGAGCTTGTCCTTGAGGGTGGCCCCGGCCTCGGTCAGGTGGATGCGGTGGCTGCGGCGGTCCTTGGCGTCGGGCTTGCGGACCACGAGCTTCTTGTCTTCGAGGATCTTGAGCAGCCGGGTGACGTTGGGCTTGTCCTTGTCGGCGCGCCGGGCCAGTTCCACCGGGGTCTGGCCGTCGGCTTCCCACAGGAGGTTTAAAATGCCCCACTGGTCCACGGTGATGTCTTCGCCGGCTTCCTGGAGCAGCACGTTGCCGAGCAGCCGGAGCTTGAGCGCCGTGCGCACCAACAGAAATCCCAGCGAATCCCGCAGGGGAAAAGGACGAACGTCCTCGGGTGAAAGCAGCGATCCTTCCATATGTTCTTCCAAGCTACCATGTCGTATCCCGAGGGGTCAACGGCGTTTTGGGAATTCGTGACAGTTGCAGCGCGAGCAGCGGCCGGATTTCGGAGTCGATACAGGTTTCGCAAAGACGCCCCCGGCGTTGCTGTCCACGACGGATTTCAATCATGGCCGGGGCGGCGCAGTGCGCCGCCCCGGCCATGAGAATTCCTCGTGCCGCGTCTTCAAAAAAGGGCCTGAGCGCTTCTGGGGCACACGCGAAACATGAATAGCCCACGGCACGACAAACATCTTGTCCGGGGAAACGCCCTAGGCCGGCTCCACCATCACGAAATGCTCCTGCATGCACACGCCGCCGCCGCCCTTGTCCCAGTTGTTGATGCCCTGGGGCATGAGCTCGTTGTCGGCCACGCCCATGCCCCGGGCCCGGCTTTCCACGGGCAGGGTGTGGCCGAAGCCGTGGACCATGAACACGGTCTCGGGGTGGATGCCTTCGGTGACCTTGGCCCGGATCTGGCCGGCGTGGGAACCGTTACGCACGGTGACCAGCGCCCCGTCGACGACGCCGAGCTTGGCCGCCTCGGCGCTATTAATCCACAGCTCGTTTTCCGGCATCTGGGCGAACAGCAGCGGATTGTTGACGGTGTGTCCCTGGGTGTGCAGGCCGACCCGGCCAAAGCTCACCCGGTAGCGGCCGGGAGGCGGGGAGGCCGGGGCCACGTAGGGCGGCAGGGAAGCCACGCCGTCGGCTTCGAGCTTGGCCGAGACGATCTCGATCTTGCCCGAGGGCGTCTTGAAGGTCTTGTCGTCCACCGGGCGCAAAAGCGGCCCGCCGAGCTTGACCATGCCCGTGGCCTCGAAATCGGCCACGGCAACGCCGGTGTCGGCGAGCTGGAAGTTCCAGATGTCCTCGATGGAGGCGAAATCCAGTTCCTTGATGCCCATGTGGCGGGCCAGATCGCGGTAGATCTCCCAGTCGGCCCGGGTGTCGAAGCGGGGGGCAAGGGCGCGCTGTCGCACGAAAAACTGCGGCGCGCCGCCGGATTTGGAAGCGATCATGGATTCGCGCTCCAGGGCCGGCGACATGGGCAGCACCACGTCGGCGAACCAGGCCGTGTCCGACCAGGAATAGGTGACGGCCACCAAGAGTTCCAGGTTGTCCCACTTCTTTTTGACGTCGGCCGTGTCCGGGAAGGACATGAGCGGATCATGGCGATGGGCGATGTAGGCCTTGATCGGGTAAGGTTCGCCGGTGACGATGGCCTCGAAGGCCAGATTGACCAAGCCCGGGCCGGCTTCGAAGTGGCCGCGGCCTTCCATCCAGCCCACGCCGTCCACGCGCTTGGCCTCGGGCTTGGGGAAGAGGTCGACCAGCTGCTTGAGGCCCTTTTTGCCGACATGGCCGGGCTTGTTGACCTGGGGCAGGCCGCCCTTGGCCCCGATGGACCCCAGCAGGGCGTTTATGATGTAAGCGGTGCGGCAGACCTGGAAGGAGTCGCCGTAGCGGGCGGTCATCCAGCCGGGATGCCAGATGACGGCCGGCGCGGCGGCGGCCAGCTGGTCGGCCAGTTCGCGGATGCGCCGGGCTGGCACGCCGGTGGCGGCGGCGGCGAAGTCGGCGTCGTAGGGCGCGATGAAGGCGCGCAGGGCGTCGAGATCCTGTATCCAGGCGGCGGCGAAATCCTTGTCGTAGAGGTCGCGGGTGATGAGTTCGTGGATGACGCCGAGGTTTAGGGCATAGTCCGTGCCCGGACGCACCATGAGGAAGGTGTCGGCCTTGGCGGCGGTGACGGTGGTGCGCACGTCGATGCAGGTGATCTTGCAGCCGGCTTCTTTGGCGTCGAGGAGGTCGTTGACTTCCTTGACGTTTATCGCTTCAAAAATATTGCGCGTCTGGAGCACGACGTGCTTGGCGTTTTTATAGTCGTAGAAGACGTCCTTGCGGCCGAAGCCGAACAGCGACAGGGCGGCGTGCTGGACGTTTCGGGCGCAGGCCGAATCATGGTTGCAGTAGTTGGGGCTGCCCAGGGCTTTTAAAAAGGCGCGGTGCATGTCGCGAAACGGACCGCCCCGGTCGGAGAGCAGGATGGAGCGCGCGCCGTGGGCTTCACGGATACGGGACAGCTCGCCGGAAACGTAGGCCAGGGCCTCGTCCCAGGAGACCTTGCGCCATTTGCCCTCGCCGCGCGCCCCGGCCCGGATCATGGGGAACTGGGGACGTTCGTCGTCGGCGACCAAGGCTCCGCCGGCCGCGCCCCGGGCGCACAGCGCGCCCTTGATGCCGGCGGCATGGGGGTTGCCCTGCAGATATACCACCTTGTTGCCTTCCACCGTGGCCATCATGGGGCAGCGCACGCTGCACATGCCGCAGACGCTGTAGACGTTTTTCCTGTTCATTGTTTGCTCCATATTGTGGCGGCGTTGCGTGTGCCGGAGAGTTTCGAGCCTTTCACGCACTAGCAGGAATTCGTGATTGGTGGCAAGGGAAAAGTGTTGTGAAATGAGGAACGTGGATTTAAGACAATCACGCTGGTCAAACAAGATGATTGTGAAGTCGGGAACTTGTGCCCCATCCGTTGACAAGGGCGGCAAAAACCCGTTTATCCTGAGGGAAATTCCGGATCGGGCGCTGCCGGTTGCGCGCCCAGGGAGGTCTGGCGTGTCTCTATCCGATCTCGTGCGCGAAGCGGCGACGGGGCTTAAAAGCCTGTTCGTCGGCCTTGGCATCACGGGCCGGGCCTTTGCCAAGCCGGCCGTTACGGTCATCTATCCCAAGCAGGAAGTGACCAACCTCGACACCTACCGGGGGCATGTGGAGCTTGTGGGGCGGGAAGACAACCCGGCCATGCCGCGCTGCATCGCCTGCGGGGCCTGCACCCGGGCCTGTCCGTCCCAGTGCCTGTCCGTGGGCTGTCCCGTGGGCGCGGGGAGCGGCGGCGGCGATCCCGAAGCCCTGGAGCTGGCCGGCGAGCTGATCCCGGTGGGCACGGCCATGGCCCCGGCCCCGCAAAAGGGCTGCAAGGTTCCGGGCGTGTTCATCTACGACTATTCCCTGTGCAGCCTGTGCGGCCAGTGCGTGCGAGCCTGTCCGGTGGATTCGCTGCGCTTTTCCCAGCACGTCTATTACGTCGGCGCGTCCCGGGCGGATTTCCGCCTCGACCTCATGGCCCGGCTGGCCCGGCAGGCGGCCGAGGCCCCGGCCCCCGAGGCCGCCCGGCCGGCCGACGCGACCCTGATGGAGGAACACCCGTGAGCAAGTACATGATCCAGATGGACAAGAAGCGCTGCATCAGCTGCCATGCCTGCGAAGTGCACTGCCAGGTGAAAAACGCCGTGCCGCCCTCGGCCAAACCGGGCAAGCTCGTGACCGTCGGGCCGGACATGGTCAAGGGCAAGCCGCGCCTGCTCAATCTTTACATGTCGTGCTTCCACTGCGAGCGGCCGTGGTGCGTGCCGGCCTGCCCCACCGGAGCGATGTTCCGGCGCGAGGAAGACGGCATCGTGTACGTGAAGGAAGAGCTGTGCGTGGGCTGCAAGGCCTGTATCCAGGCCTGCCCCTGGAAGATTCCGCAGTGGAACGAGGTCACGGGCAAGGTGGTCAAGTGCGACTACTGCCGCGAGCGCGTGGACGCCGGGCTGGACCCGTCGTGCGTCACGGGCTGCACCGCCCATGCCCTGCGCTTCGTGCGGCCGGGAAAAAAAAACCAGGATGAACGCGACGTCTACGGCAAGCGGCTGCTGTTAAGGCAGATGTAGCGCGATTTTCCGACAACGGACTTTCGGGCCGGCCTGCGGGGGGATTTCCCCTGCTGGCCGGCCTTTTTTTTGTCGGGGTGCGGCGGCAGGAAGCGGCGGCCGTATCGGGAAAAGGGGGGGGCGGGCTGGATTCCTTTCTCTCGACAGTTGGCTTGAGACGACGCCGTTGGCGCAGGAGGTACGTTGTGACGGCGGGGCGGTTGTCAATAGAAACAGATCGTGCAATAAATATCACATGAACGAATGTTGTTTTGTCGCCGGAGGAGAAGCCCTCGGCAAACGCGTTCCGTTGTGTCGAAGCGCGTTTTGTACGGTTGCAGCAGCTGGAGCCAATGCGCTGGGCCGTTGTCGTGAATGGTACGGGAGCAGACGGTGTTTCTTCGGATAGTGCTCAGTTGCCTGTATTTTATCCCAGGAGCGCTGCTTCTCCATGGTTCTCTCTGGTTTGTGACTAGAGGAAAGCATGATTTTTATGACGTTCTTAAGGTTATCTCGCTAGTATGCTTAGTTTATGTTGTTTTCGTTGACAACGAAATGCTGAATCGTTTGTTGCTGTTGCCTCAAGTCTTGGTGGGTTCGTTTTGTGAGAAAGAAAGTGCCTCTTGTTGGTGGGTGTGGTTTGTGGGCGCTATAATATTTATTGTAGAAATTTCATTTATTTATATATTGCCCTGTGCTTGGTTCGTAAGACTATGCAGAAGTGAGCGACTTGGATTGAAGCGTGCTTTGTATGCTTTTTGTATTTATTGTGCGATAGTTTTTCTGGTTATTATTTTGTGTTATGGGATAATTGCGATTGTTCACGGTGCCTTCTTCTATAAGGAGCCATTTTAGGTGCAAACATACTGTCCGTTTTTTCCGTGCTGCCCTGCCCCTTCCCGTCCCCGCCGCGCCCCTCTCGGGTGGCTTGAATGGAGGCCCCGGGCGCTGGAGTGTCTTCCGGCGTGCCCTCGTTTTTCGATCCTACCCCCGCCGCACCGGCAACAGTTCGTTTAACTCGTCGATGTAGTTCTTCTCCAGCTGGTTCACCCGGTCAATGTGGGTGCGGAAGATCATGTCCATGCGCGGGTCGAAAAACCGGTGGGCGCTGTAGCTCGACACCGACACGAAGCCCCGCCGGGCCTTGTGCGCGCCGCCCATGCCCGGGTCGTAGCGCTTGATGCCCTTGGCGATGGCGTAGGCGATGGGCGCGTAGTAGCACAGCTCGAAATGCAGAAACGGCACCTCCTCGAAGGCCCCCCAGTAGCGGCCAAACAGGATGTCGTCCTTCTCGGCCAGCATGGCGAGCGCGATGGGGTCGCGCCGCCGGGTGCGGTAGGCGGCGGCAAAGGCCAGGCGGTGGCGAAACGCGCCGGACAGGCCTTCGAAAAATTCCTCGGTGAGATACCGGCAGCCCCAGGGGCCGAACTTGGCGTTGGTGCGCTCGTAGAGCTTTTGCATGAGGGGGAAGAAATTGTCCGGGATGGCGCTGCCCGAGACGATTTCCACCGTGACCCCGGATTCCTCCAGGGCCTTGCGTTCGCGGCGCACGGCCTTGCGGCGGTTGGCGTTGAGCGTGCCCAGGAAATCTTCGAAATCGGCGAAACCCCGGTTGCGCCAGAGATAGCCCTGGTGCCGCCAGGCCGTGAAGCCGTAGTCTTCGGCGGCGGCGGCGAATTCCGGTTCGGTAAATAATAGCGCCGACCCCTGGACGCCGTTACTTTGGCAGAACTGCTCGATGGCGGAAAACAGCCGGCGCGACAATCGGGTCTGGTTGGCCTCGGGATCGGTGAGAAAGCGCAGGCCCGTGGCCGGGGTGAACGGCGTGGCCCCGACCAGGCGCGGGTAGTAGGGCAGCCCCAGGCGCACCGCCGCCTCGGCCCACAGCTGGTCAAAGACGAATTCCCCGTCGGAATGCCATTTGAGGTACATGGGCAGCGCGCCCACGAGCTTTCCCCCGACAGTGGCCAGCAAATGGTTGGGATACCAGCCCTTGGCCGGCGCGGCGCTGCCGGAATCCTCCAGCAGCGACAGCCACTGGTATTCAAAAAAGGGCGTGTCCAGGTCGGCGGCCAGGGCGTTCCAGGACGGGCCGTCGATCTCGGCCATGGACCGGGCGAAACGCACGGTCACTTGATCGCTTGGTACAGTCATGGGGGCAATATAGGCCTTGCCGGGCGTCGTGTCACCCGCTGCGGGCGTCTGGCTTGAACAAAAGGCTCGTGCGCCACACGCCGTTCTCGAAATCGCATCTTCGCCAATCCAGGAAGGCGGCGAAGATGGGGGCGTATTTTTCCCATTCGCTGTTGTCGAGCAACAGGAATCCGCCGGGCCGCAGGCGCGAGGCGGCATTGAAGGCGCATTCCACCCTGGCCCGGCCGTCGATGGACACGAAATCGAAATGCTCTTCGGGAAATTCCAATATGGCGTCGCTGTAGGCGGCGTATTCGGGCATCCGGTGGACGTGGTTCAGGCGTCGCCACGGTTGTGGCCGGGCCTCGGGCCGGCCGGGGGCGTCGCCCGGCGGCAGGAAGCGGCAGTCCACGTTGGCCAGGCAATGCCGGGCCAGAAGGGCCAGGGTGCGCCGCCGCCATTTGGGGTTGTGCTCCACGGACACGAGATGGAGCACGCGCCTGGCCAGAAAGGCCGTGCTGCGCCCGCCGCCCCACTCGAAGCCCGTCATGCGGCGGGTGAGGGTGCGCGACAAAAAGCGCACCGCCCCGGCGTTGATCCAGGGATAGCACGGGTCCGCCGCCATGCGGCAGGCTGTGGGCAGATAAAGCGTCGCCCGGGCCGCCCGGCGAAGGCCGGCCTCAAAGCCGGTGGCGCCGGGGATGTAACGGATCAGCATGGGGAAACGGCCGTTGCCGTCGCCGCAGGCCGCGGCCTGTTGACGGTCGCACCGGAAACGCGGCATGGCGGCATGGGCAAAGGGGAAGGCGGCTAGGCCTGGCCGGCGGCCAGGGCGGCGGCGGTGTCGGGGTAGAGCGAAAACACCTTGCCCAGGTCGGCTATGCGCAGCACCTTGGCCACGCCTTCGGCCATGGAGCACAGGGCGACGGAGCCGCCCGAGGCCATGAGGCGGTTTCGCACCGTGATCAGGCTGCCAATGGCGCTGGAATCCACGAACTCCACGCCCGTCAGGTCAAAGGCCAGAACCGCCGGCGACGTTTCGAGGTGGGCGGCCAACTGGCGCTGGAACTCCGGGCATACGGTGTAGTCGAACATTTTGGGCAGGCCGGAAACCAGGGTCACCCGGCCATGGGCGGTGACGTGCAAGTCCATCGAATCCTCCGAGAAGCCAGGAAGGCTCCGGGAATTTTTCTACCACGCCGCCCCGGGCCGGGCAAGCCGGCCCGAGTGGCTGTTCCCTCTTCCGGTCGTCGCAAAATGGATGTATCCATGGGGGACGATCATACGTCCGCAACCAGAGGTGCGCCCCCGTCATGAGCAAGGACAACAACCACGGCAAGCCGGCCGCCATGCCCGCCTCCTGCTTCGAACCCGTCTGCAACATGCTCGACCGGGTGGGCGTTCCCCGCGATTCCAAATGGCGGGGCCTTATCCTCTCATGCGCAGCATCAAGAACTACGATTTTCTCGACAACGAACAGAAGGAGCAATTCCAGGCCCTTGTCATGGAAATCCTGCGTGCCCGCGACTTTTCCGACGCCAAGTTCCACGAGGTCGTCAAGGCCAACGAACGCATCCTGGCCGCGCCCTGGAACCGGGCGCTCACCCGCACCCTGGCCGAAACCGCCGCCCTGGTGCAGGAATTTCAGGATACCCTGTTTCGCCACAAGGGCGGCGTCCAGAAGCTCGAAAACGTCACCGACTCGGCCGTGGAGTCCGGCGGCGACGTGGAGCAGACCCTTGGGGCCATCCGCCGGGGATTTCGGGAAATGGTGGCCATGATCGAGGAAGACGCCGAGAAGATGGTGGCGCTCACCCTCACCGACGCGCTGACCGCCATCCCCAACCGACGCGCCTTTGACGAACACATCGGCCGCAACATCGCCGTGGCCGACCAGGGCCAACGCCAGCTGTCGCTGTTCATGCTCGACATCGACCACTTCAAACGCTTCAACGACGAACACGGCCACCGCATCGGCGACCAAGCCCTGGTCGTGGTCGGCTCCATCCTCAAGGGCTTTGCCGACGAAATGAAGCAGCTCGAAGACCGCGAAATCTTCCCCGCCCGCTACGGCGGCGAGGAATTCGCCGTCACGCTTCTGGACGTCGCCAAAAAAGAAGCCGAGGAACTGGCCGACATCATCCGCCGCAAGATCGAACGCTACAACTTCGTCATCCGCGACCCCGACGGCCAGATCCTGGCCGCCGGCATCAAGATCAACGTCAGCATCGGCGTGGCCGAACTCCTCGAAGACTGCCCGGCCGCCGCCCGCGACGTGCCCCACCTGGTCGATGCCGCCGACAAAGCGCTCTATTTGGCCAAGGCCTCGGGGCGAAACCAGGTGCGGGGGTATGTGAAGGGGTAGAGGGTCGATAAATAAGAGGAAGATGCCTCCGGCGGCCGGGGGGCTCAGCCCCCCGGACCCCTGACATGGGAGAGGTCGGAGCGAAACGGGCGGATGGGCGCGCGAGCGAAAGCTCGCGCGCCCATCCGCCCGTTTCGCGTTAGAGCGTGTGCTGAAAGATGCGCTCCACGATGGCGCTGTCCACGCGGATGGGCGCGTATTGCAAGAGCGCCTTGGCCGGGGGCGACTTGACGGCCAGACGGGTCAGGGCCGGCACGTCGGCGCCGGTGAAATAGGCGGTCATGGTGGCCGGCTGCCCCAGGCTGTCCAGCCACTGGCGCAGCCTGGCCACGGCCACGTCGGTCTCGCCGGGATTGCCCGTCAGGTCCGGGGCGATGGGGTGGAGCAGGGCGGCCAGGATCTCCGGGGTGGCCGGGTAGATTTCGCGCATAACGGCCGGCAGCAGGATGCCCAGCCCCTCGCCGTGGGCCACGTCGGGGTTGATGGCGCTCATGGCGTTTTCCAGGGCGTGGACAAGATGCAGGCTGCCGCAATCGACGGCGATGCCGGCGATGGCCGAGGCGTAGGTGAGCCAGTAGCGGGCGTTGAGGTTCCCGGGCTGGCGGATGGCCGTGGGCAGAAACGAGGCGATGATGCGCACGGCGTCCTTGGCCAGGCTGATGGAGTAGGGCGAGGCCGTGGTGGCCGTGGCCGCCTCCAGGGCGTGGCACAGGGCGTCCAGGGCCGTGGCCACGGTATGGCGCGGCGGCAGGGAGACAGTCAGGCTCGGATCGTCGATGGCCTGGGTCGGGTAGAGATGCGGCGAGCGGATGGCGTGCTTGTTTTCGCCGTCGGTCTGGGCCGTGGCCGTGGCCGTGCATTCCGAACCCGAGCCGTGGGTGGTGTTGACCACGACCAGGGGCAGGGAGCAGCTGACGGCGGCTTTGCCGGAAAAGAAGTCGGACGCCTTCTTGCCGGGATGGGCCAGCAGGGCGGCGGCGATCTTGGCGGCGTCGATGACGCTGCCGCCGCCGATGGCCAGGACGGCCTGGGCCTTGGCCTCGCGCCCGGCCGTGGCGGCGGCGTCGCCGTTGGCCAGGGTGGGATTGGGGCGCACGTCGTTAAAAAGCGTCCAGGCGACCTGGGCGTCCAGGGCCGGGCGCACGGTCTCCCAGGCCCCGCTGGCCTTGGCGGCCACGGCGTCGGTGACGACCAGGACCGCGCTCTGGCCGCCCCTGGCCAGATCGGCCAACACGCCGTCGATGCGGGACAACGCGCCGATGCCGAAAACCGTGTTGGGCCTCGTGGGTTGCAGGGTAAAAACGTGGTTGAGGTCGATCTTGCAATGCCAGTTGCCCATGCCAGTCCTCCGGAGTGCGGTTGGGAGATTGTCGGACGGACGGGTCCGGGGGCAGGACATCAATTCCCGTGCCAGCCTGGGAAAGACTGGCCTTTCGGACTATATCGGAAAGTCGATGACGGTTTTGCGCGGTCAAATCACCCCGCTTGCGGGAAAGCGGCCCGGGAAAAGCGGGATTTTGGGGCGCGGGGCGGCGGTTTGAGGTGATGGGTAGAAAAGAAACAGCCGGTTGCGAGGCTGGGAATTAATGACTCGTTCTCGGACCCGGCCTGTCGGGCCGGGTCCGAGAACGGCATATTTACTTGGAAATGGTGGTGGAGCGGTTGACGTCGGCGCTGTTGCCCTGGGGGCCGGTGTAGGTGGTGGTGTTGTTCCAGGTCTTGGTGGCCGGGTTCCATTGGCCTTGGGAGGTGCGGTTGACGGACTGGTTGGCCGGGCCGGTGGTGGTGGCGCTTCGGGTGTAGCCGCCGGGGGTGCGGGTGGTGGTGGCCTCGTTGGTGACGGTGCGGTCGCCGGGACCGGTGACCGTGGATTTGCGTTTGAAGGCCTGGGCCTCGGCGGCGCAAAGGACAAGGCCCAGGCAGACGGCGGCGACGGCGGCGCGGACGGCGTTTTGGGCGGGCGACATGGAAGCGGCTCCTTGGTTTGGCACAACGTTTGGGGGCGCGGGATGCGCTCTTTTCGCCATAGCCCATAAGCGAGGAGCGTGCCAGAAGCGCGCCGTGAAAAAAGTCCGCGCCAACCAAAGGGTTGGCGCGGACAGGGAAATACTGGACGGCAAAAGGCTGGGGACGGGCTGTCTAAGTGCCGAAATGCCGGCGGATCAGTGCATGCCTTCGGGCATTTTCGAGCCCATGGGCGGTTTTTTCATGATCCACATGAGCACGGCCAGGCCCAGGAACAGTTGGCCCTGGGCGTGGAACACGTCGCAAAAGGCCATGGCGTTGGCCTGCTTGAGCAGCAGCTTGTACAGCGCGCCCGAGGCGGTTTGCGAGGCGTCGTAGAGTCCCAGGACCTTGGGCGCGAGGTAGGCGGTCAGGCGTTCCTTGGCCGACTGGTAGGAAAGGTCGTAGGGCGTGAGGTTTTCGATGAGCCGGGCCTGGTGGAACTGGGCACGCCGGGCGAGCAGCGTGGTGACGAAGGCCACGCCGAAGGAGCCGCCGAGGTTTCGCAGCAGATTGAACACGGCCGAGGCGTTGTTCATGCCTTCGCGCGGAATAAAGGCCATGGTGAGGTAGGACAGGGGCACGAAGAAAAAGGCGATGCCGATGGCCTGGACGTTGCGGGCGGCGATGGCCGTGCCGATGTCGATGTCCAGCGAAAAACCGGCCATGCGAAAAAGCGAATAGGCGCTGATGCAAAGCCCGATGCACAAGAGAATCCGGGCGTCGATCTTGGTGGTGGCCTTGCCGACAATGGGCAGGATGGCCAGCATGATGAGTCCGCCCGGGCCAAGGACCACGCCCGAGAGAAAGGCCGTGTAGCCCATGAGGTTTTGCAGATAGAGGGGCAGCAGCACGATGGAGCCGAAAAAGGCGAAAAACCCGAAGAACATGACGATGTTGCCCATGGCGAAGGTGCGGTCGGCAAAGACCTTGAGATCGACCACGGGATGCTTGCAGCGCAGCTCCCAGATAAGAAAGGCCGACAGGCACACCCCGGCGATGACGGACAGCGTGAGGATGTAGTCGGCGCTAAACCAGTCGTCCTGCTGGCCCTTGTCCAGGACGATCTGCAGGCAGCCAAGCCCGAGGCTCAAAAGGGCCAGCCCCAGATAGTCCACGGCGTCGCCGGCCTTGCGGCGCTCCAGATAATCCGGATCTTTGATGTAAAACCAGATGAGCGCCATGGCCAGGATGCCGACGGGCACGTTGATGTTGAAAATCCAGCGCCAGGAATAATTGTCGGTGATGTAGCCGCCCAGAAGCGGCCCGAGGATGGGGCCAAGCACCGCGCCCATGGCGAAGATGGCCATGGCCAGGCCGCGTTCCTTGGGCGGATAGGCTTCAAGCAGGATGGCCTGGGACATGGGCTGGAGTCCGCCGCCGCCGATGCCCTGGATGATGCGGAAAAACACCAGCATCCCGAGGTTGGTGGCCAGGCCGCAGCACATGGAGGCGATGGTGAAGACGGTGACCGACCACAGCAGATAGTTGCGCCGCCCCAGGAGCTTGGAGAGAAAGCCGCTGATGGGGATGACGATGGCGTTGGAGACGAGATACGAGGTGAGCACCCAGGTCACCTCGTCCTGGCCGGCCGACAGGCTGCCCTGGATGTGGCCCAGGGCCACGTTGGCGATGGAGGTGTCGAGAATCTCGATCAGCGTCGGCACCATCACCGCCAGGGTGATGAGCCATTTGTTGGGGGCTTGTTCGGCCATGGGGCGTTACTTGGTGTGGATCACGGGCACCACGCTCATGCCCAGACGCAGTTGGGGGAGCTTGTCGGCCGCGCTCTTGTCGAAAACGATCTTGACCGGGATGCGCTGAACGATTTTCACGTAGTTGCCCGAGGCGTTTTCCGAGGGGAAAAGGGAAAACACCGAGCCTGTGCCGGCCTGGATGGACTCCACCGTGCCGGTGATGGCATGGCCCGGGAAGGTGTCCACCTCGATGTCCACGCTCTGGCCCGGGCGCACGTCGCGCAACTGGGTTTCCTTGAAATTGGCCGTGACCCACAGGTCCTTGGAATCCAGCGGCACCACGGTCATGAGCGCCTGTCCGGCGGCCACCAGCCGGCCGGATTCGATCTGCTTTTTGGTCACATGCCCGGCCACCGGGGCGGTGATGCGGGTGTAGGACAGGTTGAGCTCGGCTTGTTTGACCTTTTGCCGGGCCAGTTCCACCTTGGCCCGCTGGGCAGCGGCCTCGCGGGTCTGGATGACGGCCTGTTCCTCGCCGGTCTGGGCCAGCTCGATTTCCGAGCGCAGTCGCTTGATGACGGCTTCGATGGACTCCAGGCGGCGGCCGGCCCCGTCGGCCTTGGCCTTGGCGGCCCGCAGCTGGGCCTCGTGGGCCCGGCGCTTGTTTTCGATGCTGTCGAGATCGGACTGGGACACGGCGTCCTTGGTGCGCAGCTGGCTGATGCGGGCGTGATCGAGCTTGTCCTGGTCGAGCTGGGCCTCAATCTGGGCGGCCTCCTGCACGGCGGCGTCATGTTCCTTGACGGCCTGGTCCAGGCTGCGCTGCTCGCTTTCGAGCTGGGCCCGGGCGCCGGTGACCTTGGACGAGGTCTGGGAGCGCTGCAGCGGCACGCCCAGTTCCTGGGCGGCCAGCTGGCTTTCGGCGGCGGCCAGATCGGCCCGGGCCTGGGCCAGGGCCACCTCGTAGTCCGTGGGGTCCAGCACGGCCAGCACGTCGCCGGCGGCCACAAGCTGGTTGTCTTCCACCGGCGCTTCGTCCACGTAGCCGGCCACGCGCGGCGTGATGGGATGGATGCGGCCGTCCACGAAGGCGTCGTCGGTGGACACCTTGCCCCGGGCGTAGAGATAATACCCCAGCGACAGCAGGGCCACGGCGGCCACGGCCAGGACCAGGACGCGTTTTTTGCGGTCGGCCGGCTGGCCTTCGGGCTTGTGCTTGGGGCGGAAGGAAAGTTTCATGGGGCGTCCTTGGTTTCGGGCAGGCGGTCGAGCCGGGCTTCGATGCGGGCGAGCAGATCGCGCAGGACGGCCTTGTCGTTCTCGGTAAGATCGGCGTAGGCGGCATCGGCAAAGGCCTGGACGATGGGCACAAGTGCCCGGGCCAGGGCACGTCCGGCTTCGGTGAGGTAGAGGCGCTGGGAACGTCGGTCGCCCGGATCACGTTGCCGCGTGAGCAGCTCCCTGGCTTCCAGCCGGTCCAGGATGCGGGTGATGGTGGTCTTGTCCTTGACGGTGCGTTCGCCCAGGGCCACCTGGGTGAGGCCTTCGTTTTCCAGCAGCCGGTAGAGCACCACCCACTGGTCCGGGGTCACGTCGTGGCCGGCGGCCAGAAAGGCCCGGCGCAGGGCGATCTTGATCCGGGCGGCGGCATGGCCCACGGCATAGCCGATGGCGCTGTCGATGTCGTAGCGGCAGGCTTTATCCATGACGCCTCTAAAGTTTTCGCGGCAACAGTTGCTGTCGGGAAAATAACGATGACAACCATTGACGTCAAGGGACGTAAAAAACGCCGCCTCCCGGAGTCCGGGCGGCGGCGTTCTCCCCTCACAGAAAACGAACTACTTTTTGCCCTTTTTGGCCTTGGGGGCGGCAGCCTTGTCCGGGCCGGGGTAGTTGGCGACCATGCCGCCCATCTTCATGCACTCATTGACGCTGGCGGTCATGACGGTCTTGTCGCCGACCTTGCACTCCCAGGTCTTTTTGGGGGCGGCTTTGGCCTTGCCCTTGGCGAAGGCCGGGGCGGCGGACAGGGCGAGCGACAGGGCGGCGGCGAAAACGATGAACTTTTTCATGGGATCCCTCCTCGAACGGAACATTTTCCCGTGGAATATAACGCTGTGCGGGGGAGCGCAAGAGATGGCGCGGCAGAAAATGCGAGGCGATTGCATCGTGTCGGCGTGACGCCCGGAACGGCGCAACAGCCCGGGCCGTTGCAAGCGAGCGCGACGGGCTGGCGGACCGCCGGAGTTTTTGCGACCTGCCCGTGCTCCCGGCGGTGCGACGTCCAGTGGCTGCCGGACGATCATGACCAAATTGCAATGCAGCCGGCTCCCTGGCGCAGGGACAGAAAACAGGTCGGCATGCTGCGAAAGTCGCCGACCGAGGCGTCGCATGGCGAAACCTTGCAGGGTGCGGCGTCGCTTGGTCAGGCGAGGCCTGGTCTGGTCTCGAAGCCTCGGAACAAGGCTTGCGCCGCTACCGGCGAAGGACCAGATACACCGTGCTGGTCAGCAGATCGTCCCGGGAATGGACGCACAACAGTTGCGGCGGCGGGACATGCTCCGGCGACACGGGCGTGGTTTTCAGGCGCACCGGGACAAGCCCCGAGCCTTCGACGTGGTGCAGGAGCTGGCGCACCGTGAGCCGGTTGAGGTCCAGGAACTGTTCGACCAGATGCTTCTTGTAGGCGGCGAAATCGTTTTGGGCGTAGAGCAGATCGCCCTTTTCCGGATTGGCGTCGTGGTCGCCCGCGGCCTTGGCCAGGGCGATAAAGGCGGCGTTGCTCATGAGCAGATGGGCCCAGGGCTTGTCCACCAGCCGGCGCAGATGGGAGCCGTAGGGCGAGCAGTAAAGCGGATCGATCTGGATGAGGCAGTGCCCGCCCGGGCGCAGGGCCAGGCGCAGGGCCTCCAGGGCGGCCGGGATGTCCGGCAGGTGCTCGAAGACCGACCAGCTGTAGGCGGCGTCGAAGGAGTCCGGGGCAAAGGGCAGGCGGCAGTCCGGTCCCGACTGGACAAAGGCCAGGTTTGGGGGCGGCGTGGGGCTGCCGGTATTGGCGGCCAGACGCTCGGGCAGGTGGGCAAAGGACGGATGGACGTCCACGCCGACCACGAACCCCACGCCCAGTGCCGCCGCGCCAGCGGCGGTGATGCCGTCGCCGCAGCCGAAGTCGAGGATTCTCGTCCCGGCCAGGGGCATGTATTGGGCCAGCAGGCCGCAGGCGATGCGGGCGGCCTGCATGTAGTGGCTGGAAAACCAGGAGTCCATGGCGTCTCGCTTGTCGCGTGAAGTCGAGCCAGGGTTTTCTAGCAGGGCGCAGCGCAAAAGTCATGGCCGTTCGTCGCGTGTCGCGTCCACGAAAGCGCCCATGGCGTTGTGTAGGCAAAGGACTACGGGAGTGCTTTTTCATCATAAATGCCATCACATCAATGCCATCACATCCTTCAGGGGTCGCGACACAAGGCGCGGGCGACCGTTCCACGTGTCGCCGCTGTCCGTCCGTTCCGCTGCCGGGTTCCCCCAGGCCCAGGGGCACGAGGAAATCCGTGGCCGTGTTTGCGGGCCAAAGGACCGGGCAGGCCAGGATAAGGAGAAGCAAGCGGTGCGCGAATGCTGTGGGCCTAAGGCCTCCTGGCTGGGGCCAAAACGTCGCCTGCAGTAGGGTTGCGGTGTTGGTATATAGCATGGCCTATCGGCTGATTCAAGCCGGCTTTGGGGATGCGGCAACGATTCGGCGGTTAGCGAAATCGTCGTTTCAGAGTTTTTCCGTATTGCATGAGGCAGCCTTGAGTGGTATTCCTTATAATCCACTTTTGTCGCTGCGAGAATTGTTGTTGTTCGCGGTTTGTTGTTCTCGGCGCCGGCAGGAGGATGGCCGCATCCTGTATCGGTAGTATTGGTCTTGGTATTGGTTTCGTTGTTTATGATAGTCACTTTCAATTGACGCCGTAGGAGGAGCCCATGCAGCTCAAATCCATTCAAACCAAGATCGTGCTTCTTGCTGGCGTCTGCCTGCTCGTGACGTCGGCCGCGCTGGTCGGCTACAGCCTGTATTCGGCCGGCAAAAACCAGACCCTGGTGTCGCAACGGGTGGGTAAACTCTTGGAAGAAGAGGCCAAGCGCAACCTGGCCAGCCTAGCCGCCAGCCAGGCCGCCGTCATCCAGAGCGCCCTGGAAGACAACCTGGTGACCGCCCGGACCCTGGGCAAGGTTTTTGAAGTGGTGCGGGAGAAAGCCGCCGCCAAGGCCGCTAGCGGGAACATCGACAATCCCGTCCGCAATACCCTCGACACGATTCTCCACGAAGTGCTCAAGAACAATCCCCAGTATCTGGGCACGTATTCCGCCTGGGAACCGGGAGCCCTGGACGGGCGCGACGGGGAGTTCGCCGGCGCGGCCAAGGACGACCATGACGAGACCGGCCGGTTCGTGCCCTACTGGAACCGCGACAAGGCCGGCAAGATCGCCCGCCAGCCCCTGGTCGAGTTCGAAAGCCAGGACCGCCACCCCAACGGCGTGCGCAAGGGCGGCTGGTACCTCTGGCCCCGGGAGTCGGGCAAGGAAAGTGTGCTTGATCCCTTTCCCTACATCGTCCAGGGCAAGCAGGAGTGGCTGACCACCTTGTCCGTGCCCGTCAAAAAGGACGGCAAGTTCCTGGGCGTGGCCGGCACCGACCTGCGCCTGGATTTCTTGCAAGAGCTGGCCAAGAAGGTCGATACGCATCTCTACGGCGGCAAGGGCGACGTGGCCATCATCAGTCATGACGGTCTGGTCGTGGCCAGCAGCGAAAAGCCCGACGCCGTGGGCCAGCCCCTGTCCGTCATTTCCAAGGACTGGGAGGAACTGGCCAAGGCGGTCAAGGACGGCAAGACCCTAACCGACGTCAGCGACGCCACCGGCAATTACCGGGCCCTGTCCACCATCACCCTGGGCCGCACCGATCGGCCCTGGGCCGTGCTCATCCGGGTGCATCCCGACATCGTTTTGGCCGAGCGCCACGCCCTGGTCGCCGACATGGCCGCCCAGGGCAGGCAAGCGGCCTGGTGGCAGGTCGGGGTGGGGCTTGGCGTCACCATCCTGGCCCTTGGCGTCATGTGGCTTTTCGCCGCCGGCATGGTGCGGCCCCTGCGCCTGGCCGCCGGCTTTGCCGAAAAGGTGGCCCAGGGCGACTTCTCCCACAGCCTGGACGTCAAGCAGGCCGACGAAATCGGCGTGTTGGCCGGGGCGCTCACCCGCATGGTGGACAACCTCAAAAAGATGATCGCCCAGGCCGAGGACAAGAGCCGCGAGGCCGCCGCCGAAGCCGAGCGCGCCCGGGCCGCCGTGGCCGAGGCCGAACAGGCCCGGGCCGATGCAGCCGCCGCCCAGCGCCGGGGAGCGCTTGACGCCGCCGCCCGCATCGAGGATGTGGCCCGGGCCGTGGCCGCCGCCTCCTCGGACCTGGCCTCCCAGATCGACCAGTCCAAGCAAGGGGCCGACATCCAGCGTCAGCACGCCGGGGAAACGGCCACGGCCATGGAGGAAATGAACGCCACCGTGCTCGAGGTGGCCAGAAACGCTTCCGAGGCCGCCCTGGGCGCCGGCACGGCCCGGGACAAGGCCCAGGTCGGGGCCGACGTGGTGCGCCAGGTGGTGGCCGCCATCGGCGGCGTCCAGGAACGGGCCGCCGCCCTGCGCGGCCACATGGACGACCTCGGCCGCCAGGCCGAGGGCATCGGCAACATCATCGGCGTCATCTCCGACATCGCCGACCAGACCAACCTGCTGGCCCTTAACGCCGCCATCGAGGCGGCCCGGGCCGGCGAGGCCGGGCGCGGCTTTGCCGTCGTTGCCGACGAGGTGCGAAAGCTGGCCGAAAAGACCATGACCGCCACCAGCGAGGTGGGCACGGCGGTGCGGGCCATCCAGGCCGGGGCCAAAGCCAGCATCGAGGGCGTGGAGGGCGCGGCCCGAGCCGTGGATCAGGCCACCGACCTGGCCGGCCGCTCCGGGCAGGTGCTGGGCGAGATCGTCACTATCGTGGAGCAGTCCGCCGATCAGGTTCGCTCCATCGCCACGGCTTCGGAAGAGCAGTCCGCGGCCAGCGAGCAGATCAACCGGGCGGTCGAGGACATCAACCGCATTTCCGACGACACGGCCCAGTCCATGGCCCGGGCCGCCGGTTCGGTGGAGGAGCTGGCCGAGCAGGCCGAAAGCCTCACCCGGCTGGTGGATTCCCTCAAGGCCGGCTAGCGCGTTTCGTCCCAAAGTCGGACACCATGGGAGGCGGCCTTGGGGTCGCCTCCCATTTTTCTTGACCGGACCCGTCCAAGCCGGCACAAATCCGCCGGGCGCGTCTTGCCCATGGCCTGGGAAGGCCGTTTCATGCTAGGCCCGGGAAGCGATAACGCCGATCCGGCCCCGTCCCACCCGTAACCCAGGAGCGCGTCCATGCCCGTCACCGTCGTCGACCACCCGCTGGTGCGCCACAAGCTCGGCTTGTTGCGCGAAAACAACATCAGCACGAAAAATTTCCGCGAACTGGCCAACGAAATCGGCCGGCTGCTCACCTACGAAGCCACCAAGTCCCTGCCCACCGAAAAAAAGACGATCCACGGCTGGGCCGGCCCGGTGGAAGTGGACCAGATCGTTGGCAAGAAAATCACCGTGGTGCCCATCCTGCGGGCCGGTCTGGGCATGATGGACGGCGTCGTGGACATGATCCCCGGCGTCAAGGTCAGCGTGGTCGGCATGTACCGCAACGAGGAAACCCTCGAGCCGGTGCGCTACTACGTCAAGCTGGCCAAGAAAATCCACAAGCGCCACGCCATGATCCTCGACCCCATGCTGGCCACCGGCGGCACGCTTGTGGCCACCATCAACCTGCTCAAGGAAGCCGGCTGCCGCCGCATCATGGGCCTGTTTCTGGTCTGCGCCCCCGAGGGCCTGGCCCGGCTGGAGAAAGAGCATCCCGACGTCGAGGTCTACACCGCCGCCATCGACGAGCGGCTCAATGAAAACGGCTACATCCTGCCCGGCCTTGGCGACGCGGGAGACAAGATTTTCGGCACCAAATAGGGGGCGCGCCCGGGCGTTTCCGGGCGCGGCGCAAGGAGGGAGACATGGCTTTGGACACGGGCAAGGACTACCAACTGCGGCTGCGGGATTTTCCCGTGGGCGCGCAAATGCTTTTCGTGGCCTTTGGGGCCTTGGTGCTGGTGCCGCTTTTGACGGGCCTTAATCCCAACGTGGCCCTTTTTTGCGCCGGTGTGGGCACGCTGATCTATCAGGTGCTGACCAAGTTTCGCATTCCGATTTTCCTGGGTTCCTCGTTCGCCTTTATCGCGCCCATCATGTTTTGCGTCAAAACCTACGGCGTGCCGGCCACCCTTGGGGCCCTGGCCTGCGTGGGCCTGGCCTACGCCGGGGCGGCGGCGCTCATCAAATGGCGCGGCGTGGGCATTCTCATGAAGCTTTTGCCCACCATCGTCACCGGCCCGGTCATCATGGTCATCGGCCTCATCCTGGCCCCGGTCGGGGTGTTCATGGCCATGGGCAAGACCGGCGACGGCGCGGCCGTGCTCTATCCCCAGGCCACGGCCATGGGCGTGTCGTTTTTCTCCCTGGCCGTCACCGTGCTGGTGGCCATCCGGGGCCGGGGGCTTTTGAAGCTCGTGCCCATCCTGTGCGGCATCGGCGCGGGCTATGTGGCCAGCCTGTTTTTGGGCCTGGTCGATTTCGCCCCCGTGGCCGCCGCGCCGTGGTTCGCCATGCCGTCCTTTGTCGGGCCGGAATTCAATATCGACGCCATCCTGGTCATCGTGCCCGTGGCCATCGCCCCCATCATCGAGCATTTCGGCGGCGTCATCGCCATCGGCCAGGTGACTGGCCGCAACTATCTGGAAAACCCCGGCGTCCACCGGTCGCTCATGGGCGACGGCGTGGCCACCTTCCTGGCCGGCTGCCTGGGCGGACCGCCGCTCACCACCTACGCCGAAGTCACGGGCGCGGTGTCGCTGATTAAAATTTATAATCCGGCGCTGATGACCTGGGCCGCCGTCACGGCCATCTGTCTGGCCTTTATCGGCAAGCTCGGAGCGCTGCTCCAAACCATCCCCACCCCGGTCATGGGCGGCATCATGCTGCTGCTGTTCGGGGCCATCATGGTGGTCGGGCTCAACTCCCTGGTACGCGAGGGGGCCGATCTCATGGAGCCGCGCAACATGGCCATCGTGGCCCTGGTCATCGTCCTTGGCATGGGCAAGATGGCCTTTTCCTTCGGCGGCATCCATCTGGAAGGCATCGGCCTGGCCGGCGTGGTCGGCGTGGTCTTAAACGCCGTGCTGCCGCGAACCGCCAAGGACGCCTGAACGAAGTCTTGCCGCGCCCGCGCCGGAAATCCCTCCGGCAGGCAGGTCAGGGGAGGCCTCCACATCCCCGCCCCGGGCCCCTTGAGACCTGGGCAATGCGACAAAAAACGCGCCCCGAAAGTATCCGGGGCGCGTTTTTGGTGGGCGCAAAGTGGCACGGAGATTGCTGCTTTCTTCGACAATCGGAGGGTATCCCCATGTTTGTCGAAAAGCTTGTCCTGGTTTCCCTGGTGGTTGCCTGCTGCTTTGCGCTGTCGCGCCTGGCTGACGCCGTGCTCAAACCCCGGATTGCCGATTAACGAAATAAGAAAGTGAAACGTCGGGCAGCGCACGCGGCCCGGCAGGCTGCTCACGGAACCGGCTCTTTGGGCCGGTTCCGTTTTTTGGGGACTGCCGTTCCCGCACCCATTGCCTGGGGAGAAAAATTCCCTACAAGGGAAGAATGAAACACGGAACCCACGGCGCTGGCCGATCTCGCAACGCCGGCCGTTGTTTTCTGGCCCTGGGGGCCGCCCTGATTCTGACCCTGGCCGCCGCTACCGGCGACCCCCAGGCCAATTTTCAGCCTGGATTTGGCCGCCGCCGCCACCGACGCCATGGGCGAGGTCTGCACGGCCATCAACGCCAAGTCCGGTTTCACCTGCGAGCTGATCACCACCCCGTTGCTGCTGCAGTGACCCCGGAGCCCGACGTGGTTTCCGGTCAGCGGCGAATGCAACTTCGCTGAAGTATACATAGCAATGACTTGGTTGTGTCCATGGAATAAGCCCGGTTCAGCCGGGCTTTTTCTTTGGCGTCGCTTTTGCACAGTTGCGTCTTCGGACTGGCGAGACAGGCGGCGGTTGGCGGCCCAGTCGTTGGAGAAGGGCGGCAGTGCGTCGCAAAAGTGATTTTTTTTAGTAGGATAATCGGCCGCCCGAAGCTGGCGGGAAGGCCTCTTCCGCCGGCAAGCCCGAAGCCGCCGCCGGCTGAGCATCGTAGATTGTAACAAAGTGAAACGCCGCGCCGGCGACTGGCCCGGAGAGCGGTTCGACCGGAACCGATAGATAGACACCGTGCAGCTTTGGAGGGCGCATCCATGACGGAAGTATTCCCCAGACAAAAACCTGATCGCCGTTTTCTTCCGGACATCCCCTCCAAGCAGCACACGCGGCGTCTTTCCGGGCCGCGCTATTTCTCCCAAGGACAGGCCGACGTCTACAGCGCCGACGGCAAGTACCGCTATACTTCCGGACGGACCGTGGACATCTCCGAGGGCGGCATGATGCTCGTGCCGGACAAGCCGCTGCGGGTCGGCGACAAGGCCGTGCTGCGCTTTTTCTTGAGCGCCGGCACCATGCCCGAGGGCTTTGAATCCTTTGTCAAGCTGCCGGCTCGGGTGGTGCGGGTGGACTCGGCTTCGGGCCATGTCGGCTTCGAATTCGCCAATCCGCTTTCGCAGTACCTGCGCCGCAAACGCTGGCGCTACTTCGAAACGGGGTCGCTGCTGGGCATCCTGCTGGCCCTGATCGGGGTGTGGTTCATCAAAAAAGAAAGCATTTTCTATTTCTGGTTCGACGTGCCGGTTTTCCTCTACGGCCTGTGCGCCGTCTTCTACCTGCTCTCACGCTTTTTCTTCGCCGCCCTCTACCGGCCCTACAAAATCACGCCCGGCTACCAGCCCAGCGTCACCATCGTCATCCCCTGCTTCAACGAGGAAGAGTGGATCGAAAAGACCATCCACGGCTGCCTCAACCAGCTCTATCCCGAGGAACTGCTCGAAGTCATCGTGGTGGACGACGGCAGCTCGGACAATTCCGTGGCCGTGGCCCGGGCCGTGCGCGACAAGATCTACGACGAAGCCGGCGACCGGCTCGTCGTCCACGCCTTCCCGGAAAACCGGGGAAAACGCCATGCCCTGGCCGCCGGAGCCCGCATGGCCAAGGGCGAGCTTGTGCTCTTCGTCGATTCCGACAGCTTCCTGCAGCCCGACGCCGTGCTCCACGTGGTCCAGCCCTTTCACGACCCCCACATCGGCGGCGCGGCCGGACGTTGCGAGGTCGAAAACAAATGGACCAACATTTTAACGCGAATGCAGGCCGTGCGCTATTTCATCGGCTTTCGCATCTTCAAGGCGGCCGAGAGCATTTTCGACGTGGTCACCTGCCTGTCCGGCCCCCTGGCCTGCTACCGCAGGACCGTGCTCATGCGCTACCTCGACGCCTGGGAGAGCCAGACTTTCCTGGGGCGGCCGGCCACCTTCGGCGATGACCGCAGCCTGACGAACTTCATCCTGGGCAGCCACTACGCCGTGTACCAGCACACCGCCGTGTGCAACACCATCGTGCCTTCCACCTACGGCAAGTTTTTCACCCAACAGATGCGCTGGAAACGCTCCTGGCTGCGCGAGAGCCTGCGGGCCTGCAAGTTCATGTGGCTCAAGGAACCCTTCATGGCCATCTCCTTCTACCTGGGCCTCATCCTGCCGGTCATGGCCCCGGTGGTGGTGCTGCGGGCCTTTGTCTTCATGCCCGCCGCCTACGGCATCTGGCCCACCATGTATTTGGCCGGCGTGCTCCTTATGAGCATCCTCATGTGCACATCCTATCTGCTGCTCAAGCGGTCCAACTTGTGGCTTTACGGCGTGCCGTTCTGCTTTTTCTACCTCTTCGTGCTCCTGTGGCAGATCGTCTGGGCCTTGCTCACCTTCTGGAAGTCGGAGTGGGGCACCCGGGCGTCCAAGTACGACAAGTCCATGGCCATGGGCTAGCCGCCCCGGTAAAGGCAACAATCCTTCAGACACGGGACGTACGCCATGAGAAAATGCTTTCGCTACCTCTTCCAATACGCCATCCTGATCGTTTTTGGCTATTTCATCTACCAGACGGCCTTTCGGCGTGAGGATCCGCCTGTTCATGACCGGGCTGCCTGGACCCAGCGCGACGGTTTTGTGGCCTTAAGCTACGGCGGCATCACCATCGACGAACGCGTCCATTCCCTGGTGACCAAGGAGCGGTTGCGCGAACAGCTCGCCGCCTTGGCTAAGGCTGGCTATGAAACCGTCACGACAGCCGATCTTGTGGATTTTTATACCAAAAACAAGCCGCTCCCGGAAAAGGCCCTGTATCTGATGTTCGAAGGCGGCCGCAAGGACAGCGTGCTGTTCAGCCAGCCGGTGCTGACCGGGGTCGGGTTTAACGCGGCGCTCTACCTTTACGGCGACCATCTGACCGGCTGGAACCGGTTTTTCGTGCGCCAAAACGAGTTGCGCAAGATCGCCGACAATCCCTTCTGGGACGTCGGGGCCATGGGCTTCCATTCCGAACTCATCAACCAGACCCCTTCTGGCGGCTACGCCTACTACCTGACCGAACGCCTGGCCGCCGCCCCCGGCCGGCCCGAGGAGAGTCTGGAAGCCTTTGGCGTCCGGGTGGCCGAGGATTTCACCCTGGCCCGGACCTCCATCGAGACTCTCGGCAAGGTCACGCCCCAGGGCTACGTCTTCATGCCGGCCAACACCCTGGGCGGCAGCCTCCCCGAAGCCCTGGCCCGGCCCAACGCCGAGGCCCTGGCCGCCAACTTCCCCCTGGCCTTCACCCGCATCGGCGAGACCTACAACAGCCGCGACGTCGATCCCCGGCGGCTGACCCGTCTGCAGGTCGGCCCGGACTGGAGCGCCGAACGGCTGCTGCTGGAAATCGAATCCCGCCAGCCCCGCTCGCGCTACATGGACTTCACCCAGACCGTGCGCCAGGGCCTGTGGCAAACGACCCTGGGCGAGTTGACCGCCCTGGGCGACACGTTGGCCCTGACCCCGCCCGCCGGCAAGGACGGCTTCGCCCGCCTGCGCGGCACCGAGGGTTTCGAGAACTTCACCGTGCAGCTTAAGGCCATGCCCCCCGAGGGCGACGGCGCGGCCCTGGTCTACCTGCGCTACCGCGACTTCGAGTCCTTCCTGCGCATCCGGGTCACGGCTCAGCGGGTGACGGTCCAGGAAAAGACCGGGCCTTCGCTCAACACCATCTTCCAGTACGCCCTGCCTCTGGACCACGCCGGATCGGTAGCCCTGGACGCCTGCGTCAAGGGCAACCGGCTGCTGCTCTCCGTGGACGGCAAGGCCGTGGCCAACTATCCCATTCCGCTCACCGCCGAGACCCGCCGGGGCAGCCTGGCCCTGGGCGCCAGCGACGAAGGCGACGCCGCTCCCCAGGCCGCCGGCTTCTCCGAAATGCGCCTGGCCACCTTCCCGCCGCGCTGGATAAGCGCCCCAAACATCGCCGATGTGCCCCTGGGCGACGCCCGCACGCTGACGGCCGTGGTGCTGCCCACGGACAGCCTGGAGGCCGATCCCCTGCGCGACGCCGCCGCGCTCATCACCGCCGCGGCCGGCGGCGTGGAGGTCCATCTTGACCTGTCCGGCCAGGACCCGGCCGTGGTGGAGGAAGCCCTGGCCCGGGTGGCCGACGCTCCGGCCGGTCTGGTCTTCTCAAAGCTTCTGCGCGGCTTTGTGCTGACCCTTGGCAAGCCCGAGGACCTCGGCCGGCTGATCCAGGCCGCGACCAAGCTCAAGGCCAAGGGCTATTCCGTGGCTCTTCGCGTGGAAGCCGCAGCCGTGCCAAGGCTCCTGGAAGCCGATCTGGGCCTGGCCCCGGACTGGCTGCTCTTTGACATGCCGCCGCCGGCCGACGACACGGCGACCACTGCCCTGGAAAACCGGTTCGACCGCTCCCGGATGCTGTACCGGGCCGCCTCCCAGGCCGGCTCCGCAACCGTCTCCTACGAAGTGAAGGGGTAGCGCCATGGCACTCAAGAATATTGTCCTCACCCTGGCGCTGACCCTGGCCGCCCCGACAACCGCCCTGGCCGCCGACGTTTCGGTGGTGACGCTGTTGCGCCAATCCCAGCAGGCGGCTGCCCGGGGCCAGCTCGACCAGGCCATGGACATGGTCAACCAGGCCCTGTCCCAGGACCCGGCCTATCCACCCCTGTGGAACCAGAAGGCTTCCCTGCAAATCAAAGTCAAGGACTATGCCGGGGCCATGCAGACCCTGGCCGTGGCCCTCAAGGTCGAGCCGGACAACATCGAAACCAATGTCCTGGCCCTGTCGGCCCTCCTGCGGCTGGACGAAAAGGCCGGCGGCAAGGACCCGGCTCTGGCCCGTTACGCCGCCGGCTTAAACGACGGCACGGCCGGGGCGCTTGTCGCCGATCTGCTCACCCGCCCCGGGGCCAAGGCCGATCTGCGCCGCTTTCTGGCCGCCTGGACCCCGGCCTCGCCCCAGGGCCAGGCCATGGCCCGGCTGACCGCCGGCTACGCCTCGGGCGATCCGGCCGCCATGGCCGAGCTGGCCGGGGCGCAGGCCCAGGGGCCGGCCAAGGCCGTGCTTGGAGCCCTGCAGTTCCATGCCGGCAAGGACATGCTGGCCGAGCAAAAGCTGGCCGTGGCCCAAAAGCTCCTGGAGCAGGCCGGGGACAACGGCTATGACAAGGTGGCCGTGGCCGGCGAACTGGGCTGGGTGCTCTACAACCAGGGCCAGCAGGCCGCCGCCGCCGATCTGTGGGAAAAGGACTGGCGCAACGCCCCCGACGTCGGCCGCTGGGCCGCCTGGATCGCCGACGCCCGCCTGGCTGCCAAGGACTACAAGCGCGCGTCCGATTTCCTGGAAAAAAGCCTGCAGTTCGACCCGAACAGCGCCGTGCTCCAAGGCCAGTACCTCTTGGCCCTGACCGCTTCGGGCCAGGCCGAGGCGGCCGAAAAGTTCGCCGCCTCCCTGGCCGACGCCCCGGATCAGGACGGCCTCAATTTCGGCCGGGCCCTTATTGCCTTAAACGGCGGCCGCTACGGCGAAGCCGCCGAAAACCTGGCCCGCATTAAAAACCGCCGCCCCTTCCGCGACCAGTTCATCGAACTGGCCAACCTCATGGTGACCAAGCTCGGCCAGTCCGGCGATTCGGCCAAGATGGTGGCCGACCTGCGCGCCCTGGTCGAGGGCATGGACATCAAGCCTGAAATCATGCGCGACGTGGGCTGGCGCATGTGGGCCGCTCACCGCTACGACGCCGCCCTGGCCTTTTGGAAGGAAGCCCTGGCCGACGGCCTGGGGGCCAACGATCCCCTGGTGGCCCGGGTCGTGCCGCTTTTGATCGAGCAGGGCAGGGTGGGCGAGGCCATGGCCATGCTTAAATCCCAGGCCCCGGAAGTGAACCAGCTTGGGCTGGCCTGGAGTCTGGCCGCCCAGAACCGCTGGGATCTGGTGGCCAAGCTGGCCCCGGGCCTGCCGGCGGGCCCCTACGCCGACCTGCTGGCCGCCATGGCCGGCCTGCAAAACGGCCAGGTCCCCATGGCCCTGGACAAGCTGCGCGCCCTGGCCGGACTGTCCGCCGCCGGCCTGGGTCAGGCCGCCGTGGCCGGATTCAACGCCGACGGGAAGCCGGTCAAGGGCGCGCTTACCCCGGCCCTGGCCCGCGAACTGTACCTGCGAATCATCCGCACCCTGGCCGAACAGCGAAACTTCGGCGGCTTTTTCTTCCTGACTCCGCCGGCCTGGGCCGCCGGGGTTGCGCCCAAGGCCCTGGCCGCCGTCCAGGCCGAGGCCGGCAAGGCCCTGTGGCGGGCCGGACGGCTGGCCGAGGCCTCGACCATGCTCACCGCCGCCCTGGGGGCCGACCCGTCCCTCAATCCGGCCCGGCTCTACCTCGCCCTGGTCAAGAAACGCCAGGGCCAGACCGCCGAGGCCCAGGCGCTTCTCACCCAGGCCCTGGCTGGCGCGTCGCCCTTTGACCGCGACTACGCCCTGGGCGAATTCGCCTTCCTAGACGGCGACAAGGCCCAGGCGCTGAACCACTTCCAACGCTGCCTGGCCCTGGCCCCGGCCGACGACGCCATGCGTCTTCGCGTCATTAGCCTGCTTGTTGATGATGTCCGTTTCGCCGAAGCCCGCCAGTACGCCTCCTGGTACGACGCCCAAGTGGCCAAGGGCGACCGGGCCGTTTTCGGAACCGCCGCCGTGGTGCGCCTGGAACTGGGCGATCCGGCCGGAGCCGAGGCCCTCTACCGCAAGCTCCTGGCCCAAAATCCCAATTCCCTCGACTACCTCAATGGACTTGGCCGGGCGCTTTCTCGTCAGAGCCGCTACGCCCAGACCGTCGCCGCCCTTGGCAACGCCTACGCCGCCTCGGCTGATCCGACCTTGGGGGCGCTTGTGTGCGAAGCCTCCTCGGCCCAGGGCGACTACCCCGAAGCCATTCGCCTGGCCGAAGTCGGGCTGGCCCAGTCGCCCAAGGACCGGGAACTGCTGCGCCTGGCCGCCGAAGCCGCCGAATTCGCCAAGGATCTGCCGGCTTGCGAAGGCTACTCGCGCCGCGCTCTCGAACTTGATCCCGACTCCCTGACCATGCAGAACATGCTTGGTCGGGTACTCCTGGATCAGGAGAAGTTCCTCGAGGCCGAGGAGCATTTTCAGGCCATCCTGGCGAGAAACCCCCATCAACTCTCCTCGCTTCGGGGGCTTTTGAGCGTCTACCAGCTCAGCGGCAAGGCCGACAAAGCCTACAAGGTGGCCAAGGCCCTGCGCGAGGCCGCGCCGGACGACGCCCCGGCCCAGCTCAAGTTCGCCATTGCCGCCGCCGGCGACCATGCTTTCCGGCCGGCCTATCCGGTGCTCGAAAAGCTCCATGAGTTCGGCCCGGGCAGCGGCGTGCTGTGCCTCTACTACGCCGACGTGCGCGACGCCGAAGCGCCGGGCAAGGTGCGCCTGTCCCAGATGATTGACCACATCCGGGCCGTGGCCGGCGTCGGCGGCATGTTCCTTGGCGTCGACGAACTGGCCGCCCGCCCCGTGGGCGATGAAGCCCGCAAGGAAAAGACCGGCAACACGCCGCCGGCCGTGGTCCTCATCGTGGACCGCACCGACGCCGCCGTGCTGGAGAAAATCGACGGCGAATTGGCTGCCGTGGGCGGGAAGGCCGTGCTGGTGGTGGGCGGCGAATCTTTGGTCCCGGGCACGCCGTATCTGCCCGACGCCGCGCTGGTGGCCCGCCTGCGCCAGACCGGCCGCTGGTCCCTGGCGCTTACCGACCACAATCCGCCAAGGGTCACCGCCCCTGGCGGCGGCAAGATGAGCCTGTGGCACGCCGCCGGAGCCGAGGCGGGCGAGGCCGGCGACGCCGGGGCGCGCCTCAAGGCCCGGCTGGCCGCCCTGGACCCCAAGGGCGAGATCCTTGGACAGACCCGGCCCGTCTTCTTCTACCCCGGCGGGGCCGCGCCCGAGGAACTGCTCACCGGCGAGTACGCCCCGTATCAGAAGGTGGTGGCCGAGACCTTCCCCATGGCCTTTGAACTCGGCCCCGAAGGATTCTGGACGCCAGTGGCCAATCCGCGCCAGATCGGCTCCAAGGCCGTTTCCCCGGCCATGGACGCCGCTGCCTTGCAAACCTGGCTGCGCGAGGCCGACCCCATGCGTAAGGTCTCCCTGGAGCTGGCCAAGGTCTATTCCTGGCAGGAGCAGACCGGACAGGCCGAGAACTACTTTGAGGAAGCCGCCTCCCTGGGGCTTAATCCCTCGGAAGTGACCTTCAACCGGGCGGTCAACGCCTACTACGCCTACGACGACCCAACAGCCCTGCATCTGGCCCAGCAGGCCATGGCCATGGCCCCGGACAGCCTGCGCGCCGCCGAGCAGCTCTTCCGGGCCGAACTGCGGGTGCGCCCCAAAGCCGAAGCCATGGCCACCACCTGGTGGGACAGCGACAACCGCCGCTACTGGTGGACCGGGCTTGGCGGCAACTACCACGTCCGCGACGACCTCATGGTCTTTGCCAAGGTCGGCCTGGTCGAGTGGTCCATCCAAAGCTACCAACGCCGGGGCTACATCCTTAAAGCCTACGCCAACGCCTTTGAAAACGGCGAAGTGTCGGCCGAGGATCTCTACGACATCGCCAACTCGCGCTACACCCAATCCCTGGGCGGCCAGGACGTCACCGTGGGCGGCCGCTGGTTCTTCCACCCGGAATACTGGCTGGAACTCCAAGGGCAGCTGACCACCACCGACGGCGGCCCCAGCGGCTGGGTCAACGGCCAGGCCACCGTCCACGGCCCCATCGCGCCCAAGGGGGCCAAAATCGACGGGACCTGGGAAGTGCAGGCCGCCCACGAGCGCATCGACACCGTGGAAGCCATCACCGACCAGATCATGGCCAACCGGTTGAGCATCTTCACCCATACCCGCATCCTCGACTTCTGGGATCTCTTTATAAACGCCCACGGCATCTCGCGCACCGACGGCAACAACACCGGCTCCATCGACGGCCGGCTGCTGCGCCGCCTCATCGAGTACCCGCTGTTCTCCATGGGCTACGCCTTCCAGTTCGCCAACAGCGACCGCAATCCCATCCAGTACTGGGCTCCCCAGGATCTGGCCACCCACCTGGCCTACGGCTCCTTTGGCTACGCGCCCAGCAAATGGTTCAACGTCAACGGCAGCCTCGGCTATGGCGTCTCCAGCGACCGCAACAACAGCTGGCGGGAAGTCTGGCGCGCCAACGCCGGCATGGACATCACCATGCGCGACAGGTTAAAGCTGTCGCTGAAGTACTCCTACTTCAGCACACCAGACTATAACCTCAGCGAAGCATGGGCAGGAATAAGCTACACCTTCTGATGATCAAACGGGCCATGCGCCAGGGGTTTCCCCTGGCGCTGGCCCTTTTCGCGGCCGCTTTTCTGCTGGCCTGCGTGCGCCCGGCCGGCCCGGCCTTGGCCCAGTCCCGGCCCGCCGCCGGGGCCGCTGCGTCCCTCGTCAATGACCGCCTGTCCTGCTGGATTGCCGACTGGGATCTGGCCCGGGGGCTGGCCGAATGGCGCGCCCACCCCGGTCTGTTCGACACCGTGCGCGTCTTTGCCGCCTACTTCGACGAGGCCGGCAAACCCGCCCTGGCCCCGGCCTGGGCCGCCGCCATCGGCTCCGACGTGGCCCGGGTCTTCGGCCCGACCCCGGCCTTTCTCACCGTGGTCAACGACATCGCCACCCCCACAGGCAAGGGCAACAAACTCAAGGACCCCGAGCTGGTGCGCCGCCTCGTCGGCGCCCCGGCCGCCCGGACCGCCCATATCGCCGATCTCCTCACCCTGGCCGGACGCTCCCGCTTCGCCGGCATCGAGATCGACTACGAAAACGTGGCCGCCGCCGACTGGCCGGATTTTTGCGCCTTCATAGCCGAACTCTACCCGGCCGCCACGGCCAAGGGGCTGGCCGTCTCGGTGGTGCTCCAACCCCAGCGCCGCTTCCTGGCCGCGCCCCTGCCGGCCGGCCCGGCCTACGTGCTCATGGGCTACAACCTGTTCGGCTCCCACTCCGGCCCCGGCCCAAAGGCCACCCCCGCCTTCCTGGCCGAACAAGCCAAATCCCTTCGCGCCATCGGCCTGCTCGACGCCACCGCCCTGGCCCTGGCCACCGGCGGCTTCGACTGGACCGAGGCCAAGGCCGCCAAGCAACTCACCGAGTCCGACGCCGCCAGCCTCATCGCCCAGAAAGGGGCCGCCCCGACCCGTTCCGACCCCGACGGCTACCTCGTCACCCGCTACCGCGACCCGGCCGGCAAGGAACACGAAGTCTGGCACGCCGACGCCGCGACCTTCGCCACGCTGTGGCAGGCCGCCCAAAACGCCGGCTTCTCCCGTCTGGCCGTCTGGCGGCTGGGCGGCAACTCCCCGGCGCTTTTCACCTGGCTCGCCAACCTCAAACACTGACCTTCGGAGGTCTGTCCGTGCCCCGCATCGGCCACCATATCCTCGGCGGCGTTCTCGCCTGCTTGCTCCTTTTCGCCTTGGCCGCCGCCGCCCCGGCCCAAGGCCTGTCCGACGCCACCCGGGGCGTCCCCCTGCCCGGCAAAGGCCCCCGCGCCTACGTCAACCTCATCATCGACGACCTGCCCAACCTCGACCTGTGGGGCCAGCTCGCCGACGACGCCGACGCCTTTGGCATGAAGACCACCCTGGCCCTTAATACCGCCAAGGCCACGCCGGCCGACTACGCCGCCATGGCCGCCCGCGTGGCCAAGGGCCACGAGATCGCCAACCATACCCGCGACCACGTGCCCGTGGCCCCGTCGGGCGTCATCAAACTGCGCTTCTTCAGTCCCCAGGCCAAATCGGCCTACGCCGCCGTGGACAGCCAGGCCAAGGTCCTGCGCCTCATTGTTGATGACAACCCCAAACCCCTGGCCGAACTGGATCTCGCCGAAAATGGCCGCCATCCGACCCTGCGCCAGCTCACCGATGCCTTAAACAACGTGCGCGGCGTCGCGGCCGAACTCGGCGACCCGTACTACGCCAACATCCAGTCCCGGTTCCTGGCCGAGCGCGACAAGACCGACATTTTTTTTAAAAACGGCTTCGCGCCGTTGTTCGTCGATATCCCGGCCCACGCCCGCTACGAAATCCAGGGGGCCGACGAAGATATCGCCGCCGGCCTGCCCGGCTACGCCGTCAAAGCCATGGTCTACCCGTTTCTCGTCTCCGACGCCGCCTCGCGACAGGTCACCAGCGAACTGGGACTGACCTGCGGCCGTGTCGGCACCGCCGGCAACGCCGCCCTGGGCGCGCCCGGCGGCTACGACCTCTACCGCATCTACGCCGTCAAACCTCGCGACGCCTTCGGCACGGACCCCGCCTCGCCCCAGTTTGCCGCCAAGGTCGCCAGCTTCCTTAAAAAAATCAAAGAAGTCGGCGGCGTCCTGTGCCTCTACTCACACGGCCCTGACGAGTTCACCAACGAACAATGGAAAGCCCTGCTGCCGCTGCTCGCCGCAGACAAGGAAATCGCTTACGTCACCCTCGGGGAATTGGGCGATTTTGTTCGTAAAACAGGCGTGTTGCGCGATGGCAAGTACTACCTGCCCCAGGGCAAGTAGGGAGCAGCGAAGAGGGAAGAGTGCCTCCGGCGGCCAAAGGGGGCGACCCCCTTTGGAAACCCCGGATGGGGGTGGTAAGGGAAGGGGGCGCTTAACGGGCGCACAAAAATGCGAAGCGGGCGGATTTGCGCGAGGCTTTGATCGCGCAAATCCGCCCGCTTCGCTGGCGAGTTGGGGGCTGAAATCGGCGTTTGCCGTCGGGCGGCTTCCGCCTGACGGCAAACGCCGATTTCAGCCCCCGTCTTCTCTCGGGCCAAGGCCCGCCGATCAAACCTCCGCCGGACCGTCCAACCCCCATGTCGGGGGTCCGGGGGGCTGAGCCCCCCGGCCGCCGGAGGCATCTTCAAATACTACTACCAATTCTCGGGCGCGATCTCGAAGTAGGCCTTGGGGTGTTCGCAGGCCGGGCATTTGTCCGGGGCGTGGTCGCTTTCCATGGGGTAGCCGCAGTTGCGGCAGCGCCAGAGCAGCTTGCCGTCGCGCTTGAAGACCTTGCCGTTTTTGATGTTGTCGGCCAGGGCGGCGTAGCGGCGTTTGTGGAAGCCTTCGGCCTTGGCGATGTGGCGGAAGGTGTCGGCCACTTCGGGGTAGCCTTCCTCGTCGGCGATGGCGGCAAAGGAAGGATACATGTCGTTTTCCTCGTAGGATTCGCCGCCGGCGGCTTCGAGGAGGTTGTCCACGGTGCTGGCGATGACGCCGGCCGGGAAGGCGGCGGTGATTTCCACTTCGCCGCCTTCGAGGTATTTGAACAGGCGTTTGGCGTGTTCTTTTTCCTGGTCGGCGGTTTCGGTGAAGATGGCGGAAATCTGCTCGTAGCCTTCTTTTTTGGCCACCGAGGCAAAGTAGGTGTAGCGGTTTCTGGCCTGGGATTCGCCGGAGAAGGCGATGAGGATGTTCTTTTCGGTCTTCGAGCCTTTGAGCGATTTCATACGTCCTCCATTCCTTTTATGCGATGGTGCGGGTTCCCCTCACGCGGGGGCGGTCGGCATTTTGGCCAACGCCGGTCTGGAATTGCGCCGCCCGGCCCAAGCAGCAAGGGCCTGGGCGGTTGGTCGGCGGGCGCAACATCGCCTCCGCATGTCGGGCGATGGTCTGGCGCGGCCGTTATTTTTCGGCCTGCACCTTGGCCATGGCTTCGAGCAGCGGGCCGAGGTCCGGCCTGGCGTTGATGTCATGCACATCAATGAAGCGGATCACGCCTTTTTTGTCCACCAAAAACAGCGCCCGTTCGGAGACGCCGTCGCTGCGCAGGATGCCGAGCTTTTGGGCCAGGCTGCCGTGGGGCCAGAAGTCCGAGGCCACGGGGAACCACAGGTCGCCCATTTGTCGGGTCCAGGCGTAGAGGGTGGGGATGTTGTCCACGGTGATGCCGACAAGGGCGGCGTCGTTTTCCTCGAAGATGTCCTGGGCGATGTTGTAGCCGGGCCACTGGCCGGAGCACACCGGCGTCCATGCGGCGGGCACGAAGGAAATGACGAGGTTTTTCTTGCCGAGGTAGTCCGAGAGCTTGACCCGGCCGCCGGTTACGGTCGGCAGGTCGAAGTCGGGCATGGGACTGCCCACGGCCACGGCGAGGTTGCTGTCCGTGGGCGGCAGGTGGGGGACCTCGAAAATGTTGGCGGCCAGCCCCGGCGGCAGGGGGGCGGCGGCCGGAGCCGGGGCCGGGGCGGCCAAGGCCAGGGCGGCCAGGACGGCGACGACGGCTGGAAGCGTGGCGATGCGGCGCATGGCGGTTCCTCGCTCTCGACTGGGGTTACAAGCCGGCTTTGGCCGTCACGTCCTTGAGGAAATCGGCCGGGGAATGGATGAGGCCGAGGTGGGCGGCGACGATGGTAAAGCCCTGGGGCGTCTTTTTAAGCACGTAGTAATAGGGCGTGCCGACTTGGCCCACGGCGCTGTGGACGGCGAAGGTGGCGTCGGAAAAAAGGGCGAACGGGACTTTGAACTTCTTGCGGAAGATGTCCACCTCGGTGTCGGAGTTGCCGGCGCCGATGCCGATGATCTTGACGCGATCAGCCAGACCGCGCTTGTCGATGAGCGCGGCCAGTTCGTTGACGGTAGGGGCGTCACGTTGGCAAAACGGGCAGTACATGCTGAAAATTTCGACGATGAGCACCTCGGCCTTGATTTTGGCGATAGGTGTCGGGCCATTTTGGGAGATGCCGAGGTTTTCGGCCAGTTCCGGGCTGACGGGGCCAATGAGCGGCACGTCGGGGAAGGCGGTCCCCACAGCCAGGGGCTTGGCCCCCGGGGCCTCGGAAGCTTCGGCGGCCAGGGCCTGGCTACCGGGTGCGGCCAACAGGATGAGGGCGGCGAGGATGCCGAGGGCAAGAGCTTTCATGCGGCCTCCGAAGGGCGTTTGGCGGCCTGGGACAACGGCCTGGGTGACGGGAAGGGCGGCCTCGCGCCGCCTTGTGCTTGTATAAGCATTTCGCGGCGCGGGGCAAAGGGGGATCAGGCGAGGCCGGCGGCGTCCATGGCCTGGGCGAGGTCGGCGATGATGTCATCGGCGTCCTCGCAGCCGACAGACAGGCGCACCAGGGTGTCGCCGACGCCGATGGCCAGGCGATCCTCGCGCGGCATCTTGGCGTGGGAAGTCACGGCCGGGAAGCAGGCCAGGGATTCGATGCCGCCCAGGCTCACGGCTTCGAGGATCAGCGTCAGGGCGTCCATGAAGGTCCGGGCGGCCTCGGGCGAACAGTCCAGGGCAAAGGACATCATGCCGCCAAAGCCGAGCATCTGGCGCTTGGCCAGCTCATGGCCGGGGTGGGTGGGCAGGCCCGGATAGTGGACGGCCGAGACCCCTTTGCGGGCGGCCAGCCGCTCGGCCACGGCCTGGGCGTTGTCGTTGTGCCGGGCCATGCGCAGGGACAGCGTCTTCATGCCGCGTTCCAGCAGGTAGCAGTCGTAGGTGTTGAGCGTCTGGCCGAAGTTGACGGCCCGCTCCTTGACCGCGTCAACAAGCGCCTTGGAGCCGGCGACCAGGCCGCAGTTGAGGTCGCTGTGGCCGTTTAAGTATTTGGTGCCGCTGTGGATGGACAGATCAAAGCCCAGGGCGAGGGGCTTTTGGTTGATGGGCGAGGCAAAGGTGTTGTCCACCATGGAGATAAGCCCCCGCTTTTTGGCCATGGCGGCCACGCCTTCAAGATCGATGACGCGCAGCAGCGGATTGCTTGGCGTTTCCACGAAAACGGCCCGGGTGCGCTCGGTGACGGCGGCTTCCAGCCGGCCGGCATCGGCTTCGGAAACCATGGTGAAGCCGATGCCCAGGCGGGTCAGTTCGGCCATGAGGAACCGGTGGGTGCCGCCGTAGAGGTCGGCCTGGAGCACCACATGGTCGCCGGTCTGGAGCACGGCGAGCAGGCTTGAGGCGATGGCGGCCATGCCCGAGGCCAGGGCGATGGCGGTCTCGGCCCCTTCCAGGGCGGCCAGCTTCTCGGCCGGGGCGGCCTGGGTGGGAATGTTCAAGTAGCGCGGGTAGCGGTAGGCCCCTTCCACGTCGTCGGCGGCCATGTAGGCGGCGGCGGTGTGGATGGGCGTGGTGACGCCGCCCACCCGGCGGTCGAGGCGTTCGCCGGCCCGCACGCTGCGGGTGTTTTCCCCCATCTTGGACAAGTCCATGGTCGTTCCTCCTTGCGTCGCGACTATCGGACACCCGTATCCCGGACAGCAGTGGTTGCCAAGGCAATCACTGGCGTTCCAACTCGGCCGGGAAGGGGATGGGCGCGGTGTCGGCGGCGTAGCAGACGGCGTTGGCCCCGGGATGGGTCAGGCGCAGGACGGCCGGACCGGCGGGCAGCTCAAAGGCGTCCAGGGCGCGCGTGTCCAGGGCCAGGGTCAGGGCCATGGCGTCGATGGGCCGGGTGTGGGACCAGAACTGGGCTCCGTCCCCGGTCATCTCCAGCCGGACGGCGAGCATTCCCGAGGTCTTTTCCAGAGGCAGCTCCAGGCGGTAGGGCGTAAAAAGCGGCGTCCAGCCGCCCGAGCGGTCGCTGACCAGGGACAGCACCGGCCGGAAGGTCGCGCCGCCATCGGTGGAGACGAGCACATGGGCGGCGTTTTTACCCTCTGGATCGTTGGCGACCCGGGGATAGACCGTAAGCGTGGCGCGCCGCATGGGAAAGCCGGAGAGAAAGGGAAAATCGGCCCGGCAGGGGGAGGCGTCCCGGCAGGACAGGCCGCCGTCGTTGTCGGCGTCGGGCACGGGACGGACGTTGTGGGCCGAATCCAGGACCATGGCGGCGAAGCGGGCCTTGGAAAAATCCGGCCGCCACCACAGCCGGCCCTGTCCCCCGGCGTTGACGGCCAGGGTCGTGCCGGCCGGCGCGGCCACCGGAATGTCCACGGCCTGGCCGGACAGGCTAAACGACGGCGCGTCGAGGCTGCCGGTCACGGTCAGCGCCTGGGCCCTGCCGCCCGTGCCCGTGGTTTCGACGGCTGGTTCCTTGCCGGACAGGCACAGGCGCGGGCCGGCCAGATCGGGGTCGAAAAGCTCCACGGCCGGCGCGCCCGAGGCGTCGGCCAGCACGGCCACGGGCTGTTCGCCCGGGTGCGCGGCCTTGTAGGCGGCAAGGGTCTGGGGGCCGCCGGTAACGCCGGGCAGGGCAGCGGCGTCGGGCGTGGCGGCCAGGGCAAAGGGGCCGCCCGGGGCCAGACGCGGGATGGCCGGGTCGCCCCGGCCCAGGGCGCCGCTGGCCGTTAGCCGTTCGAGGATGGCCCGGGGGCCGGCCAGGGGCTGGGCCGTGCCGGAAAGCGCGGCGGCAAGCGCCAGATCGTCGAGGTGGAGATAGCCTTCCTCCAGGCCCGGGGAGAGCGTCAGGCGCAGGGAGAAGCGGCGGCTGCCGGCCAGCCGGCCGGTCAGGTCGATGTCCCGGCCAAGCTTGCGGCAGGTGTTGTAGATGGGGATTTCCAGCAGGCTCGGGCAGGGGCCGGCGGCGAGGCCGGCGAAGTCGGCGTCGGTGAGGCGAGTGAGCGTTGCAAAGGGGCCGCCGTCACGGCTGACCTCGATGTCCACGAAGCAGGGCGCTTGGTGGCTGGCGTGGCGTTTGTACAGGCGCAGGCCGGCGGACAGCGCGGCGGCGTCCAGGGTAACGCCGTCGGGGACCAGGAAATCGTAGCGCACGGTTCCGGGACGGATGCCGATGGGGGCCAACAGCGAGCGTTCCGGGTCCGGGGCGAGGTTTGTGAGGCTTGCCGCGTCGGCGTAGACGCGCAGGTCGTCAAAGGCGTCGGCGTAGGTGAAACGGCCCGACGCGTCGGGGGTAAGCGCGATAGGGGCGCGGCGCACGATCCCCAGGCGCTGCGCCCGGGTGCGGAAGATGGAGATGGCGAAATCGGTTGCGGGCACGGCCCCGGGCAGCTCGACCATGGGCGCGCCGATGCTGTTTTGCACGGCAAGAACCCGCAGATAGCCGGCCTCGGGCGCGCCGGCCGTCTCGGCCAGGGGGGTAACGCGGCCGTCCAGATACCAGCCCAGGCCGAAACGCTTGATGGGCGCTTTGTAGCCGAAACATTCGATGGCCTCGGCCGGCCCCCGGGCCGTGGCCAGAAAGGCGGCCAGTTCCTTGTCGTAGCTGATGGTGTGGGACCACAGGCGGGGCAGATCGGTATACTGGGGCAGGGCCAGAATGGCGGCGAAAAGGCCGGCCAGGGCGGTTTTGCCCCAGGTCGGGCCGGGCAGGAGCGCGCCAAGCGCGGCCGCGCCGTTGCCGGCGAGTAAGAGCAGGGCCGGCAGCAGCAGCACGAAATGGCGGGTGGAGAGGATCTCGTTCATCTCGGACTTGGCCGTAATAATGGCAGCCACCGAAGCCAGGCTCGGCAGGAGGATGAGCAGCGTCTGGAGCCATTGGCGACGCCGTAAGGCCGCAAGCAGCCCAAGCCCGGCCGCGATAGGGAGGATATACGGCCACGGCCCGGGGGCGGGATGGGCGTAACGACCGAAATCGGCCAGCACGCCGGCAAAAAGCGGCCAGTCGAACCGGGCCAGGGCGCGCACGGCCGGGTTGTGGAAGGTCTCCTGGATGAAAAAGAGTCCCGGAAGCCAGGGCAGATAGGCCAGGCCGGCCAGGGCAAAGCCGCAAGCCGCCCAGGCCACGCGGCGGCGGTCGGTGGGCGCGGCGTCGGGGCGGCCCGGTATGTCGCGGCTGTGGACCAGGAGAAAGGCGGTGGCAAAAGCCGCCTGGGCGGCCAGGGCCGGCGCGCCGACGTAAGCGGTATAGAGCAGGGCCGCACCCAAAAACGCGTAGAGCAGCCATTCACGCCCCCGGCCGCGTTTGAGCGCCTGCCACAGGGCCAGCTGGCTGGCCGAAAAGACCAAGAGCAGCAGGACATAGACCTTGATCGAACGGGAGGCGGCCACGTGGTAGAGGCAGCCGGCGGCCAGCACCCCGCAGCCCAGGCCGGCGGCCGTGGAGAAAAGCGCCCGGCCCAGGAAAAACAGCACGACGACGGTCAGCGCCCCGGCCAAGACGCCCGAGAATTTGACCGCGTAGACGCTGCGGTCGAAGCCCAGGATGGTGTGTTCCAGGACGTAATACAGGGGCGGGTGGAAGTCGTAGGTGGTGCGCGAGGGCCCGAGCCATTGCTGGATGCGGGCCATTTCGGCCGGAGCCATGGAGGCACGGTCGAGGGCCAGCCAGTCGTCTTCCCACAGCGACTCGCGGTCGAGGTGGGGCAGTCGGGCGAAAAGGGCCAGGGCGAAAAGCCCCAGGGCCAGCAAAATGGCGGGCAGATGTCGCGGCATGGCGGCGTTTCCTTGGCGCGCCCGATTCGGCGGCGTCGCGACACGCTTGTAGCGTTCGCGCCGCCGGGGAGCAAGGGCGGCGGCCGTTTTGCGGCCGCAAACGCCACAAGCGCGCCACGGGTTCGTCACACGGCCGGCCTATCCGTTTGGCGATACACGAAACGGAGGAAACAACCATGCGCCGACACGTCCTGCCGCCTTTTTGCGCGGCCCATATCAACCGCTTGGCCTGGATCGTCCTGGCCATCCTCATGCTGGCCGCCACCAGCGCCCATGCCGCCGCGCCCAAGTACGTCTTTTTCTTCATCGGCGACGGTCTGGCCATGGCCCAGCGCAGCGCCGCCGAATACTTCCTGGCCGCCAAGGACGGCAAACCCGAACCCGGCATCGTCAAACTCGTCATGAACAAGATGCCGGTCCAGGGCATGACCACCACCTATTCACTCAATTCCATCATCACCGACTCCGGCGCGGCCGGCACCGCCCTGGCCTCGGGCGTGAAAAGCTACAACGGGGCCATCGGCGTGGACGGGGCGAAAAAGCCCGTGCCCACCATGGCCGAAAAAGCCCGTGACAAAGGCTACAAGGTCGGCATCGTCTCCAGCGTGTCCCTGGACCACGCCACCCCGGCCTGTTTCTACGCCCATCAGCCCAGCCGCAACAATTATTATGAGATTTCCATGGAAGCCGCCAAAAGCGGTTTCGACTACTTCGGCGGCGGCGGCTTCAAGGACCCGGCCGGCAAGAAATCCAAGATCGAAGGCGAGAAGCAAAACGCCCTGGACGCCATGAAGGCCGCCGGCTACGTCGTGGCCGACACGGCTGAAGCGATCAAAGCCGCCAAGCCCGGGACCAAGCTCGTGGCGCTCAACCCCGAACTCGACGCCGACAAGGCCCTGCCCTACGCCCTGGACGGCGACAAGAAAGGCCTGACCCTGGCCGAGTACACCGCCAAGGGCATCGAACTGCTGGACAACCCCAAGGGTTTTTTCTTCATGGTCGAAGGCGGCAAGATCGACTGGGCCTGCCACGCCAACGACGCCGCCGCCTCCATCGAAGACACCCTGGCCTTTGACGCCGCCGTGGCCGAAGCCGTCAAATTCGCCGAAAAGCACCCCAAGGAAACGCTTATCGTCGTCACCGGCGACCACGAGTGCGGCGGCATGACCCTGGGCTTTGCCGGCACCCGCTACGGCAACTATTACGACTACCTCAAAAACCAGAAGGCCTCCTTCGAAGGCTTCACCGCGGCGCTGAAGGAATACAAAAAGACCCACGACGCCGCCTCGGCCAAGTTCGAAGACGTCGTGCCCATGATCAAGGAGAGCTTCGGCCTCATCGTCCCCACCGAGGCCGACCTCGAAGCCATGAAGAGCGCTCCCAAGCCCGACGAAAACGTGACCTCCCCGGCCAACCCCTACGGCCTGTACCTGCGCGATTTCGAAGTCGCGGCCGTCAAGGACGCCTTCGCCCGCTCCATGCAGGGCGAATCCCAGAAGTCCGGGGACGAAATGGACTACCGGGCCTACGGCGGCTACGAGCCCCTGGCCGTGGCGCTCACCCACATTCTCGGCCAGAAAGCCGGCATCGGTTGGACCAGCTACTCCCACACCGGCGTGCCCGTGGTCACCTCGGCCGTGGGACCGGGCGCGGAAGTCTTCGCCGGCTACTACGACAACACCGATCTGGCCAAAAAGCTCATGGGGGCTCTCGGCGACAAGCAGATCGCCAGTAATTAGAGGAAGAAAGAAGAGGGTAAGATGCCTCCGGCGGCCGGGGGCCTGAGGCCCCCGGACCCCCCGAATGGTGAAAAGGGGGCTGGTAGGCAACGCCAAGCATAGGGAGAGCGCCGGGGAGTATATCTCCGCCGGCGACCGGCCGGGGCCGCGACCTGGAATCATGTTCCGGAGCGCGGCCCCGGACTTATGGTCCCAAGTCCTGGGAATCTCGGTTTCGCCAAGGACGGGACGCCGGCATGGCCGGGGCCAACGGCCGGATTCCCGTTCACGGCGTGGACAACAACACAAGGCCCGGCCGGCGACAGGCCGCCCGGGAAAAGGATTGGCATGGCGCGGATGGGTTTGGGGACGCGGAAGGATTGGTTGTTGCTGGCGCTCGTGACGGGGCTTTCCGTCGGATTGTGGCTTTGGCCCACCGGTTTCGAGGAACGCCTGCCCGCCGACGCGCATCAGGTCAAGGCCACGGTCACGGCCGTGGACAATGCCCACGTGCGCCAATACGGGCTCGTGCGCGAGGGCGAGCAGCGGGTGACGGCGGTTCCGGTCTCCGGCCCCTTTGCCGGCCGGCCGGTGGTCGCCGACAATATCCTGGTCGGCAAGCTCGAAATGGACAAGCTCTTCGCCCCGGGCGACACGGCCCTGCTGGTCCTGTCCCTGCGCGGCGACGCCATTGTCTCGGCCGTGGCCCAGGATCATTGGCGGCTCTCGCTCCAGGGCCTGCTGCTGGGGCTTTTCGCCTTGGCCCTAATCGCCTACGCCGGTCTGGTCGGGGTCAAGGCCGTGGTCTCGTTTGTCTTCACGGCCCTGCTCCTGTGGAAGGTGCTGGTGCCGGCCACCCTGGCCGGGGTCGATCCCATGTTGTGCGTCCTTGGCGTCATCGCCGCGCTCATGGCGGCCATCGTGTTTCTGGTTGGCGGCGTGAACCGCCGCTCCCTGGCCGCCTACCTCGGCTCGCTTGGGGGCGTGGGCGTCACCTGTCTGCTGTCCCTAGCTACCGCCCCGGGCTTTGCCTTGCCCGGTTCGGTCAAGCCCTTTGCCGAGATGCTCCTCTATACCGGCTACGCCCACCTGGATCTCGGCCGCATGTTTCTGGCCACCATTTGCCTGGGGGCCAGCGGGGCCATCATGGACGTGGCCATGGACGTGGCCGCCAGCCAGTCCGAGGTGGCCGCCCACCACCCGGAAATCGGGCGCATGGGCCTTTGCCTCTCGGGTTTTCGGGTCGGCCGGGTGGTGGTCGGCACCATGGCCACCACGCTGCTTCTGGCCTACTGCGGCGGCAGTCTGGCGCTGCTCATGGTGGTCATGGCCCAGGGCGTGCCGCTTATCAACGTGGCCACCATGCCCCATGTGGCGGCGGAGATCGCCAATACCCTGGTCGGCAGCTTCGGACTGGTCACGGCCGCGCCCCTGACCGCCGTGGCCGGCGCGCTGCTTTTGGCCGAGGGCCGTAAAGGCTGAGGCGCTGCCCTTCTGTCTTGGAGAGCTGGCTGCGAGAGTCGGGGAGGCTGACGGTTGACGTTTCGGCCCCCTGGACGAACCGGGTTGGCGGCAATTTTCGGCTGCGATCCAGGCCCGCCCCGTTGGCGGCGACTTGCATTTTGACGGCCGGCGGGTAAACCCCCTGCCATGCCTTGCGGCAAGGAGGGGGTATGATACCGGATTCGCCGCTTTTTCTGTACGGCTTTTTGCCGGCGGTCCTGGCGCTGTTTTATCTTTCGCCCGTAGGTCTGCGCTGCGGGGTGCTGCTGGCGGCAAGCGCCGTGTATTTCTTTCTGGCCGACGCCGCCGGCCTGCCGATCCTGGCCGGGGCCATCCTGGGCAATTACCTGCTTGGCCGTTTGATCGACGCCAGCCAAGGCCCGCCCCGGCGGCGCTTCGTCGCCCTGGGCGTGGCCGCCAACGTGGCCCTGCTCGCCTTCTATAAATATGTTACGGACGCGTCTCCCCTTGGCGTGTCGTTTTTCACCTTTTCGGCCATCGCCTATCTGATGGACGTCGGGCGCGGCCAGCTCGCCGCCGAGACAAACGGCCTGCGTTTCGCCACGGCCATGGCCTTTTTCCCCAAGATTACCGCCGGCCCCATCGCCCGGTTCGGGCCGCTTTTGCCGGAGCTGGCCGCGCCGCGTCCGACCCTTGACGACTTTCGGGAGGGCGGCTGGCGGCTGGCCGTGGGCCTGGCCAAGAAAACCCTGATCGCCGGATCCCTGGCCCCCATCGCCGATGACGCCTTCAGCCGGTCGGCCGGTCTGGACATGGCCACGGCCTGGCTGGGGCTTGTCTGCTACACGGCGCAGATCTACTACGATTTTTCCGGCTACACCGACATGGCCGTGGGCATCGGCCGCCTGTTCGGGGCTCGTCTGCCCGAGAACTTCGACCATCCCTACATTGCCCAAAGCGTGCGCGAGTTCTGGCGACGCTGGCATATTTCCCTGTCCACCTGGTTTCGCGACTACCTCTACATCCCCCTGGGCGGCGGCCGCGCCGCGCCCTGGCGGGTGCAGTGCAATTTGCTGATCGTCTTTGCCCTGTGCGGCGTCTGGCACGGGGCCACGGCCAATTTTCTGGTCTGGGGCCTGTGGCACGGGGTGTTTTTGTCCCTGGAACGCACCCGTCTGGGCCGGGCTTTGGACCGCGCCCCGGCCGTGGTGCGCCACGGCTATCTGCTCACCGCCGTCATGCTTGGCTGGGTGCTTTTTCGGGCCTCGGACTTCGCCGTGTCGGCGGCCTATTGCAAGGCGCTTTTCTCGTTTACGGCCGAAGGGTTCGATTACGCCTGGCTGGCCGTGGTCACCCGCCAGCGTCTGGCCGCGTTGGCGGCGGCGGTGGTCTTTGCCATGCCTCTTGGCGGGGTGTGGCAGGCCGTGTGCCGCCGTTTTGGTTCGTTCGAGGCGATTGTGGCTGCCTGGGGCCGGTTGGCCGCCCTGGCCGTGCTGCTTGGAGCCTCGGCCATGGCCGTGGCCGCCGGCGGCTATTCGCCCTTTATCTACGCGAGGTTCTAGCCATGGTCCGTCTGGCGAACATCCTGCAAATCCTGGCTGTTGTCGTTTTTCTGGCCGCGCCCTACGGTTTGCCGCTCCTTGGCCTTTCCGGCGGCCGGCTGGCTGTTGAAAACCGGCCCCAGGCCCCGGTCCCGCCCCTGGCCGAGGCCCTCGACGCGCCCGGGCGCTACGGTCCGGCCCTGGCCGCCCACGTCCGTGACGCCGCGCCCTTTCGTGACCATCTCATCCGGGCCAACAACCGCCTGCGCCTGGCCCTTTTCGGCGAATCCCCTGTGCCGGGGGTCATCGTCGGCCGGAATGATTGGCTCTATTACAACCTGGAACACGCCCTGGACGATTACCTCAACGTCGTACCCCTGTCCGAGCGCGACATGCAGGAGATGGTGCGCGTCCAGGTGGCGCGCCGCGACTGGCTGGCCGAGCAGGGCATCGCTTATCTCGTTATGTTCGCGCCCAACAAGGAGCGCGTCTATCCCGAGCATCTGCCGCCGGGCCTGCATCCGCTGCGCCCCGAATCGCGTCTGTCCCAGATCATCCCCCGGCTGCGCGCCGCCGGCCTGGACGTCCTGGACCTGCGCCAGGCGGTGACCGCCGGCAAGGCGGCCGGTCGGACCTACATGAAGACCGACACGCATTGGAACGGTTACGGCGGGCTGCTTGGCGCATCAGCTTTGGTGGCCGCTCTGTCTGGGCGTTTTCCAGCTCTTGAGCCTCTTGATCCGTCCAACTACGAGCTGGTTGTGACGGATCGTCCTGGCGGCGATTTATCCGAGATGCTGCTGTTGCCCGACCTCTGGCGTGAACCCGACGTGTCGGCCCGGTCTCGGGTCGCGGCACTGGCCCGTCCGGCTGCCCCGGGCGATTATCCCGATCCGGCCGACCACCCCGAGCGGGAGCGGGCCGCCTATGAAACGGACCGCAAGGACTGGCCCAGGGCGGTCTTTTTCCATGATTCCTTCGCCCGGGCCATGCAAGTCCACGCGGCCGAGCGTTTTTCCCGGTCCGTGTTCTTGTGGACCCACGCCTTGGTTCCTTTCGTTATTGAGAAGGAGCGGCCCGACGTGGTGGTGCTGGAAGTGGTTGAACGGTATGTCTTTGCGCTTTTGGTTGATTGGTCTAACTAGCTGATTTGTAAATGATAGCGGTCGTGCGGTTTTTGATTTTGCTGGTCGGGGATTGTTGACAGCTTTGGCGTATGCGATTAAAAAAATAATTTTTTCGAAAATTAGCGACAGGTTAGGTGTCGCAGGAATCAGCAAGGCCGGTTTTTTTTACCAAGCCCAGAATCACGACTTGGGAGGCCACTTATGGCGACATTATCCGGTAGTGGCGGACTGTTTGACTTCAGTTCGCTTTTTTCCAACCTCGGCGGAACCACGGGGGGCGTCAGTCTGTTTGGTTCCACCGACACCGGCATCGGCACCGGCTTGTTCGGCGGCTTGGGCGGCGGCCTGACCTTCGGCACTGCCGGAACCGGCCTGGACTTCGGCTCGCTGTTTGGGACGGGCGGCTCGTTGTTTGGGACCTCCGGGGGAGGGGTTACTCTCGACTTTTCGAGCTTTGGGGGCACCTCCAGCCTGTTCGGGGGCAGCTTCGGCACGGGCGGCACCCTGGATTTTTCCTCGCTGTTTGGTTCCGGCGGCACCACCTTCAACTTCTTCAGCTAAGCGCCGGCCGTATTGCGGTGCGACAAAATCCTGGCATCGTTGCGGTTGCCAGGATTTTGTCATTTCTGGGGGAGCGATGCCGGAAGGGCTGGTGGGCGCACCGCCTGATCGTGGCGGGGCCTTGTTGCGGCGTCAGGACGAGGCGGCGGCGCTCTCCCGGACGAAAGCGGCAAACCGCATGTCCTCGTCGCGGATGTGCCGGATGAACCAACTGCCCAGGTATTCCAGGGTCTCCAGGGAAACAAGGCCGACGCCTTCTCCCAGGCGGTTTTCGAGTTCCGCCACCATGCCCCGAAAGGCGTCATGCTGCACCCGGTGGGCCGGCAGTTGCGGGTAGCCACGGGCGTCCATCAACGCTTCCTCGCCCGAGAAATGCCCGTCCGCGTAAAGCCGCATGCCTTGGAAGGCGTCCAGGACGCCTTGACGGTGATGCCCGGCCTCGATTTGGGCGGCCAAGTCCGTCAACATGGAGAGAAATAGGGCGTGCTGTTCATCGATAAGCGCAAATCCGGTGCGCAACGAATCATCAAATGCAATCTGTTCCATAAAGACTTCCTGAGAACCTTTCATAAGGAAGGGCGAACCCGCCTCAGCGCGGCAAATACCCGTGGTCAGGCCCGGCCTTGCCGGCTTTTTCCGCGGCGCCCTTGGCCGAACCGTGGCGCTGCTGCCAACAGGCCCGCTCGGCTTCGAGCAGGCCCCAGTTGGTGAGCTTGACCGTGCTGCCCGGCCCAAGCTCCGGGTCTTCGCCTTCGGCATGTTGCAAAATAAGGCTCACCGGGCGCAAGCGGGAGTCGGAAAAGGACCACTTGTTGCCCATGACCCGGCCTTCCAGGTCGCCCTTGTATTGGGTGGGATCGCCGTAGAGCGTGAGCATCTCGCCGCTTAACTTGCGGAAAAAGTCCATGTCGCCGTTGCGGTAGCGCATCTTGATCCGCACCACGGCTCCCGGCGCGGCGCAGGTCCCGACAAGCACATAGCCGCCGTCAAAAAATTTGTCGCCGGACACCGGCAACCGTTTGACCCACGGCGCGTCCGACACGTCGCGGGGCTTGCGGACATCCACCCGGGCCTTGGCTTTTGCCGCCGGTTCGCCCAGGGCAATGCCGGCCAGGCTGGTCGGGGTTTCGGCCCGGGCGCTGCCGGCGGCCAGCACGGCCAGGGCCAGGACGGTCAGGAACAGGGCGCGGATACGGGGCATGGCGACTCCTTGGAAAGGGGCTGGCAGGCGGGCGCGCCGGGAGGCGCGGTGGATTTAACGCTTTTTGCCGAGGCGGGTGCTGTCATGGACGCCGCGCCGGGTGATTTCGCGGGATTTGAAGGCGTCGAAGTCGAATTTCCCCGGCGCGATGATGTCGTGCCGACGGCTGACGGTCTTGCGGATGATGAGCCACAGCCCGACGCTGACGGCGACGAAGGCCACGGCCACAATAACAAAGCTTTGCCACATGGCGCGGATATAGCCGCAAAGGCGGCGGCTGTCATCCGGGAGCGTCAGCGCCTGGTCGTGCCCACGAAAAGCGCGTTGAGGTCGTCGGCTACCCGGGACAGTTCTTCCACGGCCAGGGCGGATTCGGCCATGGCCTGGGAGGTGTCGGAAACGGCCTGGGCAATGTCTTCCCCGGCCCTGGCCGCGGCCTCGCCGGCGTTGGTTTGGCCGGCGGCGGTGTCGGCGATGGCCCGGACGTGGCGCGAGGTCTCGTCGGCCAGAGCCAGGATGGCGTTCAGGGCGGAGCCGGCCTCGCCGGCTATGGCGGCGGTCTGGCCGACCAGGGACACGGCCTCGCCGGTGGCCTGGCGGTTGGTCTCGGCGCTTTGGCGGATGGCCGTGACGTTGCGGTCCACCTCGCGGGTGGCGGCCATGGTCTTTTCGGCCAGCTTCCGGACTTCATCGGCAACCACGGCGAAGCCCCGGCCCGATTCCCCGGCTCGGGCCGCCTCGATGGCGGCATTGAGCGCCAGGAGATTGGTCTGGTCGGCGATATCGGAAATGACGCCGAGGATGCCGCCCACTTCCGTGGCCTGGGTTGAGAGCGTGTCCATATGGCTGCCCAGGGCGACGGCCTTGCCGGACAGTTCGTTCATGCCGGCCAGCACCTTGGCCATGGTGTCGGCCGCGCCGGCGGCCTGGTCGCGGGTTTTTTGGGCCACGTTCCCGGCCTCGCCGGCGGTGCCGGCGATGTCGCGCGCGCCGTGGCCAAGGCTCGTCACCGAGGCGGCTACCTGGCCCATGCGGTTTTTTTGGTCGTCGGCGGCCCGACTGGCTTGGGACACCTGTTCGGCCAGCACCCGGGCCGCGTCGGCCAGGTCGGAGGCTAGGCCGCCGGCCCGCCGGGCCAGTTCGGCGGTCTGGTCGTTTTGTTGGCAGATGGCCGCTTCCTTGGCCTTGAGCTCGGTCATGTCGAGATAGAGGCACAGCCCGCCGATGACCGCGCCGGCCGTGTCGCGCAGGGCGAAGACGTTGGCCAGCACGTCGCGCCGGCCGCCCTTGTGGCCGGTGATGGTGACCTCCAGGTTGTTGAAGACCTGGCCGTGGTTCATGGCCTTGCCCACGGCGGTGGGACGGCCCGGGTCATTATAAAACACCTCGGCCAGGGTGCGGCCGAGCTGGCGTTCGGGCGCTCCGTCGATCTCCAGCATGTCCAGGGTGGCCTGGTTGGTGAAAAGCGTGCGTTCCTTGGGATCAACCAGCAGATAGGGGATGGGCAGGCCTTTGGTGATGCCCGAAAGAAATCCCCGGGTGGTGCGCATGGCCTCGGCCAATCCGGCCACGGCCGCGGCCAGCTCGGGGGGCAGCTCCCCGGCGTCTGGCGCGCGGTCGGCGGCCAGGGCGGCCAGGGCTTCGGCCATGGCCTTGTCCTGGCGCTGGCGCGCGCCCCCGAGGGCCCAAACGGCGGCGGCGGCGGTGGCCGCCGGCAAAAGGCCGCCCACCAGGGCGGCCACGGCCCCGGAGGCGTCCACGAACCAACCCAACAATGCGGCGGCGGCCAGGGAGGCCACCGTCGCGCCAAGCCAGCCAACTAATTGTCCGGACATACGCATTCCTTGAAGTACTCTTGAACTGCTCAGATGTTGTCGAAATAGGGGGAAAGCGTCAGTTCATGGGCAACATGCGGTGGCGGTCGCTGCTGCCGGCCGTGGTCTGCCAGACGTCGCCGTCCTGGACGCAGTAGGTCGAGCCGTCGTACTCGACGGTCATACAGTTGTCGTTGATGCTTGCTGATGTCCAGTCCTTGAATGCGCGTAGCGACTTGCCGTCCATCATGTAGTAATACACGCCGTAGCCGCCGGTGTCCTTGATAAGGCAGTACTCATATTTGTTGGGGCGGTTGAACTCGCCGGGACGGCTGCGCAGATAGCAGCCCATGAGCTTGGGATCAGGTTCTTTGTTGACCGTGGCGTATACGGTCGGTTTGCCTGATATGTCCGTCTTGCTGATGGCGACAAGGCCGTTGCAGGCCGCGAGACTAAGGGCTGCCAATGCCGTCAAGATGCCAAAGCTCAAGCGGTTCATGGGCGACTCCGGGTTATGGGAAAACAGTCTGCCTTTTAGTAGGCTTTTTAGGAAGCCATGGCAACAACGGGAGGCGCTGCAGAAGGCGCGGCCGGCGGCCTGGCGGAGGCGGGACGTCGTTCACGCAACGCCAGCGTCGCGACACGACGATTGCGGCTTTACCGTTCGTGCCTGCTGTCGTACAAGACGGCGCTTTTTATCGGCGCGGTCATCGACCTCGCCGCCAATCGTCGCCGCGAGGTCACCCATGCCCAGACGTCTGCCGCTCGTCGTCCTGCTGCTGTCCCTGCTAAGCCTTGCCTGCCTGGGCGGCTGCGCCCGCATCGGCGTGCGTCCCTCGTCCCTGGACGACCGGGCCGCCAAGCTCGACCGCACGGCGCTCAATTCCGACCGGCCCTCCGAGCGCACCCTGCGCTTCGTGCGTCAGCGCGACCTGGAAGCGTCCCTGGCCGCCGATCCCGAAACCATGCTGGCCGCCCTGGACGCCGAAGCCCGGGACGAGAAGGACCGCGAGGCGCTGTTCGCCCTGGCCGAGCTCTGCTACAGAGAGGCCGGCAAAAGCAAAAGCGATCCGGCCAAAGCGGCCATGTTCTATCTCTCCAGCGCCGTCTACGCCTACACCTACCTCTTCGACGACACGTTCCGGCCGGTGCTCGACGTCTACCACCCCTATTCCAGACAAGCCATGGAGTTTTACAACCGCTCCCTGGCCAACGTGTTGCTGTATGCCCGGGCCACCGAACTGCACTATGCCAAGGGCAAGGAAATTCCCTGGCTCATGGGCCGGGTGCGCCTGGCCGAGCGGCGCTCGGAGCTGACCTTTAGCCCTGAGGAGGTGGAAAGCTTCCACCTGGCCTACGAGTTCGACGTGCGGGGACTAACGCCTGAGCAGGTGCGCCTGGGCCTTGGCGTGCCCGTGGCCGTGGTGCGCCGTCCGCCCGAGGGCGACAAGCTCGCTCCGGCCGAGCGGTTTACCCCCCCCGTGCGCCAGACCTACGCCGCCACCGTCTTTTTGCGCTTCGCTCCGACCGCCGACACGGCCAAGCCGCGCCACCGGATCTACGAGGCCGATTTCGAGATCCACGACCCCATGAAGACCGACGCCCTGGACGTGGCCGGCCGGCGCATTCCCCTGGAAAGCGACCTGACCACGCCCCTGGCCTTCATGATGCAAAACACCCCCGAACCAAGCGGCCTGGAAGGCATGATGAATCCGGCCGCCTGGGAGAATCTCACCCGCCTCTACATGCTCCAGCCCTATGACCCGGGAAAGATTCCCGTGGTCTTTGTCCACGGGCTGCTCTCCTCGCCGTCCACCTGGGCCCCCATGTTCAACGGCCTCATGGGCGACCCCGAACTGCGCGCCCGCTACCAGTTCTGGTTTTTCCGCTACCCCACCGGCAATCCCGTGCTCTTTTCGGCCGCCTCCCTGCGCGCCTCCCTGGACGAGGCCCGCCGCGTCTTCGATCCAGCCGGCAACAATCCCGCCTTTAACGACATGGTGGTGGTGGGCCACAGCATGGGCGGCTTGCTGACCAAGACCCTGGTGGAAGACAGCGGCGACGATCTCTGGAACGCTTTTTCCAAAGCGCCCCTGGACACGCTGGCCGTGTCGCCCGAGGTGCGCGACGCCATGCGCCGCACCTTCTTCTTCTCCCGCCGGCCCTACGTGAAACGGGTGGTTTTCATCGCCACGCCTCACCGCGGCTCGGAAATGGCCCTGGGCATCGTCGGCAAGATCGGCCGTACGCTCATCACCCTGCCGCTGACGGTCCTCAAACCCCTTGGCGCGGTCACCGCCGCCCTGGCCCACGCCGGCAAGGCAACCGACGCTGGAAAAGACGCTGCGGACAAGCTGCAAACCGGCGTCGACAGCCTCTCGCCCAACAACAAGACGCTCAAGATCCTGGCCGAAAAATCCCTGGCCACGCCCTACCATTCCATCATCGGCAACGAGAAAAAAGCCGATGTCGCCGGCGGTTCCGACGGCGTGGTGCCCTACTGGAGCTCCCACCTCGACGGCGCGCAATCGGAAAAGATCGTCCACTCCGGCCACAGCGCCCAGGACCACCCCCTGGCCATCCGCGAAGTGCGGCGTATTCTGCTGGAACATTTGAAGGAGAATACGCCGTAAGGAGAGGAAAAGAGGGGAATGCTCCGGCGGCTGGGGGCCTGAGGCCCCCAGCCGCCCCAGATGGGAAGAAAGAGGGGCGAGGGCAAGCGGCGTTTCCGACGGCCGCAGTCCGGTTTTGTTGGTTGTCACGAGATTGTCACACGGCTAGGGCCTTGCCCCCGGCCGGCTTGCCGCCTATACCTTGCCCGTCACGAAACCGCCTCGGTTTCGTCACGCTTTTGCCATGTGGGAGGGGAAATGTCGCGGCGCTCCATTACGCTCAGCCACCTGCTGTGGACCTGGGGATTTTTTCTCCTGGTTCTAAGCGGCGTTTTCATCTTCGCCGCCGGCCGGGCCGAGCAGGCCGCCCTGGCCGAGGCCGAGGACCGCGCCCGCCGCTCCCTGGATCTGGCCCAATATCTCCTGCGATCCCATCCCACCTTCGGCGGCGACGCCGACCTGGCTACCTACGTCGATAGCCTGGGGCCGCATCTGGGCTTTCGCCTGACCTACATCGCCGCCGGCCGGGTGCTGGCCGATTCCGACGTGGGCGCGGCCGGGGTCGGCGAGATGGAAAACCACGCTGACCGGCCCGAGATCAAAAAAGCCCTGGAAGGCGGCTTCGGCCAGGACCTGCGCGTAAGCCGCACCCTGGGCCGGGACATGCTCTACGTGGCCCAGGCCACCCCGGCCGAACCCGGGCTGCCGGCCGGCATCGTGCGCCTGGCCCTGCCCGTGTCGTCCCTGCGGGCCGAGATCGAGCGTTTTCGGGAAACCCTGCTTGCCGTCCTGGCCCTGGTCTTCGTGGCCGGCGGGGCGGCCTCGGCCATCTTGGCCCGCCGCCTGTCGCGCACCGTGGGCGAGATGGCCGCCGTGGCCCGGGACATCGGTCACGGCCACTTCGACCGGCGCATCCACCTCGTGCCGGCCGCCGATTTCACCCCCCTGGCCGAGGCGATAAACGCCCTGGCCGGCCGCATCGGGACCCATGTGGGCGAGATCGAAGCCCGGCGCGCCCGTCAGGACGCCATCTTTGACGGCATGGCCGAAGGCTTGGCCATCCTTGATTCGGCCGGGCGCATCACTGCCGCCAACCAGGCGTTTCGCGCCATGTTCCCCAAGTTCGACGACCCCACCGGCCGCATCCCCCTGGAGGCCGGCGCGCCCCTTTGCGTGCAGCGCGCCCTTGGCGAAGCCGGCGCGGCCCCGGGCAGCGTGCGGGCCGTGGGCCGCTTCGAACTGCCCAGCGGGCGCGTCGTGGACGTGGTCGAGGCCGTGCCGGCCACCCCGGAACTGGGGCGCATCCTCACCTTCCACGACGTCACCGAAGCCGCCGCCATGGAACGCATCTTCCGCGACTTCGTCATCGACGCCTCCCACAACCTGCGCACCCCCCTGACCAAGGTCCTCGGCTACGCCGAAACCGCCCGGGGAATGCTGGCCGCCGCGCCCCCTGACACCACCGGAGCCGACGGGGCCCTGACCGTGGTTGAGCGCGCCGCCACAGCCATGAAGAGCGTCATCGACGAACTGCTCACCGCCGCCCGGGACCGGTTCGCCGCCGCCAAGGCCAAGGCCCCGGCCACAGACCTCCTGGCCGCACTCAAGCAAGCCCTGGCCGCTGTGTCGCCCATCCTCGGAGCCAAGGGCGTCACCGCCCGCCTGGTCGAGGCTCCGGACGGGCCGGTCGGCGTGGCCGTGCCCCATGAAACCCTGGTCCAGGCCTTTTCGGCCATCCTGGTCCAGACCCCGGACGCCGCCTCCACGGCCGTGCGCCTGCTGCGCGAAAAGCACGGGACCTATGCCGTGCGCTTCGAGGGGCCGGCCCGGCTGGACGTGGCCCTGCCCGTGGCCGATCTGGCCGCAGCCGGTGGCGAAGTTTTTTTCCACGGAGCAACCCGGGTGGTGCGGCTGCCCGCCGCCTGATCCCGACACACCGAAAACCTTGGCCGGCAAACGCCCGCCAAGGCCCAATCATCAACCCGCGGAGACGCGCATGGGTTTCAGCCTCTTTCCCAGGTCGGTCAAATTCTACGACCTCTTCAAGGAACAGCACCGCAAGCTGATCAAGGCCGCCGTCATTCTCGACGAGCTTTTCACAGACTTCACCGACGTCGAGGAACGCTGCAAACGCATCAACATCATCGAGTCCGAAGGCAACGCCATCAGCCGGCGCATCGCCAAGGAACTGTCGATGACCTTCATCACGCCCATCGACCGCGAGGACATCCACCAGATCAACCTCACCCAGGAAGACATCCTCAACCTCATCAAGGCCATCGCCTCGCGCATCGGGCTTTTCGGCTTCGACCGCATCCGCTACCCGGCCCGGCGCATCGTCAGCAATCTGCGGGCCATGATCGAGGAACTCGGGAACGTCCTGACCAAGATGAGCGAGAACAAACGCTCCGAGGAAAGCTTCCACAAGATCGAGAACCTCAAGCACGAATGCGAGACCCTGCTCATGGTCGGCATCGGCGAACTCTACGACGGCGGCGACGAGACCGCGGACTATGCCGCCATCCTCGACATCGTCAAATGGAAGCACATCTTCGACCGCGTCGAGGCGGCCGTGGAACGCGCCGAATCCCTCTCGGACGTCCTGGAAGGCGTGGTGCTCAAAAATGCCTGATCTGCCCATTCTCCTCGTGGCCGTGGTGATCATCGCGCTCATCTTCGACTTCACCAACGGCGCCCACGACAGCGCCAACGCCATCGCCACCATCGTCTCCACCAAGGTGCTCTCGCCCATGACCGCCGTGCTCATGGCCGGGGCGCTCAACCTCTTCGGCGCGTTTCTGGGCACCTCGGTCGCCCACACCATCGGCAGCGGCATCATCCGGCCCGAGCTTGTCACCGGCAGCCAATGCCTGGTGCTGGCCGCGCTTTTGGGGGCCATCTTCTGGAACCTCCTCACCTGGTACCTGGGCCTGCCCTCGTCGTCGTCCCACGCGCTCATCGGCGGTCTCATCGGCTCGGGCATCGCCTTCGGCGGCTGGTCGGCCCCAAGCTACGATTCTATTTGCAGCAAGGTTCTCATCCCGCTTTTCCTTTCCCCCGTGGCCGGCTTCGCCTCGGGCTACCTGCTCATGGTGCTGCTGTCCTGGATGGTGGTGCGGGCCTCGCCAGGACGGGTCAACTTCCTGTTTAAAAAGCTCCAAATCCTGTCCTCGGCCTTCATGGCCACCAGCCATGGCCTAAACGACGCCCAGAAAACCATGGGCATCATCACCCTGGCCCTGTTCAGCTTCCACCAGATCCCGGAAATGACCGTGCCCTTCTGGGTCAAGCTCTCCTGCGCCCTAGCCATGGGCATCGGCACGGCCTCGGGCGGCTGGAAGATCGTCAAAACCATGGGCCACAAGATCTTCAAGCTCGAACCCATCCACGGATTCGCCGCCGAAACCGCCGCCGCCGCCGTGATAAGCGGCGCGTCGGCTCTGGGCGCGCCCATCTCCACCACCCACATCATCTCCACTGCCGTCATCGGCGTCGGCGCCTCCAAACGCCTGTCCGCCGTGCGCTGGGGCGTGGCCGGCCGGCTGGTCGTCGCCTGGGTGCTCACCATCCCGGCCTCGGCCATCGTGGCGGCGCTGTGCTACTGGGCGCTTGAGATGGTTGGATTGGCTGCGTAAGCCGGGCGATAAGGGAAGAATGCCGGCGGCCGGGGGGCGGACTTGCCTTCCCTTTTTTTGTGTTCTCTCCCTCAGATGGGATGAGTGAAGGTGAAACCGAAATATGGCAAGCAACTGGTTGGTTTGTACTTTCCAACGATAGAAACAGTTTGCTTTTAAGCGCAAAAAAGTGTTTGTAAATCTAATAACGTATGGGCAGTCATTGTTTGGTCGCGCTCCGAAATACAAAGGGGGGGGCTATGAAAGTTGTCCTGCTTGCATTGCTATTTTTTTCTGGAGCAGCCTTGTGTTATGCAGGCGATACAGGATGTACATTGTCAAATGCTTCGGAAAAAATAGTTCAAAGAACATCTGATGGTGTCAATAATGTTATTCAAAATAGCAATCCAAATGGAAGAGTGCAGGAAGTTAAGGATGTGTTTAACTATAATATTAATTGCGGGTCAGATGCCATTAAGGACGGTATGAAGCAGTTTACAGGAAAATAATCGCCGATTCTAGGCAAGTGTTGCTGTTCAATAGTAATGCCTGAGATATATTGGCATCCAATGGCGATATGCAGCCAAGGGGTTGCCGAGAAATCGGCGATCCCTTTTTCTTTTGAAAAAAAGCACTTGAGTCAATACTCACGTTGGCTCAGGCGTTGAACTCCGCCCCAGTATTTTTCTTCTAGATTTTCCCCTTCGATTTGTACGAGAAAGTATTCCAAAGTTACGAACGGGGCTCAGCCCCTTTGGCCGCCCGGCATTCTCGCTTTCTTCCAACCCCCTACGTCAACTCACCATCCAATATCCCTTGCGCGGCTCCGGGGTGAAGGGCCGGCGGCCCAGCGCGGCGCACAGGCCGTTGGCCACGGTGAGGAAGGCGGGCATGGTCGGCTGGGCGGGGTCTATGGCGGCGTAGGCTTCGGCCAGGGCAGCGGTTGTGGGGTCGGGGGTGGCGGTGGGGTCGATGCGCAGGAAGTGGCGGGCCCCGGCCAGGGTGCGGGCGTCGGCCAGGCGTTGGCGTTCGTCCTGGGAGAGGTTGTAGCGGTCGAGGGTGAAGGGGCGGGGGGTGTTGAGGCGCGCTCCGGCCTGGGCCAGGGCCAGGCTGAGGGCGGCGTCGAAATCTTCGGGGCAGTGGGCGCGCAGGGCGGCGTCCACGAACCAGTCGCGGGCGGCGCGCAGCAGGTGTTTGCGGGCCACGGCGTGGCCGTGCAGCGACACGCCCCAGACCTTGGTGGCGGAAAAAAGGCGCGGCATGCGTTCGCACAGGCTGGCGCGGACCAGTTCGGCCAGCACGTCGAGGCGTTTGGCCGGCTGGCGCGGGGTGACGAACACGTGGGTGCGGGTGTCGGGGTTGGACCAGCCTTCGGCGATTTCGGCGTCGGAGGGCATTTCCTCGACGGCCCAGGCGAGGGAGCCGCGCACGGCGGCGATGGCGTCTTCGAGGCAGGGCACGGAGGGGAACCTCGCGGGTCCGGTCGGGGAGGGGGCTTGCGGCGGCGGGCGGCCGGATCGTCCGCGCCGGAGGGCGTGCCCGCGTTGGGGCGGCCCGGCCGGGGCCGGGCCGCTCTGGATGCATGGCTGGTTTGACTACTGAGCGACCTTGCGCCGTCTCTCCCACAAGCGCATGTCCTTCATCTTCTTGCGGCGTTCCCGTTGCAGGGACTTGGCCGCCAGGGGGGCTCCCTTCTTGTAGCCGTACTTGGCCCGGTATTCCTCTGGGGTCAGGTTGTGCGCCGCCAAGTGCTTCTTGGTGAGGACCTTGAAGGACTTGCCGCACTCCAGGCAGACCACGCTGCTTTCCTTGACGGCCTTGGACGGGTCCATGGCCGGGGTGGCGGCATCGGTCGGGGCGGCCTCCGCTTCCGCCGCGGCCTGGATGCCCGCCGCCACATTACGCAGCATTGAGGTGATCTCGTCGTCGGTCATGGTCCTGACCGACGCCTGGGCCTTGACGATTTCCAAGGCGGCTTTCAAGTATTCTTCCATTTGCATCTCCTGCTGATGACTTTGGGTTCCCTTAGAATGAACGGAAGAGAATTGCAACAAAATTGCACTACGCCATTTCGCCTTGTTATATTAAGAACAAAGTGACTTTGTGGCGGCTGTTCAGGCCGGATCGGAGCCGCGATACAGGAGCGTGAGCACGGTGATGTCGTCGGCCTGCTCGGCGTCTTCGGCGTATTCCGTGGCGGCTTGCATGACGGCGGCGTCCAGGACCTCGGGCGGCATGGAAGCGGCTTTGGACAACACGGTCAGCAACCGGTCCGTGCCGAAGAGTTCCTGGGCCGGGTTCTGGGCTTCGGTGACGCCGTCGGTGAAGGCCACGATCTTTTCGCCTGGGGCCAGGGTCACGGTGGCGGTGCGGTAGACGGCGTCTTCCATGACGCCCAGGAACAGGCCGCGCGGCAGGGCCAGCCAGGAAACGGTCCCGTCCGGGGCGAGGCGGGCCGGCGGATTGTGGCCGGCGTTGGAGAAGGTCATTTCGCCTGTATCGCAGTCGAGGATGGCCAAAAACATGGTGACGAACAGCATGGATTCGTTGTCCACGCACAGTTCGCGGTTGACCTTGGCCAGGATCTCGGCCGGATCGGACTCCTGCTCGGCGTTGCCCTTGATGAGCGTCTTGGTGACGGCCATGAAAAGCGCCGCCGGTACGCCCTTGCCGGACACGTCGCCGACCAGGAAAAGCAGCCGGCCGGGTCCGAGCAGGAAGAAATCGTAGAGGTCGCCGCCCACCTCCCGGGCCGGCAGCAGGTCGGCGTGGAGGGCGAAGCTGGTGATCTCGGGGAAGGGCGGGAACCGCTTGGGCAAAAAACTCATCTGGATGTTGCGGGCGATTTTCAGTTCGGACTCCAGGCGTTCCTTGGCCTTGGTGGTGGCGGTCAGGTCGGCGATGTAGTCGCGAAGGGCCAGGCGCATTTGTTCGAAAGACCGCGACAGCGCCCCGACTTCGTCGCGGCCTGCGGCCAGGGGCACCGGGGCGTCGAGGTTGCCGTGGGCGATCTCGGCGGCGGTGGCGGCCAGGCGCGACAGGGGGCGCGTGATATGGGCGGCGATGGCGGCGATGACGAGGAGCAGCGCCGTGAAGCCGGCTCCGCCGAGGATGGCCACCTCGCGGCCGAGTTTTCGCAGCGGCGCGAAGAGTTCGTCCTCGGGCACGATGACGCCCATGGACCAGCCGGTCAGGCGCATGGGGGCAAAGGCCACCCAGGCCGGCTTGCCCAGGATGAAGTCGGGCAGCCGGGCAAAGCCTTCCTCGCCGGCGATCATGCGCCGGCCCAGGGCGCGCAGTTCGGCGCTGCCGAACTGCTCGGCCCGGCTGAAGATGCTCTCGCGCATGACCAGCCGGTTGTCGGGGTGGGAGAGCAGCACGCCGCTGCGGCTTAACAGGAACGCGTAACCCGAGTTGTATAGCGAGATGCGGCCGACTTGCTTACGCAGCCAGTCCAGGGCCACGTCGGCCGTGACCACGCCGAGGAAGGCCGGGCCAGCCGGGGTTTGGCCCATGACGGGCACGCTGTAGGTGGTCATGACGATGTCGCCGCCGGATTCGTCGAAGTAGGGTTCGCTCCAGACGGCTTTTTGCAGCACCTTGGGCACGAGATACCAATTTTGCAGTTCGTAGTATTCTTCGTAGCCCAGGCCCACCTGGGCGACGGCCTCGCCTTTGCGGCAAAAATACGGGCTGTAGCGGGGCAGGCCGTGGAAGACGCCCGGTTCGAAGGCGGCGGCCGCGCCGAAGACGTCGGGGTTGGCCGTGAGAAAGTCGGTGAGGTCGCGGTCGAGGTCGGCCGGGGCGGGCAGCTCCTGGCCGAGTTTGAGGGCCATGAACTGGGGCACGCGTTCGATGGCCGACAGCGGGGCTTCCAGGCGGCTGACGGCCCGGCGCAGCAGGTTTTGGGCGTTGTCGCGCACGGCCGCCAGCAGCATGTCCTTGGAGGAGCGGTAGTAGTAGGCAAAGGCCGCCGTGAAGATGATCGTGGCGCTGGTGAGGATGCACACGGCCAGTTTGAAGGCCAGTCCCCGTGTCGGGCGCACGTCAAGGGAGGGGGACATGGAATTCCTCGTAGGAGGGGGCGTTGGCGGCGAGCCCGGCCGCGCCCAGGGCCTTGGCGGCGGCCTGGTAGCGCAGTCGGGTCAGGGTTCCCAGGGGGTCTCCCGGGCCGGTCATGGCTTGGCGCAGGCTTTCGAGCATCCATTTCTGGTGCATCCGGTTGGTGGGCAGATGGGCGGCCGAGACATGGCTCATGACAATGTCCAGGGCCTCTTCGGGATGGGCAAACGCGTATTCCCAACCGCGCACCGAGGCCCGGGCCACACCTCGGCACAGGTCGGGATCGGCGGCCAGCACCGAGGCCAGGGTGTAGAGTCCGTCCTCGGGCAGGTCCAGGCCGTGGGCGCCGAGGTCGAAAACCGTCAGTTCTTCGGGATCGAGGCCGGCGTTGAGGATGGCGTGGTATTCGTTGTAGCGCATGGCCGAGCAGGCGGCCACGCCGCCGCGCAGGAACAGGTCCACGGTGAACCCCTGGGGCACGGGCTCCACGGTCAGGCCGTAGCGTTTGAAAAAGGTCCGGGCAGCCAGCTGGAATTCCGGACCCCACAGGCTGACCTTGCCCCCGGCCAGGTCGGCCGGCTTTTCGATGCCGTCGGCTTTTTTGGCGATTAAAAGCTGGGTGGAGTGGGGCACGAACTGGGCCAGGTTGACCAGCGGCAGGCCTTCGGCCCGTTTGAGCAGGGCGGTGGCCAGAAAAAACGTGCCGAACTGGGCCTTGCCCTCGGCCATGAGCCGGGAGGGCGGCTCGCCTGGGCCGCCGCGCAGGATGGTCATGTCCACGCCCTCGGCGGCGTAGAAGCCCTTGGCCAGGGCCACGTAATAGCCGGCGAACTGGGCCTGGGGCTCCCATTGGGGAATGAGCGACGCTTTTTTGAGCGCTTGCGACCCCAGACAACGTCCGGCGGTGGCCGTCAGGACGCACCATGACAGCAACGCGACGGCGAAAAGTCGCCGCCAGTCTCCCTTTGGCATGGCCCAGGCTGTAATCCTTTTGACGCAATTTGCCTAGGGGCCGGGCGGCTTGCCGGGCAGATTGCCGCTACTGCGGGAAGTGAGCGGCCGAATGCGGGGCGGCGGGCTTTTTGCCGCCGCCAAGGACCGCCGCGAGAACGGCGGCCCACGTGGCCAGGGCGATGTACTGCGAGGCGGAAAGGCCGAAATACACGCCGCGCAGGGCGTCGCCGCGCCAGAATTCCAGTGTGAAACGCAGGGCCGCGTAGCCGGCGAGGTACAGGGCCGTCAGCCGGCCCGGCGGCAGCGGCCGGCGTTTGGAGAGCAGAAGAAGCACGGCGAACAGCAGGAGATTGCCGGCGGTTTCGTAGAGTTGCGAGGGATGGACCGGCAGCGAGGCCACGGCGCCGTCCGGCAACAGCCCCTGGCTTTTGTGCTGCAAAAAGGCCGGAGAACCGGCCGGGAAACGCACGCCGCAGGCGGACTCGGTGGGCGCGCCGAAGCAGCAGCCGCCGAAAAAGCAGCCCAGCCGGCCAAAGGCGTGGCCCAGGGGAAGGTAGAGGCACACGGCGTCCAGTAGCGGCCAGGGGGAAAGGCGCATGATCCGGCAGCCGGCGTACATGGCGCAGAGCGCGGCCAGGGCGCCGGTGTAAAAGACCAGGCCCCCGGCGGCGATCAGCCCGTAGGTGAGGCGGCCGGCGGCCAGGGCATCCTGGATGATGGGGAGCAGCCGTGCCCCGGCTAGCCCCACCGGCAGGGCGGCCAGAAAAATGAGATGGTAGCGGCCCCGGTCCGGGTTGGCGGCCAGTTCGCGCCGGGCAAAACCATAGACCAGGGCCAACCCGGTCAGGGACAGGAGCAGATAGCCGGCCTCAAGGATGGCGAAGACACTAAGCCCCGTTGCCCGGGACAACAGAAAGGCAATAAATCCGCCCATGGCGCTGGTTGGCCCCTTACATGCGCAGGATGAGAAACATGGCCGCAGGCGCGGGCGGAGCGGCTACTTGCTGCCGCCGCCGCACTCGAAGCACGAGCATTTGAGGCCCAGGCAGCCGCACGAGGCCATCTCGCAGCAGCTCGCGCCGGAGACGGCGTCGGCGTAGGCGGCGTAGGATTCGCCCGGGGCCGTGCGGGCAAAGGCGAAAAGCGCACCGGTCAGCAGGGAACAAACGACCGTGGCGGCAATGAGAACGCGCTTCATGAACATACCTCCGCGAAAAATGCGACGCCCCTTGTACGCCACGGCGCGGCCGGGCGCAATGCCGGGATGGCCTTCGGCCCAGGCTCCTGGGGCGGCCCGGAGTGAAAACGGCGCGTTCGCCGCCGCCTTGCCGCGCTATTTGAATTTGAGCTGGAGGTGGATGGTGGCCGTGCCGTCGTCAAAGGAGATGTTTTGGAGCATGGTTTCCCGGATCACGGTGTAGGCGTCGGGCGGATGGATGTCCACCCGGGTGAGGTCCTTGCGGCCAAGCTTGACCGGCACACGCTTGTTGCCGATTTTAAAGAGGATTTCTTCGCCGTTTTGGTACCAGAAATAATACGTCCGGTTCTCGGTGAAGTAGTAGGCCGGCTCATAGGTGGGGACGTTTCGGGCCAGGGGCTTTTCCAGGCTCATGTCCAGGCGGTAGATGTCCGGGGCGACTTTCACCACATTAAAGGCCGTCATGGCGTAGCGGCCGGCGCTGTCGGGATTGCCGGTGCGCAACACGGCGTAGCCGGCCATGACCTGGAAATCGATGGGCGCGGCCGGCAGGTCCCGGGATTTGCCCTGAAAAAAGCGGGTCAGGGTCTGGGTGGTGTCCTCGGCGTCGGCCCGGCCGGCCGGCGCGGCAAAAACGGCCGCCCCGAGCAGGCAGCACAAGGCCAGACGAAAAAAATATGACGGCATCATCGGTCTCCGCGCCCGCGCCGCCCTGGCGGACGTCGCGGAAAAGGGGTAGAGGGCATCTCGCCCCAGCAACATTCTACCGTGCCGCAGCCATGAATGCAATGACACCCCTCCCCGGCGACGCCTGCGCCGCCATCCTGGACAAGGCCCGCTCCGGCGAGCGCTTAAGCCCCGACGAGGCGCTCATCCTGGCGCTGTCCGCGCCGTTGCACGATCTGTGCGCGGCCGCCATGGAAGCGCGTCTGCAAAAACACGGCCGAAACGCCTACTATGTCCACAACGTCCACGTGAACTTCACCAACGTGTGCGTCAACGCCTGCCGCTTCTGCGCTTTTTATAAAAAGCACGGCGCGCCCGGCGGCCGCACGCTGTCCGTGGACGACATCGTGGCCGATCTGGCCGCCAAGAGCCATCTGCCCATCCGCGAGATCCACATCGTCGGCGGACTCAACCCCGAGCTGCCCCTGGAGTATTACCTGGACATGCTGCGGGCCGTCTCCCGCCAGTGTCCCCAGGCCGGCATCAAGGCCTTTACCGCCGTGGAAGTGGCCCACCTGGCCGACACCCGCAGCGTGGCCGAGTTCGAGATCCTGGCGGCGCTCAAAGAGGCCGGCCTCATGATGCTGCCCGGCGGCGGCGCGGAAGTGTTCTCCCCGGCCCTTCGCGAGAAGCTGTGCCCGGAAAAGATTTCCGGCGAACGCTGGCTGCAGATCCACGCCACGGCCCATGGCCAGGGGCTGCCCACCAACGCCACCATGCTCTTTGGCCACATTGAGAGCTGGTCGGACCGGGTGGCCCATCTGTCGGCCCTGCGCGACCTGCAAGACCTCACCGGCGGCTTCACCTGCTTTATCCCCCTGGCCTACCAGCCGGCCAACAACGCCCTGAAGGCTCCAGGCCCCGACGGGCTCACGGTGCTGCGGGTCATGGCCCTGTCGCGGCTTTTCCTCGACAACATCCCGCATCTCAAGGCCTACTGGGCCATGCTTGGCATCAAGGCGGCCCAGATGGCCCTGTGGGCCGGGGCCGACGATTTCGACGGCACCATCATCGAGGAGCGCATCGGCCATGCCGCCGGGGCAGACAGCCCCAAGGGTCTGCCCCTCACCGAGCTGCGCCAGGCCATCGAGGCTGCCGGCATGGTCCCGGTGGAGCGCACCCCGGATTTTCGGCCCGTGCCCCGCTAGGCGCAGCAACATCGATTTGTCAGACGGGCCGTTCTCCGAAAAGGAGAACGGCCCGTTTCACGTTGTCGGGAAGGGCGTGTGGTATGGTTTGGCTACGGGACCAGGGACTTGGCCATGAGGCACACGGGCAGGGAAACCTGCGGCGTCAGCTCCCGCTTGGCCGGCGTGATGATGGCGTAGCCGTGGCGCAGGTAAAACGACAGGGCGTTTCGCGAGGCGCACAGTTCCAGGCCGCCCAGGCCCCGCTGCCGGGCCAGGGCCTCCACGGCGGCCAGAAGCGCCCCGCCGGTCCCGGCCGGGGCGTCGGGGGCGGCGTAGAGCAGGCTGACCTCGAAGCCGGTGAGTCCGGCCAGGCCACATAGGCGGCCGCCTTGCCAGGCGGCCAGGATGGTGTTGCGGCTGTCGTCCAGCATGGCGGCGAAGCGCTCGGGCGTGCCCCGGGCGGCCCAGGCGGCGCGTTCGCGCGGACCGTAGCCTTCCCGGGCCTTGGCCTCGATAGCGGCCACAAAAACCCGGGACAGCGCCGTGGCGTCGGCTGCGGCGGCGGGGCGGATGGTCAGGACGGGCGGAACGCTCACCGGGTGCGGGGCAGGGAGCAGGCCGCCGGCCTGGTCGGGGTGAAGCGGACCGGGCCGGACAGGATGGGCGCGCCCATGGCCTCGGCCATGCCACGCAGCATTCCGGCGAAAACGAGGTTGTGGGGGATGAGCAGGGCGTACCAGTAGGCCAGCCCGGCCAGTCCCCGGGGCAGGAACTTGGAATGCGCCACCAGTTCCGTGGCCCCCGGGCCGGCCGGGGCCAGACGCAGTTCGAGCAGCGCCTCGCCCGGGGTGCGCATTTCGGCCAGAAGCACCAGCCGCCGGCCGGGCTCCAGGGCCACCACGCGCCAGAAATCCAGGGGATCGCCCACGGCCAGCGTCTCCCGGCGGATGGTCACGCGCCGCAGGCCCACGCCGCCGGCCAGCTGGTCGAGAAAGCCCCGCAGCCGCCACAAGGCGTTGCCCCAGTACCAGCCCGTGTCGCCGCCGATGCCGGCCACGGCCTTCCAGACCCGGTCCGCGTCCGCGCCAAGGGTCGCCTTGTAGCCGCATTCGTAGATCGTGCCGCCGGCATAGGGCGCGTCGCCGCAGGCCGTCCATTCCGGCGGCGCGGCGTCGCCGGCGTCGGAACAAGTCGTTTCCACGGCGTTCTGGCGGATCTTGTCCAGGGCCAGGCGCACGGCCTGGCGGATGGTCAGGCATTGACGCGGCACAAGCTCGAGAATGCGCCGGTCATGGCAGATGACTTCGTTGCGCAGCCCCTCGACCAGGGGCACGATGAGCGAGCGGGGCAGCGGCGTCACAAGCTGGAGCCAGTAGGTGGAAAGGCGCGGGGTGAGCAGCGGCACGGGCACGATGAGCCGCCTGGGCAGCCCGGCCTCCTCGGCGTAGATGGCGAAAATGTCGCCGTAGGACAGGACGTCCGGGCCGCCGATGTCCAGGGTCAGCCCGGCGGTGCGCGGCTCGGCCAGACAGCCCACGAGATAGCCCAGGACGTCGGAGATGGCGATGGGCTGGCAGCGGTTTCGCACCCAGCGCGGGGTGATCATGAAGGGGAGCCGGTCCACGAGATAGCGCATGATCTCGAACGAGGCGCTGCCGGACCCGAGGATCATGGCGGCGCGCAGGTGGGTGACGGGCACGGGGCCGGAAGCCAGGACGCGGGCCGTTTCGTGCCGGGACTGCAGGTGGTGGCTCAGCGTATCGTCATCGCTGCCCAGGCCCCCGAGGTAGATGATGCGGGAAAGGCCGGCGTCGTGGGCCACGGCGGCCATGGTGCTGGCCGCTTCCCGGTCGGCGGCGGCGAAGTCGCCCTTGGCCGAGTGCATGGAGTGGACGAGGTAGTAGGCGGCGCGGCAGCCGTCGGCGGCGCGCCGCATGGCCGTGGCGTCGCGGATGTCGGCCTGAGCGAGTTCGAGGTTTGGGTGGCCGGCGAAGGGACGGCAGGCGAGCTTGTCCAGGGATCGGGCCACGGCGCGCACGCGATGTCCGGCGGCGAGCAGGGCAGGCACGAGGCGTCCGCCGACATAGCCGGTGGCTCCGGTGACGAGGATGGGCTGGTCGTTCATGGTCGGTCCTGGGTCTGATTTGGAGCATGGTAGCAGGGCTGGCAGGGCGAGGCAACGCGTGTCCGGAAAAGGAATTCTCGCGGGCCGGAAATTTTAGCGTTGACAAAACGCGAAATGGGTTCTAGTTTCCGCTCCTCGCGTCGGGATGTAGCGCAGTCTGGGAGCGCACCTGAATGGGGTTCAGGGGGTCGGAGGTTCAAATCCTCTCATCCCGACCAGGAATTTAAAAGGGTTAGCCCGTAAAAGGCTAACCCTTTTTTCTGTTCGGAGTATTTTTGTCCCCACCCTGTCCCCATTTTTGAGCGTTCATCTTGCTGATTGCCGAGTCGGTAGGTTAGTATCTGGATACCGGGAATTGGGGGGCTGTAGTGGTTAAAACCCATTATATCGGGTTAGGAGGTTTCCCTGTGAGCGCTTTAAAAGATAAATTATTCCAGAACTGGACATGTCTTGCGTCAGGTGGTTTAACTGAAGAAAAATTGAAGATGTTGTTGACCAATGAAGAAGTTTCTCTTTTGAACAAATGGTATGATGACGCACGAAGTGTTTCCGAATCTAATTCTGGCGAGTTAAGCTTAAAAGATTTGTGTGACGTTGCAAGCACTGTCTTGAATAGTGTTGATACAATCGTCTTATATCCAGTGGATATGCGCCGTCAAAAGATCAAGTCGTTAGCAAATGAAAATTTCAAAATTTCTGAAGATGTCTTAAACCAGTTGTATGTGACCTGTCATGTCATCGGAAATCTTGTTGAGTATAAGTGATGACAAAAATTATTTGCCTCGAAGGCATTGATGGAGCCGGGAAAACTACCCAAACGAAAATGTTGTGTGAATATCTCGAAGGAAGAGGCCATAAAGTTGGCTCTCTATCTTTTCCTGTGTATGACTCTTTTTTTGGCGTTGAAATTGGTCGGCGTTTGGCAGACGTGAAAAAGGAAATAGGCGCTATTGAACCAAAATCGATGGCTCTGTGGTATGCGCTTGATCGATGGGAGGCTATGGCCACCAATCGTCATCTCTGGCATCCTCCGTATGACTTTTTAATACTGAATAGATTTACCCTCTCAACTATAGTATATCAATCGCTAAGGGCGAATGATACTTTACTCATGCCAGCATGGGTAGCAGAATTGGAGCATGAACATTTAAAAATTCCGATGCCTGATTTGTATATAGTATTTGATGTGTCCGTGGCTGTGAGTTCGAGCAACGTTACCAAGAAGGGGCAACGAGATTATATTGAAGAGAGTCATGATATTTATGAGCGTGACAAGTCTCTTCTGGAGAGAGCAAGAGAATTTTATATTCAACTCTCCAACGAATCGTCGAATATTGAGCTTGTTAATGCTTTTGCTGACGGAAAGTTGCGTCCTAGAGAAGATATATTCAATGATGTAAAGAAGCTGGTGAAAATGGTGTTTTGCTTGAATGGTTAAATATAATGAAGAAACCAATGAATTGGATTGGTTCTCGGGAGAGAGTAGCTATATCTCTTCTCCTTTGCCGTTCTTTGTGTGGCATATTACCGATAGGTGCCCATGGCGCTGTCCTTATTGTTTTGCGAGGAAATCTGGTAAAGATTTTCCTGCCAAGTATATTGAAAAGATAGTACGGCTTTCTAAAAAAATGGGAGTTTTGAAGGTTGATCTCTCTGGCGGAGAACCTCTATTGAACTATGATTTGTTTGACATTGTCAACGGTTTAGAATCGCAAGGGATAAAGACTACATTGACAACAACTGGATATTCTACGTTGGATAAATTAAAGAGATTATCCGAAATTAAAAGTAAATTTGCTAGAATAATTATTAGCCTTGATAGTAGTAATGAAAAGCAGCAAGATGCCTTGCGTGGCGATGGATACTGGAAGACAATACGCACTTTGTTAGATGTTCTAGGGGGAACGTCTTCTTATAATCTTAGGGTTAATACTGTTGTTTCAAATAGATTTATAGAATCAAATCAATGGCGCAGTCTTTTGAAAATGATAGAGGGGATCGCCCCTAAAGAGTGGTGTCTTTTGCAACCGCTCTATTTTCGGCGCGTTTGTAGTATGAAAGGCTATCAAGTGGCCGATGATAAGTTTGATCGATTTGTTAAGCAAGTAAGCGGTTGTCGAGGAAAAGTAAAAATAATAAGCCGTCCGCGACTAGTTTATGGGCCATATTGGGTGCTGGATCAAGATTTATTTTTTCGACAAAAAACTGTTGAGAATAGCTATGAATCAGGATTTAGCATCTTTTCCTCTCCGGCAGTTGGAAGGGCAGTCGTTCTTAACTCGAGTCATAGATTCTGAAAAAAGGAGACATTCAGATGAAGATCGAAAGTGTTTCTAATTCATTGGATACTTCAAATTTTCTTAAACACCTTGCAGATTCATTGCAGTCTCAGATCCCCGATTTGGATTTAAAGAGAGAATCTATACCGTCGGAAGGAAAAGGAGAAGTTTTAACTGCCCTTGTTGTTGGCACAGTATCGGGTGTTTTCGCGAACATAATTTCCTCAACTCTTAAGCAGTTAGCGAAGTCGTTTTTTCAAAATGACGTAAAAATTGAGATCGCCATCAATGGCAACCCTGTTGATATTCAAGTCACTACAGCCAAAGAAATTTCAACAATCATTATTAAACAATGATTCGACTGTTGTCTGTAGGGGTGGCTTCTTGCGTCTGTGGAGGCCACCTTGCTTTGCCTTGTGCAATTAAAGATGCTGAGTTGATTTATAATGCTTTCTCGGAATCTTTTTATGGTGACTTTGATCATTTGAGAAGTCACATTCTTGTGAATCCTACTAGGAGCATACTTGTTGCTGCCGTGGGAGCGCAAGCTGCTTCTTTGTCGGCAGATGATATTTTTGTTTTATATGTAAGTAGTCATGGGGACATGATTGGTTCGCGTCTTGAAATTCAATTGCATGATTATGAAGAAGGTAAATTCAGCGGCTCTGTGACACCGGAGGAGTTAGACTTACTTTTTTTGAAAGCATGCTTCAAATCTAAGATTTTTATATTGGATTGTTGTTATTCAGGGCTGGCTGGTGCTGTTTCTGAATTTGATGGTTATAAAAGGTCTGCTACGGCAATAATTACTTCGGCTGCAAAAAATAGAGAGGCTGCGTTTGACTCTGAAGGCAGTTTGTTTACAAAATACCTTGCTAAGTCGATATATTCCACAAGAGAAGATGCGAAAGCTTCTTTGTCGCTTATTTTTGATTATGCTGAGGAAATGACAAAAAAAGATAGCCTAGATCAAACACCATTGATTTTTTTACCTGATGGAGTAAAGGATGTCGTTTTAAATAGTAGGTCGGAGGAGATGGGTGTTGATGAAAATAATGAGCAAATGTTAGCCGATAAAATTCGCAACTCTTCGCGGTGTGAAAGAAAAAATATTTGGAATTCGTTGCCTTTGTATGGTGAAAAAGTTTTTTTTAGCGTTCTAGACTTTTATTTAAAAGATAATTTAGAATCGCTGTGGGATGTAAGGAGAGCGATTGGAAATTCCTTGGCGTCAATAAAGTATCTTACAGAACAGCAGAAAACATTCTGTGGAAAACTTTTGAGTCCAACAAGTCATTGGACAAACCAATGTATAGGCGTGATCGGGTCGAGATATTTGCCTGAATTAGACATGCGAGAGTCTTATTTAGAAATTTTAACACGATCTGTGCCGGTAGAGTTGAAATGGCTCGTGTTGTTGTACTATACAGACAAATTATCTTCTTTTGTTGAGGCGGAATTTAGATTATTTCTATCGGCATTTTCAAATACTACATGGGGTGCTCTGGAAGTATGGGCACGTTTTTATAAGAGTATGCCGAAGGAATTTTTGAAAGAGGCGATTGACTTGATGTTGGCTTGCCCTTGTCTTCAAGACTCAAGAAAAAAGAATGATTTTTTGCTTCACTTGAGTATATATTTTTCAAACGATGTTGAGGAAATTTTAAATGACTCTGGTATTGAACTTGTGCAGTCTTATGATTCTGACTTTCTTGATATTGTGAAGGGTTTGTCGCCTAGAGGTGTTTTGCATACGTCTGGATTATCAAAATGGGTGCACTCTTTGCTGTATGGAACTTGGCGCGATGACACAACGTTTGCAATGAGTCGTATTCTCTCTGCTTTAAACAGGGAAATGTTTGTTCAGTTTTCAAATAATTTAAAGAATTTTTCTTCCGCAAGTTTACAGGTTGCTTTCTTTGAGTCATTAAATTTGACTAAGCAACCTCCTGAATTGATCTTTGAGAACATGCAATGGGGTCTATTGAGCCCGCACCCGTGGGTTAACCGGGCGACAATCTCTTCTTTTTACAGTATGTTTTATTTGCTATCAAGTCAAAGCAAGGGACTTCTGAAAGAATTGCTCCAGACATCTTTCGTGACAGTGGACGACAAGTTATATCCTGGGTGCCTCGATCTAATGTTTTTTTACTCGAAACTTTATAGTTTAATGTCTTTGAGTGCGGAAGACATACCTCGGTCTTATAAAGAATGTTTTGGAAGTGTAAGTCCAGATGAGAAACGATCTCTTGCAATTTGTTTAAATAGCGAAGGGATTGATTTGGCTAGTCTTGTTTCTTAGGGGGATTGTCCGGGTGTGCTGCAATTTGTGCAGCTATTCTCTTCGGTTGGTGTTCGGTTTGAATTTTTTTGTTGCGTTTGCATGATTTTCTGTCTTGGGTCACTATTGATGTCTGTTGGGGCCTTTGGAAAGATTCTTAATTGGCAAAGCTGCTTGTTACTGCTTTTTCCTTGTTTTCCTCTCAAGACAGCATGAGGTTTTGGTCCAGGCCAAAACCAAGGCCACGGCCCCGCCCTATTTCTCGTCCCGTTAGAAATAAACGGGTTCATATTCCGCTCAACTCCGCGCCTCCTGCCTCCCGGGACCGCTACGCAAAGAATGAAAAGAGGAGACATCGGTGCGGCTATGTCGTGGGTCCTTCCTGGAGGCGTTTCGTCAGGGGTCAAAAGCAGCCCGAGGGTCGCCGCTGTGATGTGGAAAAAATGGCGTGGAAAAATGGAAATGACTATCGACTTGTGCATGTTGCACCAAGCTTGCCGGCCGTGGCGATGCCCGAACCCCTGGCCGCCGACACGGGGAAGAGTGCCGGCCCCTGTCCTTGCCGGGCCATGCTGCCGGATCATATCCCCGCGCCGTGATCGTTGAGGACGCGCCGCCAACGGCTGACCGTGGAGCGGTTGAGGTCAAGGGCGGTCGCAATGTCGGCGTCTCGCCGGCCCATGCCGAAAAGCACCAGCATGGCCGCGATGTCCTCCGGGAACATTTGCGAACCGGAAAAGACGCTCCCCGTGATCGGGGTAAACCGGGTGTCGCAGGCATCGCACTGGATCATGCGCCCGGCGAAGAACCGGCGCACGGCTCGGGTGTCCTCAATGGGGCGGTTGCAGCTTGGGCAGGCGGGGCCAGACGGGTGGAGTTGGCGAAAGAGCCAGTCCCGGCAGGCCTGGGGGTTGAGAAGCTGCGGTATGTCCTCAATGGTGGGCGGCAACGCGGCTTTTGCTGGCATGTCACTTCCCTCCCCGGGGGCAGATTGCACATTGCTGGGAGCCTTCCGGTCCCATTGTCAATTTCAGGACCACACGAAACATGGCTGTCATGCCTCGGGCGGCAGCAAGTGCCTTTTCGAGAGATTCCCAATCATCGAACACCGTAATATCTTGTTGGTCACGGCAAAGGCTCTTCTCTCGAATGGACAGGACATGGCACTTGACAGGGGAACGAGAGACATAGGCGTGAAACTCAAAGGAAGAGCAGCCGATTGTAGCCGCTTCAAAAAGGATTCGCTTCCCATTGAACACAACTGTGGGTTTCCCGGTTCGCTGTAAAACTACTTGTCCCATATGACCTTCTTTATTTTGCTTGCACGGTCTGCCGCACGACGCGGCCGGCCTCGTTAAGTTCAAAGACGACGGTCCCGTCCTCGGCGATGGTCACGCTACCGACGTTCGGCTTGCCCCAGGCCGAGGCCCAAGCCAGCCCCCAGCCGCCGCACGGAAATTTGAACTGGCCGGCGCGGAAAAGGCCGGGCCGTGTCCAGCCATGGGCAAGCAAGGCGTCCAGATGGGCCAGAATCCAGCGACGGCCGCTTTTGTAGCTGCGGACCATGTCCGGGGTCGGTTTTGATTTTCGCGGCCGGGAAAGCCGCCTGTGCGCATTCTGGCCGGGAGCGTTGACCAATGCCGGCGGCGAGTCGGGGGTATCGTCGCGGTGAGGGCATGGGGCGATGGCGTTCAGGGCTGGGGCCTGGCGTGGTTCTTGCGCCTCTTCATCTTGCCGGGCTGGCTCGGGCCTTGGCGCGGGGGCGGCGATTTTGACCGGCCGCGTCGGCATGAAGCGGGGGGGTAGGCCGGCTTCGATCCAGGCGCGCAAATCCCATCCGGCGCGCCACGCATCGGTCGGGTCTTTACCTTCGGGCACGGGCCAGATGCGGAGCTTTTCGGGCGGGTAGTGGGTGGCCCACCATGTCCAGGCCGCCTTGTCGCCGGCATCGTCGGCGTCGAGGGACACAAGAATAAACGCCGCCGTTTCAAGGCGGGCGTGGGCCTCGGCGTCCGGACGCAAGGACGCCGAGCCAAGGGCCAGGACGTTGACAAGGTCGCCGGCTGCCTGGGCGAGAAGGAGCCCATCCAGTTCGCTTTCCACCACGATCCAGGCGGCGGCCGTGCCGGCGATGGTCAAGGGCGCGGTATTCTTGGGCAGGCTCGGCAGGTAAAGATATTTGGGCTCGTCCTGGCCGGGGTTTGGGCGGCGAAACTTGATGCGTGCCGGCTTGCCCGAGGCGTCGAGGACCGGCAGCACGAGGCCACGGGGGAGCCACAACATGCGGCGCTTCCCGTTCGGCTTGAATTCCTGGGGCAGGCCCCAGGCGGTACGGTCACGGTAAAGGTCATCGGGGAGCCAGCCGACATGAAAGCGGGCGGCCGTTTCGGGGGTCAATCCGCGTTCGGCCAAGAGCCAGGACAGGGCGTCAGGCGTGGCTTGGAGTTGCCGCGCGGCCCAAGGGATGAGCTTCCGCGCCTGGGCTTGCCATCGTGAGTTGGGCAGTTCGCCGGGTTTGGGCGTCCACGCGGGCGTGACCGGGGTCGGTGCGTCTGGCTCACGGGCGGCGCTTCTGCCGGATGGCGCGGCCGGCGTCAGGCCAAGTTCGCGGCAGGCCTTGCCGTAGCCGAAGCCCTGAAACTCTCGCAAGAACTGGATGGCATCGCCCTGAAGCCCGCAGCCCCGGCAGTAGAATCGCCCCAGGCCGTGCTTGCCCTCGCCGCCGCACCAGATGCAGAAGCGGTCATTACCGCCGCAGGCCGGGCAAGGGCCGGCAAATTCGGTCGCGGTCTTCTGTTTGGCCGTAAACCCCATGCCCTGGTACAAGCTCAAAATGTCGTTTGACATAAGCTTGTTACCTCTGATTCTCGGGTAAGGCTGGAAGAGCGTGCCGGGCGCGACTGTCGAAATGTTGAGTGCTTAACCTATTGTTATTAATGGATGTGCGACATTCGAGAGTTGTGCACCCCTTTCTTATATATATACCCCATCTCTTTTTTCCCTTTTTCTCTCCTATAGAGAGAAGTGAAAGAAAGTCGAAATTCGTTGTTGCTGATTTCATTGATCTAATCTGGCGAGACTTCGAGAGTTGCGACCCGACCCCACGCGGTCTTTCATCGTCAGTAGTAGGGATAACAGATTGATATTTCATGCTATTAGCCTCAAAAAGAACTTTTCAGCCGAAGCCCAAGGTAGAAGTGGTGGCGTCCATCGTCATCCTTCTCAAATTTCCCGGCCATAGCTTCGCAAAACTTCCGTCTTCCCAGGGGCTTGGAATTTGAGCCGAATTCCTCCACGTGCCATTGCGAGTAGGCTTCATGCAGGGGCTTGGCCTGTTCCCGGTGGTCCTTTCCGATCAGGCAGCAGGCGCGGACGAAACTCTCAAGATAGTCTTCGTTAAGCCTGTAGTTTTCCAAGGCTTCCCGTGATGAAAGGGGCGGATTGAATTTCTGTCCGTTCCCTTGCCAGGCGATACAGCCCCGGACGGCCCAGGCCAGAACGGCGCTTTTGACCTCCTCTTGGCGCAACTGGTCCTTGAGGTCAGGATTAATCGGCCTTTCGTGCGGCTTGGTCGGGTGGTCCTTGAAAGCGTAGGGGAACTTGAACACGTGGATGCGGCCCCACATGGCGTCTTCATCAATGCCGATCCGGGCCAAGTGGTTGGACGCCAGAAAGAGCGTGTGCGTGGGCTCGAAGGTGACAGGCTTGGCGAAAAGGCCCCGGGCAACCAGGGTGTCCCCGCCGGTCAGCCATTTTAGGCGGGCGACCTCGAAGTGATCCGACTTGCCCGACTCGGACAGGAAGGCCATCCGCAGCCCTTGCAGCGCGGCCAGCTCGGGCGTCGGGCCAAGGCCTTTGCCCTTTTTGTCCTCCATCAACAGCGCGGCCGGAAGCATCCCCGCATAGTTGCCGAAGACGGCTTTGAACGTCTCCAGAAGAAGCGTCTTCCCTGAGTCGCTGAACTTGGAAAAGAAAATGGCAAAGGCCTTTCGCTGTATGCCTGTAATGGCATAGCCAACGAATTGTTGAAGATACTCGGCCATGTCGGCCGGAAGTAGGCTTTCTATGTAAGCGTTCCAGGCAGAATGCTCGTAGTGCAGCCCCCTCCATACAGCCTGGGCATACTTGGTGCTCATATCCTGATGCTGCCCTTCACGATCCTGCCCGGTCCGCAAATCCACGCGGCAATTGAGACAGTGCAGCGCCCACGGGTCCCGGTCGAAATCGGCGTTATCCCGGGCCAGGGAGTCCCGGCCCGTGCGCATCAAATCCGTCAGGTTGTCCAGGCTGTGCTTGCCGGAAAGCCGTTTGAGCGCGGAAATATACTTCTTCCTTGCAAATTCGGCCCGGCCTCGATCTTCTTTGCTGGTATCCTGCCGATATGCTTCCGTCGTCAGGGCGTCCCGCTGCTGCTCAAGCTGTGGGCGCAAGGCTTTTTGCAGCGCCACCTTGATTTGCCCGGCGTGGTCCTCGGCGAAAAAACCGCCGCCTGGGGTCAGTTCGAGGAAAACGCCGCGTTGCATGTCGTAGGCAAAGCGGTTTTTAAGCGCTTTGACGCCGAGATTGGCCAGCCCCACTTCCTCTTCTTCGGAGACGGCGCGCCATAGCTCTTCAACGGGGAAGACCACGTCCTTCGGCTTGGCTGGTGGTTTGGCGTGCTTGGTTTTCCCCGCTTCGGCCCGCGCCGAGGCCCGGCGCGCTGCCTCCTGGGGGTCTTTCTTCGATGGTCCGGCCATTGACCTGCTCCAAGGCTTTCGAGAATTGCAGGTTTTGCCCCTGCCCGGTGCATTGAGAGGGCGGAGCTTCCTTGTGGTCAGTGGCTATAAAGCCCTGGTGGTCCGTTCCCGGAGAAACGCGACAAGGTCGGCACGGCGGTAGCAAGCCCGGCCGGCGACTTTGAAGAGCGGGGGGCCTTGTTTTAAGGCCGCGAGGTTGGCGAGTGTTTGGGGCGTGAGCGGAAAGCCGAACTGTTTGAGGTCGGTGCGCCGCACCAGGGGCGGGCATTCCTTCTCAAAGTCGGCAAGGAAGTCGGTAACGGTGGGATCGTGTGACATGGGACAACCTCCAATCATTAGGTTGTCCCAGGGAAAATCACATGTGGGTGTAGACGAAAATCACCCGCAAAGGCTGTGCGGGTACCTTCATAGGCTGTGAGGGTACGTCTATTTTAATCTTTTTCTTCTGTTTTTAAAGTGTTTTAGCTTTTCTGTGAGGTCGGGGATTATTTTTTGACCTTCACCCCATGCTTCCCAGTCTAAGTGGAGGAGTGGGAAGCATGGGGCGGGACGCCAAGCCTCGCCTGTTTCAAACATAGGTCTCTGGGAATTTGCGTTCGTATTGTGCGTGACGTAGTTTTCTCCAAACAATCTAAAGTGTTCGGCAATGCTGAGTAGTGTGACGATATTTTCCTCGCCAACAAGTGCAGTTATTGGGGGAGGGCCATCAACGTATTTGTGTGGTTCTAGATATTGCATGGCTGTCCAAAGATGAGAAACATTCTTATATTTTGACCAAATACGGTCTATGGTCGAGTTTGAGTGGCTTATTTGTAGATTGTTCTTTTCGGCGTCATGTTGAATAAAAGCCCTGGCCTTGTTGTAGCTTGGCTGAATTACGTTGGCCTTGTTCATGCAGTATATTTTGTGAAGTATTTCGCCGGCTATGAGGCCTTCTTTTTGGGATTCTTTCATGCTCCTAAATAACCCATCAATGTCTATTGGAGGTGGGGATATTAGTGCTTCGATGAAGTTGGCATCGACTTTTGAATGCATTTGAGCAAAGACATCGGAGGTATTCGATTCTGAAACCATGGAGGCATACAATAATGCTGTGGATTTTTTTCTTAGTCTTTCGCTTTCTGGACTAGGAAAGCACATTGTTGATAATAAATAGCAGGCAGATAGCATCGAGTCGCAAAAATCATAGCCAGACAGCGATAAGATTGGCGGAGTAAATTGAAGCTCCTCGAATTTCATTCCGAATTGCAATTCCATCCTCCAAGCCTCCCGTCGCTTGCTCCTGCCATGAATCCCCGGCCAAGCCGTTCAGGAAGACGGCCTTTCAACCCGGTTCGCGAGGCCGGGTCTAGGCCGGGGAAAAGTGGGGTCGTTTGTTAACGCTTGCTTTAATCGCTAACGCTTGCGTTAATAAAAAAGGCAGTTTCCTTTAATTGGCGGATTTGTTGTCACCCGCGACAATGTCCAGGATGCCCGTTGCCGCGTAGGTCTTGGCCGTGCCCTCGGCCGTCACTTGGCGCAAGGCTCCGATGGCTTCCAGCTTGGCTACGGCGGCCTTGGCCGAGGGATAGGACGTGCCCAGGACCTCGGCCGCCACGGGGATGGTCAAAATGGGTTGGTCAAAGAGGGCATCGGCCAGACGCAGAACCAGGGCCGAAGCCCTTTCCTTTTGCAGGGTGTCCCGCCAGCCGGCTTGCAGGTCTTGCAGGCGCTTGGCCCGGGCAACGGCGTCCCGGGCTTGGTCAGCCACGCCATGCAGGAAAAAGGCTATCCAGGCCCGCCAGTCGCCGTGGGTGCTGACAGCCATGAGCAGCCGGTAGTAATCCTCTCGCCGTCGCTCGAAGTAGACGCTCAAGTACAAAAGCGGGTGGGGCAAGAGTCCCCACGAGACCATGAGCAACGGGACAAGCAACCGACCGACGCGGCCGTTGCCGTCAATGAACGGGTGTATGGCCTCAAATTGGTAGTGGATGCAGGCCAGCCGCACCAGGGGCGGGTAGGCGTTCCCTTCGTGCAGGTATTTTTCGAAAGCGGCCAGGGCCTCGGTCATCTCGGGCACGGGCGGCGGAACATAACTCGCCGTGGCAAGGAGGCAGCCGGGCGGGCCGATCCAGTTTTGTGAACGTCGAAACTCGCCGGGCGTTGCCGTGTCCCCGCGAACGCCTGTCATGAGCCGGGCGTGGACTTCGCGGATAAGACGCAGGCTTAAAGGCAGGGTCTCCAGGCGTTCCAGGCCGTATTCCATGGCCTGGACGTAGTTGAACACCTCCCGCACGTCGGACGCCTGCTTTCGCGGGCGCACGCCCGGCAACAGCAGTTGGCCGGCCTCGTAGCCGTAGAGGTCCGCAAGATCGGCTTGAGTGCCTTCGATGCGGGAGGACAGGACAGCTTCCTGGCGCATGAAAGGGCGGACCAGCAAGGACGGGTTGGCGATGGCCCGGCCAAGCCCCGCCAGCTCGCCCAAGGCCCGGTCTGCATCGGAGAGGGTCAAAATCAATTCAGGGTCCAAGCCGAAGGCCGGAGGCAAGGGCGTCGGAACAAAGGCGTGGTAGGCTGCTTCGCCCTGGCCAACGCGCATGACCTGGCCGGAAGCCTGGCTGGTGAATGCTTCGGGCCTCATGAGGTTTGCCGCCTCTTGTGCCCGTCGCCCAGGCCTACCACCTTGCTTTCTTCAGTTCGGGCCGCGCTGCCGGTTTCGAGCCCTTTGACGGCCCGGCGCAGGCTGTCCGGCGAAAGGTGGCTGTAGCGTTCCGTCATGGACAACGTGCGATGCCCCATAAGCTCCTTGACGCTGTACAGGTCCGTTCCCTGTTCGACCAGCCAGGACGCGAACGTGTGGCGCAAGGAGTGGAAAACTACCTTTTGCCGGGAATCGGTGATGCCCTCGTTAAAGCCGAGGTCCTTGACTGCGCGTTCAAAGGCGTTGGAGACGTAGGAGCGGCGAACACCTCCCCGGCCGGGAAAGACGGCATCCCCGGGCCCTCCCCGTGGTCTGGCCGCGAGAAGTTCGCGGACTTGCCCCGTCATGTAGGCGATGCGGGTTCGGCCGTTTTTGGTGTCCCGAAGGGTAAGCGTCTCCCGGTCAAGGTCCACGTCCGACCACATGAGGCTAAAGACCTCCCCGGCGCGAAGGCCGCAATGCAGGGAGACCAGGGAAATGGCGTGCAGTTCGGGGCTTCGCTTCGCCAAGTGCTCAAGGAGCTTGGCGGCCTCTTCCCGGGTCAGGAACCGCAAGCGGCGGTTGTCGGTCTTGGGAGCTTTGACTTTGTTGGTGGGCGAGACGCACGCGGTCATGTCGCGGTCCCGGGCGAAATTGAAGACTTGGCGCACGACGCAAAGGGCGTAGTGGGCACTTCTGGCCGAAAGTCCGGCGGCGGCGATGTTCTTTTTGATCCGCTCCAGATGGAACGGGGAAATGTCTTTCAGGGGCACGTCGCCAATGACCGGGCCAACCCACTTTTTGAAAAGGCCCTTCTCGGTTTGGACAGAGTTCGGCTTTTTATTCTGCCGGGCGCTCTCCAGGTAGACGCCTTCGAAGATGGAACCGAACGTGACGGCCTCGGTCTCCTGGATGGCTTTTTGTCGGGCCTCGGCTTCCTCCCGGGTCTTTTCGAGGTCGCGCTTGGCTTGTAGGGTTTTAGGCCCTTCGCCGGTCACGTGGGCTTTTTTAAGATCGGCCAGGACCACGGCGGCCTTTTGGGCGGTCCAGCCCTCGGAGCCCCAGCCAAGGCCTTCCTCGCGGCGTTTGCCGTCCGCTTGGCAGCGAATGGCAAAGTAGCGGTCAGGCTTGATGCCATGTTTGCGTTCGGGGTGCTCCCGGTAGCGCACGCCTGGGAAGCTGGTTTGATGCCATTTCATGCTTGTGCTCGCGCGCGGGGCTTGTGATTTGTCCTGTGAATTCGGACCTGTCCCCGTTTTGGGCCGGTTTTTCATTGTGCTCGACCGGATTAAGCTGCAATTTCAATGCTGTCCCCACTCCGGGCGTATGGGCCTGGGGTGGTCCCTGATTTTTTGTTCGACTATCAGGGGGTCGTTCTCTGTCCCGTCCTGTCCCCACCCTGTCCCCACTTTTAAGGTGAAAGGGGGGTATTTCGGGGGAAAGTCCGGTAAGAGTGAATCACTCGGGAAGTCAGTGATGTCAAGGCTTTTGGGATGATTCGGGAAACTACGGGAAAGCCGCTCGAACTGAATGGGGTTCAGGGGGTCGGAGGTTCAAATCCTCTCATCCCGACCAGAGATTTCAAGGGGTTACGGAGCCAATCCGTAGCCCCTTTTCTCGTTGGATAACCGGGTGGATAACCTATTGGCCTGGGATTCCTGGGAAATGGTTATCCGGGGCGACCCAATGTCCGAATGTCAGGGGGTCGGAGAAGGCTCGTGGAAATTCAGTGCGTTCGCGATTTCGAGGGGAACCTGGGCTTCAACGTGCTCCCTGGTTTCATCGAAAAATGTCTGTCCCTCCGAAAAACAAGCTATCCCTTTGAAGCCTTGCCCCAGCCCGCCTGGCTCATCGTGACGCGGCGTTGATCGCGTTCGGCCAGGGCGACGACGGCCTGGACTGAGTCCCCGTACAGCCGAAGATCTTGGAATGACGACGGTGACCTGCGACGCTGCAACATGAGGGCGTCCGTCTCAAACCAGTAGGGCATGAAGCCGCCGAAATAATAGCCCCGCGAATTGAGCGCCGCTATTCCCGCCGGAGCATCCGGCCGCCCCAGATCGAAAATCACCTGGACGATGCCGTCGTCTCCGGCCTTGCGTTCCAGGTCGGACACGATCCTTTCCAGATCGCGACCCGGCTCGTGAACCCAGACCTTGATGCAGGCGGCTTTCTCGAAATCGATGATCTCGACCCGCGAAGACTCGGGCAAAGTCGCTTGGGAAAAGTCTTCGATCTGTCTGTTCAGGCCGGCCCTGGCGCAAAAGTCGACGTAGGCCGCGCGGTAGGCGGCGGGCAGGTGGACGGTCTGCGGGGTGAAGAGCATGGGCTTGACGGTCAACACGAGCGACGTCCGGTCCCCGTGCCGGTAGTCGTCGGAATAGGCTTTGGCAGGAATGGCGTCCATGGCTATGCCACAGGGAATCATGCCGGTGGTTTCGCACATGCGCTGCGAAAAGGTGTGGGTGCACACGGCCTCGCCGAAAATCGCCCCGGCTTGTGCCATGCCTGGCAGCCGTTCCATGGCCTGAAGCCAGAGATCGCGGGCCATGCCCTTGCTGCGCTGGTTTTTGAGGATCATGAGCTGGGCAAGTTCAAACAGACGCGGCCAGGGCGAGCATCGGTAGATGCCGATCATGCCGAGCACGTGGCCCTGACTGGATTTGGCCACCACGGCGTGCTGGGCTCCCGAGGCGTACCGTTGGGCGATCTCGGAAGGATCGTAAACGTAATCGAAGGGATGTTGGTCGCCATAGACGCTGTAGGTCAGCCGGGCGACACCGAGCGCATCCTGGGGGGAAATCAGGCAGATGGCATAATCCTGATCCGGGGGGACTTCGCTGTCTCCCAGGCGGTGCGCCACGATCAAGGCGTCGCGGTCCATGGATTCTCCCTTGGTCCTCCCAGACGGTTTTGAGGGAAGACAGATTGCAGCCCGCACTTCGCTTCTGGACTTTATCCTGTCAAAGCGACTAGATCAGCTAAAAAGAGCAGGATCGGTGAGCCATGGATATCTTGCGCGGCATTCGGGTCGTCAATCTTGCCCTCAATCTCCCTGGCCCCCTGGCGGCGAATCGCCTCGCCCACATGGGGGCAGAAGTGATCAAGGTCGAACCGCCAGCCGGCGATCCCATGGAACTCTACAGCGCCGCATGGTACCGGGAAATGGCGGCAGGGCAGGAACTTGTCCGGCTGGACATGAAAACGCCGGAAGGGCAAGCGCGATGCGGCGAACTGTTCGCCGGAGCCGACCTGCTCATAACTTCCAACCGCCCATCGGTGCTCGCCAGGCTGCATATCGACTGGGAAACGCTGCACCCGAGGTTCCCAACCCTCTGTCAGGTTGCCATCTTTGGTTACCCGGAGCCTCGCGGCGACGTGGCTGGTCACGATCTTACCTATCAGGCGGCCCTTGGGCTTTTGTATCCGCCGAACCTGCCCCGCACGCTTCTGGCCGACATGGCTGGCGCGGAGCGGGCTGTTTCCACAGCGCTTGGGCTGTTGTTCGCGCGCGAGCGTTTTGGGCGAAGCGGCTTTGCGAAGGTGGTGCTGTCGGACGCCGCATTAGAGGCGGCCGCCCCCTTGAGGTACGGGCTTACCCGTCCTGGCGGACTGTTCGGCGGCGGATCGCCGGAATACAATATCTATCCGGCGAAGGACGGTTTCGTCGCTGTTGCTGCCCTGGAGCCACGTTTCCGCGAGCGGCTGTTCGCCTATCTCGGCGGGGTGAGTACGGCCGGGGAACTCAGCACGATCTTCGCGTCCAGGAACGCTGACGAATGGGAACGACTCGGAGAAGAAGTCGACATTCCGATCGTCAAGGTCCTTGCCGCAGAGGGGACGTATGTTGCCGACCGTAGGCGTTGGCGGCGTTGATCGCCTACTCAACCTTTCCAAAGATCGCTTCGACCAACCTTTCAGCTTCGGCATCGCGGTGACAGTGGTCAATGAATCCTTCCGGCAGCATGGCGAGTAATTCTTCAAATTTCTTGCGGGGTACGTTCGCAGTAACCCAAGGTCACTTCGTTTCGTACTGACGACGGGAAACCTTGAGGATGGCCCAGGGTTTTTCCTGCTTGAGCAACTTCAACATGGTGATAGTATAGCATTAGAGATTGTTCTCTTCAAGTTTCCGGTGGTCTTCGATCATCTGGGGCCAAGAACTCGTTTGATGACTTCTTTTAAGTCTTGTATGTCCACAGGTTTGGCGATGTAGTCATTCATTCCCGCCGCAAGAAACTTCTCACGGTCTCCAGCCATGGCATAAGCCGTCATGGCAATGATGGGAACATCCTTTTTGTCATGCCCTGCTTTTCCTGACCGAATTGCCAAGGTGGCCTGCACGCCATCCATGATGGGCATCCTGATGTCCATCAAAACAAGGTCTATGTCCTTTTCTGAAAGAACTTCTATGGCCTGTTGTCCGTCCGTGGCGACAATGACGGCGTAGCCGTGCTTTTTCAATAATGCCTTGACAGTGACAACGTTGATGTCTTCGTCCTCCACAAGCAAAACCTTGTAGTGGGCAGGGGAAGGATGCGAAGACAAAGGTATATTTGGGAGAGAAACGGCTCCGGTTGCCTTTTTTGAAGCCCCAAAAGGCAATGACAGGTAAACGGTCGTTCCCAGCCCTGGAGCGCTATCGATGGCAATTTCACCTTCTAATAGACTGACAAGTCGTTTGACAATGGAAAGTCCAAGTCCTGCTCCTTGAAAACGGCGAGTGTAATTCCCCTCACCCTGTGAGAAAGGCTCGAAAATAAGTCCAAGAATTTCGTCGTTGATTCCAATGCCTTCATCGCTAACCATGAACAAGATTCGTTCTTGTGCAACTTTTGCAAATGGCAGCAGGTAGGCCTGGACGCAAATAGTTCCTTGGTCAGAAAACTTTATCGCGTTTCCGACAAGGTTAAAGAGTATCTGTCTGAGCCGAACCTCGTCCCCGAGAACAAATGAAGGCAATTGTTCATCAAGGAAGAAGCGCAGTTCCAAATCTTTCTTACGAGCCGTAGCTGCGAGTAGTCCGTCAACGGAATCGAACATGTCCGCTAAAGAGAACTCGTCAATTCTGATGTTGAGTTTTCCAGCCTCAATTCGTGAGAGATCAAGGATGTCCGAAAGAAGATTTGTCAATCGTTTTGAGGCTGTAATTGCCTCGTCGACATACTCTTTTTCCTCTGCGCCGAGAGGGGCTGTCTCGAGAAGCTGAAGCATGCCCAAGACGCCGTTGAGCGGTGTCCTGATCTCATGGCTCATGTTCGCCAAGAATTCGGACTTGGCGCGGTTGGCGTTCTCTGCAGCTTCCTTGGATTTCATGAGGTCATCGATATCGATTTCGACGCCATCCCAAATGGTGTGGGCGTTCAGCATGCGTCGCGGCGCTGAGGTGAGAAGATGCCAGCGAATTTCGCCTGATGGCATTTTCATGCGAACTTCAGCGCTAAACGTCGACTTGCTTTGTATAGCTTGGTTTTCTCGTTCAGCTAGAGCCGCCCTGTCTTCTTCAATAATTTGACTGTAAAGAATATTTGCGTCAGCCAAAACCTGCTCCGGGGAGACTCCGTGGAGTTTCATGACCCCCGCGCTCAAATAGGTAAAGTGGCGTAGGGTGCCGTCTGTTCCACTGTCTAGCTGATAGACCATGCCTTGGGGGAGGTTGTCGCTCAGGGAGGCCAACTGTGCTTCTCTTTCACGAAGAGTTGATTCGGCTTCTTCGCGGTCGAGCACCTTCCATACAGCATCCATGAGCAGGCTGAGTTGATAAATGTCGGTGTCGGTGTACTCGCCTTCCTTGTTAGCGACTCCCACGACAGAAACGATTTTTCCTTCCCTGAAAACGGGAATAGTCATGTAGGAATATAGCTTTGCGTGGCCATCAGGGTAGCCTTTTTTCAATGGATGGGTTGCTTGAAAATCGTTGATGACAATAGGTGATCGTTGGCGCACAGCTTCACCCCACACCCCGGTACCTTTTAATTGGTAGTGGGTATGGGGTTTTACGATTGTGCACTCATGCATGACGTCCCTTGACCAAGAATTCAGGGTGAGGCGCTCAGTTTCCTCGTCGTAGAGGTAGATATAACCGAGTTTGCTTTCTGTGAGACGGATCGCTTCGTGGAGGGCAAAGTCGAGGAACTCTTGAGGTTCAGTGAATGGATGCTGTAGAACCTCGACCAGGCTGATTAAACGTGACTCGTTGGCGCGTAGCTTCTCCTCCATGTGTTTGCGCTCGGTAATGTTTGTGAACATGGCGAACGCGCCGAGGAAGGTTCCTTTGTCGTCTGTTAGGGCCTTTGCAGAAACAATAGTCCAAAGAATAGATCCATCTTTGCGTGTCAGTCTGCGTTCATATATGTCGCTTGCTCCGGCATGCCGGGCTTGCATCTTTTCAGTATGCTGGTCAAGCTCTTCTGGAAAAATGAAATCTTCTACCTTGTGTCCTATTATTTCTTTGACTTCATATCCGAGCATTTCGGCCATGGCGTGGTTAACGAGTGTAATCACATGCTCGGCATTGATTGACCAAATGCCTTCGTTTGCGGTCTCGACTAGGCGTCTGTAGCGATCTTCGCTGTCTCGAAGAGCCTGCTCAGCTCTGCGGCGCTCAGTCACATCCACGCCAAGGCAGGTGACGTCTATAACGTAGCCCTTGTGGTCCAAAGTCAGGGCGTTTGCCCAAGAGATGACACGCTTTTCTCCAGAGCGCGTCATGATTTCGTTTTCATATGTAGAGAAACCATGAATGTGCTGCTGTGACATGACGGCATTAAAGACACTTCGGACTTGCTCGCGAACGTCGGTCGGGATGAAAAGATCAAACCAATCTAGCCCCAAGATCTCTTCTTCGCGCCATCCCGTCAGGTCAAGAAAATACTGGTTGGCAAAAAGGACCTTGGCCTTGACGTCAAGAGAGATACCTATTTGCGGGGTATTGAGCAGGACATGACGCCATTTTTGCTCGGATTTGATCAATGCCTCTTCAAATGCCTTGCGTTCGGTGATGTCGTGAAAGACACCTAAGATGAGCGCCCGCCCCTGCAGATGAAAAACGCTGGCACGAACCAAGGCTGTTCGGATATCGCCGTCAGACCGGCTGAAGCGGACTTCCTGGACTTGGTCAGGGGATGCTACTTGTCGACAGAATTGCGGCGTCTTTGTGTGAGGAACGACATCCCCGGCCGGATGAAGGTCGCTTTGATGCATCCCCAGCAGTTCCTTGCGCGACCGATGAAATAGTTCCTCGGCGGCGGGGTTGCACTCGACGATGATGCCTGTATCCGTCTCGGCGACAAGGATTGGGTCCATGACCGAGGCGTACAGAGCGCGATATTTTTCCTCGCTTTCTAGGGTTTTGACCTTCTCCTCTTCTCGAGCGGCCCGGGATGACATGAGCTTTCCCAAAAGGGACGTGCCCAAAGGATAGATCAGCAACACCGGCAGGGTAATCTTCGACAAGACATTCCAAGCGATGTCCGATGGGAGGGTCAGCATCAACCCTAGCATCGCCAAGTGGATAGCCAGGCCGAAGATCAGGAGTTCCCCAAAAGAAAGGCGTGCAAGGCCGCTGCGTCGGAAATATCTCCACAGAATGCCAATCGCTCCGGATGCCAGGATCACATAGACGCCGGTCCAAGCTCCGGGACCTCCTTGGTGAAGGCGGTAGGCTGCGGTGATTCCCACAGCGATGGTCGTGGGAATCAAACCAAAGAAAAGCCCCGAAATGCCGAGGAGTACTGAACGGGTGTCAAAAACCACCCCTTGCATCAATGTCCAGGGCGTAGACATGACCACGAGGCCGACTGCTCCGAGCAGGAGACCCACAAGCCATTGGCGTGGCTTTGCTTCTCCGATTTTCCAGCGAGTCGCTGTGACGTCGAAGAGCAGGGCCACCGCTAAAAGCAGTGAAATGTTGTGTGCAAGACCTGTGAATAGTTTGAATTCCAAAAGCTACTCCCAAGTTTCTGTGGTGGCCAAATTTTTCATGTTTGAGGCAGTTTACAACTCTTTTTAAATACTCTGAAGTGAATGCCCGGGGCAAGTGTTTTTCACAAGTTCTGAGATTACTCGGCTCTGTTTATGTCGATGGCAGGGCGTAATGCGAAATCTAACACGAGTATGGTTAGCCAAAATATCTCCTTGAACAAAAAGGATAACTGATGGCAGTGCAAATTTTCCAGATCAAGCAGGTCCAGGTGCTGCCGATACCGCTTGCCGATGCGTGGACCTTTTTCTGCGATCCCCGAAATCTGGGCGCGATCACCCCGGACTGGCTCTGCTTCGACATCCGCTCGGAGGTGCCGCCGTGCATGTATCCCGGCTGCATCATCGAGTACCGGATCAAGGCGCTTGCCGGCTTACCCATGAGCTGGGTGACGGAGATCACGCATGTCGTCGCGCCCAACTACTTCGTGGACGAGCAGCGTTTCGGCCCGTACCGGTTCTGGCACCACCAGCATCATTTCCGTGAAGTGGGCGAGGGTGTCGAGATGACCGATATCGTCCACTACGCCATGCCCTATGGTATTCTCGGTCTTGTCGTCCACAAATTCGTCGTCGCGAAAAGGTTGGAGCAGATATTCGCGTTTCGGCTGCGGAAGCTTGTCGAATTTTTCGGTTACGTAAGGTGAAGAACCAAAAAAAGGAGGGCCTTGCGACCCTCCCCATGTCTAATAGATGCTCATTTGTTCAAAGTAGTATTCTAGCGGTCGGCATAAGGGCCGCGCTTTGTTTTTGGGGAATGGGTGGGGATTTGCCCCTGGGCCTTTGGAAACGGCCCAGGGAGGGGAGGAGATCGCGCGCCTGGGGGCTGTCCGGGGCAGGGGCTTGGGGCGGGGCCAGGGGTTGAGGGCTGCGGCGGAAGTGATTGTCAGAAAGTGTCGTGTTTGATGAACGTGGCATCGATGCGGGGTTGACAGTATTCGCCTCCTAGGCGATAACTGATGGTAGGAGTAAAGAACCTGTTTTGTAAAAGGAGAATGTCATGGAAAAGAAGCGCCAGACTGTTCTTCAAGTGGGGATCGCAGCGGGGCAGAACGAGAGCAAGGAAGAGTTAACGCTTGAAGAGTTGCTGCCAATCTTCGGCACAGCTGATCCTCGGATCCTTTTTTATCGAGATTACTGCGGTGATTTCGGAGGTGGAAAGAAGAAGTCTAAGCCCAGGCCGAAGTAACTATTGGAGAGGCTTTTGCTTATAACTTTCTGCTTGGCTTTTTCGGTTGTTCGCAGGATTGGCTGCTGTGCCTACTCCGTCTCCAGTTGGTGCCGCCGGACAAGTTTTCCCGGCGGTGCCTCTCTGTCCGGGGCGGTTGGATGGTTCGGGTGGGGTGGCGCTGTTTTCATAACAAGTGCTTAGCGCCGAGAAACTGAAATGGACCAAGTTCTCCTCTCGATGGGCTCACGGAAAGGTTTTATCGTCATCAGTCCAACGCTTTTATGCAACAATAATTGCATTTTTTGCTACGAGAATTATCGGGACAATGCCTTTCGCGCTGTGCCAAGCGTAGACGAACTGTTCGACAGGACCATTGGCTTAGCGCGCAGTACTGGTCTCTCCAGTGTAGCGATAAGCGGTGGAGAACCAACTCTTTACCCGCATCTGACGTCTTACGTCCGGGCATTGACCGAGGCCGGAATTTCCGTATGTCTGCTGACAAACGGCCGAACTATGGCCGACGAGAATCGGTTGCGCGAATTGGTCGAGGCCGGCGTCGGTCATTTCCACATTCCCCTGCATGCGGACCAGGAGGACCGCCATGACGCCACCACGCGAAGCCAGGGCAGCTTCCGGCAGGCACTGGCTGGAATACAGAATATCATGGCGCTGCGGCGGGAAAGCATTTTCAAATTCTCCATTGTCCAGGTCGTGCACACGGGAAACGTAAAGCGCTTGGCGGCGTTCATTGATTTTGCCGCGCGTTTCATGCCGGACTACATTCTTTTTTCGTCCTGTATTGTGGAAAATGAATCTCCCGAGTCTCAGCAGGAACTGCTCGTGCCGTTCCAGGAGACAGTTGATGCCCTAAAAGCAGCCCTGCCGGCCATCGTTGCGGCGGATATGCCCGTTTACCTGGAGAATGTTCCTCCCTGCGCCATGCGCGGCCTGGAAACGATGTGTTTAGACTTCCACAAGTACAACCGGCTACGTGTTCACGGTCTAAAAGCTGCCGGCGACAGGGGGCTCCCGTCCTTCGAGGGGCTCGAACAATCCATCAAAAGCAGACAACGCGCCCGGCCGGTTCCCTGCGGACGTTGTGTCCTGGAACCTTTTTGCGGCGGCGTCTACCGTTCGCACCTCGCAGCTTTTGGCCGTGACGATCTGCGGCCCTTTTCCATGGATGAAATGCGCGCCATGATCCAAACGGCGACGACGCCGGCGCAACAGGACACAGCCCATGCCTGACGCATCCGCGCTTTCCGGCCCGACGGGTTTCGTCATCATCGCTCCAGACCTACGCTGCAACAACAACTGCCTCTATTGCTACGACAAGGACAAGCCGCAAGCGATCGAGGATCTCCCCTCCCTGGACGAAATCGTGACGCGCACTTTGGCCGTGGCCGTCGATTCTGGCTTAGGTCGGGTCGGCATCAGCGGCGGAGAGCCGACATTGCGGCCCGATCTGCCGGAGCTTGCAAGTCGGCTGCGTCAGGGCGGTCTGGGCGTCAGTGTGCTGACCAACGGCCGCGCCCTTCGGGATAGGAGCTGGCTCGAAGCCTTGGTCGCCGCAGGAGTGGATCACTTCCATGTTCCGGTCCATGCGGACCATGCCGGCTTGCATGACGCGGTCACTCGTGTGTCCGGCAGTTTTCGGGAAACGCAAGAAGGCCTCGCCAACATTCTTGCCCTGCGGGAGCACGTCCACCTCGACCTGACCCTCGTTCACGTCATTCATGCCCATAACTGCAACGGCCTGGAGTCCATGGCCCGTTTTCTTTTGCCCTATAGGCCAGTCTACGTCCTGTTCTCGTACTGCGTCATCCAGGCCGGTTCCTATGAGAAATACCTGGATCTCATGACGCCCTATGCCGCCGTCCTGCCTGGCTTGCTGGCTGCCTGCGATTTCTTGCTGCAAAACGGCCAAGCTGTCTACGCGGACAACATTCCGCCTTGCCTGCTGCGGGGACGGGAGCACCTGTGTCTGGATTTTCAGAAAGCCAATACGCTCAACATTGTTGGGCTCAAGGATTTCAATCTGTCAGAATCAGTCGAAGATGCCGCCATGTTTCAACCGCTTAACGCCCACGAACGTTCATACGCACAGGTTTGCACGCAGTGCGCCATAAAGGCCTTTTGCGGCGGCCTGTACCAATCGTATCTGGCGGTCACGGATTCGCCGGAGGTGATCCCCTACACGGCAGCGGAGATCTCCCAGCGGCTGGCCGCCAGGAAATGTACCTCGTGAACGAGACGCTATGACGCAGCGCAATGTGTTTTGGACGCCAAGCGATCCCGGCAAGAACGGCGACACCCTCTACGAGGGGCTCCGCTTCGCCCTGCACTGTATTGCCCGGTACCCTGGAAGCTTTTGCGGCGTGGCCTTGCTCGTTTTTTGCTCAACCGCGCTCATCTTGCCGGTGCCGCTGCTCTCCAAGGCCATCGTCAACCTCGTGGAAGTCCAGGGTGATCCTTGGAAGATCGTCTTTTATGGCTTGCTCGCCCTGGGGGCGGTCACCTTCGAACGATGCGTCAGCTACTGGCACGGGGTTATCATCTTCCGTCAATACAGGATGCTTTTGTGCGATCTGCGCTTGCAGGTTCTCGACCACGTGCTGACGACGCCCTTGGCGTTGCTGGCGGAGGAAGAGCCCACAGCCTTGGGAGCGCGAATCTTCAACGATACGGACATGGCCTTGTCCGCTTTCTATGACAACCTGATCTCCGTTTGCGAAAACGCCATCACTGTACTGGTTTGTCTAGTCGCCATGGCTATTATCGCTTTAAAACCGACGCTGCTGGTCATGGCGGCCATCCCTGTCTACGTATTTCTCCTGGGCCACTTTGGAGAACGCATACGCCTGCTGACCGATACATTCTATGACGCGACAGCCGAGGACAACGGCCTCTATTGCAATCTTCTGGGTGCCCCGGAAGTGGCCAAGATGCACTCGAAAATTTATCTCACGGACAGCTTCACCCGCTCTTTCGCTGTTTCCATCCGAGCGGCAGACCGGATGATGCGTATGCGAGCCGCCTCTTACGCCGTCATCCTCTGGATCAGTAACGTGCTGCCCGTGGCCATCCTTATGGTATGCGCCTTTCTTATTTTGGGTGGTTCCTTCAATCTTGGGGCCTTTGTGGCCTTGTCGGCCTTCATGGCTTACCTATTTCCCGCTCTGCGCCGGACCGTGGAATACTTTGTGAGCGCCCAGGGGGGGCTGGTGGGGCTTACCCGGGTCAACGAACTGCTTCGCCTCCCCAGAGAATCGCTTGGGGTCAAAACCACTGCTCCGGGAGGCCGGCACCTGACGTTACGCGACCTGTCTTTTCGATATGGGGAGCAGGAGCGAGGCGCATTGGAAGGCATCTCCCTGACTTTGGCCCGAGGCGATCTGCTGGTCATCATGGGTGAATCCGGATCAGGCAAAACCACCTTGCTCAAGATCATCGCCGGGCTTTTCGAACAGGAGAAAGGAGATATCCTGCTGGACGGCGAGCCTTTGCCCTCGGCCGATAGACGTCGGATGACAGCTTACGTGGAACAAGAGCCCTTTGTATTTGCCGACAGCCTTGTGGAAAACGTCCGTTTGGGACGTGATTGGATATCGACGTCCCAAGCCCGTCAAGTGCTGGCCAGCGTCGGACTGCAAGGACTCCTTGATTCCGAGGACACCGCCGCCGGAGAAGACGGGCCGAACCTGCGCCAAGGTGGCTCCAACCTCTCTCTTGGGCAGAAAAAACGCATCGCCCTGGCCCGAGCCTTGGTGAAGGACGCTGACATCATCGTCATCGACGAGCCCACGAGTGGTTTGGACGCGGAAAACGCCAGTCGCGTCATGGAAACAATACGGCGTGTTTGCCGCGACCGCTTTGTGATCGTTGTTTCCCACGCCGAGAACGCCATTGATGAACACTCCCGAGTTTGCATCCTGGAGGGAGGTCGGCTGCATGAACCCGGACGGCAATGAGCCCCTGGGCGTCGCGCCGGCATGGCGTCCCAGTGCTTTGAGCATTTTGCGGCGGCACGAAGGCGGCGCTGTCCTGTTTCATACGCTCAACGGCTGTTTGGACGTGGTGTCCGGCGCTTTTGGCCATTGGCTTGCCGATGCCTGGGAGTCTCGGCTTTCGCACGAACCTCTTGGACTGTCAGGTTTTTATTCGAAGCACCTTGCAGGACTTGCTGCGCGGGGCCATGTTACGTCCCTGTCCCTGTTCGAGGAAAAGACGTTATTCTTGCAGTACTTTCGGATGATCCGTTGGCTCAACCGGCATCTTCAACGCCAAACAGGGTATCTTATGTTGGCGTTGTCCTATGCCTGCAATCTGGACTGTCCTTATTGTTTTCAGCGAGATATCCGTGCAAGACTGGGCGATGTCCGCCTTGCCCCGAAAGACATCGATGCGATTTGGCGTCAAGTCCAACCGGCATTGTGCCCAGACGTGCCGGCGCATCGCATGTGCTATGTCCTGTACGGCGGCGAGCCTTTGCGTAACCGCCATCGGGATACGGTGCAGCGGCTTTTGCATCACGCCAAAGCCGGCGGGGCCGAAGTGGAGGCCGTGACCAATGGCTTGGAACTGGCCGGCTACCTGGATGTCCTGGGACAGGGGCCGGGAACGATCTCCCGGTTGCAAATCGCCTTGGATGCAGACCCGGCATGTTTTGGGGGCCAGGGCCACGGTCGAGCAAGAAGCGATGCGTTTGCTTTGATATTGGCTCATGTTGAGGCGGCCAGCCAGACAGGCGTTGCCATCGACTTGCGCTTGCATTTGCAACCAGCTCGCCGCCAAGCCTTGGATTCTCTTTTGGATATTCTAGACAAGGCCGGTTTGCTTGCCATGGAGAACATCCACCCCTATGCCGCAGCCATCCGTAATGTGCCGGGTGAACACCTTGATGATGGTCTAGAAATGGTTTCGGCCGAAGATCTCGCGAGGTTTGCCAACCACATTGGTTCAGATGTGACGCGCCATGCCGCTGCCTTGGCCCGTCTTGCCGTCGCTGAAACCGGTCCTGGCCCAATGGCGGCGGAATACTGCATGAGGGCTAAGGAACACTGCTATCTTTTGGATCCTTTTGGCGACATATACGCCTGTTACGAAGAGGCGGGAAGAGCGGATAGACGCGTGGGCACCTATGGTCGCGACGGCGTCCAGTTGTTCCCTAGTCAGGCTGGCCGCCTGGAGATCGGGTCTGACGCCATGGATGCCGTCTTTCCCTTTGGACTCCTCGACGGCGGTGGCTGCGTTGTTGCGGCTGATTTGGCTGTCTGTGCTGATCGGCATGTGGTTCGCCGGGAGCGCACCCGCGAGGTCTTATTGGCTGCACTGGGCCTTTTTGCGAGCCAGACGCTTTCAGGCTTTACAGCCGAGGAGACGGCATCGGGTTGGCGGGCAATCAATTTTCGCGGGGACAAACAGCGTGACCTGCCGAGTATGCTTCAACAACTGGCCCCTTACGTTCCACGGGAATTATAAATACGACGCATGACATGCAGGATACAGGGCCCGAATCCATGAAACTGAAAACGGCTCTTCTCACCCTGCAGCCAACCACGGCCTGCAACCTGCGCTGCCGGTATTGCTATTTGCCCCATGATCAGCCGACGACGTCCATGTCCGTGGAGACGGCCGGCCGGGCCGTGGACAACCTCGCCGATGCCGGTCTGATAGGCAGCGAACTGCGGGTATCCTGGCACATGGGGGAGCCTTTGCTGGCAGGCCGCCTTTTTTTCGAGCAGGCTTTCAGCGCCATCCGCAGGCGACTTGGACCCGGCGTGGCTATCCGCCACAGCATACAGACGAACGCCACCTTGCTCGACCGAGATTGGGCCGCATTTCTGCGGGACCATGATGTGGCTGTCGGCGTGAGCCTCGACGGTTTCGCCGCCCTCCACGACGCCAATCGACGTTTTGCCTCAGGGCGGGGCAGTTTCGACCGCGCCCTGAACGGCATCGCGCGACTGCACGACGCAGGCTTGGTGCCCGCGATACTCTGCGTCGTAACGGCGGGCACGTTGGACTACGGGAAAGAACTGGCCGATTTTTTCTATGACCACGGACTGCGGCGGCTATCCTTCAACCCTGAGGAAATTGAGGGCGAAAACCGCACGACGTCCCTTGCCACCGATGCCGCCGGCAGAGCTGAAGACTTCGCCGCCTTTCTGCAGGAATTCGCGCAGCAAACGGACAGCCGGGGCAGCGACATGGTCATTCGGGAACTCCAGGAGATCGAGGACGCTCTGGACGACGAGCGTCCCCGCGCCTCAGGGACCTGCCTGCCGTGGCATCACGTCACAGTCAATGCCCAGGGCGGTTTGTCGACGTTTTCGCCGGAACTCAACAGTATGACGCACCCTGTTCACGGCAGCTTGATATTAGGCAATGTGCATCTTGATCATGTGCGGGACATCAGGTGGAACGATCGTTTTTTGCGCATTTGGCAGGAAATACGGCAGGGGATCCTTAACTGCCGTGCTTTGTGCAAGGACTTCATGCTCTGCGGCGGCGGCTCGCCTTCCAACAAACTGGCCGAGACGGGTTCTTTTCTGGCGTCAAAAACCTTGGCCTGCGAACTTGCCACTAAAGCTTCAGCAGCAGTTGTGCGTTTTCGTCGGAGTATGAAAATAAAATAGGGATAGAATACACCGTATGGATTTGGACAGCCACGGCTTTGCGTCGAGGTGAAGTCAGGCTTGACGCCTACCGACCGTCCGACCGTCGACAAGTTGCTGGGAGCCGTCACCAAGTTCGGAGCTACAGAAGGACTCTTCGTTTCTTGGGGAGGTTTCAAGCCAAATGTACAAAAGGAATTGGCCGCGAGCTTTTTTCGAGTAAGACTTTGGTCACAGAAGGAATTGTTTGAACAGTGTTCTTATAACACATTCGGCTGTAACAGAGCCGCACATGCGCCACTTCACCAGCGCCGGTAGTCCGCCGAGCAGGATGTCTGCATGGCTTCAATAGAATTGAAACGCTTCTCCAGGCGAGAAACCCAGGTGAACGAAAGCTTGGCTCGTCAAAAGTTGCCTGAATTCAGAAATTCGCTGGCCCGTGGGCGAGCACATCACGCCAGCGGTCCTTGTAGTACAGGATGGTCTTGAGTTCGGCGAAAAAGGCCTCCACCACGGCCGGATCAAAGGCCGTGCCTGCGCCCTGGCGTATGATGCGTTGGCAGGCATCCTCGGGAAAGGCGGCCTTATAGGGGCGATGGTTGCCAACGGCGTCGTAGACGTCCACCACCGAGACGATGCGGGCTTCCAGGGCAATGGACTCCCCGAGCAGCCCCTTGGGATAGCCGGTCCCGTCCCAGCGTTCGTGGTGGGATAGGGCGATGGTCTGGGCCAGGGGCATGAGTTGCTGTTTCGCGCCGAGGGCGGCCATGGGATCTGCGGTGGTGCAGACCATGGCCTCGGGCTGGCCCTCGGCCAGGGGCTGGCTGAGGATCATGCAGCCGTATTCGCAGTGGCGCTGCATAACGACCCATTCCTCCGGGGTGAGCGGACCGGGCTTGAGCAGGATGTGGTCGGGCACGCCGATCTTGCCTATGTCGTGTAGGGGGGCGGCCTCGCGCAGCATCTCCACCCGGGCCGGGTCCAGGCCCAGGCAACGGCCAAGGGCGGCGCACATCTCGCCCACCCGGATGACGTGGTGGCCGGTCTCGTTGTCGCGGTATTCCGCCGCCTTGCCCAGGCTGTAGAGAATCTGGCGGCGGGTGTCGCGCAGTTCGGCCGTGCGCGCGTCCACCAGGGCTTCCAGGTTGTGCTGGTAGTTGCGGTTTTCCCGCAGGAGTCGTGCGCGCTCCAGGACCCGGGACAGGGCGTGCTCCACCACGGCAAAGCGCGACACCGGTTTGGTGATGTAGTCCCAGGCTCCCAGCCGGATGGCCTCAACGGCCTTGTCCACGGTTCCGACGCCGGAGACCACGATCAGGGGCAGTTCAGGGGCGCTGGCCCGAATCCGCTCGATAAAGCCATAGCCGTCCATGACCGGCATGTTGAGGTCCACCAGAACCACGTCCGGGGCGAAGCGCTCCAGGACCTCGAGCCCTTCGGCCCCGTTGGCGGCCAGGGCGGTCCGGCAGCCCATGTCTTCCAGATAATCGGCCAGGGTGCGGCGCAGCATGGCCTCGTCGTCAATGACCAGCACCCGCACCGCCTGCCCGGGAGGCAGGCCCAGGGCCTTAGCGAAGGGCATTGTCAAGGGCACGGACGATCACCTCCATGTCGGCCACGGGCTTGTAGAGCACGCCCCGGAAGCCGGGGATGTCCTGCATGATCGCCTTGGGGAACTGCTCCTCGGGGGAGCCGGTATGGACGAGAAAGCGCAGGGCCGGGTACAGGTCCTGAGCCTGGAGCATAAACTCAATGCCGTTTGAACCCGGCAAACGCAGGTCCACCAGACATACGTCAATGGCCTGACGCCGCAGAAGGTCCAGGCCGGACTCGGCATCCTGCGCCACGAACGCCTCGAAGCGCCCTTCGTCTTCCAGGTAATCCTGGGCGGCCAAGCCCAACAGGGCCTCGTCGTCGATAATCAGCACGCGGATGCGTTCGGAAGTCATGTTTGGGCATCTCCCAGGGGAATCTCGACGGCAAACGCGGTTCCCTGACCGAGACGCGACGCCACGGAGATTCTTCCCTTGTGCTTCTGGGCGATGATGAAAAAACCCACAGACAGGCCAAGGCCCGTCCCTTCGCCCTGGGGCTTGGTGGTAAAAAACGGTTCGAACACGCGTCGGCGGGTGGCCTCGTCCATGCCCGGTCCATTGTCCCGTATCTCGATGCGGGCGGCGTCGGGGTCGTGGCGGGTGATCAGACGCAGGGTGGGCGGGTCGGGCCGCTGGCCCCGGTCCGCCATGGCCTGAGCCGCGTTCTTGATGATATTGAGCAGCACCTGGACGATCTCCGTCTCCATGCACTCCACCGGCGGCAGGGTCGGATCGTAATCGCGTTCGATGCGGATGCCTTTGAAGTCATAGCGTTTTTTGAGATCATAATCATTGGCGGCCAGATCCACGGCCATATCGAGGAGGGCGTTGACGTTGCATGAAGCGCGCAGGGATTGGCTGCTGCGGCTGAAATCGAGCATGGTGCGGATGATCCGGGCGGCCCGGTCGCCGGCCTCCTGGATACCGCGTAGGTATTCGTCGATGTTGCGGGCGCGCATGTAGGCGGCAATGGAATCCATTTCCAAGCCGAGCCGCC